>JAUIAT010000005.1 GCA_030425295.1 Gammaproteobacteria bacterium
TTGTAATACCACGCTCACGCTCTTCTGGAGCCTTATCAATATTCTCGAAATCAACCGCAACACCAGCTGTTTTTGTGATCGCCGCTGTTAGAGTTGTTTTACCATGGTCAACGTGACCAATTGTACCCACATTCATGTGGGGCTTATTACGTTCAAACTTATCAGCCATTTTAAACTCCCAAAAATTAACAAATTACCTCAGACATCATCCAATTTGCCCGAACCTAAACAAATAATGCGTACCATTCTAACGATAAAATAATGAATCGTAAACACATTATAGATGATATTTGCAACTTTGCTGAGTGGAGCCCACAACCGGACTTGAACCGGTGACCTCTTCCTTACCAAGGAAGTGCTCTACCGCTGAGCTATGTGGGCATATTCATTTAAATCATTTGCACTTATTCGCTATATGAGGATGGAGCGGGTGAAGGGAATCGAACCCTCGCTATCAGCTTGGAAGGCTGAAGTTCTACCACTGAACTACACCCGCGCGACTGTTTAACAAAACACTTAGTTGAATATCTTACTTAGCTAGTCACATAAAACTGGTGGAGGGGGCAGGATTCGAACCTGCGAAGGCTGAGCCGTCAGATTTACAGTCTGATCCCTTTGGCCGCTCGGGAACCCCTCCAAACATTGAATTCGCATTTTGCTTAATCTGAATTGATTTGTCAACAGCTTATTTGCCCCTAACGAAATATAATCTATAAAAAATGAGATTTAAAACCTAAAATCAGACACTCGGACATTTATCATCTCTACAGAAACATCTTTCGCGCTCGAGGCCAAGCCACAACAGTAGCCCCCATCAACCCAACAAGACACCTCAAAACCAACGACCTCATCAACAACCAACTTTCTAAGAGCCAAAGGAGATACCCCTACCCCTTCAGCCTTTAATATTGATTCTTTCGCGACCCAAAGCTCATAAAATCTCCTTGTCTGCGCTTGCTTAGCTAATTGCTTAACGCTCTCAGCTTCACTAACTGCAAAAAACCTATCGGCAAACTTTACAATATTCGACCTTGCTCGCATAATTTCAACATCAACACCAACCACAAAATCTTGCGCCACAGCCACAAGCAACCTATTGCCTGAATGCGACAAGTTAAAACTTAAACTCGGGAAGCCCTGCAACCCAGGCTTACCGTGCACCCCATACTGAAAAATAAGACTTCCAGGGTCAGATTTAGAAATATATTTAGCAAGAACCAACCTCAACAGAGCTCGGGAAATTATAAAATTTGATTTAGCTTCAGAAGACTTAAGATTATCAGCGCGAACTCTTTCATCAGGGCTTAGTAAGCCATAAAAATTTACAACTTCTGCCGAAGAATACTCACGATGAATACACCAAAGGTGAACCAGGGGGCCGCCACTAGAACTGGAAATATCGAGGGGATCAACATGGTCTACGTTTTTAACGATCATATTATACGATTACAGGTTAAGCTGATTAAATACATCTTACACGCAACTCAACCTGAAATTCCATAAAAAATGCCGCACGAAAAATCGCACGGCACTCTCGAAAATAAACGCGATATGTAGCGCAAATTAACGCTTAGAGAACTGACGTCTGCGGCGCGCACCACGAAGACCAGGCTTCTTACGCTCAACTCTACGAGAATCACGAGTCATATGACCTTCAGCACGTAACTTACCGCGGTACTCGGACTCAGGCAGCTCATTCTTTTCAGCGTAATCAACTAAAGCACGAGCTAAACCATGAACAATAGCACCAGCCTGCCCACTTGGACCACTACCTTTAACAGTAACCATGCAATCAAACTGGCCTTCAGCCCCAACAGCAGCCAGAGGTTGTTTAGCAATAATTCTAAGACCTGCCGTACCAAAGTACTCACCCATAGGCTTGCCGTTTACAACCATCTCGCCCTTGCCTGGAGTAATAAAAACACGAGCACTTGCTGTTTTACGACGACCTGTACCGTAATAATATTCTACTGATTTAGCCATTATCTTCATCGCCTCTCTTAGTCTTTCTGTCATCAATTATTGGCAATTCTTTTGGCTCTTGAGCAGCATGAGGATGCTCAGCGCCAGCATAAACTTTAAGCTTTTTAAGCATTTGCCTGCCTAGAGGACCGCGAGGCAACATGCGCTTCACAGCCAACTCAATGATTTGCTCTGGCTTTTTAGCACGAAGCTTATCAAGAGTAATTGATTTAATACCGCCAATGTAACCAGTATGATGATAATAAGTTTTATTTTCTTCTTTACGACCAGTAACTGCAATATTCTGCGCATTAGTTACAACGATATAATCGCCTGTATCAACGTGAGGCGTGTATTCTGGCTTATGCTTACCACGTAGACGTGATGCAATTTCAGTAGCCAAGCGGCCAAGAACGCGATCAGTGGCATCAACATGATACCATTCACGCTTAACTTCTTGCGGTTTAGCGCTGTATGTTTTCATCAATTTACTCCGTACATTTTTTCGGTATATTTCAAGATCCGGTAAGAATAACGAATTTGTCTACAAATTGCAAGCATGAAATCATAAAATAATCAACAAGAAAACCCAATGAATTCAAACAAGAGATCATAAGGAATTCTTAAGGATAATTAGCTATAATCTTACATAAACTTAATCCGAAGTATAACATATATAAGAGGATATCATGGCTTTAACTCTAGTTAATATCTACAACGCCCTCCAGGAAAAACAGCTGGACACGGCCAACCTTAGTGCAACTGGAAATAACTCATTGCCGGCGAAGCTTAAAGATTTAATAGATAAAAATAAAGCTGGAATGGATGATAAAGAGCTGCTTGACCTTATTCTTAACAGTGACGATGGTAAAGATGCAGTCGCAGATTACATTAAAAAATTCAAAAATTATCAAAATAACCGTAGCGATGAACAAAGCTCTAAGAATCTTGAGGCTTCACAAGCCAAATTATCTGAAAAAATCAAAAAAGCACAAGAAAGTTTAGCCACTCAAGAAAGACTACTAGATATTGAGCACGCCCTATCAAATATAACTGACGACTCCTTACTTGCACAAAAAATAGCAGCAGAAGCTGATTTCAAGTCACGTCTTGCTAGTCATATAGCTAATAAAACACCAAATACTCAGGCCGATTTAACAGAAAAAGTTTTGCAGGAAATAGAAAGCAACCCTAGAGAATTTTCAAGAAACAGAGACTGGGATACCGATACAGGAATTGATGCAGCTATTGACAGAATTCAAGCAAAAGTTTTGGCTGACCGCGAAGCATCAAATCAAAGCAACCGCCAAAACATACTTGGAGTCAGCGATAAAGAGGTAAAACAATATAGCAGCATGCTGGCTAAGGGCATCCCTAAAGATACCACAAACCCCTTCCAGCAAAGAATACTTGAAGACCAGGATTTTCGAGAAAAAGTCGCAAAAGCAATTGCAAATACAGCAAACAGCACTGAAAAATTCAAGCCCGAAGCAGCATCACAAGAACTGATCAAATTTGTGCAAACCCCAGATTTTGATCTTGACCAAAACGCTAGCTTAAACGACATCAGATCTAAATTATCTGAAAAAGAAAATACCTTCAGCCTTAAAGGCACAAAAATCAACCCCAGATACGACGACCGAGGAACGACAATAGCTAACGCCCAAAGATTAGAAAACATGACTGGCGCTGAAAAAGAAAAATTCCGCACAGCAATGATTTCAGGCAAAGTAAATGATGTAAAAGCTAGGTTTGATAGAATCAAAAATAGTTCTGACGAAGAAGCACAAAAACAATTAATTGAATACCTGAAACATGAAGTTTCTGCGAGAAGCGGGAACTACAACCAGACAATAAAACAATTTGACAAGCTTAGCACCGATGATGCTTTGGATAAGATTAGAGATGAAATGTCTACGTCACCCAAAGCCCCTAAAAAGGGTGACAAAATCACCGACAATAAAGGGAATACTGTATTTGAATACAAAGCTGCCACAACAAAAAATAATAAAGACGAGGAAGTAGACAAGCCTGGAACTGAAAAATTTAGGATAACCGACCCCAGCATATCTTCTCAATCAATAAAGCAAGCTGTTAAAAGCAAGCCAATGAACAGATGGAAAAAAGTCAAACTCAGCTCCAATGGCAATCAAAGACAAACTATAGCGATGGCCGAAGCTTTTATTGAAAATGGGCAGGATGTCACATTTATTTCAGACAAAAAAAACATTTTAAGCAAAGCTGCAGACATAGCAATGTCTCCATTGGACGCTCTTGCAAACCCTAAAACCACACTAGGGAAAAGGTTTAAATTGGGGTGCGCCAACCCTGGCACTATCTTCATGGCAATACCCATGGTTATAGCAGCTGAAGGTTATTCTAAACTAAAAGACTTTTCTCATCATTCAAGACTAGCTAAACTAGAGAAAGTTGCAGGAGCAAGAAAGGCAGCATTTAACAACAATACTGAGAAAAATGCTCCAGCAGAGTGGTACAAATCACTAGGCGAAAAAGGAACTAGCGGATCTAAAAGTGATCGTGCAGCGCAAAGTTATGCTGTCAAACTAATGCGCCCAGCAGATCGCAAGAACTTGATAGCCAAACTAAGCGATGACCTACCCAAGCTACCGAAACCCCTCGGAGAAAACCCAACTGAGGCAGAAAAAAACAAATACAATGAAGCAATAAAAGCCCGCAATGAAGGAAAATCTCAACTTCGAGCAGCCTCACTTGATATCTTAAAGTATGGCGGCAACGATGAATTATCCGCCTGCCTTCAAGAGGCGATGAAAGACAAATCTGCAGCAGAAAAAGCGGACTTGATAATCGGCATAGATAAGCTCAGCGGGGAACCAACCGGTCTAACTATTGCTGCAGGTAAAGCAATTAAAGACTTACCAGATAATGAGAGAGACGAAGTTGTTAAGGAAATCAAGGATCAAATAGAATCATCAGGCAATTTTTCTGAAGGGAAAGTAGATACAATACTTAAAGGAATAATGTCTTCACTAGATAAAGCTGGCGTTAAAGACCCAGATCAAACAAGTGAAGCCTCGCTTACGGCCGACACTGCCTCAGAGTCAGAGACCCCGTCGCCAAGCACATAAACATTACCAACCCTTAACCTATTGGTTAGTAATGAGATTTCTCCAGAGACTTATAGGAATTGTTAAAAAAACTAAAGCAGGCCAACGGATATGTGAATCAGGTAATAATAAATAATTGCCAATACCGCTCCAGCAGGCAAAGTTACAATCCAAGATAAAAAGATATTACGGATAACAGAGACATTCAAAGCACCCATGCCTCGAGCAAAACCAATTCCTAAAATTGCACCGACTAAAGTCTGGGTAGTTGATACTGGCAAGCCAAGGCCAGAAGCGAATACGACAGTACTAGCTGTTGCCAATTGCGCAGCAAACCCACGGCTTGGAGTTAACTGAGTAATTTCAGAACCTATGGTTGCAATAACCCTGTGGCCATAGATTATCAACCCAGAAACAATACCTACAGCTCCTAAAGCCAGTATCCAAACTGGCACAGTAGAGTTCTGACCAATATCACCGCCATGCTTTACTATACTTACAACCGCAGCTAGCGGACCAATTGCATTAGCAACATCATTAGATCCATGAGCAAAAGCCATCGAACATGCTGTAATAGCCATCAAAACACCAAATATTTTTTCTAAGACCGTAAAGTTTATAACCCCACCATCTCGCGCGGCATTGATGTGTAGCTGCTTAATCATAAATATTGAAACCATTGACGCAACGACACCTAGAGCTAATGAAATCAAGACAGCCGAAATGCCACTGAGAGCCAAGCCAACGTGAGCAAGACCTTTCAGTATGGTAATCATTGAGACCATCATAGTAACTATAAATACATAAATTGGCACATATATTCTGGCATTGTGAATTGGGCTTTCAGTTTCAAAAATCAAAACCTGAACACTTCTAAACAACGCAAAAGAAAGAACACCCGCGATTATTGGAGTTACAACCCAGCTTGAAGCAATATTAAAAACATTATGCCAGTAGATTGCGTTAACACCCAAAACTACCAAACCAAAGCCTAAAATAGCTCCGACAATACTGTGGGTTGTTGATACTGGCCAGCCGAATATAGACGCTACAACAAGCCAAGACCCCGCGGCCAAAAGCGAAGCGAGCATGCCTTGAACCAGGATATCTGGTGAGTTACTAAGAACACTAGCATCAATTATACCGCTACGAATTGTAGTAGTAACTTCCCCGCCAGCAAGCAAGGCACCTAGTGATTCAAAAATTGTGGCAATGATCACTGCCTGGAATAAAGTTAAGGCTCTAGAACCTACAGCTGTGCCCATCGCGTTTGCGACGTCATTCGCCCCCACTCCCCAAGCCATAATAAACCCGAAGAATACCGCAAGGACCATATAAAGAGTAGCGTGATCCACTATTTAAACCTCTTAACACACCTTAAGAAACCCGAAGTGTATCAAATTACACCACAAAATCAAACAAAGATTTTAGGGTCTGCTGACAATTGGTCTTGCAGCTGCAAATTTGTATAAATTTAGCTTTTAATTCATTAAATAAAGAGGCTATTTACCTAATTAAAAAAACAAATTCTTTAGCATTTTAAATATTTTCACTCTGCAACACTAATTGTTAGCAGACTCTAGCAAAACCACATTATCATTTTTCCATCCTGATAAAGCCCTATAGGCATAACCTCTAGTGGATATAACTTGTTGGATTTTCAGGACATTGACCAAACCCACATTCAAAATAAACTCCTAAGGCATTTAACAGAACAAGGATAAAAAGCAACCCTATACCAACTTTTCCAAGCTTACGCAGAAAGCCATTGTGCCCATTTACTCTAACATGCCTTTGATATTGTTCAGCAAAACTCATCACGAAACATAGATATAAAACTGCAAGATTGGCAATTATAAAAACCCACGTATATAAATGAAGCCCAAGAAACTCAGGCCCATACCCTCCTGTACCTGGAACTACATGTAAAGCGATCTGTCTTAAAGCTACAAAAGCTGTATAAATACTTGCAACAATAGACAAGGCATAATGACTAGCTCTAAAACCATACAGAAGATTCAAAGCCGAGCCAAAACCCATTGCTAAAAAACCAAACCGCTGCAACAGACATAGCGGGCAAGGCAAGTCTTTCATAATAATCTGAAAAGCAAACGCCATAACCAAAATAAAAGCTATTCCGAACACGTCTAAAACATTTAAAACTCTTGCAGCTCGTCGAGAAAAAAGTATAGAACCCATGATTACTTCACCCTTACAAATCTATATTGATATGACTAGTTACATGGTGTAAAAACCAAACTACTGCAAAAGCTAAACTAAATAGAAAAACTGCGATACTTGACCTGCGATACCCTAGCCACGCTATAGCAAAAGCTACAGACAAACTACAAAACAATAAAAACATCATTTTTTATTCTCTCCTTGACAATTTATTCCACCAACAGTCACTGTCAGCAACTGTTTTGAATCAGCCCATTGCTTCAGAGCCGTATTTATCTGATCCACAGAATATGACTTGATCTTATCAACATAGGTAGACAAATAGTCATCTCCAAGGTTATAAAAATCTACGGTCACCAACTGAGATATAATACTTTCGTTAGTTGCTAGCGATAGGGGAAAGCTATTTATCACATCATTAACACTTCCATCTATGGCACTCTTTGTAACACCATTTTTAACAAAACCATCAAAAATATTTTTTGTTTTGTTAATGGCTGCTTGGGCTTTATTATTTCTAGTTTGCATAATCATTATAAATGGGCCAGGAACTTTGTTACTAATAAATGCGCTGTAGGCAGAATAAGCAAGTCCCGACTTATCTCTAATCTCTTTATAGAGCATTGAGGTAAAATCATTTCCGCCTAACACTCCGTTTGCTAGCTTAAGCTTTAATCTATCAGGGTTAATGTAAGAAACAGCTAAATTACCCATTAAACTATGTGTTTGTTCCGACGGAAAACACTTATTCACGACCATGCTTTTTGTAAGCGCTTTCGGCTCTGAAATAGATTGCGCCAACTGACCTTTTGCTAATTTCGCTGAAATCGTGTTACTTAATAACTTTGCCTGCTTAGAGGTGAGCTGGCCCACAATGCTAATTTTGGCATTTTTAGCTCCATAATATTTATTATAAAAATCATGGACCTCAGAGTTCTTAATTAGCTTTACAGTATTAGTTGTACCAACAATAGGACTTGCATACGGATGATTGCCATATAGAGCTTTGAAGAAAGTCATAATAGCAACAGATGATGGAGATTGCTCTCTTGCTTTAATTTCTGCCAATGCGTCATCTTTTACTCTGTTGAAATCTTTACTTGAAAACTTCATAGATGAAATCAAGTCGCCAAATAACTGACTAGCCCTACTAACGACTTCGGGATCCGATAACATTCGCATATTAACCCATGACATATCACGATCAGCACCTTCACCAATACTAACCCCTAAATCGTCAACTTTTTCAGCCACTTGCTCAGTCTCTAAGTTGTCAGTTGCAGTAGTTAAGAGCTCAGAAGTAATATTCGCCAACCCTTTACTATCTCCATCATAAGCAGACCCAGCACGCCAAGCTATCACAACATCAACGATGCCTGGCTCATCCGTATGAATAAATGAAACTGGAATATCATTTTTAGTATGCCAGTGTTCTATCGAGTCCCAACTAGCAGCAAATGTTGAATTGAAAACTAGGCATCCGAGAATAAATATTAATTTATTTAACTTCTTAGTGAACACTTTTCACACCCTCCAGGCTCTCGACTGTATTTTCAGGAATTTTACCTGGAATAGGATGCAACTCACCCACCGTAAGCCTATTATCTATTAAATATTTTTTAGCAACTCTTTGTATATCTGCAGGGGTCACTGCCTTAATATTTGCAACCCAACCATCAACCCACTCAAGTGGAATATTAACAACTAGCGCCCTACCTAGTTCAAAAGCAAGATAAAATTGCGAGTCTTTTTGATAGGTATCACTAGCAAGCAGCTGTCTTTGAGCTCGCCTTAACTCTTTATTTGATAATTTATTACTTTGTAGGTATTTAATTTCATCAAACAATGCCTGCTTAACAGTTTCAAGTTTAATACCTGACAAAGGGCTTGCCATAATTGTAAATAATCCATTTAATCTCTGGGCTATTGAGTAATCAATATCAGCTCCACCTACCAGATGTTGCTTGCGGACTAAATCACGGACAAACATACTATTTTCGCCAGAAGATAAAACTGAGCTCAAAACCTGTAGAGCATATGCATCTTTTTTATTTTCTGCTGTTTTATACACGGGAACATTATAACCAAGTATTAACCAAGGCAAATTGGCTGGCGCATTGACTACAATTTTTTTAATACCTTTGGTTGGGGGATTAAGTTGAAAGCTATGATCTGGAACATGCCCACTCGGAATTGAGCCAAAATATTTTTCAGCCAAAGTTTTAACTTCATCCGCTTTTAAATCACCAGAGACAACAAGAATTGCATTACTTGGAACATACCAATCCGTATACCACATTTCTGCTTGCTGCATACTCATTTTTTTCAGATCGCTCATCCAACCAACCACAGGATTATGATAAGGATGGGCAACTTGAGCAGTAGCTTTAAATAGTTCATAAGTTGAGGCAATTGGCTGATCATCAGTTCGAAGGCGTCTCTCCTCCATAACAACCTGTCTTTCTTTTTCAAAAATCTTTTGATTAAAAACAACATTTTGCATGCGATCAGCTTCTAACCTAAAAGCTGTTGATAAGTTTTTCTTCAGCAAAGTCTCATGATACATTGTGAAATCATCGCTAGTCATGGCATTTGATTCAGCACCAACCGACTGCATAATTTTTGCAAAATCATCAGCCGAGTGATTTTTTGTTCCTTGAAATAGTAAGTGCTCTAGAAGATGAGATATACCACCAAGACCTGGCGGCTCATAAGAGGAACCGACCTTATACCAAACTTGTAGTGTTGCTGATTGGGATCTATGATCTGGCTTAAGGACAACAGTCAAACCATTATTTAACTTAAACTGGGTAACATCTGTTTGAGCTGTAGCTGAAAATGACAAAAACAAGCCCAACAGTAAAGCAGTCCATTGCTTCATTATATCTTCCTAGTGAACGTAATTATTAACTCATTATAACTATAAAATTTCCTTAAAGAAATCAACAGCATAACGATAAGTTCGTTCGGCCGCAGTTTTATCATAAATACGACCCATGGATAGCTCCTTTTCAGGATCAAAAGAACCAGTTCTTGGATCAGTAAAAGAATGTGCGGCATTACCAAACATTGTGAAAGTCCAATCCGTAACATCGGCCTCAATCATCTCCTGGGCAAAACCATCAAAAGTTTTAGGCGGAACTTGTGGATCCTTATAACCATGAAGGACCAACAAACTAGCTTTAATTTTCTCGGTAACAAGCTCATCTGATTTTGCTAAAACACCATGCGCACTTACACCTGCCTTAAAATCAGCTCCAGAACGGGCTAATTCAAGTACGCACATACCACCAAAACAGAACCCCATACTGCCAATTTTATCTTCCAAAACTAGTTCTTGATTACGGGCCACCTCCCAAGCCAAGCGTGCACGGCGGCGAACTAGACTACGATCTTCCAAAAATGGCGTAATTAGGCGGAAACAATCTTCAATATCTGACGCTACATAGCCGTCACCATACATGTCGACAGCAAATACAACATAGCCTTCTTGAGCCAACCATTCTGCATATTCGATAACAAACTCACCTAAACCTTCGAAAGCATGATAAATAATAACGGCAGGTTGCGGTTCTGAAATATCATTTTTATGAATTAGTTGACCTACTAGCCTTTGATCTCCGTCAAAATACTCAATTTCTTTTTTGTACATTACTGTTCCTTGCATTATCGATTAATTATATCCATAAAAATAACACCCAAAGTACAGTATTGCTAGAGGTTTGACATTGATTTAGGATCTGCTAAAAGAATATATAGAGATTAAAAATATCATTAAAGTCTTATCAAAAATACTAAAACCATCCTGCACTATCTGTAGAAAAAAATCAGACACAATGACTAGCTTATGCTCTAGCTGTGTAGATAATTTACCGTTAATTAAAAAACCGTGCTTAACATGTGCAACACCAATGCCCGACAACTCAAGATCTATAAAATGTGGCAAATGTATAATACATCCTCCCATCCAAACTAAAACAATCTCAGCATTTGAATATAAGCAGCCCGTCGATCAATTAATCACTAAATATAAATTTCATTATGACTTCACCGCCGGGCATATCCTTATCAAAACATTCATAAAATCAATTAAGCAAAATAACTCCAACCTACCAGAAGCAATAATTCCAGTGCCTCTACACAGAAAAAAAATAAAAAGAAGGGGGTTTAACCAATCAATTGAAATAGCAAAAATTATAGTTAAAGATCTAGGCATACCTATCCTAAGAAGTCATGTTATTAGAATTAAAAATACCGATCCACAGTCTTCACTCCCATCAAACAAAAGAACTGATAATTTAAAAAATGCATTTGAATTAAAAAAAGAGATCCCTTACAAACACATAGCAATTATTGACGATATTTATACAACTGGATCGACAATAACTAGTGTAGCGAAATTACTAAAGAAAAATGGCGTAGAAAATATTGAGATTTGGTGTTTAGCAAGAGCTACCCTAAGGTAGCTTGGCCGAAGAAGAAACTAATGTTACGCAGTCTTAGGATCTGTTAACAATTCATCTTGCAGCTGCAAATCCAGATAATTATAGCAGACAAGGAAAAAACTAAAACGTTTTATTTTGAGAGAAAATAGGGCGAAAATTTCCGAAAAAGCGACGCAATGTATTATTTACACATAAGCGGCTTTTGAAGCGGGTTTTTCGCCCTAGATTGCCTAAAATAGAGCTCTAGTAACTATTTACTTTTTCTTTTTCTTTGGCATGTATAGATCGGTAATAGTACCTTCATAGATCTCACTAGCCATCATAATACTCTCAGATAAGGTAGGATGAGGGTGAATAGTCAAACCAATATCTTCAGCATCAGCACCCATCTCAATTGCCAAGCAAAGCTCACCAATCAACTCACCAGCATTAACACCAACAATAGCAGCACCAAGCAAACGGTTAGTTTTAGGGTCAAATAAAAGCTTAGTTTTACCTTCAGTTCTACCAACACTCAAAGCACGCCCACTTGCCATCCAAGGGAATACAGCAGCTTCATACTCAACACCTTTTTCTTTGGCTTCTTTTTCAGTAAGACCAGCCCAAGCAATTTCTGGATCAGTATAAGCAACAGAAGGAATGCACTGAGCATCCATGAAGTGTTTTTTCCCTGCAATTACTTCAGCAGCTAGACGACCTTCGTGCACAGCTTTGTGAGCCAGCATTGGCTGACCGACGATATCACCAATTGCAAAAATATTAGATTGATTAGTGCGCATTTGATTATCTACTTCGATAAAGCCACGATCAGTAACTACAACGCCTGCAGCCTCAGCACCAAGCTTGTCACCATTTGGACGACGGCCAACACCAACAAGTATTTGATCATAACGCTCTGGTTTTTCAGGCGCATTCTTACCTTCAAAAGTAACATAAAGACCATCTTTCTTAGCCTCAACAGCTGTTACTTTAGTCTCAAGCATAATGTTCTCATAACGAGATTTAATATGCTTATAGAAAGGATCAACTATATCTTTATCAGCAGCTGGGATTAATTGGTCCATAAACTCAACTACAGAGATGTCACAGCCTAGAGCATCATAGACATTAGCCATCTCAAGACCAATAATGCCACCGCCTAGCACGAGCATACGGCCTTTAGTATTTTTAAGTTGCAGTGCTCCAGTTGAATTAAAGATACGGTCATCTTCAGGCAAGAAAGGCAAGTTAATAGGCTCAGATCCTGCTGCAATAATTGCATTTTCAAATTCAACTACAGTTTTGCCATCTTTGGTTTCCACTTCTAATTCATTGGCAGAAATAAATTTACCAACTCCGGTAACAACTTCAACTTTACGCTTCTTAGCCATCATGCCAAGACCGCCTGTTAAGCGACCCACAACTTGATTGTCTTTCCATTCAAGCAGCTTTTTAACATCAATCTTTGGTTTGCCAAATTCAATACCATGAGCGGCCATTTCACTTGCTTCATTAATAACCTTTGCTGCATGCAAAAGCGCTTTAGAAGGAATACAGCCAACATTTAAACAAACACCACCAAGTGTTTCATAACGTTCAACAAGAATAACTTTTTTGCCTAGATCAGCGGCTCGGAAAGCTGCAGAGTAACCCCCAGGGCCACTACCTAGAACAACTACTTCAGTTTGTAACTTACTCATAAATACTCCAATACTTTAAAAATCACAGAATTAACGTACGCAAATCAGCTAAGCAACTAGACAAAAACCGGCAGAATCTAGCAGCTTCTGCACCGTCAATTACGCGATGGTCATAAGATAAAGAAAACGGCAATATCAATTTAGGAATAAACTCGCCGTTCTCATAAACTGGCTTCATGCTTGATTTAGAAACACCTAAGATTGCTACTTCAGGCGCATTAACTATCGGGGTAAATCCTGTTCCACCAATACCGCCAAGACTTGAAATGGTAAACGAACCACCCTGTAGATCCCCAGGTTTAAGTTGTTTATTTCGAGCCTTTTCACTTATTTCTCCAAGCTCTGCAGCTAATTCAAAAATACCTTTTTGATCAACATCTCTAACGACTGGCACCACCAATCCATCAGGTGTATCAACTGCAACTCCAATGTGGTAATACTGCTTCAGAAGCAACGCATCACCTTCAGGAGATAGAGAGCTATTGAATGTAGGAAATTCTTTAAGAGCAGCAACTGCCGCTTTCATAATAAAAGCAAGAGGCGTTAAGCGAATATTTTTTTGGCCCGCAACTTTCTTTTGTGCCTGACGGAATGCTTCAAGATCAGTTATATCAGCCTCTTCAAATTGTGTCACATGGGGAATATTAACCCAACATCGATGCATGTGCTCAGCTGTAAGACGCTTAATTTTATTTAGAGGCATCTTTTCGATATCACCGAACTTAGTAAAATCAACGGGAGGTATTCCAGGAAGAGCAGAACCGCCGCCACCGGTAGTCATTTGTTTTTTCACAAAGCTCAATACGTCTTCTTTTACAACACGACCTTTAGGACCTGAACCAGGAACAGATGACAAATTAACCCCTAGCTCAAATGCCATACGACGAACCCCAGGACCGGCATGAACGCTAGAATCATCTGGCATAACCACTTTTGCTGGAGTAGGTGCTGCCTTAGGACTCTCATCAACCATCTCTACCTTTGTAGCAGGCTTCTCTTGAGCAGGTTCTTCTGATTTTACTTCTTCTTTAATAGGAATGTCTTCAGTTGTCTCTCCAGAAACTTCCATAGTACCTAAAAGATCACCCTCAGATACTTTATCCCCTTCGTCAACAGCAATTGTCTTAATCACACCTGCAAATGGTGATGGAATTTCCATGGATGCTTTATCGCCCTCAAGAGTGACAATTGGGTCATTAGCCTCTATAGAGTCTCCAACTTGGACATTAAGCTCAATAACATCAACGCCAGCAGCGCCGCCTAAATCAGGAATTTTAATTTCTTTTATAGCCACTTTAATAACTCTCCCAGGCCTTAGGTTGTCCAAGGATCCAAACGCTTAGGATCAATGCCAAACTTTTTCATTGCAGATTTAACAGACTCTTTAGGAACTTCGCCTCTATCTGCTAAAACTTTTAGAGTTAAGTAAACAACCCAACCGGCATTTACTTCAAAATACTTTCTTAATTCAGATCGAGTATCACTACGACCATAACCATCAGTACCAAGCACATGATAGTCGCCAGGAACATATTGCCTGATTTGATCAGCATGAAGTCTAATGTAATCAGAAGTTGCGACAACGGGGCCTTTAGTACCCTTCAGGCAATCACTAACGTAAGTAGTTTTATGTTGTTTAGGATCTAAATGGAGACTATTATACCTCTCAACATCCATACCATCTCGTCTTAACTCGCTGAAGCTTGTAACGCTCCAAACACTTGTCGCCACACTATATTCATTTTCAAGAATTTCTGAAGCTTTAATTACTTCATTTAAAATTGTACCAGAACCTAGCAACTGCGCTTCGACTTTAGCTTTAGAAGAAGATTTTTTAAATCTATACATTCCCTTCTTAATACCTTCTTCAACACCTTTTGGCATGGCTGGATGGGTATAATTTTCATTCATTACCGAGATGTAATAATAGATATCCTGTTGATCCACATACATTTTCTGCATACCATCATGCATTATAACTGCAAGTTCATAAGCAAACGCTGGATCATAAGCTCGACAAGAAGGAACAAAACTAAACATTAAATGATTGTGGCCATCCTGATGTTGCAAACCTTCGCCAGCAAGAGTTGTACGACCTGCTGTAGCTCCTAGCAAAAAGCCTCTAGCTCTTATATCACCAGCAAGCCAGCACAAATCGCCCGTTCTCTGGAAACCGAACATAGAGTAATAAATATAAATAGGTAGCATTGGCAAATCATTATTTGCATAAGAGGTTGCAGCGGCTAACCAACTTGCCATTGACCCAGACTCAGATAAACCTTCTTCAAGCAACTGCCCATCCTTGGCCTCACGATAAGCCATAATCTGAGACTGATCATATGATTCATAACGTTGACCAACTGCAGAGTAGACCCCGATTTGACGAAATAAACCTTCCATACCAAACGTACGTGCCTCATCTGCAACAATTGGCACAATATGTTTTTTTAATTCTTTTTGCTTCAACAAAACACCGATGATTCTGACAAACGCCATAGTTGTCGAAATTTCATGATCACCTGTACCCTCTAAAAGCTTATTAAATGCAGCGAGCTCGGGTATATTCAATTTTTGTTTGCCCGGGTGACGAGCAGGAAGATAACCCCCGAGAGTTTTACGCTGTTTATGCATAAATTTAATCTCAGGACTATTCTTTTCAGGGATATAATAATCTACTTTCTCTATTTGCTTATCAGATAGAGGCAAACCAAAACGCTTGCAGAACACCTTCAAATCATCAGAAGACATTTTCTTTGACTGATGAGCAGGGTTCATTCCCTCACCTGCCGAGCCCATACCATAACCCTTAACAGTTTTAGCTAAAATTACTGTGGGGCGACCATTATTCAAAGAAACAGCTTTTTTATAGGCATTGTACATTTTGTTAAAATCATGTCCGCCATACTCAAGCTCTAACAGATCTTTATCAGTCCAATCGGCTATCATTGCAGCAAGCTCAGGATCTCGTCCAAAGAAGTTTTCTCTAAGATACTCTGGACCGTTCACATTAAAACGCTGGAAATCTCCATCAACGCAATCAGTTAAATGTTTAAGCAAGGTTCCATTGTGATCTTTTGCAAAAAGCTCATCCCATTTACTATTCCAAAGAACTTTAATTACATTCCATCCAGCACCACGATATAAACTATCAAACTCTTGAATCACTTTACCGCTTGCACGAACTGGGCCATCTAAGCGGAGTAAATTACAGTTAACAACAAAGATAAGGTTATCAAGTCTTTCACGCGCGGCTATAGATAAAGCACCTGCAGATTCTGGCTCATCCATCTCACCATCGCCCAAAAATGCCCAGATTTTGCGTTCAGAATGTTCGCCAAGCCCTCTGTTATCTAGGTACTTAATAAATCTTGCCTGATAAATTGCTTGCAAAGGACCAAGCCCCATAGAAACTGTTGGCAGGCTCCAATACTCTGGCATTAACCAAGGATGAGGGTATGAACTTAAACCTTTAGCATTTGCTTCTTGTCGAAAGCGATCAAGCTCATCCTCTGAAAATCTACCTTCAAGAAATGATCTCGCATACATGCCTGGGGATGCATGACCTTGGTAAAAAATAAGATCAGCTCCTCTATTTTTGGTAGCAGCTTTAAAAAAGTATTGAAAACCAACCTCGTATAATACAGCTGAAGATGCATAAGTTGCTATATGTCCACCTAACTCAGGAGCTCTTTTACCAGCTCTAACAACCATGGCCATAGAGTTCCATCTAAGATATGAAAGTAACTTACGAGCGTTATCAAGATCTTTTTGAGGCAGATTTTCTTCTTTTTCTGCAGGGATAGTATTCAGATATGCGGTTGCGGTTGCAACTGGAGGAGTCACGCCAGCCTGTTCAGCTTCAAGCGCCAGTTGACTCAAGAGAAACCTAGCTCTTTCTTCGCCTTCAACACGTATTACCGAAGCTAACGCTTGACGCCATTCAGCTGTCTCAGGTGGGTCAATATCGTACCCATTTTGTCCGAAAATTTCCTCTGCCATATCTACCCTTTTAGCAATTCGTTTGGTCGGCACATGTTAACATGGAATTGTTATCTGATCCAGCACACCCTGCGCCGCATTTAAGCCTTGCTACGAAGATAAAATAAAAGAGCAGCAAGAGCATTAAACCAAATCACCAGAGGGTAATCATAGCCATGACAACTAACCAGATAATAACTGCCCTTTCAAGCATTTTCACACCGTCAAGTACAACTTTTCCAGCGCCATTGGCTTTTAGATTAGACTCAAACTCAAGAGCGTCAAAACCTGCATCAAGGTATTTCTCTTCGCTTCCTTTAAGGCCAGCTGGCAATAGTTTTACTATAGAGTTAAATGCGGGGCCAAATTGTCCAGCCAAGGCAAAGCTTACTGCTGCCAAACGCTGTGGAACCCAATCAAAAATTGCCTTTAAAGCCGCCGCCTTTCCTTTCAAAGCAGGGCCAAGTGGTTTTTTCTCACCAGCAACATAGCCGACTAAGTTTTCAATAAAACAGTAAAGCAAAGCCCCCTCTGGACCAAACAAGAAAAACCAGAAAACAACACCAAACACCCAAATCAATGACTTATTCAGCAAACTGTTAATAACAGCTTTAGCAACTGCTTTTTCATTAGCTTGTACAGCAGAACCACTAAACTGACTAGCAGCTCCTGCAGCGGCCTTCCAATCTTCTTTTTTACAAGCTGCAAAAAATTCTTTTAAATCAATCCTAACGTTACTTACTTTCAAACAATATAAAAGAGCTAAAAGGCCAAACAAAAGTTCAGGCAAGTTAAAGCCCCAATCTAAGGTTAGATACTCAATAATTTCTACAATAATTAGCAGAGGAAGAATAGCTATAACTAAATCACCATAACCACCCCAAAGAGGAGATGACCCCATCAGCCTACGCAACCCCTTCCAGTAATGCTCAAATATATCAAAACGCTGCAAAGCCTCACCCCAGGCTGAGAACCACTGAAAAAGCACGGCAATCAATATAACAAAAAAAGTCATAACCCACTCCCTTGAAAGGCATTCCTATTATTTATAGTATAAACAATGAGTTATGCAAACTCAACTTTAGACCCTATTAATAAATAATCTTTACGGCCGAAAATGCATATCATTCGTGCAAACTTGCCCTTTAACTTATTAAATAGCTAAAATATTCCCCTCATTAAAGGACAAATTTTTACTAAATTCTTAGCAGTTTAGCTCTGAAACACGAATTGTAAACAGACCCTAGTCGCGACGCAGCCTCTCTTTGGTGGCCAAAGGCGTCGGATAAAGCATAACCACAATATATGAAGAGATAACAAATGTAATTATGGTAGTTGTTTGCAGCATATAGCTCGCTGTACTATCAATCAAACCAGACATAAGAGCCACAGAGGTGACCAACAAAGAAAATTCACTAACTTGGCCAAGTCTGACACCAACTTCATTGGCAACATGTTTAGTTTCCTGAACATTACGGAGCAGAAAAGAAAACACTGCTGGCTTAACAAGAAGAATGACTGCGGCCAAAACCAAAGATGGGATAATAACTTCTGGAAGAACGTTTAAATTCAAACCCGCACCAATAGAGAAGAAAAACATCACCAAGAAGAAATCACGCAAAGGCCTTAAACTTTCAGCAATATAGAATGACAATGGGTTAGCCGCCAAAGACACCCCTCCCAAAAATGCCCCAATCTCATATGACAAGCCAGATTTATGGCCAAGCACAGACAGGGTCAAACACCAGCCGACTGCCACTAGAAAAGTATATTCACGAATACGGTCAAACCTTGCTAAAAGGGGGCGTAAAACATAACGCTCCACAACAAAAGCAAATAACAAAAGACCCGGCAAAGCACCCAACAACCAGGCAATATCAATCCACACAAAGGTGTCAGTACCAGCAGCATTTAAAGCCAATAAAGTAGCAATAGCGATCAAATCTTGCATCAAAAGAACACTAATCATTACCTCACCAGTATGCTGATGATGCAAGACTGTCGTCGGTAATAACTTCAAACCAATAATGGTACTTGAAAATATCATTGCAGCACCAACAACACAGGCAGCTTCCCAACTGTAACCAAACAAACGACTTATAATCACACCTACAGCAAAAAATACTATGGCGCTAATTACAGTAACCAAACTGGTGCGCCTAAACATTTGCAATAAATTTTGTGGGTGAAGATGCAATCCTAGGAGAAACAGAAGGAATAGTATACCTGTCTCACCAATTACATGAACAATTCGCAGATCGGTTATCATTGCGGCACCCCAGGGGCCAACTACAATACCCAATACAATATATCCAACTAACAAAGATTGTCTTGTAAAAAGAGCTGCTGTTGAAAACACACTAGCTCCAGCGAAAATCAAAAACAATGAAAAAATAAAATCGTATGGATACATTTAACTACCTAGATATTTAGTTCAGATAAAATTCTTTCGAACACCTCGTCAACTTTTCCAACACCCTGGACCTCAACAAACTTGGGACAGTCAGTTGATAATCCTCGATAAAACTCGACCATTGGCGCAGTTTGCTTGTGGTACACATGCAAACGATGCCTGACAGTTTCTTCTTTATCATCTTCACGCTGAACCAAGGGATCACCAGTGATATCATCTACCCACTCCACCTTTGGCGGATTAAAAATTTTGTGATAACTACGACCAGACCCTGGGTGAGAAAGTCTACCGCTCATACGCTGTACAATTTCCTCATCATCAACCACAAGCTCTACTACATAATCCAAATCAATCCCAGCCCGATCCAATGCTTTAGCCTGCACTAAAGTTCTTGGAAAACCATCAAGCAAGCATCCGTTTTTACAGTCTGGCGCAGAAACTCTATTTTCTACAAGATCAATAATTACGGCATCTGGAACTAACTTACCAGAGTCCATATATTCTTGAGCCTGCCTACCAAGGTCAGTGCCTTCACTAACGGCTGCACGCAACATATCGCCGGTCGAAATTTTCGGTATATTTAAATGGGCAGCTAATTTTTCTGCCTGGGTGCCTTTGCCCGCACCTGGAGGGCCTAAAAGTATAATTCTCACAGCTTTATCGCTCGACTAAAAACGCTCACATTTTGAGCATTATAACAAATTGTAAAAAAATCTTCACGCAACTAAAAAATATAAATTCTTACTACTGACTACCAGCAGTAAAAACATATCGGACAACAGACATTTTTTGCTCTATTTTTTCTCTTAGAATCCTAGCTTTTTTGGCATTATTTGTGTTTGCAAGCTCATTTTGCAATTTAATAATCCGCAAACCAAAGTATGAATCGCCAGACAAAAACCTATTAACATCTTCCTTAAAGGCTTCGACCATCTTATCAATAGAATCACATGAGACCTCACCATGAAAATCTCCAACATGACATTGCCTATATGCCTTAATAAGTTTTTCTGGATTTGTCATATAGTATTGATGATTATGCTTCACTTCACATCCGGTTGTTAGGATACCTAAAAACACTAAAACCAGCAAATTAACTAAATTCTTCAATTCAGTAGATCCTTACAATCAATTTGGCACTATAATTGGAATCATGGCCAAAAGAATCAATACAATAGCTACAAAAACCATAACCGCGACAGAACTCAGTGGGGCCTCAACTGGGCTTTTGCGATGCTTATCATAACGAACATATGCACCCAACAACAAACCAGAAGCCGCAACATAACATACTACTCTAACAAGCTCTCTAATATGCTCCTCGATCAAAAATATATTACCAAAGACCTCTCCTAAATCAGCAGCTTTTTGTGCAGCATGCACCTCGGAAAAAAATAAAAAGCTAGTAACTAAAAGAAATCTAATAATATTTCTAGGCATAATAAAACCCTATTAAAAAACTCACTTCTCAGAACCCATGATTGGAGCAAAATAATTGCTACGAATCATTATTACACAACCCAGCAACCACCGCAATTAGCATCATAGCGGCAATCAGCAGAGCCTGCCAGGAATTGTACAATTCAAGAAAACTCTCAGATTTGAGTGCGATTTTGATGAAAAAATGAGCGGGAGCTGCTGAGCGGCAATCGTCAGTGGCTTTCACTGATCACTGACCGAATCCTTCCACTACGACCAACGATTAAACGCCAGACCTCCCCACCATCCACTAGAAAAGAAAAATGCCCATGCCGACCATCGGTGAAACCGCTTGGCAAAAACACCAAACGATCCGACTTACCAAGGCTTGCATGCCAAGATAAATACCCCTTACGGCTCATTAACTTATGACACACCACAGAATCTTGTTTGTAGTGCTTAATTTGCCAGCCGGAAGACCAATCCGTCCCACACAAAGAGTGAAATCCGCAAGGACATATTGTTTCTGTTCTACGCTGGAATATTGCAGTTGATCGGGCCATACCAATATCTGAAGATAAATTCCTCAAGACTGATAGATAACTACTTCGCCGGACATAGTTCCCATAAAAGTCAGTGGCAAAAAATAAACCAGTAGACAATATTAACAGAACTAAGCTGAGCTCAAGGAAAGAAAATCCGCGATCACTTACTACGCAACTTGGGTATAATTTTAGCCTCAGCGATCTTATTACCTTTAATTTTAACAACCTCAATAGGATATCCTGCGATTCTTAAGCAGACTTGGCTTTCAGGCAGCATTTCAAGGTGCTCGACAATCACACCACTTAAAGTTCTAGGCCCAGACATAGGAAGCTCAAGACTCAACAGGCGGTTTAAATCTCGAATATTCAGCCTTCCTTCAATTAGGTAAGCCCCGTCTGCTGACTGCCTTACTCCATGCTCAGCAGCTGACCAATCAGTTGTAAATTCGCCAACGATCTCTTCTAATATATCTTCCATTGTAACCAGGCCTTGAATTTCACCGTATTCATCAAGAACCATAGCAATTCGCCTTCTCTCCCGCTGGAAATTAAATAACTGGACGTCGAGCTGAGCACCCTCTGGAATAAAATACACTTCTTCAGCAGCATCTAACAATACCGTTTTATTCATTTTATTTTGGGCAAATTTATTCAATGCCGAACGAACATGCAGCATGCCCTTAATGGATTCCAAGCTACCTTGATAAACAGGCAACCAGGTATGCTGAGTAGAAGAAAGCCTTTCCAAAATATTTTCCCAACTTTCATTCATATCAATACCCTTGATATCATGCAAAGGCACCATAACATCTTCAACAGTTGCATCGGCAAGATCCAAAATGCTAACCAGCATTTGTTTATAATGAGAAGAAACTTTGCCAGCAGCATCACTTAGCACTGTGCGCAATTCGTCTATAGACAGATGCTCAACTGTACTAGCTTTCTTAACATTCACCTGAAAGCACCAAAGAATACCATTAGATACAGTTGTCGAAAGCCAAACTACGGGATATAAAAGTTTAGCCAACCATTTCAAAGGCAGAGAAAAGTGATATGAAATCCAGTCAGGCTTTATAGCTGCAAAAGTCTTAGGGGTGATTTCACTAAACACAAGCAAAATCAAAGTAACGGCGATAGTTGCTAAAAAAACACCAAACTCACCAAACAAACGTACTGATAGCACAGTCGCCACCGCTGAAGCCAACACATTAGCAAAGGTATTACCTATTAAAATAACCCCCAACAACCGATCAGGACGCTTCAGCATATCTTGAACACGAACACTAGCCTTATGCCCTTTCCTTGCGCGATGCCTTAGTCTGTAACGATTAATAGACATCATCCCTGTTTCAGAGCTTGAGAAAAAAGCCGAAATAAAAACTAGCAAAATAAATAGTGAAATAAGCAATAAGAAAGACTCAGATATCAATATGTTTCCCCAGGTAGACCAGACTAAAGTCATCACGTATAATCATCATACCTCAACATACAACCATTAGAAAATAGTAAAAGCATTATGTTTGATAATTTAAAATCTAGACTTAATAAAACCATTCGCAATCTGCGCGGCCAAGGTCGTTTAAGCGAAGAAAACATCAAAGCAACCCTAAAAGAGGTCCGCGTCGCACTGCTTGATGCTGACGTTGCCCTTCCCGTAGTTACTAAATTTCTTGGACAGGTTAAAGATAAAGCGCTAGGCACCGAAGTTCTAGAAAGCCTAAAACCTGGCGACATGATGATAAAAATCGTCAAGGATGAATTAACTAAGCTACTAGGACACAAACACAGCGAATTAAACTTAAAAGCCCGCCCACCTGTAGTCATTTTAGTAGCAGGTCTTCAAGGTGCTGGTAAAACAACTAGCGTTGGCAAGCTTGCACGCTGGCTTAAAGAAAGCAAGAAAAAATCAGTTCTGGTCACCAGTACCGATATTTATCGCCCCGCCGCTATTGACCAGCTAGAAACTCTTGCCGAACAAATTGGGGTTAGCTTTTACCCTAGCAGAACAGACCAAGACCCGAAACTAATTGCTGATAACGCAATCGATCAAGCCAGAAAAAGCCTAACTGATGTTGTAATCATCGATACAGCCGGGCGTCTTCATGTAGATGATGACATGATGAAAGAAATTAAAGATTTGCACAAAGCAACTAACCCAGTTGAAACTCTTTTTGTAATTGACAGCATGCTCGGCCAAGATGCTGCTAATAGTGCTGCTGCCTTTGCTGAAGCATTGCCCCTAACAGGCACAATACTCACCAAAGTTGATGGTGACGCGAGAGGTGGTGCTGCTCTATCAGCTGTTCACATGACAGAAAAACCCATTAAATTCATGGGTACTGGCGAAAAAACTGAGGCGCTAGAATCTTTTCACCCCGAAAGGATAGCATCACGAATTCTTGGCATGGGAGATCTTGAGTCACTATTCGAAAAAGCTGAGAAGCAGATAGATAAAGATAAAGCCAAAAAGCTAACTTCAAAGCTCAAATCTGGGCAGGGGTTCAACTACGAAGATTTTCGTGATCAAATGGCACAAATGCGCAAAATGGGTGGAATGAAAGACATCCTCGGCAAGCTTCCAAATATGCCAAATCTACCATCAGCTGCAACTAATCAATTTGGCGATAATATGCTAAAACAAACTGATGCTATTATAGGATCAATGACTCCAGTTGAAAGAAGAAACCCTCAATTACTTCAAAACTCTACTAGCCGGCTTAAACGTATAGCTGGTGGTGCAGGAGTTACCCCGAAAGATGTGAAAAATCTCATTCGCCAATTCTCTCAAATGCAAAAAATGATGAAAAAATTCAAAGGCGGCAAGATGAAAAACATGATGGGTATGCTTGGCAGCAAATTGGGTGGCGGCATGACAAAACTTCCTGGAATGCCATCTATGGCGGGAGGGATGCCTTCGCAAAAAAACAAGAAAAAGAAAAAGAAAAAGCGTAAATAGCAGCACTTCCCGCTAAGAATAATATACGCCAAGATTCTGTCATTCCGCGACTTGATCGCGGGATCTAGCTTCATGGATCCCGCGGTCAAGCCGCGGGATGACAGATTTGAGCCTGCCGCGGGATGACAGATTTGAGCCTAGAGACAACCTAATCTTAGCACACATTACCCATAAGCAATTGATTTTCTACAAATAAAACTCGAAGCTCGGGTCAATATACTTTAGCGAAATTGTTTACTTTAAGTCCGATAACACAATATTAATAAAATCAGATAAAGCCATAGGCTTATAAAAATAAAAACCCTGAGCATAATCGCATCCACAATCTCTAAAAAATTCTGCCTGAACTTTAGTTTCAATGCCCTCAGCAACAACATGCATATCAAGAGTTTTTGCAAGATCTAGAATAGGCACTATCATGCTATTTTTCTCAGGTACAATATTAATCTCATTAATAATACTACGATCCAGCTTTAGAGTTCTAATTGGAAGTTGCCCGAGCCTTTTCAAAGAGGAGTAACCTGTGCCAAAATCATCAATAGCAGTACTTATACCAAGAGAGGCAATATCTTCAATATTCCCCTGAAAATCCTTAATAGATTCAACAAAAAATGACTCTGTAATCTCAAACTCAAGAAGCGACGGTAATTTAGTGTCCTGCTTCACAGCATTTCTAACTTGCTCCATAAAATGATCATCTTTTAACTGCAATCCAGACAAGTTAACAGCGAAATAAATATTCTTATCAGTCTTCTTAATTACTTCATTTAATGAATTTAAAGCCTCAGAAAAAATCCACTCCCCAAGAGGCAAAATTGACTTATTCAATTCTGCAGCATATATAAATTCAGATGGAGCAACCTTTCCTAAGATCTTATTTTCCCATCGGCACAACACCTCAACCCCAACAATACGATTATCAGCTAATCTTACAATAGGCTGATATTCTATATAAAACTCTTTATCCAAACTGCCAGACTTTATGATCTTCTCAAGCTCAACATGCACTTTATGCTTTCTTTCAATTTCCTCAGAAAAAAAACAATACTGCTCTTTTCCTAAATATTTAGCTTCATACATTGCATGATCAGCATTCTCTCTAAGCACCTGGGGCGATTCTCCAGATATTGGATAACAAGCAATTCCTATACTAACCCCTATGTGCAGCCTAATATCATTTACATAATAATCTTTAGATACATTATCAATTATTCGTTGAGAAATTTTACTGGCATCTTCAGGGCTCTGAATTTCGCATATCAGTAAAGCAAACTCATCGCCGCCAATTCTTGAAACACAAGGCTGTTGATTGTTCTGGCTGATAATATCAGAATCTCGAACAACTCTTTTAATTCTCTGAGCCACCATTTTTAAGAGCTCATCACCAATATCATGACCATAATTATCATTTACATATTTAAAATTATCTAAATCCAAAAACAACAGTGCAAAAATCGCCTTATTTTTTCTGGCAAGATCTATGTAAGACCCTAGGTACTTATCAAAGCTATGCCTATTATAAAGACCTGTAAGACTATCATGACGCGCTAAAGACGAGAGCTTAGTATTAGTCCTAGCTAACTTTTTTTTCTTATCACTAAGATCCTCGATAGTCTCTTTCATTTGGCTTTGCTGTTTATAATACTCTAGAAAAGTGTTTACTTTACTAGTTAAAATCAATGGATCTATAGGCTTCATCAGGTAATCTACAGCACCGACTTCATGACCTTTCAAAATATATTTTTGCTCTTTACTAATTGCAGTTACAAAAATAATCGGGATGTGTGAAGTTTCTCGTCTTGCCTTCAAATGACTAGCAACCTCGAAGCCATCCATTTCTGGCATTTGCACATCCAAAAGGATTAAAGCAAAATCTTCTTCCAGGCATAAATGCAAAGCTTCCTTGCCTGATTCTGCAAAAACACATTCAGCCTTAACATCTTCCAAAGCTGACCCCATAGCAACTAAGTTGCTTTTAACGTCATCTACTACTAATATTTTTGGCAAAACGTTCCTAACCACCTCATGCACATCCTTTATATTTGCCAGAAGCTAGTAATCTGCAGGCTTCTACACGTGACATAGGTTTACCTAGATGATATCCTTGACCGAAGCGACAACCTTCATTTTTCAAAAATAGGCATTGCTCTTTTGTTTCAACTCCCTCGGCAATTGTCTGAATACCTAGATTTCTTGCCATGGCTATAATTGCTTTCACTAGTGCACCTCCATCACTTGACTCCCCTAGACTCCCCACAAAGGCGTTATCTATTTTTAGGGCGCAAACAGGCAGATTCCTCAGATCTACAAGTGATGAGTACCCTGTTCCGAAATCATCTATAAGAAATTTAACTCCATGACCTGTAATTTTTTGCAAAAGTTCCACTAGCTTAGGTTTATTTTTCATTAAAACAGACTCAGAAACTTCTAACACTAAATCTTTTAAACTTATACCATGCTCAGAGGCTTGCATCATAAGCTTATTATAAAAATCGCCAAATTGTATTTGTTTCCCAGAGATGTTCACAGCTAACTTCACTCCCTTGAAATCTTTTGACTGCCAGTCTTTTAAAACCTTAAAAGACTCAGATAAAACCCATTGCCCAATAGCGTGAATATCTCCAGACTCTTCAGCGATAGCAATAAATTGATCAGGGTTCATATCGCCAAGATTTTCAGAGCGCCACCGAAGTAAAGCTTCAAAGCCAAAGATCTCTAATTTTTTCAAGTTATAAATTGGCTGAAAATTCAAATAAAATTCATTTTTTTCAATAGCAAACTTCAAATTAGACTCTATTTCTAGGCGACTACCATACTCTTTCTGCAATGATTTGTTATAAAATTGAGATTGATTCTTGCCCATTGATTTTGCACGGTACATCGCTATATCTGCACTGCGCATAATTGTAGTAACATCTTGTCCAGCAAAAGGGAAACAAGCCACACCTATGCTAAAAGTAGGAGATTGATTGATCCCAGATACAACTAATGGATCAGAAAGAGCATTAAGCAAATGCTTTGCAACATTGCCCGCCTCACGATAATTATCAATATAGTTTAAAATAATCCCAAACTCATCGCCGCCAAGCCTTGCAACGATGTCAGTTTGTCTCACATTATTCAAAAAAACCTGACTAATCTGCTTTAAAAGCTGATCCCCAGCATCATGCCCCAATGTATCATTAACTATTTTAAAATTATCTATATCGCAAAACAGCAAGGCAAACTGCTTATTGTAACGCTTACACTCTCTAAGTATTCTCGCTAATTCAACTTCAAATTGCCGTCTATTATAAAGATGGGTTAATGCGTCTTGATTTGCAAGATTAGACAATGCTTTATTTCTGGCTTTAAGTTCGGCTTTAACGACTCTAAGCTCACCTACTGTTTCAAGATAGTTAACTTTTTTATGCTTTTGCATTTCAATAAAAATTTTTATTTTTGAAGCAAGAATACTCTCATCCACGGGGTAAAACATATAGTCTACTGGACCATATTCATAACCTTTGAACATCTTCTGTTTTTTATCGTTTTCAGATAACAAGAAGATAATTGGTATAGATTGAGTCTTTTTTCTTCTCCTTAGCAAGCTAGCAACCTCATACCCATCCATTCCGGGCATATCAGCAGCAATTATCACTAAATCAAAACTAGACTCTATTGCCATTTTCAAAGCCTCATGCCCAGAATCAGAGGCAGAAACATCTACATTCAAACTAGAACAACATTTTTGAACTTTATTGAGGTGCTCTTCATTTAAAGCAGCAAGCAATATACTTGTCTTTAAACTATGAGTTTTATCATTTGACATTATTACCCCCGTCCAACTGATTCAAACGAGATGCAATTTGATCTAACTCTAAAACCTCATCGACTTTAGTGATTGCCAAAGCTGATCTAGGCATTTCACTAGATAACGCAGTTTCAGGGTTCTGCACAATTGTATAACCTCCCAAGTCATGTATTTTTTTGATACCCAAAGCCCCATCGCTATTGGCACCAGTCAACAAAACGCCTATTACTTTATCTTTATAAACATGAGCCGCTGAATCAAACAGCACATCAATGCTAGGGCGAGAAAAATTCACTCTCGGATCAGCGGATAATGACAAGCTAGTTTTGTCTTCGACTAAAAGATGATAACCGGGGGGAGCAACATAAGCCTTACCTCGATTTATTTTTATTTTATCCACTGCCTCAAGCACATCTAAGCTACTCGCCCTATTGATATGCTGCACATAATAATTATCACTTCCTTCTTTGATATGCTGAACTAAAAAAATAGGTATTGAAAAATCTTCATGGAACTTACTAAAAATTTTGTAGAATGCCTCTAATCCACCTGATGACGCCCCAATAACTATAGCCTCAAAACAATTACTCATGACTTCCTCTGATATATTCGGTATTTCTCATCCACAACTTCAAAGTCATTTTCCACCTCTGTAAACCGTAATGTTTCTTTAGACCCGAGACAAAGATAGCCTTTGTGACACAAGCTATCTCTAAATAATTTTAGCACCTGGTTTTGTAAATTTTTATTAAAGTAAATTAATACGTTTCTACATAGGATTACATTCATTTCACCAAATGATCTGTCGACTGCTAAGTTATGATTAGCAAAAGTGATCCGTCTTTTTAGAAAATCTCTTAATTTAACCGCATTATAGCTACTCGTATAATATTCTGATAAACCAGAGGTACCACCAGCTTTATTATAATTTTCAATATATTGCTTTACATTTGACGCATCATAAATACCAGTTTTTGCACACTCTAAAGCAACCTGATTAAAGTCAGTAGCATAAATTGTAGCTCTGTCCAGAAAACCTTCTTCGTGCAATAAAATAGCCATAGAAAAGACTTCCTCACCAGTTGCACAACCTGCATGCCAGACTTTTATATAAGGATAAGTTTTAAGTTTTGGAATAATATTTTCTCGAAAAGACTTGTAAAATTCAGGATCACGAAACATCTCTGTAACTGTGATAGACATTTGTCTTAAAAAAACCTCGAATAGCCCTTCATCGTATAAAAGCCTATCTGCTAACTGCAAATAAGTATCAAACTTATGATCCAGCATAAAACCAGTGACTCTTCTACGAAGAGAGGCATTGGCATACTCATGGAAGTCATATCCATAAATTTTCTCAACAATATCTAAAAGACACTGTAGAGCTAAATTATCTTTCTTTTCATCTTCCATCGAAACCTCTATTTTGAAAGCCATACTTTCATCATAGATAGGAGCTGATCTGTATCTATAGGCTTAGTGATATAATCACTAGCTCCTGCCGCTATACACTTTTCCCGATCTCCTGACATTGCTTTTGCAGTCAAAGCTATAATTGGAAGGGTTTTAAACTTACTATCTTTCCTAATTTCTTTCATAGCTTCATACCCATCCATGACTGGCATCATAATATCCATAAGGACTAAGTCTATATTTGCTTCTTCATTAATTTTATCTAAAGCCAATTTTCCATTAGTAGCAATTATTACCTGCATGTCATAGTCTTCTAGCTCACTTGAAAGTGCATATACATTTCTCATATCATCATCGACAAGCAAAACCTTCTTACCGACTAAAGATTCGTTACCTTTATTGATCATATTAATAGTAGAGTGAGAATTACCACCTGATTTTTGATCGACGCTATACAAGAATAAAGTCACTTCATCCAAAAGCCTCTCTGGAGCATCAGATCCCTTTACAACAATACTAGAGGTATATTTTTGCAGACGCGCATGCTCATCTTCCGACAACTCCCGCCCTGTGTAAATTACAATATTAGGCATTTGATCAATTGATGAGTCCAACTTATCTAACAAGTCAAAACCGGACTCAGTTTTAAGATTTAAATCCAAGATTACACAATCAAAGTCATTATTTGTTATTTGGTTAATTGCAGCTTCAGAGTTTGAAACTGTGACCACTTCGGCATCTTTATTTTCAAGTAAAGTTTTTATTGCAGATTGACTTGTCAGATCATCTTCAACAACCAAAACAGATTTAATATCAGCGCCTTCGGCTTGATGGATCCTATCAAATACTTCTTTCAAAGCATCCTCATCTGCAGGTTTTTTCAAATAACCAATTGCCCCTTTTTTCAATATATCTGGACTCTCCTCTCTACCAGAAATGACGTGCACAGGTATATCTTTAGTTTCAGGGTTGTCTTTTAAGGTTGAAAGAACAATCGTTCCATCTACATCTGGCAGCCCAAGATCTAAGACAATTGCAGAAGGCTTTATTTGCTTAGCCATAGCTATCGCCTCACGACCAGAACTTGAGGTGACACATTGATATTTTTGCTCTTCCGCAAAGTCTTTAATAATATTGGCAAAGGCAACATCATCTTCAACCACCAAAAGAGTTGGTTTATTAGGATCAAGTTCAGGAATTTGACTTGTAGATATATTTACATCCTGAATTTCTGGTTTAACCTCTATAGTTTCTGAAGAGTCTGTAACGGTTACTTTATCAGTAGAGATGACTTTATCTGTAGCCAAAGCCCCTCTTTCACCTATGGGCAAATATATACTAAATCTACTTCCCTGCCCTTCAATGCTTTCAAGCTCAATCGAACCACCTAATAAATCAGTCATTGCACGCGATATAGCTAATCCTAAGCCAGTACCACCGTATTTACGTGTAGTTGAACCTTCAGCCTGCTGAAAAGCCTCAAATATTTCTTGCTGTTTATCTTTAGGGATACCAATTCCTGTATCAATCACCGAAAATACCACTGAATCATCATTAGAATAAACATGCCCAGATAAACTTACATTTGTCGATGGGAGCCCAATTCTAAGAAGAACAGAACCTTTCTCAGTAAATTTAAATGCATTTGACAAGAAATTACGCAATATCTGTGTTAAACGTAATTTATCTGAAAATATACTGACGGGCACTCCATTATCAATTTCAATTTTAAACTGCAAATCAGATTCTTCAGCAACGTGATCCATTTGCTGCCTAATATCATCACAAAGAGATTGAATATTAAATTCTGTCATCTCAATTTGCATTTTGCCCGCTTCAACTTTAGACAAATCTAAAATATCATTAATCAAATTTAAAAGATCTTTACCCCCGCCATAAATAACCCTAGCAGACTCTACCTGCTTGTTATTCAAATTTCCTTCCTTATTATCCGCCAGTTTCTTGGAAAGAATTAGCAAACTATTAAGTGGAGTCCTCAATTCATGGGAAACATTAGCTAGAAATTCGGATTTATACTTGCTGGACAAAGCTAAATCTTTCGCTCGCTGCTCTAGCTCTTCTCTAGTAGCCTGAATTTCTTTATTTTGCTTTTCAAGACGCTGTGTTTTTTCAGCCATTTCTTCATTAATTACTCGCAATTCTTCACTTTGTGTACGTAGCTCTTCTTCTGAAGCTTGAAGAGAATTGGCTTTTTCTTCTAATTCTTCATTACTAGCCTTCAACTCTTCTTGTTGAGTTTGCAACTCTTCTTGTTGCTCTTTAAGCTTTTCAGTCATTCCTTGAGACTCTTCTAGTAATTTTTGAGTCTTTTCATGAGCCAACACATTACTAATAATTACACCTAATCCCCTAGAGACTTCATTTATAACCTCACAATCACCATCAGAAAATGGTGTAAAAGTTGCAAGCTCCACAACACCAATAATTAAATTTTCATGGAAAATAGGAGAAACTATAACCTGTTTTGGTGTTTCACTGCCCAGACCAGATGTAATATGAATATATTCTTCTGGAACATCTGTTATTGAAATAATCTTACGCTCTAAAGCACACTGCCCGACCAAACCTTCGCCTAATTTAAAGCTATTAGAGATACTTTTTCTTTTGCTATAGGCAAAACTGGCAAACAATTTTAATATTTGATCTGAAGACTCTTTATCAAAATCTTCAATCATATAAAACGCTCCAAATCCTGCTTTTAATGTATTAGAAAGCTCATTAATTACTGTTTGCATTAAAGCAGATAAATCATGCTGACCTTGAGATAAGCCAATAATTCTAGCCGTATTAGTCTTTATCCAAATCCGTTGTTCATTATTTTCTTCCAGTTTTTGTAAATCGCCTTTCATTTTTGCAAGAGCCAAACCTAGAAGATCTTTCTCACTTCGAGGAATAATCTCAACACTAAAGTCTCCTTCACCAATTTTTTTAGCAGAACTGGCAAGCTCCTTCGTATTATCAATAAGGCTTTTAAAAACACTTGAAAGCTGACCTATCTCGTCAGAGCTATTAACACTTACATCAACATCAACATCACCTTTGCTAAAATCTTCAGCTGCTAACTTTAACTTGGAAATAGGCTTAGCAAGATTTTTTGATATATACCAAGACAGAAAGCTGCCCACTCCAAAAGCTGCAACCAAAATCAAAATCATGGCAAATGTCATCCAAGTGATTTTTGATTTAGAGAGTTCCAAATGAGCATTAGCAATACTTTGCAGCTTATCGCCCAAGATAGCATCCATTCTCAAACTATAATTTTCAAGACTAACCATTAGTTGCGCTTTTTCACTCTCTAAAGCTAATATTTTTTCAACGGCAAGTTTAATTTCGGATTTGTGCTTTTTAAGCTCCTCAAGCCAAGTAGATTCTTGTCTATTTAGATTTAACAATGATAACTTCGCAAACCAAGAATCAACGTCAAGCAAAGAATCTTTTACTTTATCTTTTGTTTCGCTACTTTGATTTAACATATACCCGCGGGTAGCTGAGAATAGCTCATGTAAGTTTAGTTCAATTTCTAAGACTGCTTCTTTTTTGGCGTCATATTGTCGATCAGATTTATTTAAATTAACCTGCCATTGATCGTCCAAAACATCAACAGTACTTTGCTTTATATAACGAGATAGTTGACTGGTTTCTGAGATCTGCTCATTTTCAAGCTTAAATACCTGATTTGCGATATCTAGAAATGGTTTAAGATTTTCATCTAAAGATTTTAAATAAGATTTTTCATGGTCAGATAGTGGCGTAGATTGATAAATGTTTAAAAAGTCTTTAAAGTCCTGAATATTAGACTTAAAGTCATTTTGTTTTTCTGGGTTTTTACTTTCAAGATAATCCAACAGATCCTTAATTGCTTCTTTCTCATTAATTTCCATTTCTAAAGCTGAATTGATTTTCAAAGTATCTTGCTTAATAGCATTATTAAAAATACTCCAACTCCATGACATGGAAAGAAAAGAAATAATACCAATAAGAAGTAGCGGAGAAAGGATAGAAACAAGCATCTTCTGGCGTATTTTCATTAAGTAGTCCCTCAAAATTCCATTTCTAAAGTGACCTAAAATCAGCACCCCAAACATACATGGGTTTTAATTAATTATAGTTTTATTTAATTATAGAATGATGAAACAATAATTACCAAAAATGCTCTCTGGACATTAGCTCAGATTGCTGGTTATGATTAGGGCCTGCTGACTATTCATTTTTTTCTATTCACGAAAGGAACTCGTATGAATAATGATCTAAAACACGTAATTGTTGCTGGCGCAGGAAGACTTGGCCAGTGTGTATCTCACCTCTTAGCTAGAACAAAACAGTACCAAGTACACCTCTGTGATTTACATGTTCCTGACGAAGGGTGGCGCAGTGAAAATCTTATCTGCCATCAAAGTGACATGACAAATTTTGACCAAATAAAGGCGTTAGTCGAAAAACATCCAATCAAAGCAGTTGCATCTTGCCTTCCATATTTCTGTAACCAAGAGCTGGCTACTAATGTCAAAAAGCTTGGGCTCAGTTACTTTGATTTAACTGAAGATGTCAGTACAACCAACGCAATTAGAAAGCTTGCAAAAGATAGCGATCAAGCCTTTGTACCTCAGTGCGGACTAGCCCCTGGCTTAATAGGAATTGTTGGAAATTACCTAATGTCTTCATTTACACATATTGAGTCAGCGAAGCTTAGAACTGGGGCTCTGCCTCAGTATTCAAATAATACCATGCGCTATGCATTCACATGGTCAATCGACGGTTTAATTAACGAATACGCTCAACCTTGCGTAGGGATTGAACGTGGAAAAATATTAAACTTCCCCCCTCTTGATGGTCTAGAAAATCTACAAGTTGATGGAATTGAGTATGAAGCATTCAACACCTCTGGAGGCCTTGCGACTCTCTATGAACTTTACGAAGGGAAAATTGATACTTTAAACTACAAAAGTATTAGATACCCAGGCCATTGCCAATATATGTCTTTTTTGATGAATGATCTAAAAATGCGAGATGATCAAGAAACTCTTAAGTCTATCCTACAAAACGCGATTCCCTTCACTCAACAAGATGTTGTTGTGCTTTATGTTTCTGTGAAGGGCAATAGAAATGGTAGATTAGACCAAGAAACTGTAGTGCTCAAATTCTATCCACAAGAAATTGATGGCCATACTTACACTGCTCTACAGCTAACCACTGCTTACAGCTTAACCACAGCAATAGATATGGTTTTAAACAACCCCGAAAAATACAAAGGATTTGTGCATCAGCATGATATTTCTTGGGAAGATTATCTAGCAAATCAATTTGGCGGACAACTTAAAAATTTATTGGAGAAAGACGAATGGATATTCAAAAAATCCTTACAGGACTAAAGTTAGATAAAATTGAAACTGGTGCAAGCACAGGATCCAATTGGTGGTCAGATAAAAAAGGAAGCAAACTAAAGTCTTTCAACCCTACAACTGAAGAGTGTATAAGTGAAATTTACCAAGCAGATGAAAAAGATTACGAACAGATAGTTAAAAAAAGTTCTGAAACTTTCAAGACTTGGCGCATGGTGCCAGCCCCAGTTCGTGGCGATTTAATTCGTCATATGGGCGATGCTTTAAGAATGAAGAAAGATTTGCTTGGTAGCTTAGTTGCATTAGAAGCTAGTAAATCTAAGCAAGAAGGTGACGGCGAAGTACAAGAAATGATAGATATGGCTGACTTTGCAGTCGGGCAATCTCGCATGCTGTATGGCAAAGTTATGCAGTCAGAGCGTTTAGAGCACAGAATGATAGAGCAATGGCACCCTCTTGGTGTTGTCGGTGTGATTAGCGCATATAATTTCCCCGTTGCTGTATGGGCATGGAATGCATTTATTGCAGCAATTTGTGGGAACACTGTAATTTGGCGACCATCCTCAAAAACTCCTTTATGTGCTTTAGCAGTTCAGCAAATTTGTAATGAAGTTATGGAGAAAAATGGCTACGATGGCATTTTTTCTACTTTTGTTTCCGAAGACCTTGGGTTATCAAATAAATTAGTTGCAGATACTCGCATACCACTAATCTCATTTACTGGATCAACTAACGTCGGACGTCGTGTTGCCCAGACCATTGCTGGTCGCATGGGAAAAGCTATTCTTGAGTGTAGCGGTAATAATGCTATGATAATTGATGAAACTGCAGACCTTGAAAAAGCTATTCCAACTATTGTTTTTGGCGCAGTAGGCACGGCTGGCCAAAGGTGTACGAGTACGCGCCGCGCAATTATTCATGAATCTATTTTCGATAAAGTCGTGAACTCATTGGTTAATGCTTATGGCAAAATTCGCATCGGTGATCCACTCGATCAAAATAACCATATGGGGCCGCTGATCGATGGCAAATCAGTAGATCTATATGAAAAAGCTATTGTAAAAGCAAAAAACGAGGGTGGCGAAGTTTTATTTGGTGGCAAGGCAATTGCGGGCAAAGGGCACTTTGTTCAACCAACTATTATTCGCGCTGAAAATCACTGGGAAATTGTGCAAGAAGAAACTTTTGCACCAATTTTATATGTAATGCCTTATAAAGACCTAGATGAAGCTATTGCTATGCAAAATGGAGTTGCTCAAGGATTATCTTCAGCGATATTAACTAGTGATCTTCGTCGCGCAGAAAGGTTTTTATCTGCCAAGGGAAGTGACTGTGGTATTGCTAATGTAAATATTGGCACTTCAGGTGCCGAGATCGGCGGTGCTTTTGGCGGAGAAAAAGATACAGGAGGTGGTCGAGAAGCTGGATCAGATTCTTGGAAGGCCTACATGCGGCGCCAAACTGTCACCATTAATTGGAGTGATGAGCTACCCTTGGCCCAAGGTATTAAATTCGAAATTTAAAAACAAGAAATACTTGAAACAATAGATATAGAGTTATGACTCTTCAAGGGCTAGGGTTACTATTGTCAACTTGTGGATCATCAGACCTTCCTGCCTTTATTGTTGATACTACCTCTGCTGCCAGGCTTGCAAGGCCTTTAAACATTTCCCCTATTTCTTTGGCAAATGCCTGTATCTCAGATAGGGACTCAACTGCATGTTCTTGCGCAGCTCCAGCTTGGTCACCCAGTGATCTAATACCTGATTCAAAACCTTCGAACACTTTAACCAAAGAGTCAGAGGCTTCACTAATTTTATTATCTAAATCAGCTATATCTTTTTTAAGAGAAGCATGGCCCTGACTTAACTCACCCCGAATATCTTCTAAAAATGCCACAACCACAAATAAAATATTATTCGATGCAACATTGTTATATCTTTCTTTAAAGCTTTGTGCTTTATCAGAGAAATCCTTGAACCTACTTCTTATTTGTGCACACTTCCTATTTATAAGTTTTTGCCTAATTTCCTCTCCAAACTCGGCTTTAATGCCATCCTTAATATAGGCCTTCACAAGACCGTTTAATTCAGACGGATCCAGGTCTTTTTTAATATCTTCACGAGCCGCATCTATATAAACTTTCCTGACTCCTAACCCAGAATGTCCAGGCTGGCTGTTTATTTCATCAGTAGCAAGGTCAGTTAACACTTCATTTTTAAGATCAGCTAATTCTGCTTTAGTAAGACTTTCAAATTTGTCTTCAGCTAATTTATCTAACTCATCACTCTCAAGCTTACTTAATTCTTCAGAAAATATTAGAGAGTCCTCTTTCAAGAGTTCATTCTTAATCTTTTTAAGAGTTTCTTTACCAGCATCGATGAGACCTTCTTGGCCTAGTTGAACAACTTCACCTGGATTTGCTTTCCTAGCAACGTCAATGGCCCCTTTTTCAAATTCACTACTAGAATAACCAGAGGCCCCGTCATATTTGACAGACAAATCATTAGCGAACTTAGCAAAATCCTTATACGCTTTTATAAAATTTTCTAATTCATCTTTAATTTTTGGGTACACTTTTTCATCGTACGTCAACTCCCAAGCCAATTTATAATTGGAAGATGATTTTTCTAAATATACCCTTTTCTTACCCAGGCTCTCTATATATAAATCTCTATATGTACCCATTTACGCAGCCTCAAACATTTAACTTGGTATAATTATAGACAACTTTTTAACCTATTACAGGCTAAATTTATATTTCAAAACGCCAGTTAACAAAAAGCTTTGTGCCCCGTTAGATACTGTCCTACTATCAAATGATGAATATTATCAGTCCCCTCATAGGTATAAACTGACTCTAAATTCAACATATGACGAATCACGTGATACTCAAGGCTAATGCCATTCGCACCTAATAGATCACGGCAACGACGAGAAATATCTAATGCATTTTTACATGCATTCATTTTGGCCATTGAAATCATAACAGGCGGACACTCACCTTTTTCTTTTAATCTGCCCATTTGTAGATTAAAGGCTTGGGTTTTATTAATCTCAGTAAACATATCTGCCAATTCTTTTTGAATTAATTGGAAAGATGCAGCAGACTTGCCGAACAATTCACGATCTTTTAAATAAGCCAATGTCCTATCAAAGCAATCAGTAGCAGCACCAACAGCACCCCAGGCAATACCATACCTTGCTTCGTTCAAACAACTCAAAGCTGCAGATATGCCCTTCTCTGTACCAGGCAAGAAATGAGAATCTGGAACAAAAACTTTATTTAGCTTTACCTCACCAACCTTGGCAATTCTTAAAGACATACGCTGAGGGATATCTTTCGCTTCGAACCCTTCGAAGTTTTTCTCTACTATAAACCCCCTAATTCCATGATCAGTTTGCGCCCAAATAATACCAATATCTGCAATGGGAGAGATACCAATCCATTTTTTATTACCATTCAGCTCCCAGCCACCAGAAACCTTCTTAGCTGTTGTTTGTAAATTTGAAGGATCAGAGCCACCACTTTCTTCAGTCAAACCAAAGAAAGACAAACACTCCCCCTTAGTCATTTTTGGTAAAAATTTCTGCTTAATTTCTTCAGTGCCATACTTGAAAATTGGGAACATACAGAGAGAATTTTGGATTGAAACAAAACTACGAATAGCACTATCGGCTTTTTCTAGCTCCTGACAAGCAAGCCCATAGGCAACGTCTTTCATTGCCCTTCCACCATACTCTTTAGGCAATTTAATACCCAGAATACCAGCTGAAGATAGACGAGGAATAATTTCTTTAGGGAAAACACTTTGTTCGAAAGCGTCGGGCATACTAGGTATAACATCGGCATAAACCCACTTATTAATTGAGTCTCGCAATTTGAGTTCATCTTTAGATAGTTGATCATCGAGCTTTAAAAAATCTTCCATAATATACTTCCCTATATTGTTTTGCATGCCATATAAATAGAATGTTATAGTAATTTTCAGTCTATAGACAATTGATTTTTAAATGGAGTTAATTTCAATGAAATACCAAATAGCAGTCGGACTAACTGGCTTGATAATTGCAACCTCATCATTCGCTGGGGGAACATCAACTACAGGCACATCAACCAGCGGGCAAACGATGCAAGCTTTCACTGCTGTTGCGGATGACCCTTCAGCTGTGTATTACAATCCTGCGGCACTTGCATTCTTAAAAGGGACACAGATATACGGTGGAGCGTCAATTAACATCCCTATCCAAACCTACAGAAGCACTTCGGCAAACACTACAAGATCAGTAGCGCCAAGCGTTGGTCCTAACCTATACTACACATCACACGCTAACAAACTTGCTTACGGTGTAGGTGTTTACTCACCTTTTGCTCGCAAAACGAAATATGACTCAAATGCGGCAACGGGCAATATGGCAATGAATGCCCATATAGTTAGAGTAGATTTAACGCCAACAGTTGCATATGCATTAACTAAAAATATTGCTTTTGGCTTTGGCCTAGTCGGAAGCTATACTGACACTCATCAGGACATGTTTGGCTTAGATGAACAAGCTAATGGATTCGGCTGGTCGGTTCAAGCAGCCACCATGGTAAAACTTACCGATAAAGTTAATTTTGGTGCAGTTTATCGCTCACGCCAATCTGATAAATTAAGCGGAACTGGATCCAATGGCCAAACAACTGGCCACTATAAACTGCATATGCGATATCCTGACATAGTTAATTTAGGACTAGCCTGGCATGCGTCATCTAAGCTTTTAGTATCAATTGGTTTTGATAGAGAATATTGGAAGGATGTCGGCAAACTGATAACTCGCAGATATAATAATCCTATTCTTGACCCACAAATAACTACACTTGCATCACATAACTCAAATAACTATAGAGTTGGTGCTCGCTATACATTTGACCCTAAAAATCAAATTCGATTTGGTTATGGCTATTATGAAAGAGCAACTCCATTTAGAAATATCGTAGCTGCACAACCAGATTATAATTTTAATGCCTTAGCATTTGGTTATAGTCATACTTGGAATCAGTTTAGATTCGATGTTGGATATGAGGCAAATATTTCTGGAGATACTGTAAGCCACAGCGCCAGCCCATTAACTGCAGGAAAATACAAACTAACCGCCCATATGATCCAGTTTGCAATCAAGTATGATTTTGCTAAGCAATGGATTAAATAACTAAAAATAAAGTTAGGCTGCTGAGGCTAAGGTAGTCAGTAGCCTACAAGGGAAAATCAGACCAAACTAAACCATATCTAATTGGAATATAGTCATTATTATACTATGTTTGTAATATGCCCATTGATAGGGATACTGAGACGATATGGAAAGAAAAACTGAAACTATATACGAATGGATTATGCTGCTGGCCAATGAAATGGATCAACAAGGCATCCGTCCAACCATTTCTAAAATAAAAGCAAAAGTAGGCAGAGAAGTTTCACAAGCTCAAGTTGCCAAATACCTTAGAATTTGGAAAAAAGAAAAGGCTGAAATAGACAAGCCTGTTAAGTGGGTTAATTCACAAGAACTTCACGATGATAAACAAACTGACGAAAGCGATTCCGAAGGTAATGTATCGGTAGCCGTAAAGAAACAAACCGCTCAATTGACGCAATCACTTGCCCTGGTTCGCGCGACTCTAGAGGCCACAATCGATGGCATTCTCATAATAAGTAAAGAAGGTAAGCTAGTCGACTGGAATAAAAAACTTATTGAAATAATGCACGTCCCGGAACAGGTACTTATGAGTCGTGATGAAGAAGGTGGAGTTGCAATGCTTTTAGAGCAGGTTGCCGACCCCCAATCACTTATGAACGATATCATGTACTGTATGCAGAACCCAGAAGCATCAGTTAACCTAGGTGAAATGCTTTGTAAAGATGGCAGGATAATTGAAAGATACTCACAACCTCACATTGTTGATGGCGAAATTGTCGGTAGAGTTTGGAGTTTTCGTGACATTACTGAACGCAAACAAACCGAGCTTGAACTTCTCCTCAAAAATCGAGCGATGGAGGCAAGCCCAAATGGCATATTTATTTTAGATGCTATTAACAACAACCTGCCTATGCAATATGTAAACCCTGCATTTGAAAACATGACAGGGTATGCAAGCTCAGAAGTATTGGGTGAAAAATGCATTTTCTTGCAAAATAAGTACGATAAGGACCCCCAAAGCCACAAACTTGAAGAGATAATTCATCAAAAAGAAACAAACAAAGTAGAAATGAAATGCTATAAGTTTGACGGCACCTCATACTGGGGAGAAATCCATATAGCACCAGTGCCAGACCCTAATGGTGACATTAGATATTTTGTAGGAATTGTTGTTGATATTACTGATAGAGTTAAACTTAGAAAGCAACTTGAACATCAAGTCACACATGACTCATTAACAAGCCTTCCTAACCGGGCATTACTTTGGGACCGTTTACATCAAGCAACACTCCATGCAAAAAGAAACAAGCGTATTGTTGCTGTTTTATTTATTGACCTAGATAGATTCAAACTGATAAATGATAGCCTAGGCCATTTATTAGGGGATAAGCTCTTGGAAGAAGTTGCAAACCGCTTACTTGCAACAGCTCGAGAATATGACACTGTATCAAGGCTAGGTGGAGATGAATTTGTAATTGTTTTGGCTGGTATTGAGCAAGAAGAAGATGCTGTAAACTGTGCGATGAGAGTATTAGAAGAAGTGTCTAAACCATACCAGATTCAAGGCCACACATTAAATACTACAGCTAGTATTGGCATATGCTTTTATCCAAAAGATGGTAAAACTGTTGAGACCTTGTTAAAACATGCTGACTTATCAATGTATCGAGCAAAAGAAAAGGGTCGTAACAACTTTAAATTCTATACAAGCGGATCCAACAAGGCAGTTAATAGACTATTAAAAATTGAAAATAATTTGCGGACAGCGCTACAAAATCACGAGTTTAAACTTGTTTACCAACCAATTATTGAAATTAAAACAGGAAAAGTTATTGGTTGTGAGTCACTTATAAGATGGCACAACCCTGAACTAGGCCAAGTTAGACCAGATGAATTCATCCCCATCGCAGAAGAAAACCGTATCATCGGCAAAATTGGTGAATGGGTTCTAGCTAGGTCCTGTAAAACTATCACATCTCTAGAAGAAATTGGAATACAAAATTTCAATATGGCAGTTAATTTATCTGCTAGAGAATTCAAGCAGAAAGGCTTAATTGATTTAATCTCAAAAATATTGCGCAAATACAGTATTGACCCAAAACAAATTCATTTAGAAATTACTGAAAGAGTTGTAATGGAAGACATAGAGTACGTAATTGATATACTAAATAAATTAAAAGATCTTGGAGTTCACATAGAACTAGATGACTTTGGAACTGAGTATTCATCTTTAAGTTACTTAATAAGGCTACCGATTGACGCCATAAAAATTGATCTTTCATTTACCAGAGCATTGTATGCAAAAGCAGAAAACGAATCATTGGTTAAGTCAATAATAGCTCTTGGGAAAAGCCTAGGAATCAGGATAATTGCTGAAGGCATAGAAAATCAAAAACAATATAATTTCTACAAAGAAAATAAATGTGACTTTGGGCAAGGTTATTTAATGTCTAAACCTTTATCATATGATGAATTAATTGAATTTTTGAAAGCACAACGAATCTAATTTTAAGGTCTTTTGGCAATTGATTTTACAACCCCTAGCTCCCTTATTTAAAAGACTCAAAATCACTTGCTCCCAACCCGAGTTTCGAATTTTATTTGTAGAAAAGCAATTACTTATGGATAATGCATGCTAATATTTGGTTATCCCGCAACCACATTCTGTCAGCGAATTAGTTAACATCTACAATCCCGCAACCATAATCTGTCATCCCGCAACCACAATCTGTCATCCCGCGGCTTGACCGCGGGATCCATGAAGATAGATCTCACGATTAAGTCGAGTAATGACAGTGTTTTCATCTCTTTACTACTGTTAAAGCATAGAAATTGATTATTTAAAACTCATAGCTCATGCACTCTCAAGACAAGCTTCAGCTTCAGGACTTAAAGCCCAAGAAGTAAGGACTTTATTAGGGTCATGCAATTTTTTCATAGCTTCTCTAAATTCAAATTCATCCCCATAATGATGCGACCAATATTCATCTCGATCAAAATCTGCTAGCCATCCAGATAAATATCGCTTAGATCCAACAGCTAATAACATAGAGTTAATATACTTAAGCTTAGATAGAATAGTCTCACTCATGTGCTCATCAACCCCCATTGGCAAGATAGCCAAAGCAAACAAATGATTCGTTGGCGGCCGCATAAACAACCTTGGCAATGACCTATCATTAATAGGCTGGAATCGACAGCTTGCAACTTGCGGAGGTAATATATTCAATATCTCAGGCAAAACTTTACTCAGACTACTTGCCGAGATAAAGCAGTCAATCCAGGGGTGAGGCCTATTCCAGTCACCAGTCTGATGCATTTGTTTAAATCTAATTTGATACCTTTCATAAAATTCAACAGTTTCAGTGTCAGAAATATCAGAACATTGCCAAAAATTAATATAAGGTAAGAAATTTTCTCCTGTTGGAGGAGATTGAGGGGTGTCATACTCACAACCAAGATGTAAAGCATAAACCCAATGAGCATATGGTTCACGCTTTCCTTTATTAAAACGGGTACCAGGGATACAAGGAATTGTAAAAGTTTCAATGTGATCACAAATACGATTACATTTGAGATTCACTTCTGCATCAATGCAAGCATCTAAACTATCAAATAATAAAGTCCAAGATCTTGTATATTTTTTAAATCGCCTTAATCTCAAAGTAGCTTTTGTAGTTATCGATGAATAGCCAAGGTTAGATAATGATGAATGAAATAGTTTTTTATCCTTCTGCCAATTACACTTAACATGCTTACCATTTCCAGTAAGAACCTCGAGCGATTCAACAGTACTAACAACAGGACCATAAATGTGACTATTCGAAGCAATACCACCAACTGCTAAAACTCCGCCTAACGTGATGTCATCATTTGCCATTGTAACCTCTGGTATGACACCATCTGACAAACAAGCTTTCTTGATTTCACCCCAATTAGCTCCAGTTTCACAGGTTATTGTCATGTTATTTAGGTCAGGCGCTTCAATATTATTCAAATTGGTTAAAATCACTGACAGTGATTTAAACCCAGCAATTGACTGGCCGCCTTCACTTAAACCTTTGCCTCTAGGAGTTAAAGCTAAATGATGCCTATTCGCATACTCAACTAGTAATTTTAATTGAGCAATGTTATGAGGTATTGCTACCCCAGAGCAATCACCCTTAACCAAGCGTCCAAAGTCATGATTCGCCTGATTCAAACTGTCTTCATCACGCATAAGCCTCAGACCTACAAACTTTTCACAGTCTTTCAGACATTGCTCAGACCAATCAGCTTTATTCGGCATTTTCTGCCTTCCTTGTGCAAAAAGGTTTATGAGCTTTTTTTTCTGCTATATCTGTTTCAAACTCAACCCAACTTTCTTTAGGGGCCCCGTTTTCTCTGGAATAAAAAGCTTCTTTATCCTGACAATTTGTTTGGTGCCACCCTTTTGGATACCAGTAATCTGGGCCTTGCCAAGGAGACATACCCTGACAACGGCTAGCCCAATTTGAAAAAGACCGGTCATTTGGTCTCGACCAGCACTCAGCTCTTATTTGCCATGGGGCTGGAGATTGACAATTATTCCGCTCCCAATTTGCTCTTTCCCAAGCTTTACGAGCTTGCCATTCTTGTCGCATCTCATCTTCCCAGCTCATACCCCATTTATCACGGTTTTTCCAGCTTTCTTCAGATTCAGGCAACCAACTATACTTAGGCTGTTCGCTTTTCCAATCTCTCCAATTCTGCAATTTTCTTCTGTTACTAGTTTCCCAGGAAGGCTCATTATCAAACCACTGTATAAGAATATTCCAGCAAGCTTCAAAGCAATGATATACTAAGCGACAAGCAGCGTTCCTTTGTTCTGGATGCAAATTAATTTCAAAAAGATCACGCTCCATCTCATTTTCAAATACCGCATGCGACTCTTCGACTTCCAAGTGGTTTTTATCAAAATATTTTAATTTACCTTCCCATCCTTGTCTGCTGACATATTCTGACACTTTCTTAAACAAAATATGGCCGGTCCCCTCAAGGGCTAGCAATAAAACTATTCTCAAAATTTCATCATCAATCCAAAGGGCTTCAGCCATAATTCTATTGGCATTATCGCGTGTTACTTGGTGTTCTTCACTAAATAACCAGCGAATATCAAATGTTTTTTCTCCCCACAACTGCTCGAGATCAGAAAGATACCAAAGGTCATGAGCTTTATCTTCAATGCAATGATGGCGCGCAATTTTGTGCAAATAGGGATCGCTAATGCTATTCGCATTAATTCTTAATACATCTTGGAAAGTAAATACCCAAAAAGCAACTTTAGGTATAAACATTTTAAACATTTCAAATGGTGGATTTTTTTCCAGCTGAAGAAAAAAAGGATGACTTTCAAATTCCTTTTGCTTTTTTTGAATATAAGATTTCACTTGCTTCATTTTCTTACTCCTGTAAATTTTTTCTTAGCCAACGATAAATCGCACTTGATATTAAGGCATAAAAGTATTTGAAAAACAATGGGATAAGTTTTATACAAAATAGCAAAAATCCTCAAATGAGTTAAAATATAACACTCCCTTTTGACATTTGGTGTTGAAAAGTGGAAATATCTAGAATACCTTGAAAACATTAAACTGTATGACTAATTGTCAAAAGGGACTAATAACCGAGTAAGGAGACAACGTTATGAGCAAAGATTTAGATTATCTAATTATTGGTGCGGGACCGGCAGGACTCCAGCTTGCATATTTTCTTCAACAAAATAACCATAGTTATGCTGTATTAGAAAAAGGCAACAAGGCTGGTGTATTTTTTGAGAAATTCCCTGTGCATAGAACTTTGATATCAATTAACAAAGTATTTACTGGGTATGATGATCCTAACTATAATCTTCGCTGGGACTGGAACTCTTTAATAAGCGAAAATGATGATCTAAAATTCACAAAATACACAAAAAAATACTTCCCAGATGCGGACCTAATGGTAAAGTATTTAAATGATTTTGCTAATAAATTAAATCTCAATATTAAATATAATTCAGATGTTGAAAAAATTTCACGCTATGGGGGTTTTGTTGTTCAAACCAAAGATGGCAAAACTTATAAAGCAAAACGCCTAATTATGGCAACAGGAGTTAGCAAACCCTATATTCCAAACATACCAGGCATTGAATGCACCGAACAATATGTAGACCTCAGTCTTGACACAAAAAAATACGAAAACAAAAAAGTATTAATTATCGGTAAAGCTAATTCCGCTTTTGAAACAGCTGATCACCTAATTGGATCCGCAAGCTTAATACATATGGCAAGCCCTAATCCTATTAAAATGGCCTGGCGCACTCATTTTGTTGGTCATGTAAGGGCTGTGAATAATAACTTCTTAGATACCTATCAACTAAAAGCACAAAACGCTATAGTTAATGCTGACATCGAAAAAATCGAGAAAAAAGGTGATCATTACAATGTAACAATTGCTTATACTTTAGCAAACAAAGAAGTCGAAGTTCTGCAATATGATCATATAATTTGTTGTGCCGGATTTAAATTTGATGCTTCTATCTTTGATGATACATGCAAACCTAAACTTGCTATTAAAAATCGCTTCCCTAAACAAAACGAACATTACGAATCAGTAAATATTCCAGATTTATACTTTGCAGGAACCATTATGCAAATGCGTGATTTCAAGAAAAAGCAATCTGGTTTTATTCATGGATTTCGATACAATGTGCAATTCTTGGCGCAATACCTTGAAAACAAATACTATAATACAAAATGGCCACATGAAGTCATCGCTAATGATCCAAAATCGTTGACTGAAGCTTTAATTAAGCGAGCCAACAGTAGCTCATCTCTTTGGCAGCAAACTGGCTATTACTGTGACGCCATTGCTTTTGACGAAAACTTGGGTAAGTTTAAATACTATAAATGCCTACCAAAAGACTATGCACTAAACGAAGCGTTTAAAAATACTAAACATGTATTTTTACTAACTTTAGAGTTTGGTTTAGAGCGTATCCATAGAGCAAAATATGTTTTCGCAATTGAAAGAATTCATAAATTTGACGCAGACAGAGCAGAAGAAAGCACGGGCATTCACCCAATTGTTTATCATTACAAAGACAATAACCTTGAATCTACTCATCATTTAATTGAAGATTTTTATAGCGAATGGTTAGAGCCTGAACATATAGATCCATTAGAAAAATATTTGGAAAATTGTTTAGATAAAATTAAAAAACCCCAAACTGCTTAGAAATTGGTGACCATCTTTATAAGCAATATAGCGCTATCCACTTATTTCTAGACAAGGCGCAAACAAAGCAAGGTGAATGGTTATTAACTATGAAGATGGTCATCTTACAGAGTTTTACTTCAATCTCAATAATATAAATTTAAGGTTTTATTAAGATTCAAACTTTATAATCTAGAGATAATTAAATTACGTAAGCAGAGATTACTTTTATGGGTATCAAGTTTAGAATTCCAAGCTCAATTTTTAATATCAAAGAAGGTTATTTTTTAAAAAACAATCTTGAGTTTAATTTTGAAAATGATCCAAAAGCAAAGGCTGAATATCTTTTAGGTCTGTATAATTTAGGAAAATCATCTCTTCACTTTGAGAATGAAAAAAAACATAGAAAAATTTTAAACATTACAAAAGAATGGAATCAGCTTACTAATATCATTGAAAAAACATCAGATTACAAAGAATTAAAAACACGTGTTGATAAATTCATAAATGAGAATAGTCTGACTATCAACATCTCAAAATTAGAGGGAGAGTCAGATGGCGACTTTAATAAAAGATTCTGCGACGTCTGCCTAAAAAATCGAATTGTTGAAAAAAATAATAAACTTCAAATTGAAACACCAGAGCTATATCCCTCCTACAAAAATTTACAAAAAAATCTTAAAAAGGAACAGTCAAACTTACTAGAGAAAATATCCTCTAACAAAGAAACACTGAAAGCAATTTCCGAATCATATACTAGCCTCAACAAAGAGGATGTTAATAGAATATTTGGCCAAGAAGAAACTGTTGAATCAGCAACTTATCATAATAAAATTAAAACCTTACGCGATAAAATTGGTGATCTATACCCTGACCAAGAAATCAAATTTGAATACGATTGTAAGTCAAGCATTAACAATTCATACCAAGAAAGATTACAGGCCCTACTCGATGGTTATGAACTTATTACAAGCAAGTTAAAAGTAGTTAAAGCCAATCCAAAGACTGTTACCGAAACAGAATTAAATAAATATAAAAATGAAACAAATAGAAATAATTTCAAAAAAAATATAATTCAGCTTACCAGAGACTTAAAAGCTAATCTCTGCGATAAATACAACCTATCTGAAAAATATGCTGGTCGTCTTTTAACTACTGCACTAAATTTGGCAGCAGCTACCAAAGAGCGTGAAATCTTAATAACAATGACTGCTATTGACAGCGTTACAGTAACTAAACCTATTCCACTAGCATACCCTGATAAGGCTGAGGCAATTGGAGACGTTAAAGCAGATAAGAAACTAAATGCGCATGAAAAAGCTATAATCACTGACTTACTTGAAAATGATGAATTAAAATACATCCCTTCATCTCATCGCCACTTCCGAGGGTTGGCAAATGCTTGGTATGAAAATAAAATTGTTTTAAACAATAACCTTGGAACAGGTAAGGGAGAGTGGGTTGAAACGACTCCGGCACTTCGCACATCTCATGTTGCACCAAGAAAGCACAAGTCTACTAAAAACCGTGGAATTGCAATTACAAAACATAACATCACCGAAGCAATCAAACATGAGGCCGAACGCAGGAGCATCGCCGTTGATAATCATAATTTCCCGATGCTATTACAGACAGTAATTGGCAGACTACCAGGTGACTCAACAAAACTATATAGTTTGAAACGCGCTGCAATTAAAGAGCTTAGTAAAGATGCTAAATTTAACACTAATATATTACAAACGGATCATGCTATAAATTATGCAAGAATACTACCATCTGGATTTAAACAGCAAGATACGAAAGAGTTATTAAATACAGTGGCAAGCAAACTTGAGACTGAAGAACCTGATTCACTACTTAGCTTGGCCTGCGCAAAACTAGAAAATTTCGACAAAAACCCAATGTTTAAAAATAAGAGTTTTCTTGAGAATAACTTGCGCGTTGGCGGCTCAATTTCTAATATTTGGAAAAGTGCTCTTGAAGGCATTATAGCTAAGGAATCTGGATTTTACCAAAGCTCTTGCATTAGTGGTAAAGATCGTCGTGCAATCTTACAAATTGCAATTAATTCTTTAGAAGAGTTCTACTTAAAACATGGCTCTCTACCAGAAAAATATGATGATATTGCATCAAATAACATTGTAATTGGTGGAAATAATTTGAGTTTTAAGGAGATGTTTGCTCGAGAATTCATATCACACCACCAAGCAATACTCTTAAGCAAAAATATAATTGGCATTAAAGCTATTAAACATGCTGATATTTTTATTCCTCGCGAACTTAAAAAAGAGATAAAAAGACAAGCTCCAAATATTTTTACTGAATATAAGCAGGCTTTAAAACTTAGAAAGAAACCTAAAAAGACTTTTAGAAATACTTTAGAGAAAAAAGTTTATAAGTTCAGAATAGCGCTAGCTATATTTACATTAGGAGCATCATTGCTCGCTGAAAAAGCTATTACAAAAATCCACAACAAAATTACTGGCTTAAATTCTTCAAAGAATATATTTATTATTGATTCCAATATGCCTGTAGAAACTAATAAAAAAGATACCACTAATAATTCATCGGGAAGCTATGCCCAAATTATACCCCTAACAAGCAAAAACTCGCAGAAGACAGATAAGGATGACATCATAAGGGTAGATACATATTATGATGGTAAGCTGCCAAATAATAAGGATAACAGTTATCCCAGCAACAACAATACTAGCAAATCAAATCAAGAACTTAGTTCTTCTGACGCATATGCGGGAACAACAACACCTCACGTATCGAGTCTGCATTAGTTAATAACATTACTAAACGATCTATGCCAATGCCCTCACCTGCTGCTGGGGGCATGCCATGCTCTAGAGCCAGAATATAATCTTCATCATAATACATAGCTTCATCATCACCTGACTTACGATCTTCTGCCTGTGCCATAAAGCGAGCCGCCTGATCTTCAGGGTCATTTAACTCAGAAAATGCATTTGCAAGCTCCTGGCCACCCACAAAAAACTCAAAACGATCTGTTATGAATGGATTGTCATCATTTTTACGAGCTAGAGGAGAGACTTCTGCAGGGAATTCAGTAACAAAAGTCGGCTGCATAAGCTTGTGCTCAGCAGTTTCTTCAAAAATTTCATACCAAATGCGACCTAGCCCAAATGAATCTTGAATAGAAATACCAAGTTTTTTCGCATATGCTTTGGCTTTATCAAAATCATCTAGATCCTCTTCGGACAATTCAGGGTTATTTTTTAAGACCCCTTCTTTAATTGTCATGCGTTCAAATGGCTTAGAAAAATCACATTCAACACCACGACATGGAATTATTTGTGTTCCGAGCACTTCTTGTAATAGCTCGCGCATCAATTCTTCGGTAAGATCCATCAACTCATGATAAGTTGCATAAGCTTGGTAGAATTCAATCATGGTAAATTCAGGATTATGGCGAGTTGAAAGGCCTTCGTTTCTGAAATTTCTGTTAATTTCAAAAACTTTTTCCATCCCACCTACAACTAAACGCTTTAAATAAAGCTCAGGTGCGATACGCAGATAAAGATCCATATCTAAAGCATTATGATGAGTTACAAATGGCTTAGCAGCAGCACCGCCAGGAATTACTTGCATCATTGGAGTTTCGACTTCAACAAAGCCACGAGCCTCTAAAAACTTACGTAAGAATGAAACAGTTTTTGAACGAATTTCAAAAATACGACGCGAACTTTCATTCATAACTAAATCAAGATAACGCTGACGATAGCGCTGCTCTTGGTCAACTAGGCCATGAAATTTATCAGGGAGAGGGCGTAAAGTTTTAGTTAATAATCTAACTTCTGAAGCCCTAACTGATAACTCACCAGTTTTAGTTTTAAAAAGAGTTCCTTTAACCCCTAGAAAATCCCCAAGATCCCAATCACTTTTGAAAGAGTCGAAAATTTCATCGCCAATAGCATCTTTACGAATATAAACTTGGATTTTGCCGCTCATATCTTGCAGATGACAAAAACTTGCTTTACCCATGAGGCGACGAGTCATCATGCGCCCTGCTATCACAACGTCAACAGAATTTGCTTCTAAATCTTCTTTAGATACTGATTCATATTTATTAGAGATATCTTGAGCTAGATCTTCACGTTTAAAATCATTTGCATAAACAATGCCTTGCTCTCTAAGCTTGGCAAGTTTTTGGCGACGAAAACTAACTTCCTCAGCTTCGGTGCGCTCTGGCTGGTGATTAACGTTTTGTTGCTCTGTATTATTTTCGCTCACAATGATACCTCAATAAAAATATGATCAAATGCTGGGCTAATGATACACCGATTTAAGCGTTCCGAGCAACAGTACGATCAGATCTCTCCATTACGCAGCTTCGCTGCTCCAGTCGAGATGACAGTCGGTTAACCTAGGGGGCTGAACTTACTAATTCTTCAGATCTCTCCATTACGCAGCTTCGCTGCTCCAGTCGAGATGACGGTTGAAGGAGGCATCCCGAGCGCCTCACTTCGTCATCCCGAGCGCAGCCGAGGGATCCGAATCTAAATTTCGATCAGATCTCTCCATTACGCAGCTTCGCTGCTCCAGTCGAGATGGCGGTTGGTTAACCTAGAGACCTGAAAAATACCGTATTGAACTAGTTTTCAAACCCTTACAAAATCTCAAAAACAAACAACAAAAGGAACAAACAATGCCTGGATATACCTATATAATGGCAAGCAAGCTGAATGGCAGCATATATATCGGCGTTACAAAGGATCTTCTTAGAAGAGTATTTGAGCATAAAGGGAACCACGAGGTATGCCACACAAGCAAATATAACATTCACAAACTCGTTTATTTTGAAGAGCATGATCAAATACTGGACGCAATAGAAAGAGAAAAACAATTAAAGAAATGGCGTAGAGAAAAGAAAATTTATCTTATAGAGAAAGACAACCCTGGCTGGGTAGATCTTAGTAATGAGCTATTTTAGTTAGCTTGAGTTCAGATCCCTCGACTACGCTCGGGATGACAATTATCCTGTTCGGGATGAAAATAATCTTGATTGGAATGACAATTATCATGTTCGGGATTGTAGAGGTTAACTAATTCGCTGACAGAGTCAAGAGCTCTGCATGGGAAGTGCAGCACAGGATAAACTACTTGTCATCTCGACCATAGCAGGCGAATCCTGCAACGTGGAGAGATCTGAACTCACTATAAACTCTATACTCGCCCTCATCTGCCATATTGACTATAACAGCAAAGCTACGCAATGGAGAAATCCGACTACATCAAATATAGAGCTTACACCCGACCACCTTTTTTCAATGTAGCTTCGATGAAAATATCAAGATCACCATCGAGTACTGACTGAGTATCATGAACCTCAACTCCAGTCCTCAAGTCCTTAATACGTGACTGATCCAATACGTATGACCTAATTTGACTTCCCCAGGAAATATCAGCTTTCTCTTGTTCTTGAGCAGCTGATGCCTCTTGACGCTTATTCAGCTCAAACTCATAAAGCTTGGCTCGCAGCTGCTTCATAGCTTGATCACGGTTTTTATGTTGAGATCTATTATTCTGGCACTGCACTACAATTCCAGTTGGTTCATGTGTTATACGTACAGCAGAGTCGGTTGTATTAACATGCTGACCACCAGCGCCCTGAGCCCGATAAGTATCAACACGCAAATCGGCAGGATTTATATCAATTTCTATATTGTCGTCAATTTCAGGAGATACAGATACTGCAGCAAAAGAAGTATGTCGGCGATTACCCGAATCAAACGGAGATTTGCGAACCAGACGATGTACACCAGACTCAGTTCTTAACCAACCAAAGGCGTAATCTCCCTCACAACGAATAGTAGCTCCTTTAATACCAGCCTCTTCCCCAGGAGAAACCTCCATTAATTCAGCCTTGAATCCTTTACGCTCAATCCAACGCAAAAACATACGAAGAATCATTTCCGCCCAGTCTTGAGCTTCAGTTCCACCTGATCCAGATTGAATCTCGACGTAGGCATTACAATGATCCATTTCACCAGAAAACATTCGTCTAAATTCAAGCTCATGAATACTTGCTTCAATTTTAGCTAAATCTGACTCAATACCCTTGACTAAAGATTCGTCATCTTCCAACAAAGCCATATCAAAAAGTTCTGGCAAGCCTTCTAACTGATCAGTTAGAGAGATTATGGACTCGACAACCTTTTGCAAATTTGATTTTTCTTGAGATAAAGTTTGCGATTTTTCAAGATCTGACCAAATACTAGGACTTTCTAATTCTTTATTTATTTCATTAAGACGCTGAGACTTAGCTTCAATGTCAAAGATACCCCCGAAGAGAGGTCAATCTTTCTTCTAATTCATGAATTTTTTGTTTTGTCAGATTTGCATCATGCATAATTCACCTCAAGACTAAAAGCTTAAAATGTGTGGGTTTTATATGATAAAAGAAGGAATGGTGGGTCGTGAAGGATTCGAACCTTCGACCAATGGATTAAAAGTCCACTGCTCTACCAACTGAGCTAACGACCCCAATTGAGGTGATATTCTATCTTGATAAAATTAAAACTGCAACAAAAAATTGTAACTTTTTTTAATTTCAGGACATAATTTAATCTTCTGACTCACCAGATTCTTCTGCCCACGAAGCACTGAGCTGTGCTTTAGGTGTAGCAGAAAGCTCTTGCTCCTTCACAAAGTTTTTTAGCAGCCCCAAACATCTTTTATCATCATTAGTTGGCTTATAATCGTGCTCCATACCTATAATTTCACAAACTATATAGGCTGGGCGCGCCATAATGGGATTTCCCTTGATGGAAACACTACTCCATTCATAATTAAATGCAGTAGCAATCAAATATTCAGTAGTTGCAATAGCCTGCGCTTGAAACGTTCCTGGACCACCTTCACCTTCTGGGTCTTTACCTTCAGGAGGGTGAGCTTTTTCTGACCACTCAATTTCACTACCATAAAGCTCAGGGCCAGGGGACGCAATCAACCTTGTACCATTGATATCTAGGATACTCCAGCCAGCTGGCGACTCATCAAGTAATCTTTCATCGTGAGAAAAAGGAAGGTCATCCTGCAAACAAACTAGCTCTAAATAAGGACGACGACGCAAGAACATTTGGAATTCTTCAAATGTTGGGGGACGATAAAGCGAAGACATTCCGCCTTTTTTTAAAGATTTTAAATCTTCATTTTCCTTGTCAGCCATCACAATTCCTCATAAAGAATACAGCAGCTCCCGCTCAATTATGGAACACCCAAATTTGTACAATTCCTAGCGTGAACTTACCTTTATATTAGACAATTTTATGAGCGATCGCCAATCCAAGACTCTAGCACTTCTCTCAATTCAATCAATCTCCCATGAAAAAAATGATCAGAATCTTGCATAACCTTATACATGGGGCGCTTAGATAAACTTTGCTCCCAATATTTATTCATAGAATCTAAAGTTGCAATTTCATCTTTATCGCCCTGAACAATAAACCACTTTTCAAAAAGATGGGACTCAGATGCCATATCAGGCCAATAATCGGAACTCACCGGGGGGGCGATTGAAATGAGAAACTCTGGATCTTCTCTCTTGGCAAAAGCTGCCGAAATACCAGCACCAAAAGAAAACCCAGAAAATGCTATTTTCCTTGATGGATATCTGCTTTTCACATAGTGATAAACTGCAGCAAGATCATCCACCTCTCCCAGGCCATCAGCATATGAACCCTCACTGTTGCCTACTCCACGAAAATTAAACCTTATAGTCGCAATTCCTTGGCGTTGGCACGCTCTTGCAATAGTTGTTACAACTTTATTGGTCATGGTTCCGCCATGCTGTGGGTGCGGGTGACAAACTATCATAATAGTTGAAGTATCGGCGACATCAACTAAGCGAGCATCAATAGCTCCAACAGCCCCATCAATAAAAACGGATTCTTCGGGATATTTATGAGCAGTCATTAATTAACTTCCGCTAAGAAAATCTTGGTAACTAGAAACGATATCTTCAACTATTTCAGAGATTGGCAAAACTGATGTATCAAAGGTTAAATCAGCCATTTCAGCATATAAAGGATCCCTTCTTGCAGCTAAAACCTCCAAACCCTCTCGAGGAGAATCAAACTGAGAAAGAATTGGCCTTTCTATTGGACTACGCATCAAGCGTTGAAGCTGACGTTCAAAATCAACTTTCAAATAAATGACAATACCTGCGTCCAAAAGAAGCTGACGATTTTCTTCTCGATCTATAGTCCCACCGCCTGTCGACAGAACGATTCCATCAAGAGAAACTAGCTCTTTTACAACTTGGGTTTCACGATCACGAAACCCTTTTTCACCCTCAAGATCAAAGATCCAACCAAGGTTAACACCAGTCTTGACCTCAACCTGATGATCAGACTCATAAAAAGGTCGTTTTAAACATTGGGCTAAACGCTTACCTATACTAGACTTACCAGCCCCAAGAGGGCCAACAAGTATTACGTTATTCTTTTTTGGCGGAGATGTTCTTTTCATAGATATAACTCACATATTTTTAATGCGTATAAGGTTTGTTGACAATTAGTAATACAAGCCAAAACATCTAGAATGCAGTGAAATTTGTTCTTTAATTAGGTGAATAGCCTCTCTACTTAACGAATTAAAGGGTAAATTTCACAAATTATAAAAATTTGCAGTTGCAAGACCAATTATCAATAGACCCTAAGGTTTGTGGACTATTGTAACCGCAAATTTCAGCGCTGTCAGTTCTTCGATAAAAATGCAGGAGAAATAAAGCCCCCTAGGCAACGCCCTTAAAGTTATTAACTTGCTGGAAAAGCAGTGAATTGACTATAAATTACGCTTTATTTCGTTAATATAGTGGGACTATTAGCCTCAATTAATTGCAATTTCTATCTCAATTTTTTATTTTGTCAATTCTGTTAAAACCATAAGTACGCTGATCATAGCACCACCCTCTTTAAATCAACAAATTTTGGGGGTAACAAAAATAAGTAAAGCCTGTCGGCGGTTATTATCAAGACGATGACTAAACAGACTTCCTAGCAGAGGAATACTACTTAACACAGGTATGCCTGAGCGAGAATTATTTTTTGATTGAAGATAAATCCCTCCCAAAACTAGAGTATGACCACTACCAACAATCGCTTGGGTTTGAATTTGCCTAGTACTAATTGCTGGAACCCCATTAACACGCAAACTACTCACAGCATCCTGCTTCACCTCTAAATCTAATAATAATTTATTCTTCCCAACAACATGAGGCACAACTCGCAGACTTAACACAGCATCTTTAAATGAAATCGATGTATTCCCAAGACCAGTTTTATTCTGAAAAGGTACCTGCTCACCTGAGGCAATATAGGCCGGATGATTTTCTGCAGTTACTAATTCAGGGCTTGCTAAAACTTCCCCTCGTCCTTCACTAGCCAAAGCAGCGACCTGCACCTCTAAAACCCTATTATAACCAAGCGACGCCACAGCCACATTAAACTGCCCAGTTTTAGACGCAACCCTTGGCATATCAAAATTCATTCCATCTACCTTTGTTATTCCTATACTTTGAGAATGAAATTCTATACCTAACTCATTCAAAGCAGCCTCATCAACACTAACAATCGACGCTTTTATTTGTATTTGGCGTGCTGGCACGTCAATTTTCGATATCAATCGACCAATTTCATTTAACTTATCAACACTAGACTTTACCCACAGATAATTACTTCGTTTATCAGCAATAACTGATATACCACCCAAAGCCTTGGCCTCTTTGATCTCTTGCTGAATATCTTTAACACTCACAAATTTCAGCTTATACAAGCGAGTTGCTATAGCTTCAGATACCTTATGCTTAAGCTCGCCAGTAGCAAATGGCCCTAAATTCCCTGCAAATATATCAGAGGGAAATATACACAAACAAAATAAAAGCAAAAACCATCGCCTACACATTATCAATCTCTAATTTACCGCTAAGATTTATGAGGCCATCTACTGGAACCAATGACCAGGACTTAATTACACTTCCAAGATTAGACACCGACATGTAGCACATAAATTTCAAAATATTTGAAAAACCTCCTTTAACGTTAAAAATCATAAACATCGAATCAGACTCAACCTCTTCTTGTTTTTCTAAAACAACAAGAACCAAACCAAATTTTGCTACCTCCCTCCTAAAAACCTCACTTACATTGCTTTGATTAATTACAAATTTTGCAGCTTTATTGTCGCCATACTTACTAAATAATCCCTGTCGTAAATTTAGCTCACTACCAGCCTTTTCAACGGATTCTTTAAGAAAAATATTATTTTCATATGCTGACAAATAAATGAACTGATAGCTTATCAATAATATAAGAGCCCAAATATATGTAACTCTAATAGTTGGTAATTTGCTAAGCTTAAAAAAATTAATAATCGAATCCATAATAAAATAAATAATCCATAACAACTCCACTATTAGCTTGAGCTTCAAACTTTTTCGGCATAATCTTTAATCCCTTTTGCTTCAATGACTTCTCAAACCTACCAATCAAACTAACTTTTGCGAAATAAACTCTAATATCCATATATGACCAATCGTAACTAACCTGTCTAAGCGCAAAATCTTTAAAAGGCAAATTAGCTATACCCTCTAAAAATTTAATAGAAGATTTATATTTTTTAATAAACAAAATGTGCCTATCATCCTCTTTTTTCTGATGCAGCAATTTTTTATAACTCCCATTTAGCCGACTAATTTTGTTATTAATAGAGGCCACATGCTTCGCCAAAATCCCACTCTCTGAATATATGACGTATGAGTTATATAACAAGAACCCTGTTACTCCCGATAAAATCAAGAAAAAAATTATTCTAAACAACAAAAAAGTCCCTAATAAATTTTTAGAAAATTTTATATTCTAGGATAGTTTTTTCAATACCGTATTTTTGCTTTCTATATGTTAAAATACCTTTATGAACATAATCTTACAGACAGGCCAAAGGGTTATTTTTGCTTTTCTTAGCATGTGCTTAAGCGCCCTTCTAATTATAGTTCTAATCTACTTCTACCTAGATGAACACTTACCTGACGTTAGCAACCTGCAGAATGTGCAGTACCAAGTGCCAATGCAAATATACACAAGCGACAAAAAATTAATTGGCACATTTGGCGGCAAATATCGCTTACCAGTAAAATTTGATGAAGTACCTATAATGCTTGCCAATGCTTTTGTCGCAATTGAAGATCATAGATTTTATTCGCACTTAGGAGTTGATTTCATAGGCTTTATGAGAGCCGCTAAATCTCTTTTAAAGACTGGCAGAAAATCTCAGGGGGCTAGCACCATTACAATGCAAGTAGCCAGGAATTTTTTCCTAACAAAACAAAAAACTTTCACTCGCAAATTTAAAGAAATACTCCTAGCCCTCAAGATAGACCAATCATTATCTAAAGAAGAAATTCTCACTCTCTATATGAATAAAATTTACCTAGGCCAAGGCGCTTACGGAGTCGCTGCCGCTGCTAAAATTTATTATGGAAAGCAGCTAAAAGACCTAACCCTACCACAAATAGCAATGATAGCCGGACTGCCCCAGGGACCTTCAAAGTCCAACCCTATATCAGCCCCCAAACGTGCCTTGGCCCGCAGAAACCAAGTACTTTTAAGGCTCTGGCAAAACAAATACATATCTAAAGAAATGTATAAAAAAGCCATTCTAGAACCAATTACTGCCAAACTACATAGACCAAAAAGTGAGTTTTATGCCCCATATATAGCCGAGACTGTAAGAAGAAAATTAAAATCAATACTTGGTGAAGCTGTCTATACTAGCGGAATACATGTTTACACCACTATTAACTCGAAACTCCAAAGAGACGCACAATTAGCCATAATCACAGGACTTTTAAATTATGATCAAAGGCATGGCTATCGTGGAGCATTAGATAACTGGGGTAAATCCAAAATTGAAAACATACAAGGCTGGTCAAAAAAACTTAAAAAAATTCCTACCTATAGCACCCTGCAACCTGCAGTAATAATTGACGTTGAAAAACAACAATCTACAGCCCTTCTAAAAAATGGAAATATTGAAATTATCCCCTGGGAAGGAATCAGATGGGCAAGAAAAACTAGCAAGTGGGGATGGCCAGGCAAAGAGTTAAAATCTGCGAAATCAGTACTTAAAGAAGGGGATCTAGTATATCTATCCCGAAAAAATAATTTCTGGAATCTCGCTCAAGTCCCAAAAATTGAAGGCGCTATAATTTCCATCTCTCCTAAAAATGGAGAGATAAAGTCGCTAGTAGGTGGGTTTTCATTTAAAAGAAGCCACTTTAATAGAGCGACTCAAGCAAAACGCCAAGCTGGATCAAGCTTTAAACCTTTTATATATTCAGCTGCTCTAAATAAAGGATTAACTCTAGCTACGGTTTACGATGACTCGCCTATAGTCCTTACAGATAGCGGAATTAACGCATACTGGCGCCCTAGCAACGTAAGCCATAGGTTTCATGGATCGACTAGTCTGCGTGAAGCACTTATCCACTCCAGAAATATTGTTTCTATAAAAATACTACAGGACATAGGTATTCCTTACACTCTTGACTATCTTAAGAGATTTGGATTCAACCCGGAGCGCCTTCCACACTCGTTATCTTTAGCTTTAGGCTCAGGACTAACCAGCCCGACTCAGCTTGCTGTAGGGTATACGACATTTGCAAATGGTGGCTATAGAATCCGTCCCCATATGATCAATAAAATAATAGATCAAAGAGGTGAGATCGTTTTTGAAGCCTCCCCTTTGACAGCTCACAAAGATGCCGCGCCGGTACTTTCACCAGAAAATGCATTTCTTATTAATGACGCTTTAAAAGATGTCATTCAAAATGGAACAGCAACTAAAGCAAAAAGACTAAATCGCAAAGACATCTCAGGAAAAACTGGCACTACCAATGATATGCATGACGCCTGGTTTATTGGATATCACCCACACCTAGTCACTGCTGTATGGGTAGGCTTTGATATACCTAAATCAATCCACGAATATGGAGCGCAGGCAGCTCTGCCAATTTGGATTGACTATATGCAGAAAATTCTACCTGACCTTCCAGTCACAATTTCACAGAAACCACCGTCAATTATAACTGCTAGAATTAATCCTCAAAATGGCTTGCTAGCAAACCCTAACAATGAAAATGCAATTTATGAAATATTTAGGGCGTACCACGCACCAAAAGAAACAGAGCCTTCAAAATCCCAAAATCAGGAAGATAGCCTAGAATATTTATTTTGATCACACCATAATAATTGCGAAATCTAGGCTTGTATCCTATATTAAAACAAGGGTCATTAGTTTCTACGGAGAGATCAAAAAATGCAGAGGTACGAGTTCATTTTTGCTTCAGCGATCATTATTCTACTAGCAACTATCATGATTCGTGTATATGTTGTGTATAACACCCCATTTACCCCCTCTGACGTTCAGCTTCCCAATCTTAATTGGATTGGGGTTATTGACTATAACAACGATGGAAAAGTATCTAAAGAATCAATAATAAAAGGTGAAGACTTATTAATTCATGCAGAAAACCCATTAAACAATAATCTTAACAAGATAAGCAAACTTCACCACATAACAGACCTTGATACGAGCAAGGATTCTGTTCTGACTATCCATGATCCACAGTATGAACGCCTTAAAGTTCTATTCATAGAGCAAACTGATGAACTGCCTTCAGAGCTTAGAACTCTTGATCAAGTTGGAATATACGGCATTAGACTTAATAAAATAACTTCGCACCGTAAGCACGCAGTAATCCTAGGTGATAGCTCCGAAAGGCTCATACATCCTGTACCCAAAGAAGTAAAGCAAAAAAATGAAGAGAAATAAAATAATTAAACCTTAAACTGTGCTAAAATGATCGCAGAGAAAAAATCCAAATAGGGAAATAATGAGCTCAAACTCAGCTAAAAATGCACATATACTTGCGATTATAGCATGCGTCTTAGCGTCTTTGTTTTATTGCTATGAGTTTTTCATACGCCTAATGCCAACCACAATGACTGATGAATTAATGGCATTTTTCAACATGGATCACGGCCTACTTGGTCTTCTAGGAGGGGCATTCTTCTGGGGGTATGCACCCATGCAAATTCCAGCCGGACTTATTCTGGACAGAATAGGAGCAAAAAAAACACTAGCATTTGCTATGGTTTTCTGCTCTTTAGGCACATTCTTGTTTGCGTTAACCTCTAGCTTTTCTTTAGCCTGCTTATCAAGATTTATTATCGGAATTTCAGCATCTTTTGCCTACCCAGGCACTCTTCTCCTAGCAGCCAAAGCCTTTAAACCTAAATTCTTCACCTCAATCGTTGGGATTGTGCAACTTTTCGGAAGCACTGGAGCAATAATTGGTGTTGGTCCTGTTGCTTATGCTGTAAGCCATTGGGGATGGCAAGCTACCGTTAATTTTGGTGCATCGGTAGGGTTAGCCCTAGCTTTATTATTCTGGTTTGCAACAAAAAATCTTAAAACTCAAATCGCGCCACACAACCCAGAATACAATGCCCATAACGAATGGAGCCGCTTAAAAAACATCCTTCAAAACAAACAAAGCTGGGCAGTAGGTTTATTCTCTTTTACTATCTGGGGCCCTATTTCTGTATTTGCTACCTTCTGGTGCGTACCATTCTTGACTGAACAAGGTTACAGTATGGCACAAGCAAGCTTGCTGGATAGCTGCATATGGATTGGTGTTGCTCTTGGAGGCCCAATATTAGGCGCTATTTCTAATATTATTGGAAAAAGAAGAATACCAATAGCTTTTTGTTCTATTACTGCTATTTGTACAGCATCCACATTCCTATACTTACCTCACCCTAGCGTTTACACCCTGGGGATAGCAATGTTTTTCTTTGGTGTAGCTGCTTCAGGACAAGCTGTCACATTTGGTATAGTTCAGGACATGACACCTTTATCAATTCAAGGTACGGCATTTGGGTTTAATAATATGGCGATTGTTATGGGAGGAGTAATGCTAACCCCTCTTGTCGGAGGACTTGTTGAAATATTTTCAGGATTTCTACCCCTAACCGAAGCTTACAAAGTCGCGCTTTCTGTAATTCCAATTTGCAGTCTAACTGGTCTTTTTACGAGCATTTTTCTAATAAAAGAGACAAATTGCACCACAACTTATAAAAATAATTAATTTTAACAAATCCTATGTTTACTATGATTTCAAGACAAAAAGTGACAATTAATAGAACAAAAACACAGAAACCTTAAAAAAATCTTAAATAAACTGTTGCGAAACATGTTTCTTTTTTCTACAATGGTTTTCCTGCCTTTTTTGTTTTATTTTTAAACATAAGCAAAATAAGGCACGTTGGTGCCAACTAACCTCCAAGTATACTTGAAAAAAGTTGGCACGCTGTTAGAATCACAATGATTAGTTAGGGAATAACCTGCTTAATCTTGTGTTAAATAAATGGAGAGGAAACTTATGAGCACAACTGAAAACGTAAAAATTCAGCACAAGACATCCGCTGGTCAGCAGCAAGCATTGAGCCAGTCTGTAAAACAAGCTCTTGATAACTACTTTGCGCAACTAGATGGTCAAGAACCAGCTAATCTTTATCAATTAGTACTGGACGAGATGAGACTTCCTCTACTTGAAGCTGTAATGCAATATACAAATCAGAACCAAAGCAAGGCTGCTATTATTATGGGGCTAAGCCGCGGAACTTTACGTAAATTGCTAAAAATTTACAACATGCTTTAATAGTTGTAGAGACTTATGGGGGAGCCATTCTTTCTGCAGCATCCACTTCGATGGATACTCAAACAGCTCCCTCTTAAATTTCCATTCATAAGGGATTTAACATGAAAACGGAAATTGAAGAAATCTTCGAAACCCAAATTACTAAAAAGCCAACATCAAAAAACTCACCTAACCCAATCAAGAACAGAATAAGACAACCAAACACGTTCCAAAGCTCAAAACTATTCACAGCAACTAATGCTTTAAACCCTCTAATCCAGGCGGCAACCCCAATACTTACTATTGCAACCAGAATTAATAAACTTCCAGAAAATACCGACTATGAAGACTTATCTGAATCACTAATTCATGAAATAGAAGCCTTCGAAAGCCAAGCACAAAAATTTGAATACGACCCTAACACTGTACTTGCAGCAAGATATTGCCTATGCGCCCTGCTTGACGATTTAATATTACAAAGCAAGTTAGAGCCAAAACACCAAAAGAGCTCACATATACTTTGGCACTTTCATTCTGAATCAATAAATGATGCCAAAGCTATTGCAATTATTCAACGCTGCCAAGAAGAACCCAAGAAATACCTTGATGCACTTGAATTAATGTACCTAATTCTAAGTCTTGGTTTTGAAGGAAATTTACGCCATGACAACCAAGGCTATAAGCTACTACAACAAACAAGAAACGATATATACCATCAAATTAGGGGATTAAGAGGGGCGCCTGAGGCCCCTCTACCAGTTCATATAGAGGAAAGGGACTAGAACCATATGAAACCTAACGCTAAAGAGCTTAACTGGAAGTTTGCTGGAATCACAACAAAATTTGCAATTATTACCGGATTAATCTGGTGGCTATCTCCCTTTCTTCAGTTCGGTGAATCCAGACCTTTTGCTGACCCAAGCATAAGGCTTGTGATAATAGGTGGTGTTTTAATTCTCTGGGGAATAAGCAGCTTCAGACTAGCAATTAAATACATCGACACAAGCAACAACCCACCGCATACCCCTGGATTCTGGCAACTGCTAAAAGAAATAACGCCTTGGTTCTTCAAGAATAAACTTCAAAAAAACATTAGCAAGCCTTGGACCTGGATTATAGGAGATACTAAGTCTGGAAAGTCTACTATCGCTATAAAATCTGGACATTCACAACTGGAAACTTGTGCACATAGCCTTTTTCAAGCTTGGAAATCAGAAGATGGTATTACCTTTGAAGTATCTATAGAAAACTGCCATTCACTGAAAATTCTGCTATCTATATTTCAAGTTCTACGACTTGGAAAAACGCCCGCCGACAAAGTCTTGATAGCAATTCCCCCTCAAGACCTAGTCAACAATAAGCTCCAAAGCTGGCAAAAGACTCTAGGTTCAGCCTTAAACTCAAAAAAATTTAAAAAAAGCCCAGTACAAATAGTTGTCACTCAAGCAGATCAAATACCTGGTTTTATTGCATTCTCATCTTCAATATCAAAATTACAGCAAGAATTACCATTTGGCTTCAAGCTTACTGACAACCTTACGACCTGGAACACCGTATTTCATAACACTTTCCAGAAATTTATTGATGAATTACACAAACATTTAATTACCGAGCTACATAAAGAGCATGACCTATCAAAACGCCAAACTATTGCGGAATTTCCACTGCAAATCACACAGTATTATAAATTCATAGAACAAACATGCAGACAGCTGCATATGCTTGGGGCACCAGCTATCGAAGCAGTTTACTGGACTAGCTGCATAAATAAAAATGAATCAAACGACCTAATATCACCTTGTATAGAGACCAAGTTCCCCACTATTAGAGCAAATATTAAAAACTTTGAACCAATTGAACAAACTTTTTTTGTTCATCATCTTTTTAAGTCGTTTAATAGAAAACAAAAAATTGGCAGCAAGAAAAAAATTATATTTGCATGCCTCTGCATACTATTAGTAGGAGTTATTTCCTTTAACATATCTAAAAACAAATTTAACCCCTTATATTTAATGGAAAAAAATCAAAAAAATATAGGGTTGCAGCTTATACCAAACAATTCCAGTCTATTTGCTCAGCAAGTTCAGTTAGAAGAAAAATATTCAGCGCGATCACTCAACAATCAATTAGAAAAAGCTGGCAAAGATCAACAAAAACAAATTCTTTCTAACTTTATTGCCCGATGGAAAGAAGGAATCACCAATATTCAGCTACAAAAGATTGATAACCTCTACAATGCATCAAAATATTTTCAAGAAGGGGTCACCTTAACCACAGCCTTAAACAGCGCAAAAGCTAATATTTTTTCAAACCATAACCCTGCCTATGTAAATATAGAAATGCGTAATCAATTCCCCCGTTTGACAGAACTCACAGAAGACGATTTGACAAACTTAAAAACTAACTTTGAAAATCTAGCTGCCAAAAGCAAAACTTGGATGAATTCAGACAACCCCGAAAAAGAGATTTTCAAATTTGTTAAAAATCGATTTGCCACTTCCGACAAAAAAGTTGATAGCCTAGACTCTTTATTGCTCTTAAGTGCGAAGCTTCCATCACCCCTAGATAAATCAGTTTTTGAGTTTGCTGAAAGTTTTTGGAAAACAGCTCTTGCTATAAGTGCCAATTATATTCATGTCAATTGGAAAAATGACATTTATCCAGCTTTTGCACACAGCCTTCAAAATAAATATCCTTTTGCTATAAATTCAAATCAAGGCGAAATATCCCTAAACAATTTATATGACTTTATAGGGCCTAAAGGAAAACTCACGCAATTCATGACAAATTACATCAAGGATTTCACATCATTGGAAGATGGTAAGCTACGATGGAAACAACTAGACGGGGCTAAACTTAAAATAGACGATCAGGCTCTAGATTTATTTGCCCAATCACGAGCCCTGCAACAAATGTTTTACGACAAGAGAAACACTGCGGATCACCCAGAAGTTGGGTTCACCCTTATAGCTACTGATCTTAGCCCACAGACCTCACAAGTTATTCTTGATATTCAAAATTCAAAAATTATAGCGTCACCAAGCGACATGAATGTTAATAAAGTTAAGTGGACAGGCTTGCCAAACCCTACAGCTTCATTAGAATTTATTACAGATAAAGGCAAAACAGAAAAAGTAGAACAAACAGGTGATTGGGCATGGTTTAAGCTCCTTGATGGAGCGCACATCAACGGAACAGACGATCCACGCCGCTTTAATGTTATATTTGACCTTAATGGTCATGCAGCCAAGTTCATATTGATTGCAGATTTAAAAAATAATCCATTTGAACTGTCTCACTTACACGAATTTACAATTCCTAAAGACTTGTAAATTCGTGACATAACTGCATTCGGTAATCCAGAGAATATACGTAAACAGATTTTCCAGCAGCTCCCGCTCGATTATGGAGCCCCCAGATTTGGCGCACTTCCTTAAATTGTGCAATTCCTAGCGGGAACTACTGTATATTTACCCAGAAAGCTTGAAACCTACTGTTATACCATTTTCTGGAATGCCAAGCCTATATCGGTTATCCTGTTCCTACTTCAACGGATAAACAAAGATCAGGAAATTACTCTATATGCCAAAAGTTTTTGATCAAAATAAAACATGGCCCACCCTATGCACTCTCGCAGCAATGCTGCTAACTTTCTCCATTATTACAATTATATTCTCACCTACCTGGCTTGATTTTGTTTATGAGCCTGTTCAACAGTTCTATATGAATGTTAGCTGGCACTTTTGGAAATATGGAAATTGGCTTGTCCCTCACGACGAAACAGGTGTATATATCTACAAGCCTCCAATGCAATTTTGGCTAACAACCTTACTGTGGAGTGTATTTGGCGTAAAGCCTTGGACCTTAAGAATTTTCTCTACAATATTTGCAATTTTAACAACAATCATTGTGACAACAGCGTACAATCGACTTTACCCAAAAGCAAAAATTAATGCCTCTTTACCAGCAATATTTTTACTTGGCAGCTATTATTTTTTTCATACAGCAATATACTATAAACAAGACATGCTTCTAACATGCTTCACCGCCCTTACAATACTAGGAGTAATTGAAGCTGGAACCAAAAGACAGTTACTTGGCTGGCTAATTTTTACTGCAGGAAGTATTGGTGCTCTTCTAACTAAAGGTCCAGTGGTTTGGTTATATGCTCTACCTATAGCAATAATCTGGCCGTATTTTGACAAGAGCATTGAGTCTTTAAAAACTTGGTATATAGGTTTGTTTAGTGCTTGCGTAATTTCTGGCCTTAGCATGTTAATTTGGCTCATACCTCTGTCTCATGCATTAGACCTTAAACTACTTCAATATATTAAAGAAGTAGGTTTTTCCCACAACCTCCATCACTCACCTAAGCCATGGTATAGATATTTTATTTTGCTCCCAACAATGCTTCTAATATGGACCGTCCACCCATATTTCTGGAAATGTGTAATTAAGTTTAATGAATTGCAAAAAGATTGGAAAATGAGGCTAATTGCTACAAGCATTTTAATTCCACTTATCATTATGACCTTGATTCCTGCAAAGGAATCACGTTATATAATGCCTCTATTCATATTAATTGGAGTATTTTTTGCACAAATAGCAATAAAAATTGAAAATAAAAACTCAACAAACTTTTATCTTGCAAGATACAGGGCGTTTAACTTAGTTATGTCAATTTTTTCGATGTTATCTGCAGTATGTATTCTTTTACTAACAAAGAGCCTGATCGTTAAAATAGGCGCTAATATGCCACCGTCAAGAATTGCTTTTACTCTTGCTATATGCAGCATACTCTGGCTTTGTTTATATCTAATTAGAACTAAAAATCTCGTGCCATATCTTCTTACTCAAGTTGCAGGAGTGCTCATATTAACCATCCCATTTGCAACGCTAGTGCTACCATCCAAACAAAAAGAATCAAAACTGCGACCATTTGCCAAATGCCTGAAAAATTTATACCAAAGCAAAAACCCAATGGCATATTATAAAAATCAACTAGGATATCTTAATGTTGTCGCAACAGAACTTCCTCCTGGGCCAGTTTTCCAAAATGAAGAAGGCTTAAGTAAGTGGAGAAAAGAAAATTCTAGTGGTTTTGTTATTTACAAAATAAAACAATCAAAAAAAATTACTACAAATGGGATACTTTGTGACTTCAAAACCACAAAAAAAAATAGATATTTTGTTTGCCCATCAACTTTAGAGTGTGAAAAATTATGAAATTATCAGTTGTAATACCTATGTTTAATGAGGCAGAAAATGCTGAAAATTTAGTTTCTGAAGTAAATAGCGCCCTTGAAAACATTGACCACGAAATAGTTATAGTTGATGACAAAAGCACAGACAATACTGCTGAAATATTAAAAAAATTGCAGAGCAAATTCTCTCAATTAAAAGTGGTTTGCCACAAAATTAATTCAGGACAAAGCACAGCCATTGCAACGGGCGTAATAAATGCATCAAATGATACCATTGCAACCTTAGATGGCGATGGACAAAACCCACCAGATCAAATAATTAATTTATTAATGACTGCCGAGAAAACTTCTGGTTCTGTAGAAAAAGCTGTAGAAAATTACTTATTTGCAGGGCACAGACAAAAACGCAAAGACAACTTACTAAAGCTTATTTCATCAAAGCTTGGCAATGGGATTCGAAGATCATTACTAAAAGATGATTGTCCAGACACTGGCTGCGGCTTAAAACTATTTAGCAAAAAAGTATTTTCAAGCATACCTCACTTTAACCATATGCACCGCTATTTACCTGCCTTATTTAAAAGACAAGGTCTTGGAGTCGTTAATGTTCCTATATCACACAGATCCAGAGAATTTGGGAAATCTAAATATGGTTTCTGGGGGCGCCTAAAAGTTGGAATTTTTGATCTTTTTGGTGTAGCATGGCTAATTCGTCGTCCATGTAATGAACACAGAATTAAAGAAAATGCTCAGTAATTTAATGACAATAAACGGCATTTGGATCACAATCGGCCTCTTAGGGCAGTTGATGTTTTCAATGCGCTTTGTGATACAGTGGCTGGTTAGTGAAAAGCATAAAAAAAGCATCATACCTGAAGCTTTTTGGTACTTTAGCCTAGCTGGTGGAATAATACTATTTTCATACGCCGTTCATATCAAAGATCCAGTATTTATTTTAGGCCAAAGTATTGGTATTTTTATATACCTACGAAACATTTATTTTATTAAGAAGCAAAAAGTTACGGCATGAGAAACAATACTTCCAACATTTCAAGAGCATATATTATTTGGTTTTTAGGGGCACTGTTCTTCCTACTCGAATATTTTATCCGAGTATCTCCTGGGGTTATCACAAAAGATCTAATGCACGACTTAAACATTCATGCAGAAATGTTGGGCTGGTTATTTGCATTTTTCTACTATGCTTATGTGCTTATGCAGCTTCCTGTAGGAACTCTAGTTGATAGGTTTGGACCACGAAGATTACTTGTCGGCGCGACTATAATGTGCTCTTTTGCATGCTTTTTGTTTGCCATCATGCCAAACATTCATGTTGGATTAATGAGTCGTGCTCTCATGGGAATAAGTGCTTCATTTGCCTTTGTAAGCACATTAAAATTAGTATCGATATGGTTTGAACCTAAAAGATTTGCCCTACTTGCTGGAGTAACTCAAGCTATGGGAATGGTAGGCGCAATTCTTGGAAACGCTCCGATTGCATATCTATTTAATGCATTAGGGTGGCGACAAAGCATGGGAATAGTTTCATTAGTATTTATATTATTAGGAATATTAATGTTTGCTGTAATTCGTGATCAAGACCCATCAAAATCTAATCATGCAGTCGACCACGAAAACCCTATTAAAATTCTGCCAAATATTAAGCATGTTATTCTAAATAGAAACACAATGCTTAACTGTCTATTTATAGGCTTACTTTTTGGACCAACAGCAAGCTTTGGTGAACAATGGGGAGCTTCATTCTTGTCTTCAGCTTATGGAATAAACAATACAACAGCAGGAGCTGAAATTAGCGCTATTTTTATTGGTCTAGCAATAGGCTGCCCTCTTATGGGATGGATATCTGACAAACTTGAAACTAGAGTACAACCAATGAAAGTCGCAGCCTTAGTTTGCCTAGTACTTCTGACATCAATTCTTTATAACCAACAGCTCGGGCTAAGCTTTATGCAAAACCCTAAAGCTAGATATGCAGCCTTTTTTGTCTATGGATTGTTTAATTCTGGAATTGTTGCTTCGTACGCTTACGCTTCTGAAATTAACCCGCACAGACTAACAGGTATAGCCCTAGGTGTAGCAAATATGGCATCTGTAATTCTTGGGTCAGTTCTACTACCTATTATTGGCTATATTTTAAAGTGGCATCAAAGTTTGAGCGCGTCAGGAACCCCTATTTATTCGGTACATGACTATCAAATTGCATTTAGCGCTTTGCCAGTTTGTTTAATTATTGCATTTTTGATAAGTTTCACATTAAAAGAAACTCATTGCTCAAGAGTTGAAGATATAACAAACTGATGTTAAGCAAAAAGGCGAAGACTGCGTAACATCAGTAACTAATTAATCTAGGAACCCCCCATGAGAGAACAATTTTATTCAGATCTTGAAAAAGAACTAGAAAATCTAAAAGAAAACGGATTATTTAAAGAAGAACGCATAATTGCCTCACCTCAAAACTCAAAGATTTTTTTAGAGGGTGGCGCTAAAGTTCTAAATTTTTGTGCTAATAACTACTTGGGTCTTGCTAACAACCAAGAGCTAGTTCATGCCGGACAAAAATACCTTGAAGAATTCGGTTTCGGTTTATCTTCAGTAAGGTTTATTTGTGGCACTCAAACTATTCACAGAAAGCTTGAAAATAAAGTAAGTGAATTTTTGGGCACAGAAGATACTATTCTTTATACGTCTTGCTTTGATGCTAATGGGGGCCTGTTTGGCACCGTTTTAACAGCAGAAGATGCGATCATCAGCGACCAATTAAACCATGCCAGCATTATTGATGGAGTAAGACTTTGCAAAGCTAAAAGATTTCGATACAAAAATAGTGATATGAGCGACCTTGAGGCTCAACTTAAGGCTGCCGATGAAGATGGGGCTCGCTATAAAATGATAGCCACTGATGGTGTATTCTCAATGGATGGTTTTATTGCGAAACTTCCTGAAATCTGTGACCTTGCTGATAAATACGATGCTTTAGTAATGGTTGATGATTCACATGCTACAGGTTTTGTTGGTGGAAAAGGTAAAGGCACCCCAGAATATCATGGAGTAATGGATAAAATAGATATAATTACAAGCACATTCGGCAAGGCTCTTGGTGGAGCTACAGGTGGATTTACCAGTGGTCGGCAACCTTTAGTTGAGATGTTACGCCAAAGATCTCGCCCATATCTGTTCTCTAACTCACTAGCACCTGTTGTTGCCGCAACCTCTCTTAAAGCTTTAGAGCTTATAGAATCATCAGATGATTTGCGAATTAACCTAAATAACAACAGCAAACTATTTAGATCACAAATGACTAAACTAGGTTTTGATCTACTGCCTGGGGATCACCCAATTATTCCAGTTATGTTGTATGATGAAGTTAAAGCTGTTGAAATGGCAGACAAACTATTAGAACACGGAATTTATGTTATTGCCTTCTCTTACCCTGTAGTACCAAAAGGAGAAGCTAGAATTCGCGTTCAAATTTCTGCTGCACATACAACACAGCAAATAGAGAAAGCAGTAGAAGCGTTTGCAACTGTTGGTAGAAATATGGGAGTCATCTAAAATGGCAATGATGGACGTATTAAGCAAACTTGAACCTAAACAAGGCATTTGGCTACAGCAAGACATAGTGCCAAAAGTCGGACCACGTGACGTCCTCATAAAAATCAAAAAAACTGCAATTTGTGGGACTGACCTTCATATTTATAAATGGGATAACTGGGCACAAAACACAATTCCTATTCCTCTGACTGTGGGGCATGAATATGTTGGTGAAATTGTTGAACTTGGTCGAGATGTTCACGAATTTCATATTGGAGATAGAGTTTCAGGAGAAGGGCATATAACGTGCGGATTTTGTAGAAATTGCCGTGCAGGTCGCCGCCATCTTTGTCGTAACACAATGGGAGTTGGTGTCGAACGTCCTGGCGCATTCGCAGAATATTTAGCTATTCCTGCGTTTAATGCATTTAAAGTTCCATCCAGCATTCCAGATGACTTAGTATCTATATTTGATCCATTTGGAAATGCAGTTCATATGACCCTATCTTTCGATGTTGTCGGTGAAGATGTTCTTATAACTGGTGCTGGGCCTATTGGTATTATGGCTGCAGCAATTTGTCGTCATATTGGAGCTAGAAAGATCATTATAACTGACGTCAACAAATACCGCCTTGATCTTGCCAGCAAGTTTGATATTACTGAAGCTGTTGATGTTTCAGACTGCAAGAACCAAGAAGAAACTGTTAGAAAATTACGTCGTATTATGGCTAAACATGGAATGACTGAAGGTTTCGATGTAGGTCTTGAAAGCTCAGGACACCCACAAGCAATCAACTCAATGATCGACTTGATGAATACAGGTGGACGCATGTCTTGCTTGGGACTATCTGGGAGCAAACTCGAAGTAGATTGGGATAAAATGGTTCTTAGAGGTCTATTTCTCAAAGGTATTTATGGTCGTGAAATGTTTGAAACCTGGTACAAAATGGTTGCTCTTGTTGAAAGTGGGCTTGATGTATCCCCTGTTATTACACACAATTTTCATTACACTCAATTCCAACAAGCATTTAACATAATGATGCAAGGTAATTGCGGGAAAGTTATACTTGACTGGGATAAAGACCCAAATGCAAAGCTGAAATATATGGCTGCCGAACAAGATATTCCTGTAGCTGATGATGAAACAAAAGCTTAGAATTTGAAATATTTTAAGGTGATATGCAAAAATTAAACCTTAGACGAAGGACCATCGGGGGCTAATATCGCTATATTTATTCTATTAATAATTTTAGGTTCGATACTTCTCTATTTTGCTGCAGAGATTTTTGTCACAAGCTCTTCGGCAATTGCCAGAAATTTTGGCATACCCTCAATTGTAATAGGCGTAGTATTAGTAGGGTTTGCAACCTCATTTCCTGAGATGCTAGTATCTGGCACAGCTGCATGGCAAGGATATCCAGCCATGGGCATTGGTAACGCTGTAGGCTCAAGCATTGCAAATATTAGCTTAGTTATTGGAATCACAGCTGTAATCAAACCACTATCAATACATTCAAAACTTCTTAAACGTGAATTACCAATTTTGTTTATTGCCATGATTTTATCTTGGATATTAATCATAGACGGATATTTGGGAAGATTCGATGCATCAATGCTTATAATTGCAATGATTTTAATTTTGGCATTTATAATTTTAATAGTCTCAAAAGCGCGAAAATCAGATGATGCGATAAAATCTGAACTTAAAAAAGAAAAACCTATCACAATGACTAATAGCGTGGCCGCTTTTCAGTTTACATCTGGTTTGATTTTACTATTTGCAAGCTCAAAAATGCTGATATATGGCGCAACTAAAATTGCCACTATTTTTGGTATAAGTGATTTAGTCATTGGATTAACTATCGTTGCTGTAGGCTCAAGCCTTCCTGAACTAGCAACCTGTATATCCGGGGCGCTAAAAGGAGAAGATGACCTAGTGCTTGGCAACCTGATTGGATCAAATATTTTTAATTTATTGGCCGTAATGTCCATGCCTGGGCTTATCCACCCTAGCAGTCTACCGAAGTTAGTATTGTGGCGGGATTACCCAATATTATTTATAATCTCGATATTACTTGTTGGCATGTCGTATGGCTACAAAAAAAATGCCGGGACTATCAATAGAATAGAAGGTACAGGACTTACCTTAATTTATATTGGATACGTATTTTATTTGTATCATTAGGTGATCATGCCCGTATTTTTTATAATTTTTTCAAACGGATTTGAATATTATGCCCCTTACAGAAAAGGTTAAAAATTTAACTTTTAACAACGCCCTTCTAGTAGCCGTAATAGCCCTAATAATAGGAATTCAGCTAGCTTACTTTATTCAGACACCAATAAAAACGTTTCCTGATACCGGAAGTTATTCTCAGTTTGATCCATTTAAATTAACTAGCTGGCTTGGGGGAAATCGCACCTTTGTGCTCCCAATAGTTATATGGATATTTGGCAAAAACCACTCATTAGTCACAGCTTTTCAATACATAGTTTCATCTTTAGCAATGATTTATTTCTTTATTGCTCTTGATAGATTTTTTGAAAACATTCCAACTAAATTAATAATTTTTACGATTTTAATAGGTTATTTTTTATCGGGATCTATAGTTACCTGGAACTCTTGCATACTAACCGAATCTCTATCATTCTCATTTTTCTTAATATCTTTTGCCTTAAGCTTGGAATTGCTAAGAACCAAAAAAAACTTATATCTATACACCCTTGTCGCATCCATTATAGCGCTTGTCTTTACTCGTAATTTTAATTTGATGTTTGCCCTTAGCCTGTCACCACTATTCTTTTTCATGATGTATAAATATGGTTTCAAAAATAAAATCATTATTAAATTGGCGCTAATACTAGCGGTAATATTTTCATACGCACTATATTCAAATAGTCTTTCCGACAGCATGGACTTTCCTTTTACTAATATAATCTCAACTCGCAGCATGCCTCAGAAAGATAACTCAATGATGAATTATTTTCTTGCAAATGGATTCCCCAAACATATACCCAAGTATGACTTTAAAAAAGATATGTACGCAATTTCACACAGTAAATCACCTGAAATTAAAAAATGGGTTAAAAATGGCGGTGAAAAAGTATATTTAAAATATCTTATAACCAACCCAAACTATACGCTACTCATGCCATTTAGCATGAAAAGCATAGCCAACTCATTTAATTTCAGCTGGAGCCAAAGTGTAATTGGTTACATACTGCTGTCAATGTATGTCAATTATACTGGTGTCAATTTCGAACTTATTAATGGACTTAAATTTCTAGTTACTGTCACACTTAAGTCTTTTGAATTCTACCCTATTTTATTTCTGTTAGCTCTCCTTGTCTCGACATATTACTCAATTTTTCAAAACAAAAACTACAGAAATTTATATTTAGTAGGCGCATACATAATGCTAACTGGCCTATCAACCACACTGCTTTCATGGCATCTGGATTCTATGGAAATCTTAAGGCATACAATTCTTGCAGCTATGATTTTTTATATTGGGTTTACACTTTACTTTTGCGCTCTTGTCCAAAGCATTGGCGAAATTTTCTATAAATTATTTTTATCTGTTAAGTCTAAGATAAACAAACCATGAAGCATAAAACACTTTCAATAATCATACCTTGCTTTAATGAGGAAAAAACCATAGAACAGTTGCTTCAGAATCTGGTTAATACTGATTTAAGCCCCCTTCAGCCAGAAATTATAATAATAAATGACTCATCTACTGATAAGTCTGCAAATTTGATTGAAAGTTTCAAACATAAAAACAACAAATCAAATATTAAATTGATTAGTCATATCAAAAACAAGGGTAAGTCTCAGGCTGTAAAGACTGGTATTCTAAGTTCACGTGGAGATCTAGTTATTATTCAAGACGCTGACCTTGAGTACAATCCACAAAACATCAAGCAATTTGTAAAAATGTTTATAGATAATCCAGAATTAGATTTTATCTATGGCAATCGCTATGGCAAAAAAAATAAAGTCATCTACATACACAATTGGCTCGGTAATAAGGTGCTAACCGCCTTTTCTAATTTTTTCACTTATCCTAGAGGCGGTGTTAAAGTTGGCGATATGGAAGTATGTTATAAAATGATTAGGGGTGATTTAATAAGGGAGATAGCCCCTAAACTTAAATCTAAATCTAATTTTGGTTTTGAACCTGAAATCACCGCTAAACTTTCAAAAATAAAACCCAAGCCAAATTACTCACAAATAGCTATTGATTACGTTCCAAGAACATTTGCAGAAGGAAAGCACATGAAGTCCTTTCGTGACGGCTTAAAAGCATGTATTGAAATTATCCGCTTTAATTTAATTAGTGGTTGATTCGTATATAAAATTACCTTAGAATGTAGGGCTTGTAAAAATCGAATTAATGTCACTGGGCTTACGCGAGAAATGAGTTTTGGGGGCAAAAGTAGGCGAAAACTCGAAGTATATATATACATAGGAATTTTGAGCTAACTTTTAACAAAAAGATACAATCATTATTTCGCGTAAGCCCAGTATTAGGTAGGAGAAACACCCATGTACGCAGTTATCGAAACAGGCGGCAAGCAATATAAAGTCCAAGAGGGTGACAAACTTAAAATTGAAAAATTGGCACTTGAAGCTGGTTCAAAAGTCGAATTTGACAAAGTACTTGCTGTGGGTGAAGGTGAAAACATCGAAGTTGGTACTCCTTCAGTTAGCGGTGCTAAAGTTCAGGCTGAAGTTGTTACAGAAGGCCGCGGCCCTAAGATTAAAATCTTAAAATTCCGCCGTCGTAAGCACAGCATGAAACGCCAAGGTCATCGTCAAGATTACACTGAGGTTGTAATTAAAAGCATTAAAACTAAAAAAGCAGCAGCTAAAAAAGCTGAAGCTAAATAAGGCAGATGTTTTATCTTCTAGCGAAGATAGAGTCTTCTTTTAAGAAAATAACAGGTATATAATCAAATCTTGTTGCTCACTGTTTTTTCAGAATTGACAAAAGCATGTAGAGCCAAGACCACTAGCGGAGATCATAGTATGGCTCATAAGAAGGCAGGCGGCAGTACCAAGAACGGTCGCGATTCTAATTCTAAGCGATTAGGAACTAAGAAATTTGGCAGCGAAAACGTTCTAGCTGGCAACATCCTTGTTCGTCAACGCGGCACAAAAATTCATCCTGGCAAAAATGTTGGCATGGGTAAAGACCATACCCTCTTTGCGCTAGTGAATGGACAAGTAAAATTTGAAAACAAAGGCAAAAATTTTCGTAAATTTGTATCAGTAGTTCCTGCTGAAGAAAGCAAAAACTAAGCTTTAGCGAAACAATTAGCCAAAAAAATAAAAAACCCTGCCTAAGCAGGGTTTTTTATACTTATAAATAAGCGCGCAACTCTTTAATTGCTTGCTTATAATCTTTTTGATTATAAATTCCAGAACCAACTATAAACCTAGAAGCTCCTGCTTTTGATATCTTACCAATATTATTTGCCTTCACTCCGCCATCAACGGCGATACAAATACCAGTTCCAACAAGCTTATGAGAAACTTCTTCAATTTTAGATATACCACTTTCGATAAAAGACTGCCCGCCAAAACCAGGATTAACTGTCATCATCAAAACAAATGAAAGATAATTAACCACATAATCTAAGCAATCAAGCGAAGTAGCAGGATTAATCGCAACTCCAGCTTCGCAACCTAGAGATTTAATAAGCTGCAAGCTACTGTCTAAATGCTCAGTGGCCTCTGGGTGAATTGCAATTGAAGTTGCACCAGCTTCAGCAAAAGACTTAATAAGGTTATCTACGGGTTTCACCATTAGATGAACATCAATTGGAGCTGTTACACCATAGTCACGAAGAGCTTTACAAACCATAGGCCCAATCGTCAGGTTGGGCACATAATGGTTATCCATCACATCAAAATGAATCATATCAGCGCCCGCCGCCAAAACTGCATCTACCTCCTCTCCAAGGCGCGCAAAATCTGCCGACAATATTGAAGCCGCAATCTGTTTGCTCATTCTATGAAATCCTATGTTAAATTTTGATCTACTACTTCCGCGAGAATTTGAGCATACTCGTTGACCAATTCTTCAGTTTCACCTTCAACCATAACCCTTACGACAGGCTCGGTTCCTGAAGGCCTCAACAATACACGGCCCTTGCCACTTAATTTTGACTCAATTTCTTTAACGGCATCTTGCAAAGGCTTACAATCATTTGCTCTAGCTGGATTCTTAACTCTCACATTAACTAAAGTTTGAGGCATTTTATCAAGGCCACTGCGAAGTTCAACTAGAGATTTGCCACTAGAGTTCATTGCCTCTAGCACTTGAAGGGCTGTTATTATCCCATCTCCTGATGTGGTTTTGGCAAGGTTAACAATATGACCTGATGATTCACCACCAAGCTTCCAACCATTACCAACAAGCGAACTTAAAACATAACGATCACCGACTTTAGATCGAACAAACGGCACATTCAACTTCTTACAAGCAACTTCCAGCCCATAATTAGTCATTACAGTTCCAACTACCCCTCCACATAACCCGTTAGTATCATGCAGGTGACTCATCAAGACATAAAGAATCTCATCACCATCGACAACTTCACCGCGATGATCAACAAGAATAACTCTATCGCCATCCCCATCCAGAGCTATGCCAATATCTGCCTTGGCATCTAGCACTAATTTTTGCAGTTGATGCGGATGAGTTGAACCGCACTCCTCATTAATATTTAAGCCGTCAGGATTATTACCGATAGTTATGACTTCAGCGCCTAGCTCATGAAACACGGACGGCGCCACATCATAGGTAGCACCATTTGCACAATCAAGAGCAATTTTTAGGCCATCAAGTCGCATATCGATAGGAATTGAACCTTTACAAAACTCAATATACCTACCTTGAGCATCATTAATTCTAATAGCTTTACCTAACTGATCAGATGGCACACAGACAAGATCATGACCTAAATATTTTTCAATTTCATACTCAATTTCGTCGTTTATCTTCCAGCCTTGAGAATCAAAAAACTTGATTCCATTATCATAAAACGGATTGTGAGACGCGCTAATAACAATACCAATATCAGCACGCAAAGTTCTTGTTAGATAAGCAATGCCAGGTGTTGGAAGAGGCCCAACCAAGCTAATGTCAACACCCGCAGCAGAAAGGCCTGCCTCAAGCGCTGACTCAATTAGATAACCAGAAATACGAGTATCCTTACCGATTAAAACACTGGCACCCGAACGGTTAATTACTTTACCAACGGCCCATCCTAGCTTCAAAATAAAATCAGGACTTACTTTCTTCTCACCAACTCGACCACGAATACCATCGGTACCAAAATACTTCTTTGCTTTCGCCATTAATTACTCTTCAGGTTGTTCGAGATTTCCTTGATCGGTATCATTGCCCTGATCTTTCTTTGGCTTTCTACCACGCTTCACGCCACCAGTTGAAGGCTTAGCTGCATCATTATCAACTTTTTGCTTCTTTGGTTTAGCCTCATCAGAAACAGCTTCAGGAGCTCTCGCCGGCTTCCCAGCCATTACATCATCAATCTGCTTACCTTCAATAGTTTCATACTTCATTAAAGCATCCGCCATAAGGTGCAGAATATCCATTTTAGATTTCAGAATTTCAGTAGCCTTTTGATAGCTCGCCTCAACAATAGACTTAACCTCTGCATCAATAAGAGCTGCTGTACCTTCAGAAATTTCTCTAGTTTGCGACATGCCACGCCCAAGAAATGGTTGGTCATCTCGTTCGCTATAAGTAATTGGGCCAAGTTTTTCAGACAAGCCCCACTTAGTCACCATATTTTTAGCGATCTCTGTAGCTTTTTCAATATCATTAGAAGCACCAGTAGTAATATTATCTCTACCATAAATAACTTCTTCAGCAACACGACCGCCAAATAGACCAGCTAACTGCCCAGTAAGATAATTTAAAGAGTAGTTATAACGGTCTTCCTCAGGAACAAACATGGTCACACCAAGCGCCCTACCTCGAGGAATAATACTAATTTTATAAACAGGATCATGACCAGGAGTGGAAAGACCAACAATTGCATGCCCTGCCTCGTGATAGGCAGTCAGTTTCTTTTGGTCTTCACTCATCACCATAGTACGTCGTTCTGCGCCCATAATGATTTTGTCTTTAGCTTTTTCAAAATCTTGCATTACTACTAACCGACGGTTTTCTCGCGCTGCATATAAAGCTGCCTCGTTAGCAAGATTGGCTAAATCAGCACCAGAAAACCCTGGTGTACTACGCGCTATGGCATTCAAATCAACGTTTTTATCCAAAGGTACTTTTCTAGTATGCACCTGAAGGATGAACTCACGACCTCGCACATCGGGCAAAGGCACAGTAATCTGGCGATCAAATCGTCCAGGGCGTAAAAGTGCGGGATCAAGCACGTCAGGTCGGTTTGTTGCAGCCATCACAATAACCCCTTCCTTCCCTTCAAAACCATCCATCTCAACTAACATCTGGTTAAGGGTTTGTTCACGTTCATCATGGCCACCACCCATACCAGCACCACGATGCCTACCCACGGCATCAATCTCATCGATAAAGATAATGCATGGAGCATGACGCTTTGCTTGTTCAAACATATCGCGAACACGAGAAGCACCAACACCAACAAACATTTCAACAAAGTCAGACCCTGAAATTGAAAAGAAAGGAACTTTTGCTTCACCAGCAACAGCTTTAGCAAGTAAAGTCTTACCAGAACCGGGAGGCCCCACTAATAATGCACCATGAGGGATGCGGCCACCTAAACGTTGAAACTTAGTAGGGTCTTTAAGAAAATCAACTAGTTCCGAAACTTCTTCTTTGGCCTCATCAATACCAGCAACATCAGCGAAGGTGACCTTGACCTGATCTTCACCCATCATGCGTGCACGAGACCTGCCGAACGACATTGGCCCACCGCGACCGCCGCCACCCTGCATCTGGCGCATAAAGAAAATCCACACTGCAATCAATAGTAAAATTGGGAACCAGTTAATAAAAATTTGCATAAGCAAGCCATGTTTCTCAGGAGGCTTACCCTGAACCATAACCTTATGTTGAAGTAATTCATTCATAAGATATGGGTCTTCCATTGGCATGTATGTTAGGAATTTTTGTCCATTTTTTGATTCGCCACGAATAGCTCGTTCAGTATCGTAAATTGTTACATTATTAATATTGCCCTGCTTTACCTGGTCAATAAATTGAGAGTAAGTAAACTTATCGACATTTTGCTGGCGCGGCCCAAAATTATCGAAAACTGAAATCAAAATTATCGCAATCACTATCCATAGCAGGATATTTTTCATTAAATTATTCAATTTGATACACCTTAGGTGAGGATTATCTTAAATCATTATACCTGTAAATCTTCAGGGTTTGAACACCGTTTCCAGTTAAAACAGCCAACCCAATATGCCAATTTATCAAGAGATGCCTACACAAGCAATCTGTTAGCCGCATAATATGCCCCGCCAACAAATACATGCTCATGATCTGTGAATATTGCAAGAGGGATTTTTTCTCTCGCCTCCATGTATGCAGTTGAAGAATTAATACCTTTTTGAAATTCAGGGTGGAAAACTAAATCGGGATGCTTTTGCAAAACTCCACCAGTCATCCAAATACCCCCACTCGGCATTAGAGCAAGCTCTACTCCACCAACAAATAATCCTAAATACCAAGAAAACAAAGCCATCGTCTCAGAGGCTTTACCAATTTTTGCAAGCTCACCAATTTCTTCAGGGCTTACTTCTTCTTGCTCATTGGTAAGAAATTGATGCAACAATGACACCCCTCTACCTGACAAAATTGTTTCAAAAGTAAGCGGCAAGCTTGATCCTTGCGAAGCTTTAAACTCAATAAACTTGAGAATATCTAAATGTCTTGCGTAGTACGATTTTGCAGTTATTGGCGGAGCCGACAAACCAACATGCCCCATCTCATTAGTGCCAAGCCAAAAACTACCATCCTCTCTTAGAACGCCGTCCTTCATACCAAGGCCTGTGCCAATGCCAAACGCAACACGACGGCCAAATACATCAGGACTTCCCTCCCTCACGACTTTAACCATGTCCCCGCCACTGCCAAAAGCAGTAAATGTTGCACATAAAACAGGGACATAATCATGCACTACCGACAACTGCCGCCAGTTTAAAGCTTGTTGCAATTTAGCAAATTCCATGGGATATGGGTAACCAACAGCATGATGAAGCACTCCATCAAAATAAACTCCAGATGCACAAATACAAATTGCATCAGCCTCTCCCATATCTATATTAAGCTTTTGCTCAAGATCGGCTGCCAATGCAGGCAATGAACCATGCTCGCGCAGGGAGATAGAAGTTGATTTAACACACTTATAAGACTGTTCTGCAACATCAAAAGATACAACAGCTGCAGCGCATTTAGTTGCTCCCAAATCCCAAATTACAAACCATTTTTTTATCATAAGGGCTTAATCTCTCTAACCGGATCTAATCTTGTATTAGCTCCAACTGACTGCCCAATTTCTCGTAAAGGCAGTCGTTTACGAATATTCTTTTCAATCTCCTCCAGAGAAACACCCTTAGTTTCAGGAACAAATAAATACCCAAAAACTAACCCAATTACACACATTGCTCCATACAAAGAGAAAGTATTGCTGATGCCGATCATTTTAACTAAGGTTAAAAAGGTTGTTGATACAGATAAATTAAAAAACCAACAGGAAGCTACAGCTAAACTCATTGCAACACCACGAATTTCCAAAGGAAAAATTTCAGAAAGCATTAACCACATTAATGCGCCCATACTAAAAGCAAAACAGACTATATAACTAAAAACACTTCCAACTGTAGCCCAACGCAACACTGACGTGTTTGATGGGTCATGAAAAACATACGAAATAATAAACAAACTTGCCCCCATACCAGTAAGACCTATAAACATCAGAGGCCTACGCCCAAGCCTATCAACAACTTTTATTGCAAAAATAGTAGACAAAACATTTAAGACACCAACACCAGCTGTGGCTAAAATCGAACTTGAAGCGTCATAAAATCCGGCCATCTGAAACACTCTTGGCGAATAATAAATTATTGCATTAATGCCTGTTGTCTGCTGAAAGAAGGCCAAAGCAACACCAAGAAAAAGCACGGGACGCGCCCAGGCAGAAAATAAATCTTTAAATTTAGCCTGTCGCTCCTGCAAGCTATTTGTTATTGAATCAAGCTCAGCATCAACATTACTAGCCCCGCGCAAAAAGCTTAAAATCTTGGCGGCTTCCTGCCTTCTATTCTGTTTTACTAGCCATCTAGGGCTTTCTGGCAAAAAGAGGAAACCTATTCCAAGCATAGAAGCAGGGACTAGGCCTATAGCAAACATCCAGCGCCAAGCGCCAACTGTTCCGGAAAAAGAATAACTAATAAAATACGAACACATGATACCAACAGTGATCATTAATTGATTTAGTGATACTAGCTCACCACGCTTATGCTGTGGAGCTGACTCGGCAATATAAAGAGGAGCCGTATAAGATCCCATCCCAATCGCCAAACCAATAAAAAATCTACCGATTAATAAAATTTCTACATTAGGAGCCAGCGCAGAAAGAAAAGTGCCAAACACAAAAATTGACGAAATATACAAGAGCATAATGCGACGCCCAAGTTTGTCAGCGAGCTTGCCACTACCACTAGAGCCAATAATTGCCCCAACTAATACGCTACCGACAATTATTTCTTGCACCCAGACACTTGCATGAAAATCTTTTTCAATAAATAACAAAGCCCCTGAGATTATTCCAGTATCAAAGCCAAACAATAGCCCTGCCAAAGAGGCAATAATAGCAATAATCGCTATCGTTTTTGATGATTTTTTATTTGAGTTGATCATTTTGTACTAACAAGCCTTCAAATACCTATCCACGGAAAAACACTTTACCTAGAATGGAGTCTGTTGACAATTGATCTTCACAAAAATACTCCCCCGCGCGAGGCAGGTTAATGAGTGAACTTTGAAGGATTTACCTAGGCACTTTTTGAATAACAGTCTTAAAAATTTCATATATCTTCACGAGGTCATGATCATAAGCCTTCAGAGCTGAAAGATGGCTCTCGATCGTACCCTCATCCCCTCTTTGGGCAGGCCCGGTCAAGGCATTAATTGGTCTACCAACTTTTGAAACATTATTTGCAGTATTCATGAAAAGGCTTTTAACAATTTCTGATGCAATACCTGCCTCAATTCCTGAGCCTTCTAAAAGGTTTATGCCCATATCACACAAAACAACAGAATAATTACTAATAAACACGCCAGCGGCATGATATAAAGCCTTCTGGTCTGGATCAATTTCATACAAAATTGCACCAACAGGGGTAAAAATATCTTGCAAAAATCCTATCGCTTTCTTATCACCCTCAACCGCACAGTAAACACCTTGCAAACTTGGTTTTTTTTCATCGCCCGAAAAACTATACATCGGATGAAAACTGGCAACGGAGCAGCCATGTCTTTTCAAGACATCCAGAGATCGTGACGTTTTCAAACCTGACATATGTACAACAATTGACTGATTTATATTTTTATTCTTTGCTAAATTTTCACAGCAATTCTCAATAGCATCATCATTACAAGTAATAAATATTAAATCTGCACGCGGCAAATCAACGATATGCTGCACAGCAAGTCCCAACCTCAGTTCATTACAGGCATGAATAGAGCTATCAAGTGTCCTATTAACCACACCACTTAACTGGGCTATTTTTGATAAACTTAAAATCCTTACAATTGCCTTTCCTACTCTACCTGCACCAATCATATTAAATGTAATCATTAGAAAAACCTTGTAACAAATTGTTTTTTAAACTATTCTGAGATTATATAAAACTAATGTTAGCATTAATAGGATCAATCTAATTCAAGGACGAAGAAGATGTTGCTATTTAGTAAGAAAAAAAACACATCCCCTACAACTCAAGATATCAAATTAAGCAACGCCATCCATCACATATGGGCAAATATAGATTTTTATATTGCTGCTATGCGAGCAAAAAATCCCAATAAAAAACCATTTTATCTATGGCTCGAACCTTTTTCTAAAGATGAAAAAATCAACAAACAGTATCTAAACCTAATCAACCAGTTAAAAAAAACAATACCGAATAACAATCGAGTTATTTTTTTAAATTTTTTAATACACCACCAAAGAAGTGTAGAGAATGGTTATTTGGGCAATATAAGCAACTACCTTAGAAAAAATAATGTACTATTAAACTGTATAATTAAAAATCTACACAATCTTGCAATTGATAGTTGGTACGAAGAAGTGGCAGGTGAGAAAATTAAACACAAAAGAAACGCAAGAATTAGTGATAAATCTATAAAGGAAGTATCCATATTACTAGGTCGCTGCAAGCGCGCAAAAGTGCAACTTAATAAAAAACTAAGCAAGAAAAACATCAACCAACCCAGAGTTAGCAATCATTCTTTAGCAACACAGATAAGGCAAATTGAAACTCTTGAAACTATTTTAAAAGACCCAAACCTCTATTACTATGATCGCCTAATCAAATATCACGAGAAGTTTAATGAGATCAAAAACAACAAACTCTTAGATCCGAATTATATTCCAACTTTAAGCGAGATTATTAGAAATAAAATGCAAGATAAGCGCGAAAGTGCTGCACAAGATAAATTAAGGAATTTGAAAAACAGATATCTAAAAATACAAATTGAAATGGCTAAAGCTATTGAGATCACAAACCCACCTCCCGACGCCCCTATTAGCGAAAACTTTGAAAATATTAATCGCAAATTATTTCCTATTCTTGTACAAAAAGATAAGAGCGCATGTGAAGTTATTAGGGAATTTAACGAGCGCAATTCTGAACTATTTCCTGAACAGGAGATAGATAAATATGGAGACAGCACTATGTCTGCAACAACTCTGTTAGACACAAAATTTTAATCCAAATAAATTAAAAGTAAAAATCTTCTTAAAATTTAATGAATTAACATTTAAATTTTACAATATTATGTCACCCTGCACATGTTGCGGGGTGACATGGTATTAGTTAACTTTAAAAATATTTTTTAACTCAATTTTTCGCACCCTACAGAGATAGCAAAAATGTCAGACAACGGCCCTAATGTTTTCTTAAGATTAAATATGTAGAATAACAACAGTAAATTGATCAGCAAGATCTATGCTAACGAACTAAAGCAAATGGCACTGAATCAAATTTTAAACTATAATTTTTGCATAAAATATGGTTATCGAGGTAAGTTATGGCAGGAACAAGTTCACAAAAATTTAGTAGCATTGAAGAGCTTTACAAAGCAATTATTACGGCTGCCGCAATCGATGAATCAATACTCAAAGAAGAAGCTTCAAGCTCTGGGAACGAGGAAAGCTCCTTAAATACTTTTAACAATGAACTAACAAAGCTTAAGGAAACTGTAGAAGCAGAACTTGAAGGTGATGCAGGTAAAGCTCTTAGAGAACGAAAAATTGAACTTATTGATGCTATATCAGAAATTGCAAAATATAAAACAAATAACTCAGATGATAAAATTAAAGCAGCAAACGCCTGGGCTCTTATTATCAAAGAAGGCAAAGCCGCTGACCATTCCGTTATAGACCCTGGCCTGATAAACCTAAAAAATGCACATGATAAAGCCCTTGAAGCAGCTGCCGGCGTAGTGATGGAAGATGCCGACGCATTCACAGGAAACGATATTGCTGATGAAGCTCAAAAATTTAATAAAAGACTCAGCGATAGCCAAATTAACCCTTTTGCAGCAGAAATTAATACAAAAAAATCAGGCATTGTTTTTAAAAGCGAGACAGGCGACCGTTACTACAACATACTTTTAGATGAACGACTAGGACAGCTTGGAGTTCTCAGAATACCTGGAAAGGATATTGAGGGTGATGACAAGAAAGAAATCACTAAAATACTACGAAACATAGTCAAGCTTAGAAAAAAAGACCTAAAAGAAAAGGAAAAAGAAGAATCAACTCTTGACTATATTGATAAACAGTGCGATTCCATTGTAGATATACTAAAAAAATACACCTATGTTGTTGATAGTGACGGCAAACCTAAGAGCGATCAAGAGATAAACGACACTTTGCTTAATGCTGTTAAAAATACGAGATCAACTCTATACGCCATCAAACCAAAAGGCAAAGAAACCCCTAAAAAATATAAAGCAAGGATTGAAGAGCACTACACCAAAGCTTATTTGATATTGATTGAACGTTACAGAAGAGCGCTTAAACGATTCGAAGATAACAATACCTCAGCAACTGAAGTTGATAGCTTCGCTAAAGAATTCGAAATGGAAGCTACGCAGATACTAACTGGTGTTAATGCCGCGAAAAAAGTGGTATTTGAACTGGTTGAAAAAAGTCAGACTCTTGAAAACATTAGCATCATGATTAAAAATCGCGAAAATTTGTTAGAAACAAATAAGAATAGAGAAACTATTGCAAAAGAAATTTCTGAAGAATTAAAAGCTGCAACTGATAGTTCAAGCATTAGCCTTGATGTTATTGACGCAATAAGTGAAGAAACCAAGTCTGATAAAGAGCTCCTAAAAGAGATAAATGAAGCTGTTGCGGAAAAAATTAAGCAAGCAAGAGATGAAACCGACGAGAAAAAACTTAATCGCCAACGCTACGTCTCTAAGAAAGTAAAAGTTGAGAACTCAGAAGAAGACGATTTTAACCCAGCAACTGTAAATGAAGACAAAAAACTAACTGACGAAAACAAAACTTATATTCATACAGCTAGAATTCAAGCGTTACCTCGCAGGTTCGATAATAAAAATGACGAAGAAAAAGCCATCGAGAATCAAAAAGTAAGCAAAGAAGATGTGACTTACGTTGAAAAACTTAGAAAGATAGGTGATGAAACCTTCAACACATTTCGCACAAGAAGCGGAGGCAATCTTGACTCTTTCAATCTCTACCTTAATCTACTAAAAAGCAAAAATAGGCGTAATCATAAAAATGTATGGCAATACTTTAAGGCTAGAGAGGAAGGTAAAGAACCGAACGATACTATCATGCATGATGGAAAAGAAATCAAAGTTAAAGATTTGATAGGCAAAGTGAAAATAATTAGCAAAAACCCCTTTGAGGCTAAATACTTGAAATATCAAAAACAAAACTATATAAAAGTTAACTATAAGAACGAGAAAAGATATTTACCAAGAACAGAATATTTAGCACTGGCTGCCGAAATGGGTGCTAACTTTCGCAGAACCAACTGCAAAGTTGAAGGTGACAATGTTAGTTATGATAGAATCATCATCAACGGTGGCCAGGGTCAACGTAAAACCAACACCGCACAAGTTAAAGCGATGATGATTGCATGCGAACTGTTTGGCTGGAATTACGAAAACAAATCAGGCGTAAAATTTGACATCGATGATATTAAAAATCTAGCTGAATTAGCCGTTAAACATAAAGAAATAGCCCCAGAGATATATGCAGCAGCAAGAGAGTTTAACATCGATGTTGCTAAAGATTATAAAGCCAACCTTGAAAGTCTACACGCTGAACGTGAGCTTGAATCTGGTGAAGCCAAAACACCACCTTCTCGCAGATAAGATTGCAAAAGAAGCTAATCTATATCCCCTGTCCTAGCTGGGCAGGAGAGCTAAATTATCACCATCTTTTGCCAGAACGAGCACAACTTGAGCAAGACCTCCTGAATGACACTCCATGACGGCAACTATTCACGCCTGCCGCTAATCCACCAGAGCCCATCCCTCCTTGAACTTCTTTCAATTCCTCCTTAGAGGTTAACTTCTTTTTAATCTTATTTTTTTTATTCTTGTCAGCCATTTTACCCCCACCTTAGTTCGAGGCCTTACGTAAAATGATAGTATATAAAATAAGATACATCCAATCGCCATACATAAATTTATCCTTACAAAACCAGACCCTTCAAATTTAAAAGCAAACACTCCAAATTGATAAAAAGTTGTCAAACTGGTACCCTAATGGCAAGTTAATAGAAGTTTAGAGGCAATATGTCGCAGCAAAATGGCGGTGTGAAAAGAGCCACGCTAGCCGGTTGGTTGGTTTGCGCATTAGGCGCAATTTTCTACAGCTATGAATATCTTCTACGCGTCGAACCCAGTGTAATGAGCAACGAGCTAATGAGCTACTATGGCATTGGCTACGAGGGTTTTGGTCTTTTAGTCGGGTTTTATTACACCGCTTACACCCCAATGCAACTACTAGTAGGCATGATCACTGACCTCTATGGACCGAGACGAGTACTAACTACAGCCGTAGCTTTCTGCGCACTTGGCAGCTATATGTTTGCAATGCCACACACTTATTTTTCACCAAATACCTATTTTTATATAGCTTGCACTGGCAGGTTTATGGTTGGATTTGGTAGTGCTTTTGCTTTTGTTGGGGTGTTAAAACTCGCCGTTATTTGGTTGCCTGCCAACCGTTTTGCGCTATTTTCAGGGTTAGCGACAGCCCTTGGCATGGTGGGTGCAATGATAGGTGACACTGAAATCATGCACCTTTCTCAAACTATTGGCTGGTTAGATACAATCCTTTATAGTGCATCTTTCGGGGTCATGCTGATTCCAGTACTTTGGCTATTGGTTAGGGACAAACATGATGATCTTTGTCCTAAACGCAACCCTCGCCCGACCTTCCAAGATGTATTCTCAGGACTTGCTGCAATTGCTAAGAACCCTCAAATATGGATTAGCGGATCAATTGCCCTTTGTTTTTATTGTTCTTTAGCAGTTTTTGGTGAGACATGGGGGGTTCAATTCCTAGTAACCACTTATGGTCTGTCTCAAAAATCAGCTGCTCACATTAATGCTGCAGTTTTTGCGGGGTGGCTAGTAGGAGCTCCACTCATGGGACTTATCTCTGACCAACTTCGAAATCGCAAATTACCCATAATTGCCGGAGCAATTCTTTCCCTCTGCACACTGATCATATTTCTATATTATCCAAACCTAAGCCCTAACCAACTGCTTACAATGCTTTTTCTGTATGGAGTATTCTGTAGTGCTGAAGTAATTTGCTTCTCTTTAGGTCGCGAGAACGCCCCTGATCAATACTCTGCTTCTGCAATCGCCTTCATTAACATGCTTACAATGGTGAGCGGTATGGTACTCCAACCTTTAGTTGGCATTCTTATTAGTTGGAGCCAGCACAACATTTATATTGAAAACATTTTGTCTAACCTACATATAAATAACTTCCAATTTGCACTATTTATTTTACCACTTGGAACGGTTATAATTCTGCTGCTAACTATGAAGCTACGTGAGACTCATGCCAAGCCCTTTAAAGAAGCTTAAACTCACGTCATTCCAGCGGAATCTGGAAGCAAGTTTTAAATTAATAGATTCCAGTTGTTGCTGGAATGACATTATTTTAGGGTATTTCTTTTAAAATGAAACATAAATTCAAATATGCTCGTGTTTTCACAGTCTTCTTGTTGTTAATATCATTTTCTTTTAACAACGCATTAGCGCTGCCACTAATTAGAAGCACATGGTCATTAGGTGCGTTTTATGGGAAACAAACCGACAATACCTTAGGGCAACTTGCTAGTGGAAGCATGGATCTTACCAGCTCAAAGCTTTATTCAATTGAGGCAGCTCGTGAATTTTCGATAAATTCAGCACTTGGCAGGTTTTTCATGCCAGTAGTATCTAGTGTAGCATTAGCATTTAACTACACTCACCAAGTTGAAAATCCTAAAAACCTAGATCAATTTACACCGATGATTATTCTGCGCTGGAGAAGAGTTTTCTTCACTCCTGTTTCGCTTGCCTTTGGTGAGGGAGCTTCATTCTCCACTAGAATATCTGCTCGAGAAACTAGGTCCGATAAAGACGCCAATGACACTAAAAAACTATTAAACTACTTATTATTTGAAGCGTCCGTTTCACCTATAAATTCATTAGATTTCGTATTACGTTTGCACCACAGATCAGGAATGTTTGGGTTATATGGAGCAAGGAATAATGGCGCTACAGCCCTACAAATAGGGCTCAGATACTACTTAGGATGAATTTTTTAAAATGCCTGAGAAGAACGAAAATTTAGAAAAAGCATTAACCCTATACGTAAATAATAAACTTGATTATTTACTTTTAAATCCTCAGTTGGTATACAAAGCCATAAATGAATACAAAGAAAACTCTCCATATTTAAGAGAATCAACTCCCAGACTGATGGCAATGCTGCATGCCTTAAGTAATTTATCAGATAAATTTGAAGATGCTCGAATAACTATACTTAAGTCACATGCGAACGAATTTAATAGAATACTATCCCAATATAAAATATCTTTGTTACTGATAGAAACAGTAAATGCATACAAGGAGTCTATCTCTCAAGGAATTCTAATATTACGGATGAATCAGATTGTATCCACGCTTAACTCCGTGAGGCCAAATAAGCTTCCGCTGCTGAATATCAGAGGGATTTGCTATGGCATGGCAACCCATCTAGCTTTTTACAATAGTAATTTCAGAAAAATAACAATCGATAGAATTCGTGCATTTAATAATATAGAAACAGATAGATTTCAGAAAATTCTAGAACATATAAAAACCTATAATACCAACTCCGTTTTGATTCAAACAAGCAAACAAATCACTTCAAGAACTGGGGTATTTGAACTAGGAAGACTAGTTAGCACAGTAAATACAATGAACAAAACACAAGTCGATCAAAAATTATATAGAAGTTATTCGCCGGATTGCAGCATATATTTGGAAATTAGTAACGAATTAATTGCCAAAGAACTTAGTGTTTTAATTAACTTTCTTCGCAGTCACTACAGTTCAAAACAATTTAGTTTTGACTTCATAGGAATGCATGCTGTCAACTTAAATATTAAAAGTGACGGCACAGTAGAGATTTTAGACCCAAATGGCACGCACATATTTTCTAAAGATACCCAAGAAATTGCCATCATAACTTCTAAAATTTTAAACCCAAGAAAAACCCCATATAATATCTATAAATTTCACCTCCAACTAGCTTTCAATCCGCTTACTAAACAACAACTAACCTTTCCTAAAGGTCACTTCCAAAAATTAAAAAACTATTTTAACGAAAATTCCTCAATAGACTTCAAAAATTATATTAGGCTTTGGCTAGAGCAATCGATTATATATGGATCATACTGTGACGTTATGCAATTAATCAACCATGGCGCACCTGTATTTTCAAAAGCTTTTCACAACCCTCTAAACACAGCACTTGGTTTAAACAGACCAACTATTGGACAAAATGCCTACTACACATATATAGCTAACAATATAAATAAAGAAGACAAGCAACCCTATTTACTAAGAGAATTTTTATTGTTGCTGCCAAAGGGTAATTTTAATCAACTTACAACTCTAATGGATCTAGGTCTTAATCCAAATATAATTTACCATAAAACGCCGCTATTAATACATGTCTTGCAAAAAAGACTAAACCCCGAACCAATAGCTTTAGAATTAATTAAAAAGGGCGCAAATATAAGTGCATACGACCATAAGAGCTTAAAATCCGTTCAAATGATTGCATATGAAAAGGGGCTACATAACTTATTAAACACTGTAATCAACAAAAAAAATTATAAGCATTATGAAAACGACTATCATATATGGCAAAGGATATTAAAAAAAGGGCCTCACCTAAAGGGAAGCGAATATTTATTAATGACTAAATTAATATGTAATGGTCTATACAAAAATATTTTTGAAGCTCATAACGGAATCACACATTTTCTTGAAGTTGATCAACATGGATTAGCCATAGCACTAGCTCGCTATTGCAGCTACTTTGAAAGACAAGCAAATTTTAAAGAAGTTGATAAAATTCTAAAGCTAGCGATTGACAGTGGATGCACTGAAATTATGGATGATATATATTTAATCAGAAGTGAGCTCCCCAAAAAAACAAACTATGAAAAGTGCATAGAACAGAAAAATATACACATAAATCACGAACTAGGGAGATCAATTACTGACGGAAAAGCACAAAGAGCAAATTCTCTTTCTAAAGCTATAGAAGAAAAATTTAGCAAGCTATGCCTAGAGAATGACTACTACTCTCTAAATAAACTACTTGTAGCCGGAGTCACTCCTTCACTCAAACACCTCAAAAAATTACATTTAGACTATTATACTAGCAAAAATGGAATATCATTATTGCTAGGTGAAGCAATTTCATTCAAAGAACTGGCTCCAAGAGCTTTTAAAAAGTCTCAGAAGAAATCAAATAATGGTTATCTACCAATAACCAATAGCCTATGGCCAGCCCTATGCAAACCTTCTTCAACAAATTCAAACCGTAACAACTCATTATCCCAACCTTTACTTAAAAATCAATATTAAACGTTGCACCCCAAAGTTTGTTAATAGCATTCCCCATTATTCTTGCAATCTGCTACCGAGACTTACCTACACGCTTGTAAAAAATACGCAAAATCAGTAAGGTAATAACTGGGGCATCTTAATACTAGTTTTAAGACCTGATTATATATTTGCCATAAAAAATGGAGTTCTCATGCTACATTATAAACATGTTCTTATAGCAACAGACCTCACACAAGGAAGCAAAAAAGTAGCTAATCATGCAAAATTTATTGCAGATCAATCTGAAGCCAAGTTAAGTATAGTCCATGTGGTAGAGCACGCTCCCTCTATTTACGGCAGCGGTCAGTTTAGCCATGCTCTTGATATAAATTTAGAAGAGCAAATAAGATCACAAGCTAATGAAGCAATGATTGAAATAGCTGAGCTAGTTGGTATTCCTGGCTCAGAAAGACACTTAAAACAAGGGACCCCAAAAGAAGGGGTGCTAGAAACTGCAAATGCTTTAAATGCTGATCTAATAGTTGTAGGCACACATGGCCGCAAAGGATTAAAAGTACTTTTAGGATCCACATCAAACGCTATCCTCCATTCAGCAAGTTGCGATGTATTAGTTGTCCATCTAGAGCCTGAGGATTAATTAATGGCAACCTATGCCATTGGGGATATTCAGGGGTGCTATGACTCACTAGTAAAACTTTTAGATCAAATCAACTTTAACGAAAAAAGTGATACACTTTGGTTTGCTGGTGATATTGTAAATCGTGGACCAAAATCCCTAGAAACATTACGTTTTATAAATAATCTGCCAAATAAAAGAATTGTTCTCGGCAATCATGACATTCATTTAATTGCTCTTGCCTATGGCCACCCCTTTGAGGGAAAACACACAATGCAAGACATTCTTAAAGCTCCTGATAAAGAAGAATTAATTGAGTGGCTTTGCCAACAGCCGCTTGCTTATTACGATAAAGAATTAGACTTTCTAATGGTTCATGCTGGCGTTATACCACAATGGAATATTACCGACATTCTAAATCACTCTAAAGAATTTGAGACCTTACTCCTGCAACCAAAACTTAGATCAGAGCTTTGCATAAAGTTATATGGAGATGAGCCAAGCACTTGGTCTGATAAATTATCAGGATGGGAAAGAATTAGATTCATAGTAAATGTGTTAACTAGAATTAGATATTGTTACTCTGATGGGCGCCTTGAGCTTAACCACAAAGGACCAATTGGCACTCAACCAACTAACTCTCTACCATGGTTTTATTTAGATAATCGCAAAACAAAAAATAACAATATAATTTTCGGGCACTGGGCATCCCTTGAAGGTAAAGCCAATACTCCTAATATATTTGCTTTAGACACAGGATGTCTTTGGGGCGGTAAACTAACAGCACTTCGCTTAGAAGATAAAAAACTTTTCAGCTGTAATTGCGCCTGATGCCCTACTATCTAAACCTAAGTTTTGAGCTTCATTTATTGCAAATCAACAGATTATAAATAATATACACCAAAATTCTATTGTTCCTCGATTTAATTGGCATTGTTGCATAAATATTTGTAGATTTTGGGCCCAAAATTATTTTCCCTTTATAATCAAGAGACTATTCTTTTAGTCACGATTAACTGTCATCCCGCGGCTTGAATCTGTCATCCCGCGGCTTGACCGCGGGATCCATTAAATTAGATTCCGCGATCAAGTCGCGGAATGACAAACTTCTGTAATTTCAAGCAATTAAGCTCAGGCGTAGTTAATCTATTTTCTATTAGGACCTGTTAACAATTAGAACACGTACTTCAAGTTAAATAGTATGCTATTTGCCGTACCACCTGTTGATTTAGCATCTGTATTGCCACCACCATTACCGTTGTAGGTATCACCAGCATCGTAATTTATTGAGTGCTGGAATTGTAAGGTTTCAGTAGTGTTTTTCCAGATATTTGTACTTGCAACTATAGTATAGTGACGCTTTGCAACATCAAGAGGCAAAGAATCCCAACTTTCATCATATGCAAGACCTAGCATAGCAGGTACTTGGTCACGCCATACCTTGAAAGTGTAGTCAGCTTCACCATGAATAGCCTCAGGTTTTGCACCATGACCATTTTGTGACATGTTTGTTCTAGCGAAATGACGGACAGCTCCTGAATACTCGCCATATAATCTATATGGGCCGCGAGTTACACTCAAGTTAGCATTCACACCAGGAACTTTATGTTCTAAGTGCTCGGTTCCATCAGCAATACTTTTATCAAATCCTTGGAATTGTCCAGTTCCGCGACGGGTTGTATCTTGCATTCCACCAGCGTCAGCAACGTTTCTTATAATGCCTGTGCCAGCAACTACTTCATATGGGCCAAAGTTACGATCCATAGTTAGATTAGCACCAAAGCCATTAACCGTATCATTGCTACTGCCTGTATAAGCAGAGCCATTATAAGCATATATTTGACCATCGAAACCACATTTACTAAATCCTGCAACAATTGCACGCTCGTTAGTTTGGGTAATTGAAGAAACCGGCAGTCCAGTTACGTTAACCGCTGCATAACGACCAATTGGTAAGAACATTTGGCCAATTGAACCATAAAATGGAGTACGATTAAGGTTACCGAAAGTTAAGAACCCACGACGCAAGAACAACCTTGAGTTAGAAATCGGAAAACCTGCGCCACGAAACTCAGGCTCATTAGGGTTAGAATCATAATCAATCGACATAAAAGCTTGTGCCCATGGAGCAACTTCTGCTAAAAACTCTAGACGAGCGCGGTGCAGATTAATTTGGCTAGTCCCACCATTTGAAAAAGTATCTTTCTGAACAAAACGACCATCAAACATACCAGATATTTCTAAAATTGGGCGCTGGAACATCTCTTCTGCAGTTTTGCCGATGCGTTTCAGTAGCTTTTGACGTTGTTTAAGTAGACGCAGGTCCTCATTAATACTTGGCAGTTTTACAAATAAATCACCTCCCGTATAAGAAGAACGACGACCAACTAAAGGAGAAATAGTTACAGTATCCCCCTTACCGTAAAATTCATTTTCATGCTCTTTTTTATAGATATCAATTTGAGCATTAATTTTGTTTTGGTTACTAGTTAAACGTGCAACTTGTGACTTTAAATAAGCAATTTCACTAGCCTGACTATTTTGCAAGGCTCTAGGGGCGTTTCGCTTAACTGATTGTTTAGTTTTTTGTGGTTTAATACTGAATGGTTTAGCTTCTTTAACTTTACCAATATTATGTTGATCTGCATTAGCAGCAGATACAAGGCCTGAAAGGCCCAAAGCGATCAAAGCGCTTTTCAATAAAACTCTCATTACGTCTCCTTCTTAGACATTAAAACGGAAATGCATAATATCGCCATCAAGAACGATATAATCTTTTCCTTCTACTTGCAATTTACCAGCAGCCTTGGCGCCTTGCTCTCCACCATGCTCGATAAAATCTTCATAGTGCATAACTTCAGCGCGAATAAATCCACGTTGGAAATCTGTATGAATTACTGCTGCAGCTTCAGGTGCAGTTGCCCCTTCTGGAAATGTCCAGGCACGAACCTCTTTGACACCCGCAGTAAAATAAGTTTTTAGACCTAGCAAGTCATAACCTGCTTTGATCATTCGATTTAGCCCAGGCTCAGCAAGCCCAAGCTCAGATAGAAATTCTTTTTTCTCTTCTTCATCCATATCCACTAGCTCAGATTCAAGTGCCGCACACAAAGTAATTACCTTCGCACCCTCTTTACTAGCATATTCTTTAACAGCATCTAACATAGGATTATCAGTCCAATGAGCCTCATCAACATTTGCAACATATAAAACTGGTTTCATGGTAAGAAGCTGATATAAATTTAAAGCTTGTAATTCGTCATCTGACCACTCAATCGAGCGCAAACTATTACCTTCATTTAAAACATCTCGAGCTTTTTCAAGGGCAACTAAAATTGCTTTCGCTTCTTTATCATTACCTCGAGCTTTTTTGTTTTGCTTTTCAATACCTTTTTCAACCACTGCAAGATCAGCTAAAGCAAGCTCGGTATTAATAGTTTCAATATCTGCAATTGGATCAACTTTTGCAGAAACATGAATAACATCAGGATTTTCAAAACAACGCACAACGTGAGCAATTGCATTAGTTTCACGGATGTTTGCCAAGAATTTGTTTCCTAGCCCCTCGCCTTTTGACGCGCCCTCTACAAGGCCCGCAATATCAACAAACTCAACTGTAGTTGGGAGAACGTTTTGCGGCTTCACAATTTCTGCGATTTTATCTAAGCGTTCATCAGGAAGTGCAACCACACCAACGTGTGGATCGATCGTGCAGAATGGATAATTTGCAGCTTCGATTCCAGCTTTGGTTAGTGAATTAAATAAAGTTGACTTGCCTACGTTGGGCAAGCCTACAATTCCACATTTAAACGACATATTTTTACCTCACCGCCGCGCCAATCTGCCTTATTCTTCGTTACAGTCTCATCGAGATCAGTCGTGTATTTCAATACACTCCTTCACTCGATTTCGACTGCGCCTCGCCTAAAACAAATTGACTTTGGCTATATTCTCTTAAGCTCCAAAGGCATTTTTATTTAGTTAAGACCAAAACCTTTAGGCTTTATTGTTTATTCAAAAATATTGATCTTTAATTTGTTAAATAGATAGGCTATTCGCGTAATTAAAGAACAAATCCTTTAGAATTTTAGATATTTTCGCTTTGCAACACTAATTGTCAAAAACCCTTAGAGTCAGTATGAAGAGCTTTCATCGCCTCTTCTCTTTTCTCCGGATCAAAAATATTAAAAATTAAAGCTTCACATGTATCTAGAGAATCTTGAATACTTTGTTTTTCGGAAATTGAAGGCCTAGATAACACAAATGGGGTCACATCTTTGCTATTCCCAGGGTGACCAATTCCAATACGTAAGCGCAAAAAACTATTTGAGCCAAGCTTAGAAACAATATCACGCAAGCCATTATGTCCGCCATGACCTCCGCCAATTTTTAGTTTGGTAGTTCCAGGACCAAAATCCAATTCATCATGGGCAATTAATATCTCTTCTGGCTTAATCTTATGATAACTAGCAAAAGCTTGAACAGCATCGCCACTTAAATTCATATAAGTTGAAGGGATTAAAAGCCAACAGTCGCTACCATCTTTGCGAAGCCGGGTAACTGAGCCGTTAAATTTGGATTCTTGCTTGAAAGTCAGGTTGTTATGGTCAGCTAATTGCTTTAATAACCAAACACCTGCATTGTGTCTAGTGAGTTCATATTGTGAGCCTGGATTTCCCAGGCCCACCAACAAGCGTATATTCTGCGCCTTCATTAGGTTACCTAGCTTCCTAATTAACTTTCCTCGGAAGTTTCACCCTCTGGAGTTTCTTCAGCAGCACTTTCTTCAGCAGCTTCTTCCTCAGATTCGAGAGCAGCTTCAGCTTCTACTTCTGGCTCCGGCTCAGCAACTGGAGGAGGAGTAATGCTAGCTACAGCATGATCTTCTTCACCATGAATTACAGAAAGAAGCTCAACCCCTTTAGGAAGTTCAATATCAGAAAGGTGAACAATATGGTTCATCTCAGCATTCGTAAGGTCTACAGTCAAATGATCTGGAAGAGCTTTTGGTAAGCAGCGAATGTGCAGCTCTGATAACAAGTGGTGAACAATACCGCCTTCTTTAACACCAGGAGCAACATCTGCACCAATAAAGTGCACAGGAACAACCATATCAATAGGGTCGCTCGCCTTAACACGCATGAAATCAACATGCATAACAACAGGCTTGTATGGATGATATTGAGCATCTTTTACAACTACTTTTTGTGCTTTTTTATCATCAACAATAAGGTCAAGAACATGAGAGCTCAAACCTTCCTCAAGCATTTTATAGATGATGTTATGAGGTAGAATAACGTTTTCATTTGCTTTTCCAGCACCATAAACTACAGCAGGCACTTCTTCTGCACGTCGAGATTTACGACTAGCTGCTCTGCCAGCCACTTCGCGTGATTTTACATTAATTTCAATCTGTTCAGCCATTTTGGACTCCTACAACCCACAAATATTTGGCTAAGCATGATACTATAGACACCGCGCCCAGGCAAGTTTTATTTTTATAATTATTAACTTATTATTGAATAGATATTTTCAACTGTATTTTACCTACAAATCACTCGATAACATTTATACCCCTTTAACCCCTTATAATCTTTACGCGCCTTTTTTAACCGCATATTTATATTCTCACCTCTAATACTATTAGCGCTTTAAATATGGAACCCCAACTGATAAAATTCTGTTTCTAACAAACCTTAGGAGCTGCTGGCAATTAGTGTTACGGTCCCTAAAGAATAAGGATTGAAAGCGGCATGGATTTAGCAACTAAAATCACAGGTGATTTAAGCCTTAAAAATCTCATAAATGAAGCTGATATAAATCATATTAATGTTGGTGTATTTGACCTAAATGGCATACTGCGCGGCAAGCGTATGAGCAAGTCTAAGTTTCTGTCCTCCATTGATAATGGGTTTGGCTTTTGTGATGTAATAATCGGCTGGGATACTAATGATGAACAGTGCACAAAAACCCCTTTCACGGGCTGGCACACAGGGTACCCTGATGCAAAAGTAAATATTGTAGAATCTAGCATACGCTCATACCCTTATGAAGATAATGGCCTTTTTTGTCTCGGAGAATTTTCTGGGAAAGCTGCTGAAATTTGCCCTAGAACTATCTTAAAAAATGTAATAAAAAAAGCCAATACACTTGGCTTATTCCCACAAGCTGCATGCGAATACGAGTTTTTTGTATTCAATGAAACCCATTTTTCTATTACAGAAAAAAACTTCAAAAACTTAAGCCCTTTAACTCCTGGAGCCTTTGGATACTCGGCTATTAGAGGCATGGTTGATGCCGAACTTCACTCAGAATTTCTAGAACTTTTTGAAAGCCTAAATATTCCATTAGAAGGCCTGCACACTGAAACAGGCCCTGGAGTGCTGGAGGCTGCAATTGCTGTTGATACAGCACTACAAGCAGCAGACAAAGCAGCTCTTTTCAAAACATTCACTAAAGGATTTTTCCAGCGCAAGGGGTTGATTGCTACTTTTATGGCCAGATGGTCATTAGAACATCCCGGATCCGGAGGACACATCCATGTTTCATTATTAGATGAAAACGGCAACAACTGTTTCTTTGACAAAAACAAGGATCATAACATTTCAGATACTATGCGCCATTTCATTGCTGGCCAACAACTTATGTTACCAGAATTGACATCTCTTATGGCGCCTAATGTCAATTCATTCACCAGATTAGTACCAGGATATTGGGCCCCCACTTTCACAACCTGGGGTATTGAAAATCGAACCACAGCTCTACGCGCCATCACTGGCTCAAGCAAGGCACAGAGAGTTGAAACCAGAATCCCTGGGGCAGACAGCAATCCATATCTTGCTATGGCGGCTAGCTTAGCAGCAGGCATTTGTGGAATTGAAAACAAACTAGAGCCAACTGACCCAATCATTGGCAACTCATATGCAATGCCCCATGATGACAAACTAAAACTTCCAAAAAATCTCCATGAAGCTGCTGATAGATTAGATAAATCAGAGTTAGCTAGAAATTTTTTCGGGGATGTTTTTGTTGATAATTATGTGGCGACAAGAATATGGGAAGCTGATGAGGCTGCTAGACAAATCACAGATTATCAACTTAACAGATATTTTGAAATCATATAAAACAAGAAATTGCAGCTAGGATTTAGCATGATTGAAACTAAGAATAAATTGACAACCGTTTCTCCAATAAATGGAGAAGTAATTTTTGAAACAGATTTTGCAAGCTCAACCGCTATAACTAAAACTCTCGAAACAGCAAAGAAAGCACAAAAAAAATGGCAGCTAGTGCCAATTGAAGAGAAGATTAAGCACATTGATAAATTTGCGGAAATCATGCTTTCGCAAAAAGAAGAAATTGCTATTGAGATTACTCAACAAATGGGGCGCCCAGTTCGGTATGGTGCTGGAGAAATTATAGGCATGGCTGATCGCGCAAAATACATGTGCTCAATAGCTGAAAGATGCCTAGCCAATGTTCAAATTGATGAAAATCGCTTTATTCAGCATAAAGCACTTGGCACGGTATTTGTTATTGCCCCATGGAATTATCCATTTTTAACAGCAATTAATGCTATTGTTCCAGCACTACTTGCTGGCAATACCGTTATTCTTAAGCATGCATCACAAACACCTCTATGTGCAGAGAGACTTTATAAAGCATTCAAAAAATCCGGGCTACCCGAGGGAGTTTTTCAATACTTGCATCTCAGCCATGAAACTACCACAGAGATAATTAGCAGCAAACAAATTAACTTCGTCAATTTTACAGGCTCAGTCAATGCGGGCATTAACCTCTACAAGCAAGCAGCTAATAACCTTTTAGATGTCGGCTTAGAACTGGGCGGCAAAGATGCGGCTTATGTAAGGATGGACGCGAATATAGAGTCAACCACAGAGTACTTAGCTGATGGTGCATTTTTTAACAGCGGTCAATCTTGCTGCGGCATTGAAAGAATTTATGTGCACAGTGAGATTTATGATGAATTTTTAAGTGAATTTATCAAAATTACCAATCAATACGTTTTAGGTAATCCTTTAGAAAGTGAAACCACGCTAGGACCAATGGTAAGTTTCAAAGCATCAAATGAAGTGCGCAAACAAATTCAAAGAGCAATTGCAGATGGCGCTATCACACATATTGATGAAAAACAGTTCCCAATGGCCAATGAAGAAACTGCCTACTTAGCTCCACAAATACTAACAAATTTAAATCATGGCATGGAATTTATGAGAGAAGAAATTTTTGGCCCTGCAGTTGGCATAATGAAAGTCAACTCTGATAATGAAGCAATTGATTTAATAAATAACAGTCAATATGGCCTAACTGGATCCATATGGACTAAAAATACAGACAAAGGTCTGGAGTTAGCGAACAACTTGGAAGTAGGCACTTGCTTTATTAACAGGTGTGACTATTTGGATCCAGCGCTAGCATGGTCTGGAGTAAAAAATACTGGTCTTGGTTGCACTCTATCTGAGTTAGGATTTAGACAGTTTACGAGACCGAAGTCTTTTTTAACCAACGTCATCCCAACGTAGGCTCAAATCCAGATACACAAAACGACGGAACAAAAAGAAAAATGCAACAAATAACAACTTGGAATTATCCAACTCACATTAAATTTGGCGCAGGAGCCATTAAGCTTCTCACCGCAACATGCCAAGAATTTAAAATAAAAAATCCTCTAATCGTTAGCGACCAAGGGCTAGTTGATCTTGGCGTCATAGACCCAATTCAACATAATTTAGTAGATAATGGACTCAACACATCAGTCTTTTCCAGAATCAAATCCAACCCTAATCGCGACAATGTCTTGTCAGGTCTCAAACAGTTCCGCAACAACAAACACGATGCAGTTATTGCTGTCGGTGGGGGAAGCGCACTGGACGCTGGTAAAGCTATTGCTCTCATGTCAGGCCAAACTAAAGATCTTTGGGAGTTTGAAGATATTGGTAATAATTATAAAAATGCAAACCCTTCTGGGATTGCACCAACCATTGCCATCCCAACTACTGCAGGCACTGGCTCTGAAGTTGGCCGCTCCTCAGTAATTACCGACGAAGCGGCTAAACTTAAAAAAATAATTTTTCATCCTCAAATGTTACCTAAATGCGTTTTGGCTGACCCCCAGTTAACCATAGGGCTACCCCCACACCTAACTGCAGCAACTGGCATAGACGCTTTAATTCATAATTTAGAAGCTTTTTTTTCACCAAATTTTCATCCTATGGCTGATGGTATTGCAATAAATGGCATACAATTAACTCAAAAATCATTACTTACCGCTTACAAAGATGGGAATAACCTAAAAGCCAGAACTGATATGCTTGCAGCAAGCCTAATGGGGGCCACAGCCTTCCAAAAAGGACTGGGCGCAATTCACTCATTGGCTCACGCACTAGGGGCGCACTTTGATGCTCATCATGGGCTACTAAATGCAATTCTAGCACCATATGTTATTTCTTATAACAGTGCAGCCTTGAAAGAAAAACTTAATATTCTAGAGCAGGTCATGTTTAAGGGAACAAATTCAAAACCTATAATAAGCTTCATAGATTGGCTGTTACAATTGCGCTCCGATTTGGGTATTCCTAATAATTTAAGCGCAATTGGAATAGATGATTCAGCTGCTGAAGAAATTGCAACGCTTGCGTTTAATGATCCAACTTTTGCCACGAACCCTGGCAACTTGACCAAAGGCGATCTAAAAGCGATATTTTTGAGCTCGATTTAGTCTATAATAAATTAGGGCTGAAATAAAATTTCATGGAAGATGAAAAAGATACGGAGAATCAAATGGTTAATATCGCAATAGCTGGGTTTCAGCACGAAACGAATTGCTTTTCTCTTATACAAACAACATTAGAAGATTTTATGCAGGCCGACTGCTGGCCTGCCTACACTAAGGGAGATGCAATACTTTCTACCTTTAACCAAATGAACATCCCAATCTCCGGATTTATTGAAGAGGCAAAAAACCAAAAATTTAACTTAGAACCACTTCTTTGGTGTTCAGCATTACCTTCTGGCAAAGTTGAGCAAGCGACATTTGACCATATCAGCGCACAAATAATATCCAAGCTGAAACAATGCAAAAATATTGATGGCGTTTATCTTGATTTACACGGAGCCATGGTTACCTCAGAGATGGATGACCCAGAAGGAGTTTTACTATCAAGAGTGCGCTGGATAGTTGGTCCTGACACCCCTATAGTTGCTAGCCTGGATTTACATGCTAACGTTACTCCTCAGATGCTGAAAGCTGCCAATATGTTAATTTCATACCGTACCTACCCACATGTTGATATGGCAGAAACCGGTAAACGCGCCGCTAAAGCCCTCAAACAATTATTTAAGAAGCCCAATAATTACAAACAAAAAGCTATTCGCCAAGTACCCTTTAAAATTGCTCTTCCTTTCCAGTCAACCATGCAAAACCCTGCTAAAGATATTTATGAAAGACTAGAAATAATTGAAGAAAAATACTCAATTAATTTATCTTTAAACCTAGGGTTTCCTTTAGCTGATAATGCGTCTTGCTACCCTACATTAGTTGGTTTTGGCAAAAACGCAAATAAATTAAACAAGATAATGGATCAGTTTGCGGAAGAAATCACATTGAAAAAACAAGAATTCAAAGGAAAATTATGGTCAATTGATGAAGCAATCCAACACGCCATGAATCAAAAAATCCCCCCTGGCAAACCAATAATTTTTGCTGATACTCAAGACAACCCAGGCGGGGGCGGCAGTGGTGATGTGATGGAAATCGTCAAGTCGCTCGCTAAACATAATGCCAAAAATGCAATTGCTGCAATTATTTGTGATCCAGACGCTGCTTACCTGGCACATAATACTCCTCTCGGCAAAAGCTTCAAAACAAAAATTGGCGGTAAAACTAGTGTTGCCAACCAATCTCCTCTTGAAGGAGAATTCACTGTAAAATCAATAGGAAAAGGCGAATTTACTGGTACAGGTCCCTTTTATAAAGGTTGTCCAATTAACCTCGGGCCAATGGCACTTTTGAGTATTAAAGGAACAGATGTTGAAATTATAGTTAGCTCTAAAAAAATGCAGGCAGCTGATCGTGCCATATTCAATCACCTAAATGTATCCCCAGCACAGAGATCAATCGTCTGCTTAAAGAGCTCAGTACATTTTCGTGCGGACTTTCAATCCATGGCAAGTGATATTCTTGTGGTAGCCGCCCCTGGAGTAAACTATGCAAAACAAATATAAACTAGGCTCTGTTGATAATTCATGTTGCAGAGCGAAAATACTAAGAATTTAGTGAGAATTTATCCTTTAATGCGGCGAATAGTTTAGATATTTAACAAATTAAAGGACAAATTCTCACAAATTAGCTGGGTTTGTAGCTGTAAGATGAATTATCAACAGACCCTATACGAAATACTTCTTAATGAAATAAAAAAGGCACCGTCAATCTAACTTAATCAGATTTAAAAATATCTGAATAAGCTGATACAAGCTCATATAAGCCTCGCGAACCCTCTATCACCTTGAGAAGGCTGTGATTGTAGATGTTAACTAATTCTCTGACATAAAGAATCCGATGTATTTACAAATTCCTTTAGCTCATCATAGTATTTATACAATTTAAATATACCACTTAAATTAGATCGATTAAACTTTAACACCTTAGAAACTGGGTGATTTTTATCGAGATAATGTTTTGCCTCATTTGGATTGCTATCATATTTTAGCTTTATTTGTTCGATAATTTCTTTTTTGCAGAAGGAAAAGCTATATATTTCTGACTTTGATAAATCTCTTTCTCCATTTGAAATAAGAACCTTGGCCAGTAACAAGCGTACAGATGAATATTTTACTTCTTTCCTGATCGAGCAAGAATTATATGAAGGCCCTATTAGATTCAAACCAGATATTATTTCAAAGTAATTATATTCTGACGCTTTTTCTATCACCAGACCTAAGAGCTTGGTCGCCGCATTAATTTTAGCTTCTGATCCTTCATCATAGGTAATTTCAGTAATTGCCTTGCCTAACAAGTAAAAGCTAGTTCGACCATAAAAATCTCTTTTTTGCAAACCAGCAATTATTTCAGCCAGTTGCTCCTCTGAAGCTTTTTCTATCAACAAAACTAAAACCTTGCTTGCCGCATTAATTTGAGTTGCTGATACTTGCTCGGAAATCTTAGCAATTGCTAAACTTAGAAAGAAATAACCGTTCTTACCATTAGAGTTTCCTTCTTGCAAACCAGTAAGTATTTCAGCCAGTTGCTCCTCTGAAGCTTTTTCTATCAACAAAACTAAAACCTTGCTTGCCGCATTAATTTGAGCTTCTGATCCTTGCTCGGGAATCTTAGCAATTGCTAAACTTAGAAAGAAATAACCGTTCATACCATTAGAGTTTCCTTCTTGCCAACCAGCAAATATTTCAGCAAGTTGCTCCTCTGAGGCTTTTTCTATCAACAAAACTAAAACCTTGCTTGCCGCATTAATTTGAGTTGCTGATCCTTGCTCGGAAATCTTAGAAATTGCTAAACTTAGCAAGAAATAACCGTTCATACCATGAGAGTTTCCTTCTTGCAAACCAGCAAGTATTTCAGAAAGTTGCTCCTCTGAGGCTTTTTCTATCAACAAAACTAAAACCTTGCTTACCGCATTAATTTGAGCTTCTGATCCTCGCTCGGAAATCCAAGCAATTGCTACACTTAGCAATAAATAACCGTTTTGATCATAAGAATCTCTTTCTTGCAAACCAGCAAGTATTTCAGCCAGTTGATCATCTGCAGCTTTTTCTATAAGCATACATAAAGCCTTGCTTGCCGCATTAATTTGAGCTTCTGATCCTCGCTCGGAAATCCAAGCAATTGCTAAACTTAGCAAGTAATAACCGTTTTCACCATTAAAGTTTCCTTCTTGCAAACCAGCAAGTATTTCAGAAAGTTGCTCCTTTGAAGCTTTTTCTATCAACAAAACTAAAACCTTGCTTGCCGCATTAACTTGAGCTTCTGATCCTTGCTTGGAAATCCTAAAAATTGCTAAACTTAGAAAGAAATAACCGTTTTGATCATAAGAATCTCCTTCTTGCAAACAAGTAAGTATTTCAGCCAGTTGATCATCTGCAGCTTTTTCTATAAGCATACATAAAGCCTTGCTTGCCGCATTAAGCTTAGACTTTTCTCCTGATATGAGAAATTGTATATTCTTTTTTAATTCACTAGCGAAAAAAGACAAAAATGATTCTTTTTGCTCTTCTGAAAATCCCCAAAAATATTCTTCTTCATTTAACTTGGCCCAGAGTTTCTGTCTTATATTCAACCAGCTCAAATCGCTGATTTTATCATTGTCATAAATTAAATAATTTGCATATTGTAGCTCGCCTTCTAATATTTTAGACAAGAAATCTATGCATTTAGAATAAACTATATACTCATAACCTTCAGAATTTTTCCCAGTATATCCTTTTAATAACAAAACATTTCTTATTTGCTCTTCACATGCAAGCAAAATAGATAGAGGTATATAATTTTCTTCAAAAGCCAATTTTAAGCTTTTTTGTATAACTTCATCCCTGCTTTTATCATAATATCCATCATTTTTGTTGATTGACTTTACTCCAAAGCCTGTAGAGCTTGCCACTGTAAAATACTGATTATATAAATGAATATTGCTTAAGGCATCTTGATCTAAATTTGCTTGATGTTCAACAATACCTCTCCTTATAAGACCCAGTATCTCATCCAAATTTTTCGGCACAAATAATCCTTCAAGACATATATTTATTCGATCGTGAAAACCTTCACTGCTAAGACTAACCCCATCGTTAAGATTTAACCTAATTGAAGCTTTCGCATCATCACTCAACCGTATTGGTGGATGATCTTTGTTTTTAAAAGAATCAAATAAGACGACATAGATTACTTGAAGAGAATCAATCAACTGCTGCTTATGGGTATAATTAGACTTGGTTAGTCGAAAAATAAAACTTTTTCTATCATTAAGATTTTCGAAAAGACCAGCCATTTTATACATCCAATTGCCTGGTATTTTACACATATCTAATGTGAATTGACTTGAGTCTTCTCCTTGTGAAACCGTATAGCACTTATCTGGATTAATGTGGTCAATTTTAAATTGGGGGATCATATATTATTAATTCCTAATATTCAAAACAAATAGTCGCCTTAATTCGAAGTAGAGCGCATGCTCCCATTGTACCTTGAATACGCAGACCTTTTAACTAAAAAAATGTTAATATTCAGTTTATTTTAAATGTAGCCCCTAGTATTGATAAAAACTACATAAATAAAATGTTAAAACAATATCCTAACCTAAATATTAAATTGATAAATGAAAAAAGCAGCTAAAGCATGGCAAATATGCCAAGAATTTATTAACCCAACCGAAGGCTTTCAACAGCTAACGATAGACAGCATAATTGAAAAGCACTTCCAGATAGATTGCTTTGGGCATGAGTTAACTGATATCGACTTTTTAAGCACACAAGCTCCTTGTTCACTACCTATAAACATGCCACCCAACTACAAAAAATCAAAGACAACAAAAAAACAACTAATAATGAGTCTATTCCTTATAAAATGACAATTCACTAGGCCACCCCAATCATAGAGCCTTCACCCTCTTTAGGTGCTACGTTCAGGATGCTAAATAATTTTATCTTTTGAAACTAGAGAAAAAATGATTTAGACTCAAGCTTATTGTAGTTAGAAGGGAAGGCTAGCAGATATGTCTAACACTATGAGTCAAAGGGGGCTAATAAATAAATTAATAGAATCAAATTGGAATGATTTAGAATCAATAAAAATTGATGATCATCTTTATGGCATTTTAACCGAAAAATATACGCAATCTGGCCAGACAGTGGGTCAATTCCTTGCTACAGGTAAAGACTACCAGGCACTCAGAAATTATTTAAAGCTTTTGGAAAAGTTAGAAAATAAAGAAGTTCTTAAACAATCTTTGTTAAATATAGATACCCATAGCTACAATATTGGACACTCGATTGCACAACATCAAATTCAAGACATCTGCAGACAATTCCTTTCACTAATTGAAAACAAAAACTCTAACTTGCTTCCAGATTTATTAGAAGCAACAACTAAAGATGGCTGGAATATTGGACACCTTATTATGCGATATCAAGCTTCAACCGTCTGCAGCCAATTCTTTTCACTAATTGAAAACAAAAACTCTAACTTGCTTCCAGATTTATTAGAAGCAACCATTAACGATGGCTGGAAAATTGGACACATTATTATGCGACGTCAAGCTTCAACCGTCTGCAGCCAATTCCTTTCACTAATTAAAGAAAAAACCCCGGACCTTCTTCCAGATTTATTAGAAGCAACAACTAAAGATGGCTGGAATATTGGGCACTATATTGCAGAACATCAAAATGAAAAAATCTGTAGACAATTCTTCGAATTAATTAAAAATTATGACCCTAAACTACTTCACGAGTTCTCAATGGGCCTGATAAATTCTGAGAAGCATAAGAATAATGGTGAGATAATAGCCCCTGTAATTCACCAAGTGCTCAAATCTGATTTAGAGCTTAAGAGTAGCTACTACCAAAAAATAAAAATATACAAAGGAGATGTTTTAACCTATATTGATAAAAAACTTAATCCCTCTGAAAAAATTCAAGCGCTAAAAAAATCGCTACTCATAAACGCCAGCGAAAATCCTTTAAGCAAATTTTTTAATTTCACAAGTACTATTACTCTTATTGGCATTGGAAAAATTGGTGATCCATTAAAGATTAGAGCATATAAGTTGCTAAAAAATGCCAAAGCTTGTCAGCAAGATCACCCACAGTTTGCTGCTAATCAAAATAGTCTATTTAACCACCCTCCTCCACATGAGTACGAGGAGGCCAAGAGGCAAAATACGGTATATTATCCAGCAAAATAGATATATTAAATTTTTCGTCCAAATATTTAGGACCTGTTTACAATTCGTGTTGCATAGCGAAAATGCTAGTGAAGCGCCGAAGATTTGGTTAAAAAACCCTCTTCTTCATAATCATCTATTTCTAAGTCATCAAAATCAAAAGTATCACTAGAAATAGATCTTTTTTCTGAAATAGAAGAGGAAAGATTACTCTTAACGGGGTTAAATATTGAACCTGTGATTGAAGAACTTTTTGATGAGAAACCAGTCATCGCTATATCCTCATCGCCTTGCCAGCAAGCTTGCATTTTTTCTAACAAATCTTGTACTTCATCTATGTCCATAGGAACATTTGACACATAGCTTTGATATAATTTATTACGCTCACGCTCAATATCATTAAGCTGCTTTTGCGCATCATTTTCAGAAAAAAACTCTTTAATAACCTTAGTTACTTCAAAATATTGGGCAAATAATTCTTTGCCACACAGATAATCATCGCCAACAATATTATTAACCTTTTCTTTAAGGTTTCTCTCTAGTTCTATATACCTGGCTTTCATAACCTGTATTTTGCTATTAACCTCACCCTCTGGAGTACTATAAAGAATTCCTACCGCATCATTTCGTATAGCATTTTCTTTGTCTTTTACAATATCCTCAATTTTTTCAGTAATATAATTCTCAAAATAGTTTGTTAACCCCTGGTCTTTAATTTTAAGCTTTTCTAGCAATTCATCATATGTAAAATTATTTATCTTAGCTTCCAAACTCTTTTTATCTTGCAAAACTTGGTGCAGCACGAGCATTCTGAATATCCTCCCTTCACCATTGACTATTTCTTTTCTAAAAAATTTCCAACTACTCGGATGTTGCCCAGTAGTGGCACAAGCTTTTTTATAAGCAGTTATTTTTTCTGGGATGTCCTTATCTTTTGTGCGTGTGAAAGTTTTATAAATACCCGACAGACCAGACTTTTCTTGAACATAATGGACAAGGGCGCGATCAATTAAATATTCAAAATGCTCAAAAGGCATGTCCATCAGGTACTTGCGCAAACTTATTAAATAAGGAAGAATTTTCTCTACAGATTCAGCAGTATTTTTTTCATCTGCTGAAAGTATATTAGTGTTGTTTTTATAAATAATTTTCAAGTGATGTACTATAGTCGCCCTACTATCTTTTACTGAGTAATTTGACAGATATACATCATGGTCTACATGATTTTTAACCTCGCAAAAAATATGATTTAACACTTCACCATCTTCAATAGAATATTTAGCATTACCTTCCTGCCATTCTCTTTTTATTAACCCCACGAAATTATTTAAAAGCATGGGAACAAAGATATTGCCTTGGTCATTAAAAACAAGCTTGTAGAATAGTTCAAGAACAGTTTTATCTTGATTTTCTTTTTTACTAAAAAACCCATCTAGCTGTATGTGCTTAGTTCTTGTACGTGATTTATGGAAAAATCTATATTCAGATAAAGTTGCATTTACTAAAGTCTCTAACGCATCTTTTGACATAGCATTTAGAGCCTTATAAATATATTTTGCCATGTGTCTTGAGGCTTGAATTTCTGAAAATGATTTAACTTCTTGATCTCCTAAAATCGCAGAGAAATCAGAAGTAGGAATTCCCTTAATAAACTTAAGTAAAATCGATCTTACTTCACTCCACTCAGAAGCCCATGATTCATAATAAACATGAACATTAAAATAATCTTGGACAATATGCTCATTTAAATCTATAGCACAACTATTTACTTGCCCCCCTATGCTCGACCTTTCTAGAGCGGGATTCTTTTCTTTCATTGATTGCTTAGATGCTTCAATAGAATCAGCAATATATTGATCAACTTTATTTATAAATTCTAATAGCTCCTCTTCAAATTTTTGAAAACTATAAATAAAACTATTCTTAACTGGTTTTTTTCCTAAAATATCTCTCACAGCAAATTCAGTATCTTGCAAAAACTGCTTTTTTTTCTGCTTGGAACTGAGCCTTCCTTCCTCGGAAGGCAGTGAATATGAACTATTTAGTAAGCATTTTTCTAATTTGTTAGCAGATGAATGGAGCTGAAAAAAGACCTGTTCATAAATATTCTCGCCTTGTGGGGTTTCCATCAAACTATCAACTAATTCACCAACTTCATATTCTGTCTCTTGATAATTTGATAAATACTTTATTAAGTTTTCTCTAATTTTTTCACGACAATCCTTCAGAAGTTTATCTTTATCAGTGGCTAAAAATATATTCTGATAATTATCTATCAGTTGTTTTTTTAGTTTATGTAGCCCTTCATCAAATTTAAAGTTTTCACATACCGGTGAAAGTTTTTCTGACACAATTCTATAAAAGTATGGGGTTGCCAAACTAAGACGCCATTTCAATTCTGCCTCATCAAGATCAGTATTAAGTGATTTAAACTTTTCATCCAGATCTCTGAGGTTAACAAGATCTAACTTGCTTGATTTATTAACCCTACGAATATGATCTTTAACTTCTTTATATATTTCGGGATTGCGCAAAACGAAGTGTCTGAATTCAAAAAAATCACTCTCTGGAGGCTTGAAAGAGTTTATGGCGCTGATTCCACTTATAAAGGCAGCATGAAACTCCTTGTGACTTCTCTTTAATTCTTGTCTCAAGCCTTTTTGATATTTTGCTTCAATTGAAGTCAATTTTCTCTTGTCATTTGGCAATTTACCAAAATACAAATCAACGGCTTTATCAAAAGTGTCATCTGAAAATAGCAAAAAAATTAGTGCTGCTTTATAAAAATTCTGTCTAAAATGCTCTCTGGTGCCAACCAAATCATCCTGATTATCATCATGACCCAAAGAAATAAATTCTGCCTTATCGCGAGGCTTAAAATAATCGCGAAACCTTTCCATCAAATTATGTTTTGGCACACGAGTCGGCCAATAACTTGGATAAATGAAATGCACGTCAGGAAATTTCTTGAAATCAATTGTATCAAGAGGCTTAAATCTATCTCCTGGAGATCTTAAGTCAAAAATTCTTGAGCCAGTTCTTAGCCCCTTTATCTTAGAAGTATAGGGCCAAACAGACATATCATAGTCAATCTTTACAACCTGAAACTTGCCATATTCATCTCTTGAAATACCATAATTACGTGTATGATTATCATCTTCTCTAAATAAAATTAAAGCAGCCATAAAACTACCAAGGCCAAGTCTTACTAAGTGCCTCACCTTTATATTCAAAGAATTTGTACAATTTTGTATTTCTTGCTTTGCTTGCCTGGGTAAAGTTTCCATATTTGGCAATAAGGCTCGCATTTCTTCATTAGAAAATACGCCTTCATTGTATAGTTCAAGTAAACTGCTCTGACTTATTTCTTTTTTAGAATGAAAGCCCTCGATATCCTTAATGCTTATAGTTTTTGCTCGAAGCAAAGAAGCAATGTCTTGCGGAGAAAAAACTTTTCTCTCAATAAAATCAGCAATATCTCTCTTTGTTAATTTTCCACTTTCCAGAAGATCATGAATTGAAAATCGCTCCAGAGACTCCTTATCAATAAAACCATCAAGCTGCTTCGATAGAGCACCACTACAAGGATTTCTCCCTGGGTTTGGCACAGTATCACCCCAATCTTTTTGGTAAACCGGATAAACTTGAGCGGATTGACATAAATATTGAAACAAATGGCTCATTAATCCTTCAATTTTGGGTAATGGGTTATTTTTTCTATCTACTTGCTTGTAACCTGGGTCACACTCACGGTTTTTTTTGTAAAAACAAATTTCAGGAGCATTCTTACGAGAAAGCAGCAGTTTTTCTGCAATATCTAGTAGTTTCCGTTGCGATAAGTCATTCGAATTTAGGGAGTCTAGCTTATTCTCAAATTTTGCAAGAATATCATTGCGTTCTGCTGAGGCAATTCTTTCAAGATGCCTTTTAAAGCAGAGTTTAAAAGCTTCAGTCTCGCTTCTAACCCTATTTTGCAAACGATCAGATGATTTTAAAGACTCTACTCTTACAAGCAGTTTTTTTGAATTATAAACATCGATAGTACCGTGATATTCCATTTGTTCAATAACCGCCATATTCAGGTTTTTGGCCACAATAGATAATAACTGGTTATCGCTATAACTTGCTTTTAGTAGCTTTTCCTTAATAAACATCAAATATGATTCTTTATCAATCCAGTACTCTAGATGCCTTTCAAGAATTTTATAAATCAATTGATTTGACCCCAAAGATCTAGATTTAGAGTTTCTTGAAAATAAAATTAAAAAATGACGAATACGCTCAACATAGGGAACAAAATCTGGTACTGCTTCTTGAATAGATTGCAGATAAACTTCAGGGTCTTCCTTAGGGGATATGCTATTAATCTTGGATCTATATATGTCTCCAACTTTATTTCTATACTTACTAACTGCGCCCGTGTAAGAAAGCCTTTCTCCTAAAGCTGCAGCTAAATCAAGTGTACTTGGCTTAACCTCTGACAACCTATTAGCAACCTCTTGCCTAATCTTTTTATATAAGACTCGTGTGTCAGAATGAAAACGAATTGCAGAAAATAATTTATCTGTTTCACTATAACCAAACTGAATCTTAGCTAAGTCAAAAACTCCATTTAAAATTGCTGGAGTGTCATCCATATGTAAAGCTTGTAATTGGGACTTTAGGACCTCTTGAATAATTTTTTTGCCTGACAATATATGTTTAGCATCTTCTAATATTAATTCAGCAAAACGCTTCTTAGAATTCTTAATTGCTTTGGTAATATCTAACTGAGGGAAAGAAAGAACGCGAAAAACTTCATGGCCGGACTTGGGTATATTAATCTCCTCATCCAATAACTCAATAGGAACCAAACTCGAAACTGATTTGCCTACAAAACCAAACATACAGTCCTTTTGCTATCCTTACGCATATATTCCTAATCTAATCCAATTATAGTACAAGCACAAATTTATTGTGCAATTTTCCACAAATTATCTGTATTTTCAGCCGTAAAATGAATTTTTAATAGGCCCTAACAACATAACTAATATTTGAAATCACCTAACGAAATCACAAAGCCAGCGCCATATACAGGCTCATCTGGATTGATATTGCCCGCTAAATTTATACCTAACCCTATAAATCTAACAGGAGTCCACATTAATGTTGAATCGAGAGAAAGACCAGCTGTCACATGATTCTTGTCTCGCTTTTCAGTTTTCTCACCCAAAAACTTGTAAGTTGTTTTATTCCAAACATACACCCCAGGGCCGGCTGCAAACTTCACAAAACCATTTGGACTTCTTTTCAGAACACCGTAAAGTAAACTTATATCTTTAGAGTCTCCTGCAGCATCAGGACAAAACACTCCAAAAGAGGCGACACAAACACCAATACTACTCAAGTCTGCAAATTCTAAGTATCTAAGAGAAATTAATCGGTCACCTGCAAGTTCTCTATTAACACTAATCTTAAGCGCTACTCCACCCTCACTATCACCACGATTACTGAACTTAGCAGTGCCAGCAATCATGGGTGAAAATTCAGCCCACCAAGCATGATGAGTTTTACTATCTAGCTGCTTAATTGAATCAAGATTTTCAGCCAAAGAAGCCGAACAAATTAAAAAAGTGACAGCACAAAAAATTACAATATTTTTCAAAAGCTTCATTATAGGTACACCCTAATCTCTATAAAACAATTAGGACAATAACTTACCAAACAAAGTTTCGTTAAGCAATAATTAGGGTCTGTTGACAATTGGTGTTGCAAAGCGAAAATATCTAGAATGCAGTAAAAATTTGTTCTTTAATTAGGTGAATAGTCTCTCTATTCAACGAATTAAAGGGTAAATTTTCACAAATTATAGAAATTTGCAGCTGTAAGACCAATTGTCAACAGACCCTAAACAAATATTTTAGAGCTAGAAACAAAAAAGTAAGCTATCGCTTTATTGCTAAGCCAACTCCGTCGGCGACTGTAATCAAAGAGAAATCAACGCGATCATCATTTTTTATTTTATAGGTCAAATCACGCAAGCTTCTGGTTGATAAGTCATTTTTGTCAGGATCAGCGACCTTGCCCGACCATAGCATGTTATCGAAAATTATTAATCCTTTCTGACGCACCAGCCTTAAAGCAATTTCATAATAGTTATCATAGTTAGACTTATCCGCATCAATAAAAACAGCATCAAATTGCCCAGCCTGGCTTGATGATTTTAATTCAGATAAAATATCTATCGCCTCGCCAGTTCTTAAATCTATTTTAGATTCTACGCCAAGCTCTCTCCAACACTCTTGACCAATGCCATACCAACGCTCATCCCGGTCAATTGCAATAACTTTACCATTTTCAGGTAATGCCATAGCTATCCAAGAAGTACAATACCCGGTGTAAACTCCTACTTCAATGACTTTCTTGGCATTGATCAGCTTTAACAAAAACCCAATAAATTGTGCCTGATCAGGCATAGTCACCATCTGTGAATCTGGATAGGTTAAAGTAGTAGAATACAATTTAGCCAAAGCCTCAGGCTGTCGCACTGAACTATCAACAATATAACTGTGTAGATTCTGATTTATATCCAATAAATTTGACATACTTTACCCACAATAAAATTAATTAAGACGAAAACGCTCTTCTGCTTTATCATAAAGTGGCTGCCAAACAAGCCAATTAATTAGCAACACATAAATACACATCATTATTGTGCCTAGAGCCACCTTGTAGAAATTTCCCGTCACCGAGAAATTATTTGCAATATACGCCCCAAGGCCAGTGGCCTCAACTTTAATATTACCCCACTGAGCTACTTCAGCTATAATACTGGCATTCCAGGCCCCTCCTGCCGCTGTTACAGCTCCAGTAATTACATAAGGAAATATGCCTGGTAATATTACTTTTTTCCACCAGAGCCAACCTTTAATTTGAAACACCTTTGAAGCACTTAAAAGTTGCTGAGGAAGCTGCATGGTTCCAGCAATTACATTAAACAAAATATACCATTGTGTGCCTAATATCATTAATGGAGATGTCCAAATTTGGACATTAAGGTGATAGCGAACAATCAACAGAACGACTATAGGAAAAAAAAGATTAGCTGGAAATGACGCCAAAAACTGAATTACAGGCTGAGCAATACGAGCGACATTAGGCCTCAAACCAATCCAAACACCAACAGGCACCCAAACAAAACCAGCTAAAACCACTAAAATCATTACTCTAGCTGCTGTAACAAGACCCAATAAAGCTACTTCCAGCCAATCATTAAGCGTTATATGATCAACCATTATTTGAGTAACAATCCAAACCACCATAGCAGAAACTAAGAAAATGCTAGCCCCCCAAATCAGCCCCCAAATTCTTGATTTACGACCTGCATCTATTGCAGATAGCTTCTTTTCACGATGCGGGCAAGGAATATTAACAAATCTATTCCAAACCTCACTAATCATTGGCCCAAATTTACGCAAAATATGAGTTCTCTGGAAAAGCGTAATCACCCAACTATCGGCCCCACCAAAACTATCTGCCCTAAAACGCATTAGCCAAGCATTCAATGGGCGAAAAATTAGTTGGTCATAGAGCAATATAATGACGAACATAGTAGAAATAGCATAACTAATAGCCCAAACATCTTTATGAGTTACAGCCAAAGCAATATAAGAACCGATTCCTGGTAACGTAATTTCTTGATTAGCAATTGAAATTGCTTCAGATGCAACCACGAAAAACCAACTGGCCGACATGGAAACCATACAATTCCAGAGAAGGCCAGGCATAGAAAACGGCACTTCTAAACGCCAAAATCTTTGCCAAGCAGAAAGCTTGAATACATGAACAGCTTCATTTAATGGGCGAGGTATTGTTTTTAAACTTTGATAAAAACTAAGAATGATGTTCCAGGCTTGTGAAGTAAATACTGCAAAAATTGCTGCACATTCTGGACCAAGAAGACTACCTGGAAACATAGCAATAAAAGCTCCAATACTCAAAGCTAAAAAACTTAAAACTGGAGCTGATTGCAAAATATCTATAAGAGGTATGATTATACGCTCTGCTCGGCGGCTTTTAGCAGCCCACGTTCCAAAAATAAACGTCACGATAAGGGAGCAAAACATTCCAATGAACATACGCAGAACGGAGCGAAGTCCATAGTAAGGAAGATTAGATGGATTTAGAGAAATATGAAGAGGCTCTCCTAGCTGATAAGGAACTACCATCTGGCTAGCTCCCCACCCTAAAGTTGCAAAAACACCAGCTACAAGAACAAAAGCTAGCATGTCCCAATAATTTGGGAATGTCCAGCGAACAGTCTCTTTGCGCTCAAATGTATTTCTTTGTGCCATTTTTGCCTTTATTTCAAATTTCGATAAAGTTGAACCAGGTGCTGGGTAACAACGGTCCTTAATATTATTAGGAATATATAGAAAAATTTAAAGGGTTTATAGAGTCAAATCAGATATTTTTAAAATCTTCGCTCGATTTACTATTGAAATATGACTCTAAATCCTCACAACCTAAGGCTGGGCTAAAAATATGCCCTTGTATTTTGTGACAGTTTAAATCAACTAAAGATTGTAGTTGATCTTTAGTTTCAACACCTTCAGCAACAATACTTAGCCCTAAACTTTTGCCAATAGCAACCATTGCACTAATAATTGCTTTATCTGCATCACTTTCAGTTATATTGCTGACAAAAGACTTGTCAATTTTTAAACTATCCAGTGGAAGAAGTTTCAAATACTGCATCGAAGAATAGCCCGTACCAAAATCATCTATTGCGAATCTCAAACCCAGACCTTTAATTTTAGCCAGCTCTTGAATTGCTTCAGATGAATGTTCAACCAGCGAATTTTCAGTTATCTCAAGAACTACATCAGAGTAACTCAAGCCTGAGTCTCTAATAATTTTCTTTACCCTACTTATATATTCAGGGGAAGCTATTTGCAGCGGGGATATGTTAATTGAAACGTTTCTTAATTTCATACCCTTATTTTTCCAAATCACAAACTGGTTGCAAGCTTCTTTAATTACCCACCACCCCAGCTCAACAATTGTGCCAGTTTGTTCGGCCAATGGAATGAATTCGTCTGGCAAAATATCTCCTAACTCCTTGTGATTCCATCGAACTAATGCTTCAACCCCAAACATAATATGCTTATTGATATCTATTTGTGGTTGGTAAACTAAATACAGATCACCACCTGAAATCGCTGTATGCAAGCCAGATTTAAGCATCAGCTGGCGCTTAGATACGTTCTTCATCGATGATCTATAGAACTGATAACCATTTCTACCCATCTCTTTAACTTGATACATAGCAACATCAGCATTTTTCAACAAAGTTTTCATATCTTGCGCATCATCTGGATATAGAGTTATACCTATACTTGCTGAAATATATAACTTACGTTTATTGATGACAAATGGTTCTGCTAAAGCATTAACAATTCTCTCTGCAATGTCAGTTGAATCTGCTACTGTATTAGCTGTGTTTTTCTCAACCTGCTTCCTATTTTGAGTAAGCCTACCATCATAAGCTACTCTCGAAGCAATCACAGTAAATTCATCTCCCCCAAGCCTTGCAAAAGTATCTGAAGACCTAACTAATTTTTTTACTCTTTTCGCTACACTCTTTAAAAGCTCATCTCCAACCTCATGCCCAAGAGAATCATTGATTATTTTAAAACCATCCAGATCGATAAACATTACAGCAAAGCGCCCATGATATCTAGATGCATTTGCTATCTCTGTTTGTAGTCTATCTTCAAAAAGAAACCTGTTAGGCAAGCCTGTTAAACTATCGTATAAAGCTGTATGCTTTAATTCCTTATTAAGAACTTTTAACTCACCATTTAATTTAGCGCGCTTCCCAACTTCATTCTGTAATTCAACATTCATTTTTTCTACATTTTTGGCATACTGAGATATTTTCTGTTTGCTCTTCCTTAAGCTTCTAAGCACATAACCAATAACTGATAAAAAACCTGCCATTAATATCAATAACAGAATAAATGTTTGCTGCAACATTGAACTAGTACTTTCGAAAACTATATCAGTAGCCTTCAGCTGTGGAACAATTGTTTTAGAGGAAAAACCTGCTGCTTTGCCAGCATAGTATGCCTCTTCTTGTTGAATTAGGCTTTGAATAAGTTCACCTTGCTTCTGATCGATATGATAAATAATCAGGATGCCGACTATGGTGAATAAAATTACCAATACAGACAGCGTATGCTCCAAGAATAAATTTGAAACAAATTCCTTGCACCTTGTATAAATACCGAAAAAACCTTTGTTTTCAGCATCTCCTGCGGAAGACTTATCGGCCAACGGATTTCTCCTTAATACTTACCTTACAAATTAATAATAGACCATTAAAACAATTTCTACAAAACAGCAGCCTATTACGCCCATTAATAACCTATGGATTTGATACGGATTTATATTTAATATAAATCACCAACTCACTAGTTTTCCCAAGAATATCTCCTGCTGCATTAAGCAGTGCACCAAAGATTTTGTGCTCCCCTCTATCTAAATTTTTAAGGGTGGCCTGAGCTTTGTTTTGAGGACTGCCGAAAGCTTTCCCATCTACATAAAGCTGGGTTAAATCAGTTTCTTTAAGCTTTGGCTGGATATCAAAACTGACATTGATTACTCTTTGGTTCCAAAATGTTTGCTTATCTTTAACATTTCTAATCGAGAAAGTTTTGTATTTAACTGTTTCTTCTGCGCCCGCATTATTTAAATTTTCTGATTCGTTCGAGTTTTCCACAGCACTTGCCTCTTTAGGCTCTTGCCCTTTTGCTTCTGACTTTACGCCATTCGGCGAATATACATTTAAATCTGGTAAGTCACTTATATTAGCCTCACTAGACGGCACATCGGAGTAGAGAACGGTTCCGTCTGATAATTTTTTTTCATAAATCTCAGCATTGGCCGATAGGCTAAACAAAAATAATATTACACACCAAGCTAATCCATTACTTTCTTTCATCCCACCTTTCCTTATTTAATAAGCAACTGGGAGCTTGATAACCAAACCAGACCCAAGTGCATTAAAGCTATTAACTATTGTGGACAAACTAATTTGCCGACTAACCCCATTTATATCTGACCATTGAACCTGAACGGTAATGGTTTTGTAAGCAAGATTTGAATTTTCAGTAACAGTCCAGGTTGAGGTATAAACAGTATTTCCGTAAGTCTTTTGCTCGCTACCAGAAGCAATATCATCATAAGTATTTACCGATCCTATTGGCGGGTTATCAGACCACTGCTCCATTTCCTCCAGCTTATCAGTAGCAATTGACACGGCTTGGTGCTGCTGCCATACATATTTAGAGTGAAAAATCACAAGACCTTGCAGTTTTATCAGACCTAAAAGCCCCACAGACAAAATGGCCATCGTTATTAAAACTTCCACAAGAAGCTGCCCGCTTGACTTTTTGAGGTTTAAATAACGCATAATAATCACCAATCTCTCCAGCTTCCGGGAACTTTCCCAATTACTAACAAATTACTCTGCGTATTTTGTAGCGCTGTAGAATCATAGATAATATCCATATTACCAGACCCATATAAATTTCCACCAACAATTATTCCTCCATTTATTGTTGCTGTACCAGAAGCATATACATTTCCTGATACATAAACGAAACCATATATTTCTACACCACCTGACACGGATAAATTACCATCAATAACTAATACAACTGGATCAGAGGAACTACCAATTTCAGTATTACCAGCTAAAACTGCAGAACCGAAAGTTTGATCTATCCAAATAAACTTTCCTTGCTGCCCATCAAGCTCTGAATCATAGCTAGTTATAAAGTAATTTTGGTAATACAAGTCAGTAAATAATTTCAAAAAACTTGACTGAACACCGAAATGATTTTCGAAAAACAGATCCTGTTCCATGTCCTCAAGAACACCATCTTCCTCAACTACATCAGTGGATAACCCCGAACTTGTTGACATTATTCCACTCGAGTTTATAGTCTTCGCTCCGCTATATAGCCTTATATCATCGCCAGATCGTATAGTTGCGCTACCTTCCGTATTTCTAACTTTTGCTGAGCCAGACATACTTACATCTCCCAAAATAACCAAAGGCAACTGCTCATAATGAAATAGAACGGGCATAAACTTAATCTGCTGTGAAACAAATCTTGTAGCTGTACCGTCTTCGCTAGTCCCTGTGACAATAATTTCAATTAGATCAAAATCATTAACAATAGGATTAGAAAAATTTACACTAAACACACTACCATTCGGTAGTGACACATTTTGAGTTTGAATACTTGTATAGCTATCTATGTAACCATCTAAATTACTATCTTGAATAATTGAAGACCTATTTGCTTTTAAATATGCCTCTCCAAAATCTAAGCCCGCCTGAGCTGCCATAAAAGCTTGAGCAGACCTGTATTGTGCGCCAAAAACCTTAGAGCTAATGGAGCCTGAATTCGCTGCGATCAAAACAATAAGTGTGGCGCTGGCAAGCAATGCTAAGCTAATAGCTAAAACTAATGCCCCTCTCATCCTTGTGCGTGAAATGAAACTACTAATTAAATTCATCATTTTGCACTCTTACACTTTGATCTAAGTTAATTGTAAAACTTGTGTCTTTAACTGAACGGGCGCTAACATCTATATTTATAGTTTTAATGCTGATTTCATCTGCCCCAGAAGATGAATCAATACTGAAATTGTCATTATTTAAACTAAAAGTTAACCCGGTTATCTCTACCCTATTTGGATCAGTTATATTCTCCCATCCTGATGTGCCACTACACGAAAAACTATCAGAGCTTATACGGGTTTGAATTGCGCCATTTAACAGCCTATATCCATATCGATTGTCATCACTACCTGCACCTAAAGCCGGAATAATTCCATTTTTATCTTTATCATAAGCTAATAAAATACAATCAGAGCTTACTTGAAACACACCACTACCCATAAAAGGATTTTGATTTAATCCAGTTCCAGCATCAGTATATGAATCAACCCAATATCCAGCTCGTCTTACATCATTTGATATCATAGATATCGCGCCTTGTAATTCTTGTTGAAGAACAATTCTGTCAACTGAAGTTTGGGAATTTTGTAGAGTTAGTGTATGAAGCATTATTAAGGCTACAGCCAAAACAGTACTTATAGCCATAGCAACCATTAATTCTGTAAGAGAAAATCCTTTATGGGTTAAGGCTAACATGATGCAAACTCCGATAATGAATCAGAGCAAATTGAAATTCCACCAGAGCTGGAAACAGATATATCAACCTGACCTTCTGTTGAGGATAAAATTGAAATAGTTGCCGCTGCAGAAACATTTCTACGCACGCCTTCAAATATTAAGTTTCCAGATACAAGCCCTGTGCTCGAAACTGATATGTTTGGATAGTCAGTTGAGTCCATCTGAAACAATGGACAATTTGCAGCTATGGAGCAATCACACCCTGATACAACCTTCCCCCCATAACACCAAGAGTCCCCACTTTGAATCGACACATAAACATCGCTTTGTGTCTTTTGAGTTTCGGCTTTAGCATAAACCAACGATTGGTAAAGATCATTTGCTACAGCTCTTAATTGATTTCTACCATAGATTGATGAAATACCGAAAATAGAGGCAGCCACAAGTATACTTACGATTGAAACCACAACCATAAGCTCCATTAAACTCATCCCAGCTTTACACTTAATTCTCTCCACAGCAAAGCCTCTCTGTTTGCGCTAATATATTATTTAAAGTATAGTCAAACATAAGATATTTTGTATTTTTTATTTACCGCTAGGCTCAAAAATGGAATGGAACTTCCTAAAGAAAAAAGCAAATTTTCGACAAGGAATTGAAGTTGGGACAGATTCCATAAAACTTGTCGTCTTGAGCAAACGACCTGATTCAAGATACACGCTTGAAGGCTTAGCAATTGAGCCCCTACCCAAGAAGTCAATTAATACAAACGGTGAAATCAAAAATGCTATATCTGTTGGAGAAGCAATTGCAAAAGCTAGTAAAAAGGTTGGTATAAAAGTAAATGAAGCTGCAACTGCAATTTTAGCAACTTCGGCAGTTGAAAAAACAATTTCTATCTCAAAAGCTAGTTCAGATAAAGATATTGACATTCTGGTTCAAAAGGAAGTCGAACATAACTTCCCTAAAATAGCCAGTTCTCTAAGTATTGATTACACAAAACTTCCTTCAAAACCAGAAGATCAAAAACAAAAAATATTACTATCAGCATGTAGGCAATCAATTTTGGATGGTTTTATTGAATCTCATTCAATAGCAGGAGTTAATCTCAAAATTATTGATATAGACTATTATGCTCAAGCCAGAACACTCAACTTTATAACAAACAACAATAAAAATAATGGGTCAAATCCGGTTGGAATTTTAAATTTAAGCTCATGCTTAATATCCTTAGTCATAATAAAAAACGGAACTATTATTTACCACCGAGATCAAGCCTTTGATGGCGAACTAATATTAGAAAGTTGTGCTGAAATTTTCGACAGTGATGACTGGTTTAAGTCCTTGATCGAGATTGATAAAGACACAATTAAAAAAAACAAACCTAAATTACATCAACTAATTGATACGTATATAATTCCACCTGTCAGGCAGTTTTTTCAGTTTTTTGAAACAGGTGGCAATATAGACCCAAGCAAAATTTTCTTATCAGGAGATTATGCCACAATACCTGGAGTAGCTAGAAAAGTCTCTAATTCCATCCAAGTACCCGTAGAAACTATAAACCCATTTAAAGAAATGACGTTAAACAACAAAGTGAGCGCAGAACAGTTAAGCCTTTTAAGTCCTGCATTTGCTACTTGCTGCGGCTTAGCGCTACATAGGATGTTCGATGATTGATATTAATTTATTACCATGGCGCGACAGGAAAAGAGATTTAGATGCTCAAAAGTTCAATATTCTACTTATTACAATAGCACTCGCATCAATCTTGCTAACCTTTTCTTGGTATTTGGCAGTAAATCAGTCAATTAATGCTCAACGCATACGCAACACTTTTATAAATCATGAAATATCTCTAACAAATGCATCCATTTCATCGATAAATACTGCCCAAAAAGAAAGAGAAACAACGATTGAAAAACTAAGATTCTTCATAAATAATAAAATTGATCAGTATGAAATAATTAAGTTATTAAATAATATAGTTGCTCTAAAACCCAAAGATCTTACGATAACCAGGTTTGCACAAGACAATAAAAAATTCATAATTGAAGGAGAAGCAGTTTCAAACTCTTCGATTACAGAATTCTTAGGTAAACTATCTAAAAATAAAGATTTAGTGAGTCCTGAGCTTAATGAATTATCTAGACCTATGACTGAAAACAAAAGGCCTGTAATAATTTTCAAAATTATTTTAAATACCAAAAATACAGATTTAAAGGGAGAAGATGATGGACGTAAATCTAAATGAAATAACTCTTAAGGATATCGCAGCACTTCCAACTTATGTAAAAGCAATTATCCTATCCATATTTTTTTTTTAGTGCTGGGAGTCGGTTATTTTTTAGTAGTAAGCAGTCAATATACAAAACTTGAAAATACAACATTAAAAGAAGAAGAGCTAAAACAGGCATACTCTCAGTTATCATTTAGAGAAAAAAGATTATCAGCAGAAGATCAATCAACTAAGTTTTTATCTAACAAATATAAACACATTTTAGAATCAATCCCCCCTCAAAAAGAAGTCCCTAAAAATATAAAGCAAATTACAGCCATTGCAAATGAACTAAATATTAAAATTACAAAGCTTAAGAGACTTAAAAGTACAAATGAAGAATATTACTCAAAAATACCAATTGAATTTGAAGCTCGAGGAACTTACCACAAGTTGGCCAAATTTATTGATCGAGTGATAAATATAAAAAACTTAGTTACATTTAATGAAATAATTTTAATTAATCCAGTCTCCAACGAACCAAGCCCTCAAGAACCTATACTTAAATTAAATACAATTATGGAGATCTACTATCAAACTCCAAAAGAACAAGCTGAAACAAAGTCATTATCAAGATAGAACTTGCAATATTAGGTGGCAACAAAACCTAAATTAAATGCAAGTATTTGTATAAAAAGTGGAAATTGTATTTAGGTATGCTATACCTAACAACGAAGGACTAAAAAGTCTTTTTTTAGGAGAAAATATAATGGGAACATTTGATAAAAAAATGTTTGGCTTCTCTTTAATGGAGCTAATGATAACAATCGCTATTGTAAGTATTTTGGCAGCTATCGCTATACCAGCTTATGTGAACTATACACGTAAAGCTTATTATAGTGAAATTGTTAGAGCGACTACTCCTTTTAAAGCAGGCGTTGGTGAGTGCTACCAAGTGACTGGCTCGTTAACAGGTTGTAACGGCGGTTCAAATGGTATTCCTGCTAACATCGCCTCTGCTACTGGGGCAGTTGGAACATTAGCTGTTGCTAATGGTGTAATAACTGTAACTCCAGTTGCACAAAATGGGATTACAGCTTCTGACACATACGTCCTTACCCCAACTGTAACCAATAATGTAATTACTTGGGCAAGTTCAGGTGGCGGTGTGACCAACGGATATGCCAAGTAGTAATAAATTATTATGAGCAATATATTTCTTTTTATGGAGAGTATATAGTGCTTAGCTGAGGTTGGTATGGATGAAGAGATTGGCAGAAAAGAGCGCCGGGCTCTGCCACGCGGGTTCGCCGGGTATCTTGTGAACAAGGGCCTGCTCGAGAAAGAAGTAGTGCAATCAGCAATTGAGCAGGCCGCAGGCTCTGGCAAATCTCTAATCTCAAACCTTATCGACAATCACATACTAAAGCAGGAAGTAGTGGCGAGCGAGGCTTCTAGTTATTTCGGCTACCCTGTTTTTGATTTAGATGCATATGATATTTCTTACTCTCCTGAAGAAATGTCTGATCTACCTGTAATTGAACAACATATAGGAATACCTTTATCAATTCACGACAATTGTCTATATCTTGGAGTTGCTGACCCAACAGCAATTCACCCAAACGAACTTAGATTACTTAAAAAGCTCTCAATTAAATTAATAATCGTCGAAGAGCATAAGCTACATGCAGCAATTGATAAGTTACAAAGCCAAAAATTACTATCTGAACTTGATCAGTTTGATGATGCAGAGCTTGACCTCGACGTATCAACTTATGAAGAACAAGAAGAAGAGGAAACCATTTCCGCCATAGATGAAGCTCCAGTTGTTCGCTATGTTAACAAAATTCTTTTAGAAGCAATTAATTCAGCAGCATCAGATATTCACTTTGAACCATTTGAGAACTTCTTTCGCATTCGCATGAGAGTCGATGGCATTTTACAAAACATTGCAAAACCACCAATTCAACTTGTTAATCATTTCATAGCAAGATTAAAAGTCATGTCCAATCTGGATATAGCCGAACGCAGAATACCTCAAGATGGTCGATTCAAAATAACACTGTCAAAAACTAAATCCATAGACTTTAGGGTTAGTAGCTGTCCAACCATTTATGGCGAAAAAGTAGTTGTACGACTATTAGATCCCACTCAAACAACACGTGGTGCTGATAATCTAGGATTTAAAGACGACCAAAAAGAAGCTTTTCTTGAAACCATAGAATATCCACAGGGAATGATATTAGTTACAGGCCCTACTGGTAGTGGTAAAACAGTGACACTATATACCGCTCTTGGCCTACTTAATAATACTGAAGTCAATGTGTGTACAGTTGAAGATCCGGTTGAAATTAGGCTTTCTGGCATAAACCAAGTACAGGTTAATCAAAAAGCTGGATTAGACTTTGCCTCAGCTCTAAGATCATTTCTACGACAAGATCCTGACATTATAATGGTGGGGGAAATTCGCGACCTAGAAACTGCAGAAATATCTATTAAAGCAGCGCAAACTGGTCACTTAGTTTTATCAACTCTACATACCAAAAGTGCCGCTGAAACAATTGCTCGCCTAAATTATATGGGCGTCCCTGCGTACAATATCGCTAGCTCCCTATTAATGGTTATTGCACAACGTCTGGCAAGAAGGTTATGCGAGCACTGCAAAATCAAAGATACCGATACCAGCAAAGAAGTATTGCTTGCTCAAGGATTTAAAAAGGATGAACTTAAAGATTTAGTGATTTATAAACCTGGATCTTGCAGCAAGTGTAATGGAGGATACAAGGGAAGGGTTGCAATTTTCGAGGTTATGCCAATTTCTAAAAAGATGGCTAGCCTAATTATGCAAGGTGCTGATGCAATAGAAATTTCAAAACAAGAAGCAAAAGAAAATATTGCTAACCTACACGAGTCAGGGTTAGAAAAGGTTAGAACTGGAATCACGACTTTAGAGGAAGTAAATCGTGTAATTGAGTTTACTGGAGATTTAAGCAATGCAGATTAAGACCTTCGAGTGGGAAGCTACAGACAAAAGAAACAGAGTAATCAAAGGTAAAGCATTCGATGTAAGTGAAACAGCTGTAACCTCTGAACTTAAAGCCCAAGGTCTTGCTATAAAAAAAATAAAAGAAAAAAAAGAAAGTTTTTTAGACAATAAAAAAGTCACAAAAAAAGACATCATGATGGTTACTCGTCAAATATCCACCATGCTTTTATCTGGGCTTTCCATAGTTGAGTCATTAGAAGTTGCTACAAAAAACCAAGAAAAAAAATCCATGTGTGAACTTTTATTAACTATAAAATCTGATATTGCGGGAGGAGATTCATTTGCTAGCGCTCTTGAAAAACATCCAGAACAGTTTGATAAACTTTACTGTGCACTAGTTGAAGCAGGTGAGCAATCCGGCTCATTAGATACAATGTTAGAGAGAATCGCCACTAATCTTGAGAAATCTTACTTTATTAAAAGCAAGATTAAACGCGCCCTAACCTATCCTGTTGCAGTTATTAGTATATCTTTGCTTTTGGGCGCCCTTCTTTTGATTTATGTAGTACCTCAATTTGAGGTTATGTTCGCATCTTATGGGGCAGAATTGCCTCTATTCACCCAAGGAGTAATAGCTGCTTCTGAATTTCTTCAGGCCTGGTGGTATATTATTTTAATATTAATTATCGCTTTTGCAATTAATTTAACTTATGGAAAATCAAGCTTCTCAGCTGATAGAATTGAAAATTCTTGTAAGGATTTTTTGACTTCTAAATTA
>JAUIAT010000018.1 GCA_030425295.1 Gammaproteobacteria bacterium
TGCTCAAAAATATTAACTACATCCTGACTGTTTTCGATGAAATCTGATAATTTCTTGCCAGATGCATTTAAAATTTTATCAAAATAATCAAAGTTTAATTTTTCAACAAGGTTTAAAACATCATCACGATCTTTAATAATTTCTGGTAATTTATCTTTGATTCCGTCGAGAAATGATTGAAAGTGACGATCTGGTAACCCGTGAAGAACACACTCCAAATCTTGACTGGTTTTGATGATAGTAGCTAATTTATCAATCAGATACAGCTTGATTTCATCATTATTAAACTTTGCAATAAATCCCTTCAAAGGCTTACTATTTTTAATAATATTAAGCAATTGTTCTTGGATTATACCAAGAAATTCTTTACATTCATCTGTGGATAAATATTTTGCAACATAAAGTACATCTTGGATATTTTTGATGATTCTTGGTAATTTATCTTTGATCGCATTAAGAAAAATTTTCTGTTTCTCTGGTGAGAAACCTTGAAGAATATCTACTAAAATATCCTTACTAGAGACGAGATTTATTATATTATTTTTTGTGCTATATAAAATAACTTCAAATTGATCATCATTGAAAGGGTCTAGAAAACCATGAATGTATTCATATTTTCTTATAAGTTTGTTTGCAATATTTTCACCTAGTATCTCCATGATTACAGACAACTTATCTATTTTCACATCTAGAACAAAATTAACCCATCCCTCCACGTTTTGAAATTGATTGGCAAGTTTATCTTTCACATTATGTTTATTGCAAAGGATTTTTATACTCTCGGGGCTTAACATAGCAATCTCTTTTAAGATCTCACTGGAATTAAAGTCTATTTCTACACTTAACCATTGTAAAATCTTATTAGTCAAAGGCAGAGAACTGTCCCCCCGAAGGCTCCCTCCTTTAATTTCCTCTTCTAATTTTTTGCGGGCATAATCTATCTTTCTAATTGTATCTTCAAGAAAACTTTCTCTTTGTTCTTTGCTGGTAAAAACTTTAGATAATTCTTTATCATTTGTATTTACTAACCGACTCAATTCTCTATATCGACTTTCAAGACAGGTTTGAATTGCTGTATTACCTTGACTATCGTAATTTTTACTAGGATTAAGTGTTGAAGTTATAAAGCGATCAATCCCATCCTGTACTTTCTGCGGTATAGTACTTTGAATCTTACTTGCTAATTCGCTATGGTTATTTTTTGATAACAACTCTGCAATTATTTTGGATTGGTACGGGCTAAATTTTTCTTCTTTATACGAATCCTTATCAGGATTAAAATTATTTATTTTTTCATACAACAATTCATCACTAACAAAAGCATACTGGAGTTTCTTGCTTAGGATGCTGAGATCATTTTTTTCTAAAAAATTCTCAAGATTTCTTACCTCACCAAGTTCAAATTTTACATATTTATAACCCTGTCTATTGTCTTCAATACGTTGAACTTTCAGGATAATATCCTCGTTTATCCCTTCTGCATTCCTATCAATTATACTTTTCAGCTCAGTAATATCATCTTGTTCAAATTTAGAAAGTGCTAAATTGCTGTCATATTCATTTTTAAAAATTTTTTTTAATAATTTGATTTCTTCTTGTTTGAATTTTGCAAGCGCAGGACTCACTAGTTTGTCATAATATTGTTTAAAACTAATTATTGGGGCATAAATACCCCCGCCTGCATTATGTTCTTCTCCAGCATGTGCTTTACTATTTAAATGGATATATCTAAGTAGGATATGAAGATGAGAAAGAAGAGAAGATTTATTATCATCAATCAACTTAATATAGTCATCAAGCGCTTCATTTAGAGCTTTACTATAAGCTGAATATTCAAATAAACGCGAACGCTCATCTTCTGTAACATATGTTCTTGCTTTAGTTATGCTTAAAATTTCTTGTGAAGTTAATAATTTATCACTTAACTCCTGTAACTCTTTGTTATTCTCTGCTGACAGACGCTTCTTAAGTTTTAGTATATTATTATTCTCAAAATCTATATTTCTATATGAGTAATCATTAGCAATAAGTCTATTAATTTTATTTAAAAACCCACTAGTGAAATCATCTTTACATATGTCAATAAATGATTTTTTTAGCGAGATAACATCTTTTTTATCAAATCTCGCAAGCGCTCCATAAGGCAATGTTGAATCAACATATGGACTTTCGAGATCAACGCGCAAGCCGCATTCAACTTTGTCAGAAAGAAGAACTTCAACAGGAACAAGCCATAGTTTATTAGTTGCTAGTGCATGCGATCTTAATATTGATTCCAAATTAACCCTTGGACATACCCATCTATCAATGTCGTCAAAACCACCCAAATTGTCATAATTATCTGTAGCTGACTCTGAATATAAACCAGGCATTAACGCATTAAATGAATTAATAGGCTTCAAAAGTTTTTTACTTAGTTTTATATAATCAGAATTTGATCCTGATAAAAATTCTTCAAGGTTTAGTGTATCTTTACCTCTAATGACTATTTCTTTATAGGTTTCATCATCAGCATTAAGGCCTTTAATGATATTTGAAAGTTCATTATCAAGATTAGTACTTTTATCAGCTAGATCTTTTAATGACTTGATATCTGATTTTTCAAATTCTGAAAATGCGAAACTACAGATCTCTTCTGTTTCCCCGTCTGGTTGCTTTGGCTGATTATTTTCAATATAGTAGGCAATGTCACAAAGCAATTTTGTAACATCTAAATCAGGAGTAGCTGTATAGCACAACATACTACCCTTGACCCTATCCCAATTCTCAGCAAGATAGGTTCTTAATTTTTTCTGTTGTTCTCTGCCAGGTAGTGATTCACTTGTTATTGAATTTAAATCTTTAGCAACCACCTCTCTATATTTCAGAACAATATCTATACATATATGAGAGAGACCCTTTGACTTAAGCTCTTTCTTAATTTGTTCATTATTACTTAAGCCTAACCCATTTATTTGACTTATTATTTTTGTATACAATGGTTGATCTGATATAGTCATAAATATTTATCTTTTGCTGTCAATTTACGATTGCATAATTATAATACAATACTGTTTTTTCGCAAATCCTTAACCCTCTTTCGCTTTTCGTATCATATTAAAATAAGATAATTTAAAGTTTAACTTTTAGAGTCTATTAACGATCCCTCTATCCACCCTATTAAATTGACCAGGCTGAATGGATAACGACTTGATCTAGGAATCTATCTTCATGGATCCCGCGATCAAGTCGCGGGATGACAGATTAGAGTCGCGGGATGACCGAATTTTAGTACACATTACTCACAACTAATTGATTTTATGCGAATAAAACTCGAAACTTGGATTTTTCATAACTACATTTCTGCAAAAAAGAACAGAGCTGAACGAAGCACAGTTTATTTTGATTTGGCAACATCCCATTTTCAACTACCGCTTCTAAACTATTATCTTTATACAACCATAGACTGTGCTTATCTAACATTTCTGATTATGGTGTTTGCTCACGACCATAACCTGGTCTTGGAGCACTAACATTAATTGAAAATTTTTCCGAATAATCTATATGATGTGATTCAACGACACAAAAAAAATTTATTTTTCGAGCCATCCGGACGCTTTGATATATCGATTATTCGAGAGTGCCATGCTATTGTTAACAATTAGTGTTACAAAGCAAAAATTAGTATTATTTTAATTTAAAAATATCACTTAAACCTGCTATACTTCTTGCGAGTCAGTTAAGCAGTCGCTGATTACTTATGTAATTGGAGGAAAGTCCGGGCTCCACAGGGCAAGGTGCCAGGTAACACCTGGGGGGCGCAAGCCTACGGCAAGTGCAACAGAAAGTATACCGCTTAAAGCTTATGCTTTGAGTAAGGGTGAAATGGTGCGGTAAGAGCGCACCGCGGTGCTGGCAACAGTAACGGCAAGGTAAACCCCACCTGGAGCAAGACCAAATAGAGGTTCTATAGTCGCACCAGTGGCTATAATTGCTGCCCGCAATGAACCTGGGTAGGTTGCTAGAGGTGCACGGCGACGTGCATCGCAGATAGATGACTGCTCACGACAGAACCCGGCTTATCGGCTGACTCATTTTTTTTAATATCACAATAGCGTAGAATAGTCTGAAGAGTTTAACTAAAGGCTAAATCAAGTGTCCACTTTATCAGTTACAGTAATCACTAAAAACGAAGAACATAATATTGCAAAGTGTTTAGAGTCTATAAAATTTGCAGATGAAATAATTGTATTAGATTCTGGCAGTACAGATAAAACTGTTGAGATTGCTCGACAATTCACGCCTCATGTATTTGAAACAGACTGGCCAGGGTTTGGACCGCAAAAAAATCGGGCCATTGAAAAAGCAACCTCTGACTGGATCCTATCAATTGACGCAGACGAGCATCTAAGCCCTGAATCACAAAAAGAAATTCAAAAAGTTATAGGAAACAAAGAGTATGATGGTTATGAATTACCCTTTGTATCCTACTATTGTGGAACTGAAATAAAGCATGGTGACTGGGGGAAAGATTATGCCGTTTGTCTGTTCAAAAAAAACAAAGGTCATTTTTCAAATGATCAAATACATGAAAAATTAATTATTGATGGGAATATTGGACGACTTAAACATCACGCAATTCATGATTCATTTAAAAATTTTGAAGAAGTTTTAGATAAAGTAAATCAATACTCAACATTAAGCGCCATGAAAAAACACCAACAAGGCAAAAAAAGCAGTCTTAAAAAAGCTATTGGCCACGGTTTATGGACATTCTTCAGAGGATACATCTTAAAAGGTGGCTTTCTCGATGGGCGCAAGGGGTTTATGCTTGCAGTTTCTAACGCCGAAGGGACTTATTATCGATATGCTAAGTTAGCAGAATTAAATGATAAAAAAGCCTAGTTCTTTTGAAAAATTTATGCTGCAAAACTATAGCTGTCATCTCGAGCGTAGTCGAGAGATCTGAAAATATAATTCAGTTAGATCTCTCCATTACGCACCTATGGTGCTCCAGTCGAGATGACGCTTTGGGAGCCTCAATATAATTAGCTTCTTAAGACTCCGTATTAACAATTGTATAAATTTAGATGAGTTTGCCCTGCAACAGACCCTAAATCACTCGATATATTGTACTGATTCTATTTAGATATAACACCGCAAGCAAAACGAGGGCCACCACCACCTAACGCAACTGGTTTGTCAGAGTAGTTATCACCACCTTCATGAATAACTAATGAATGACCTTTAAAATCTTTCAACTCAATATTGGGAGCATAAACAGGCAAATTTGATACACCATTCTTATCAGCGAAAATCACTGGCAAATCTCCCCGATGCCCTTTAGCATAAGGCCCTAAATGACTACCAGTACCATCTGGATCAAAGTGGCTACCTGCATCTTTTGCAAAGTTACCGCACTTAGGAAATTTATGCACATGAAAACCATGAATGCCTGGAGTCAGATTTATCAAAAAAGGTTTAATAAGAACGCCCTTATCTACCTGTGTTATGACAACCTTACCTATTGAATCCCCTGAGTTACTATGAGAAACCTTCTTAAGCACAACCGAAATTGACTCTGCAGCCACAACCGAACTAGAAGCTAAACTTAAAGCTAAAATTAATAAAATCCTTTTTAACATTTTATTTACCCTTTTAATTATTATTTACTATCAATGTTACTCATAAAACTTTTCATAAATTCAATAGGGAACGGGAATACAGTAGTCGTATTATTTTCAGTTCCAATATCTATTAAAGTTTGAAGATATCGAAGCTGAATAGCCTGAGGCGCTTTAGCAAGTTCATTTGCTGCTAAAACTAGCTTTTCAGCTGCCTGATATTCACCATCCGCGTGAATAATCTTCGCACGCCTCTCACGCTCAGCTTCTGCTTGCCTAGCAATTGCTCTGACCATAGTTTCATTAATATCAACATGCTTAATTTCGACATTATTGACTTTTATGCCCCACTCCCCAGTTTGTCTATCAAGAATGCTTTGAATATCAGAATTAAGTTTTTCTCGTTCCGAAAGCATAGTATCAAGTTCATGCTGACCTAGCACAGAACGCAAAGTAGTTTGAGATAACTGACTTATAGCCTTAAAGTAATCTTCTACCTGAAGAATGGACTTATCTGGATTGATAACTCGAAAATAAACAACAGCATTAACACGCACAGAAACATTATCTTTTGAAATAACATCTTGAGCTGGCACATCCATAACGAATGTACGAAGTGACACACGAACCATCTGCTGAAAAAATGGAATTAAAATAATTAAACCTGGCCCTTTCACGCCCCAAAAACGACCCAGAGTAAATATAACACCTCTTTCATATTCACGAAGGATACGAATTGAATTAAACAGAATAACTAGACCTATACCAACAACTAAAAGTATTAATAAACTCATATCCATCTCCTACCCTACTTTCTTAACAATTAGCACTAAATTTTCCACACCAATAACTTCAACTTTATCTTTAGGTTTTAGATTTTTAATTGATTTAACATCCCAAATAGCTCCTTGAATATAAATCTTAGTTTTACCATCTTCACAAACAATTATTGTCCCCTTTTCACCAATTAGATGGGGAACACCAGTAACGATTGGTCTTCTCTGAGACCTAAACGCAAGCTGAATCGCAATGAAAAATGCTGCACCAAAAATTGAGCTCGCTGTAAAAATAACTGGCATAGATAAAGTAAACCCAGGGACATCTGTATCAATAAGAAAAATTGAACCTAAAATAAATGCGACAATACCTGCAATACCTAAAATACCAAAGCTTGGCACAAATGCCTCTGCAACCATTAAACCAAGCCCTAATAACATCAAGGCAAAACCTGCATAATTTAAAGGTAGTAAATGCAGAGAGTACATACCTAGAAGGATTGCTATTGCACCAATAACTCCTGGAGCTATAAACCCAGGGTTAGCAAACTCAAAAACTATGCCATAAATACCAATTAATAATAAAACATAGGCAACTGTCGGATTTGTTATTACGGCAAGCAAGTCTGAACGCCAATCAGGTTTTATCGTTTTAATTTCATAGGGTTGAATTGATAGCTTAATAATTTCATTGTTGATTTTGACATAAGTATTATTAATTTTGGTTAATAAATCTTGCAGGTTATTAGCTTTATAATTAATAACATTATTTTTAAGCGCTTCTTCTGCAGTAATACTTTCAGCATTTGCTACAAAGCGCTCTGCCCAACTAACATTTCTATCTCTCAAAACTGCCAAACTTCTAATATAGGCAAGAGAATCTTCCATTACTTTCTTTTGAATAGTGCTAGTTTGGTTATTTTTCTTGCCATCCATTCCACCTGTTCCACCAATTGAAATTGGGCTAGCTGAGCCTAAGTTTGTTCCAGGAGCCATAGCAGCAATATTGCAAGCATATAAAATAAAAGTTCCTGCGCTTGCAGCATGAGCACCGCTTGGAGAAACATAGCCAACAACAGGAATTTTTGAACCAAGAATTAAGCGATTAATATCCCGCATTGAGCTAGCCAATCCTCCAGGTGTATCTATATTTAAAACAATAATTGAGGCGTTAGCCTTATCAGCGTTATTAAATGACCTGAATAAATAATCATACGTTGCAGGACCTATTGGGCCTTTAAGTTCAAAAACGTAAACTTTTGCAATATCACTTTTAACCTCTGAATTTGCATCTGTAATAAAACTAGAAAAAAACACAAATAGTGATAAAAGAAGAACTAGTATAAATTTTGATTTGTAGCAGGGTATCCTAGTCATAAACCCTACTCACCTGCTTTTGCTTGATTTCCTGCATCAGAAATTTCCATAGACTGAGCATTTATACTAACAGAATTCGAATCAAGAGGCTGTTTCTCAGGATTTTGCAATGGTTTAATAGGTGAATCAGTTGCGGCATCTGGATCAACCTTAACTTCTGTAATAACTATATTTTCAATCAAATACTTACCATCTATTTTCTTTACTAAAGCAGTAGCATCTAGCTGCTGCTCAACAATATCTTCGCCTTCAAATTTACCTTTATAAATGGCCTTAAATGGGCAGTTTACAAACCAAGTTGAACCTTGGCTTTGTGGATCTAGGCTTACTTTAAATTTCAATTGATCATCAAAAGAAACCTCAACAACAAACTTCTTGGATTGAACACCTTTTACAATGCCAGAAACATCAAGGGCTTTGACCATTCTCTGCCACCCATCAGGAGTAAAGAATTTCTTTGCTTCAGCAAGTTGATGATCCACATTATTAGCATTAAGGTTATAAATTGCAGATAAAGCAGTTTTCATGACCGCTTTAGAACCTGCTATATCATCAACTGGTTTTACTTGATCTTGAGATCTAAGGCTTTCTTTTTTAGCTTTTGAAGTAATTTCTAGAGATGAATTTAAACTTGAATCTTGACTTGCTTTTGGGGGTACTAGTTGACTGACATCTGCAATTGCAGAGTTAGTGGCAACAAAAAAACTAACAGCAGCTATTGTTACATATAGATTTTTAATACCCATTTTAATCTCACTTACCTACCTAAGGATTTCATGTTTGGATTATCTCTATATGATTTTAGTATATCCTCAACTAATTCACCCAAAACACCTTTTTTAGACTCTTCATCCATAAGGCCTCCATCATCTTTTACATCAGAGAGCCTTCTTTCAACTTCGTTACCAGCTGTGCCATTTGGAAAAATATTAGCCAAAACCCTTCGAGCTTCTTTTGGCCCAAGCTTTCTATAAAGAGCGTTACGTATCTGAGCATCATCGGCAGATGTATTAAATGCCCAAAGCTCAACAGGGCCTAAAGTTAAAGTAAGCAACTGAGTATTTATACCTTCTTTTGTAGAAAATTGAGCTAAGAAAGTGCCGCCACCCGCACGTGGACCGTGGACACGCGTCCGAAGAGCTAATTCAGCAGTATCACTCAATCCAAATACGCGTTTAGATTTTTTAATTGCCTGCTCAGGCCCAGCATCCATAATATAAACAGAAGTTGCGAATTCCACCATTGTTTCATCAAAGTCATCAAGTGATTGAGAAAGCAAAGAAATTTGAACTTTCCACTTTCTACCTTCACGCATGTCAGTTATTACTTGATTACGAACTGCTTCAGCATTTGCAGTTCTGTGGAATTCATCATAAACAATTCGCTTATAATCTTCGCGCATTTCAGAAATTCTTTCTTGATGATATGAACGATAAGCCTCAGGAATTGCATCAACATCTTCTTCGGTCAAATACATATGACGCCCTAATACATACCTGGAAAGCATATACATTACAGCTGTTTGTCTATCTGCCGCATCACCACCACTTCTCGCCACATCATTCAAATCAAGGGAAACAACTCTTGCCTCACCAATATCAAATTTAGTGATATCAGCAAGAATTGGATACTCACGAACTGCGCTAGAGATAGTACGAGCAAATGCATTAATTAATGACTCTCCCGTTGGTGCTTTTAGTGAGCCATATAAATCCTCAATCGCTGGAGATCTACAAATTGCTGAAGCATCAGCAAGTAGTGGCGTTGCATGCCTCTGAGCAAGCATTGCTTCATGTACAAAATCAGCCATAAATAATGCATCAATGACCTCCCACCAAGTTGTTCTGGCATCAGAAACAAAACCTATCTCTTCTAGGATCCCATCAACAACCTCTTCCATTCCTGGAGTGTAAACATGAGGGCTAGCCTCATCTGCTAAATCTTTATAAAGCTCATCAACAATCAACCCTGCCATATCTGAAATACCATCATATGGTTTGTCAGAACCAACAGGAGTCGCAAGAAGTGTTAGAAAATTAACTAAAAACGCCCTTTCTTGGGGGTTTGGATAACGACAACCAAGCTGTGTATCAAAAGGATTAATGGCATATTCTGAATCCATTCTTAGCTTGTGATATGCAACTAAATGTCTTTTATTATGAGGAAGAGCTTCTTTTAAAAGAGAAATTAAACCTTGGCTCGATGGTCCAATATCAGTAATCGATATTCTTGGTAATCTTGTAACCCCAGGAGCCAGACACAAAGCCAAGTTCATGGCATTTGAAAGCACTGATTTACCCGAACCTGGTCTTGCATAAATTAACTCGATCCAAGTTGTTTGTTCTTTTGAACCTGGTTGAAAAGGCCATAATTTACCATCTGGAGTTCTAAAAAGCATTGAACCACGTTTCCACGGAGAAGAAGGTCTAAACAATGGCAAAATAGATATAACATCGTAAAGTGAAGCCAACGATGGATTAGCCGCAGAATTACCATAGGCTGCAAGTGCTGATGACATAAAACCTTCAAACGCATCACCACAAATCTCAGTAACCTGACAACCTCCCCAGCTTTCTATAGCCTTTGCAAGTTGTGCCGCCCTGGCGCGTAAGGTTCTAGTATCCCCCTCTGGTGCCCAAGTTGAAGCTACAACCTGCAGCTTAACTACAGCATCGTCCATATTTAGCTGTATGTAATTTAAAAGATTCATAGAGTCTAAAAGTAATCGGTTATATGCAGAAGTCCAACTTAATATTGAAGCAAGCGAAGTTTTTAATCGCGCAGATGACAAAGCATCACTTGTCATTAAAAAAGATATTCTCCAAGGAATATTAGCCTCAAGATTCCTACGAAATAGTGACATAAAAGCCTGCAGATCTCTGGGGAAAATCTCAATAAAAACTGAACTGTAAATTCTATCCCCAACCCTAACTGTTCTTAAGTCTTTAATTTCTGCATCCCTAGAAAATAGCTGAATAGACAAAGGTGGCCACAAAACATCTGAGATTTCTCCTCGAAGTTTTTTTGGCTTTCTAGGCTTTAGTTCATCACCTGGCAAATAAGGGCGCCATGCTTCATCTGTAAAGTCAGGGTCTAATGTATACCTTACCCATCTGAGGGCTTCATGAACCTCAAGTATTTCAGTAATTAAACCAATAGCGTGGCAATCCCTATGTACTGACTTAACAAAAGCATCGTGAGTTTCACGAAGTTCAGTTACTGCTGCTAGAATATTCTGAGAATTAAGAAAAGTAGGGAACTTTTTCTCCTTCATTTCTTTTATTTTCTCTTTATTTGATCTCTTAAGCTGATCATTAGTTAAGTTGCTTGGACGAGTCCACATAACAATATAAACCATTTCATCTGCACACCTTCTTGCAAGAGCGGCTTCTTTGTCTGCAAAGAGGTCATCTACATCTAACTCTAAGGCCTTTGCAGATTGTTTAGAAGGTTGATAGTTTTTTTCAATTTTTTGTCGAATTGTACTCGCGTCATAATTAAAGAAAAATTGAATTTGATGGCCGCGCTGCCCCATGGTTGTCTTCAACATATTGTGAAGACCTTCCTGCAGACGTGTAAACTCTTGGGGCCCAACTAAGGTATTAACCCCCTCCAGCCTTAAAACTGTTATCAATGAGCCATCATGAGAAACTAAAGTATATGGGTCATCTGCCGTTTCCAAATCACAGTAAGATTCAGCAGTCTGTTTAATTGATGTAGACATCCATGCAATAAATGCATCTAAACCGTCAACGAAAGACTCAACAAAACCCATATACTAACCCTTCACAATTATTCACTATACTCAGTAAGTTCCTCACGCGCAGAACGTGTCCAGGTTTCTATTTGAACACTAAACTTAGTGACAGATGGTAATAACCTCATTTGCTCAAGCAACTTACTAGGATCAGAATTTTTTTCATTATTTCTAGCTTCTATAATAACTCTAGCTAGATTAGCTGGGTTATTCATTCCTTTACCCAATTTCTTTTCTACTGCTTGAGATCTTAATTTTAGATCTCTATATATTGACTGTGCTCTCTCACGATATTCTGTTGCATTAACCATAGCACAAAATAAAACATGACAAAGGCCATTTAATTCTACTTGTGACATCTGCGGAAGATGGATTAAGTATCCACCACCATAATCACTCTTCCCTACTGAGTCCAAAAAAAAGCATTGAGAACATAAGCAACATGAAGTAACCGCATTATCCATTGTTGCTCTTTTATAATTGCCATCAAGATTTATAACTTCTTGAAATTCATGGGCCTGAAAACCACAAAATTGGCAGGTGTAATTATCACGCTCCCAAATTTTTTCGGCAAATTTCTGAAATTTTGGATCATCCTTCCGGGCAGCGAACAAACGCCACCCTTCTGGATTAATTTTCAAAGAGATTGATTGATATTGCATAATCCTTGCAATCTCCCTTTTTGGTTAGCTACCCCAACCAGTGATACCACCACCAGTGAATCCGCCAGCAGTTCTACTACCACCAAAGATTGTAGCGCCAGCAGGAGCAAAAATACTTGGTAAAAATACAAGTAAGGCTCCGATAACAACCATAGCAAGAGGGGTACCTAATGGGATCTGAGTTGGGTTGTCACGATGTTGCTTGAACTTAAAGATACCAGCAATAGCAAAACCAATACCTGCTAGATAAGCAGTACCGGCCATCAATTTACCAATGTTAGTATATGAACCAGTTATATTTGCTGCTATACCACCAATACTTGTTGCTGCAACAGCATCACTTAAAAATAGCATTGATAACAAAGTGAAAGCTAGAAAAAGAAAATTTCTAAGCTGAGTCTTTTGTTTATCCAAATGAGATCCTTTAAACATTACTATCCTCCTAAATGTAAAGACATCAATAGAATTATATCATTTTATTTTTGTATAAAACAAACACTTAGAACTACTTAGGAACTATAACCTATACTAGCTAAAACAACATTCCATGTAGCTAAAATATTCCATGCCAAGATACCACCAATAATATGGAGCATACCTTTTCCCATCATTCCTGGTTGAGCACCACCTTCAGCACCTAACTTAGACAGGATCACACAGCCTCTAACAAAAGAAATAAGACCAATGAGCCTAATTGCTAACACAACAACTTTCATAACTTCAGATGCTGCTCCAAAGTTTTGCTGATCACTAAATAATTCTACCTGTGAATTACCAAAGATAGTTAAGTTAAAGGTTTCAAGGGTAGTTGGCAAATAAAGCAACATAAGACCAACAATAATAAGAGATATTTTGCCAGCAATATTAACATTAGAAGACATCATTGTTCTCATCTCACCATAACGCTTTAACTTAAAAACCGCTACAGTTATAAAAACAACCCCCATGACATAGCTTGTTGCAGCGACAAATGGGATTAGAGCTCTCAGATTTTGCTCAATAACCTTATAGTCTATCGTAGCTGCTTCTGCTACTGAAGGAATAAAAACCGCGAATAATAGCATCAAAGATACTTTTAAGATATTTGCGGGCTGTTTCTTATGTATTTGCGTGCTATGAACCATACTCAAACATTGCACCTGAACTCATAGTGACAATACCCCTTTCAGGCTGAATATACTTAACCCAACCGTAATTGCGAATCCCATCACCAATTTTTACTACAATTTCCTTTCCTGTACTACTAACAAGCCATGCCATACCTGGCATAATAGCTCTAACCTTAAAAGTAGTTTTCTCCGTCATTAATTTCTTTTTAGCAGTTTGTGCAGCAATCATTCTTTGCTGCTGTGACTTAACGACTCTGACTTCATTGCTCAGCTTAACAACTGATGCACCAATGTCTTGAGAGAGTCTAGCTAAATTATTAAGTTGGTATTTTATATCACTAATAGAATTATTAATTTTATCAATTTCTGCAGATGATTGAACTGCAGCAGGTTCAGTTTGTTGTGCAACTTGAGGAACAGCAGCTATTTGTTCTTGCTGAATAATTGGAGCTGGAGCAATTGCTTCTGCCTCTTGGTTCTGCTGGGCCTCTGCAACTGGAGCAGCTTGCAACTCATCATCAGCTGGAGATGAGGAAGGTGAAATTATATAATAAACAATCAATATTGCTGCTATAATTCCAGCTACTATTAATACTCTTTTATTTTGAGCTATAGCCGTCATTTTATCTTTATCTACAACATTGGAAAAAAGAGATGGCTTCTCTTTGGAAGTTCCAACATTATCTGAAGCAGGTTCCTGCAGATGAGAATCATCAACAGAAGAAGTCTCTTCAAAAGCGCCCTCTTCACTAAACTGATACTCTTCATCGCGCGGATTATCAAACATCATTCATCTCCCATCACTAGTATAATTATAGCTCATAAACCAAATTTTATAACCCAACGCCTTCGCCATTTAAGCTTTCAAACACAGGATCAACAGGAACCTTCGAGTCTGCCATAAATAAAATCCCAATTCCTTTACCTGCATCTACATAAACCGTAGGTTCCTTATTCATGTTAGATTGCAAATTAGCAGACATTAATTTACCAACTTCTCCCATTGCTGCTACAGCTTTTTGAGTCGCATTAAGCTTAGGAAATGTCTGTGTTATACCGGCTTGAGAAACTGTAGTAGTTGACCCAGATTGCTGTAAAGTGTCTGAAATACCTTGTAAAAAACCTGAAGCAAACATTGTTCCATATCTAAGTAAATAATGGTTATCGACCCGACTTGCCAATGCAGTCCTAGCATATTCCGCATCCATTGCCACCGCATTTACTGAAATAGATTGATTGGTATTAGGAGCATTCATTTTGGTAAATTTTACAACTACTCTTTGATCTTCACGAGTAAAACTTCCAACCAAGGTTGCTCCTCTATATTTACCTTGCACAACACGCGCAAGCACTGGAGCAGTTTTATTATCGCTATTAATAGGCGTACTTAAAACAGCAAACATAATATCACCAGCTTTAATAGTTGCTGTTGGGCCAGTAATGGTAGCTTGACCTGATGCACCAGCTGGAGCACCAGCAATTAATGCATTACTAAAGTTTTGCTCCTTAGGCGGCGTACCCTCAATGGCCTGCTGCTTTGGCACGGTATTCCAATATGTAAATAGATTATTTGCTCTGGTTTGCATATTTTTCTGGATAGTATCCATCATATCCGCAATTTTTTGTTGAGCGATTTCTACTTCCTGCTGTGCACGTAGACGCTCAATACCTTCACTATCACCAAATTGTTCACCTGTTCCAGCTTGAGTGGTAGGATCAAAACCAACTTGAGATTGCTGGTTTAACTCTTGTTGCTGCAATTGAGAACCAACGCCTGCACCTTCTACACCAGCACCTGGCTGAATGCCACACTCACCTCTATCAAACCCAGCATTTATAACTTGCTGTTGAGTGTACCCTGAATCAAGAAGCTCTACACATTGATAACCTGCCGCTCGTAATTCAGACGCACTAAATCCAGCATTCTTTAATTCATTTACTGTAAAACCAGCATTTTTAAGATCTATTGCATTAAAGCCTGAATCCTTAAGATCTTTTGCACTAAACCCTGCTGATTTTAATTCAGATGCGCTATAGCCAACTGCTTTTAAATCTCTTGCTGAAAAACCAGCACGACGAAGGTCTGATGCATTGTAACCTTGGGCTTTCAACTGACTTGGGGTATATCCTTTAGCTTTGAGATCAGCTAAATGCTTATCGTAATCAGCAGATGAGGCTCCAAAATCACAATCATTTTCAGTATACCCAGCCCTAACAAGTTGACCATAAGTATATCCAGCATCAGCAAGCTCTTTACAGCTAAGGCCAGCTTCTTTTAGTTGCGACGCAGTATAACCAGCATTAAAAAGATCTTTAGTACTCAAACCACTATTCTTTAGATCTTCCGTATTGAATCCGGCACTAACTATATCAGATGGGACAAAACCAGCATCTCTTAGTTGTTGAGCATTAAACCCTGCTTTCCTGAGATCATTTGCAGTAAAGCCAGCATCACGTAAATCTTGAGCACCAAAACCTGCATTTTTAAGGGCTATAGGGGTAAAGCCAGCATCTTTAAGTTCGCTTGCAGAAAACCCTGCTCCCATTAGTTGTTTTGCAGTAAAGCCAGCAGTTTTAAGCTCTGCTGCAGTAAACCCAACATCATTTAGTTCTTTGGCAGAGAAACCAGCATCTTTTAGTTCTCTAGCTATAAAGCCAGCGTCTTTAAGTTCAGCTGCTGTAAAGCCAGCGTCTTTAAGTTCTGAGGCAGTATAACCTGCTTGTCGTAGTAACTTAGGATCATTACATCCCATATTAACTAGATCAGAAGCAGTGACTCCTTGCTGCCTAGCTTTTCTTAAATCTTGTGCCCCACATTTAGCAGATTTTTTAGCATCTGAAATTTCTTTGGCTGTAAAACCAGCAGATTGGAGATCTGAACCGCTAAATCCAGACTTCAATAAGTCACGAGCACTAAACCCTGCCTCTTTTAACTGAGATGGGGTAAAACCAGCGTCTTTAAGCTGATTGGCATTGAATCCTGCGGCTTTTAAATCGTTTGAACTGTACCCAGCAGCTTTAAGCTCAGATGCTGTAAAACCAGCATCTTTAAGTCGTTTAGCACTAAAACCAGCGGCCTTAAGATCAACAACAGAGAATCCAGCATCTTTAAGATCAGCGGCAGAAAATCCTGCATCCTTTAGATCTTTAGATGAGAACCCTGCAGACTTTAATTGCGCAACAGTAAAACCAGCATCTTTAAGCTCTTTAGCACTGTAACCTACAGCTTTTAATTGATCAGGTGTAAAACCAGCATCTTTTAAATCTTTAGCAGAGAAGCCGGCATTTCTTAGTTGTTGTGCATTAAATCCCGCACCCATTAATTCTTTAGCGCTGAAGCCTGCAGCTTTTAATTCAGTAGCACTATAACCTGCGGCTTTAAGTGCCGCAGCAGAACACCCCCTACATTTAAGCTCATTTGCAGCTACACCTGCTAATTTTGCTCTTTCGAGTGCTTCTACTGAACAAGCCTCACTAACATCTTTCCCAGCTTGGTTAGAAGAGGCTTCATCTGCTCCTAGCCTTAACTCATCGCCAACAAAAACAGCCCTGGAAAGAGTTGGAACTGCTGATCCACCTTTGCGTAATGCTTCTTCAGCTTGTTTCACGTTATGCTCTTCTAATGACTCAATATATACTTGAGAGCCACCTTGCTCTCCAGCTAAAGATTTTATTTTGGAAGGAGCTTTTTTAACAGATATCTTAGTAGTTACTCCAGGGGTAGCATTTTTAGCAATATACACATAGGTAGCTGCTCCAGCAACTAACGTAACAACACCTGCTGCTAACAAAACCAGCCTTAACTTTGCTGCACCAGAAGAGTATATATATAGTGGTTTTTTTATTTTTGACTTCATAATTAACTAAGTCCTTTAACTCTTAATCGAATCATCTGCCCATTTAGAGAAGCTAGAATTACTGGAACAGGAGACATTTTGTAAGCATGCATTCCATCTGTACTAGTCATAACAGCAGTCCATGCTGGTGAAATAACAGTCATCTTGGTGCGCAAGTAAAGATTACCATTTAATAACCAGATTCTCCCTTCGCCACCTGTCAGATTAAGTTGTTTTGCTTGACTAGGAGGAACACCATCCAAAACCTGAAGTAAATCAGTAGATGGAGCGTTAGGAACAATGTTTTCTCTAGGCAAAGCGTTTGGCCCCAAACCAGGAACATGCATATCAACACGAAAATCTACGGATTTTTGAGCAGGCAATAGAGAGAGCATAACTGGAGTATTTTGGCCCCTTAGTCGTACAGCAAGGTTAGCACTAGTATGGCTAGCATTAGCTTGAATCATAAGTATATTGCTTTTTTTGTCCC
>JAUIAT010000006.1 GCA_030425295.1 Gammaproteobacteria bacterium
TACATCCAGTAGTTGTTATAATTGCAATCCTGGTATTTGGGGGAATTTGGGGTTTCTGGGGTGTCTTTTTTGCAATACCACTAGCAACACTAGTTCAAGCAATACTTGAGGAGTGGCCGACAGTTGACCAATAATGTCATAAAGGTTAGTTTCCTACACCAATTGAAAATGAAGATGAACTAGATTTTGATTTGCAAACCCTAGTATTTCCCTCCCAATGACAACTACTTTTTGCATGACTACGTATAGGGAAGGTTTTCTTAGGCTGGTAATAACCTGGCTTGCTAGTTGACTGAATACCTAATGCGCCAATCACTGAATTTGCCGCGTTTGTTATAGCCTGTATTTTTTTTCTTTCGTTATAAGAATCAATTACAGATTGTTGCTGCTTAGGAGAAAGCGCATCAAATTGATCTGCAGCCATGCCAAATTTTTGCGGACCACATCCAGCAATAATTAGAGATAAAATTGTTATACCAGTAGCTATAAGTAATTTAGGCATTTTAAATCCTTTTATTTAAATTATAGTACCCATATTTAGATTATTTAAATTAGCTAGTGTATTATTTGATAAGAAAACACTGGTGTTATTTTTACCTTTATGCTTCAAAAAAACCTTATAAATAATAAGATATCTTTTCTTCTAGATGTTCTTTTATATCATCTTCTTTGGTTTTTATTATACCCAAAACTAATATGCCTATTAACACCCCAATTATTCTGAATAATGATGCTGTATAAAACCCTTTGATACCTCCTCTTTCTAAAATTATTTGTGTTGCTTTTTTATACGATATTTTTTCGGGAGCAGCTTCATGAAAAATCGCTCTGTATCTTTCAAATGCTTGAGATAACGGTGCTCCAACTAGACTAGCAACCGCACACCCAATAAACGGTGAGTCAAATATTTCACTCAAATACGGCGCTAAAGACAATGAACTTATTGAGCAAGATGCAGATCTGAGCATGTTGGCACTTATTCCCCTGTAAATTGACCTAACCCCACATTGTTTATATAAATTTCTTGCAACCTCAAAAAATGTTTTATGTCTATTACAATTATGATTTTGTTGCGTCATAACTAATTCTTGAGGGCAAAATAGCCAAGCCGACAAAGCCCCGCTAGTTGCTCCAGATAAAAGGGAAATGGATTGAGGAGTGTCATTTGTTACATAGTGCTCATTGTAAGTAGACGTGATTAATTTACTAATAGAGTATTGCAAAGATGTTGCAACCCCTGTCATTAAAGCACTAGGTAATATGTTATTACTTATATGCGACAATCTAACATTTCTTATTGTTTCTAAAAATCCTGTAGAGTACAGGTGCTGCCTAAATTTTAAAACTCTAAATGGGTGGCCTAGCACGCCTTCGCCAAGGGTGCCACCTACTAATCCAATGGTTGCAGCAAATTGGACTGGAGAAAGTGTTTTTTCTTTCTGTAGAGGAGGGTGGTCTATATCTTTCCTTTTCATACTTATTCCTTGTGAAAGAACAAATTCTAGCATATTTTCTTTAGATGTTATAAACCTTAATTCTTGTAAAAGTTTGCGGCTATAAGAATGATTTTAAACGGATCATAAAGTAATTTAATTTGACATTTGCTAGCTAAAAGCGACAATATCATAACCGTTAACAATTAGTTAACAGCCATGAAGGGCATTACCTTTGCAAAGCAAAGTAACTATTTATAATTGGATTATGAAATGAAAAAAATATTAACCACGATGCTTGCTTTTTCAGCGTTAGTTTTAAATTCTAACTCATTAGCTATTAACTCTAACAATAGCAATCATCAATCTAAATCAACCATAGAGGCAACAAGCAAAATGACAGATACAGCAACACAAAATCAAGACGCTGGAGATAATTTTTTAGCAGAAAACAGTATGAAAGAAGGTGTTAAAACAACTGACAGCGGTCTTCAATATAAAATCATTGAAGAGGGCAGTGGGAAATCACCAAGTCCGACAGATATGGTTACAGTTAATTATGAAGGCACACTAATCAATGGCACTGTATTTGACAGTTCTTATAAGCGAGGCGAGCCTATTTCTTTTCCAGTAAATGGGGTTATTCAAGGCTGGCAAGAAGCACTTCCAATGATGAAGGAAGGAGCCACTTGGATGCTATATATTCCATCTGAGCTTGCATATGGTCCACGCGGTGCCGGTGGTATTATTGGTCCAAATGAGACACTAATTTTTAAGGTTGAATTAATTAAGGTTAACTAATTCAATTTTATCTAGGCAACGTCCCTAAAGTTTTAACAGAAGCGAAAAGACGTTGCCTATTTATGGATGTTAAGACTTATTGCAGCTATGAGCATTTTCTTAAATTGCACAATTTCTACCGCCTAAAAATTGGCCACAAAAAAGAATATTTATATAGGCATTACCAATGCGTTGAAATGAAAATAATTGGTTAATGTTGATATTAATATTAACTAATTAAAAAAACTTTATCATTCCGCGACTTGGTAGCATAATTTATTTTAGCAGATCCCGCGGTCACGCCACTGAATAACGAATCATTAAGCTCATAGAAAAATAACTTACTGATTTTTATTCACTATATAATCTAGCATTAACTCAAGTTTTAGTGACTTAATTAATTTTATAAAAAACGAACAAATTGTGAATAATTTTTACAAATGAGGGTTTTATAACAGGGACTCTACGTGAATTCTTTGTTAATTCGTGAATAATTTATATTCATAAAATTCAATATTCAATATTTCGATTTTTTACATTGGAATAGGCTGGTTTATAACTTAAATACTGATATAGGGCGCATTTTTAACGTTATTTTTCCAGTAATTTCTATTACTGGAAAAATGAGAAATGCCGTGGATTCAACCAATAACTGCAACAACTCTATTTTCAATAATATTTAATTCGCTCTAAACCAAATGGCTGGTTTTCTTTAATCAAAACCAAATACTCATCCACATTATGGCAAGTAACAATTATGCCGTGTTTGCTGATAGCATCAAAAATTAATTGTGTTGTTCCTGGGATATCACTATCTGGTATTTCAAACACGAATACATTTACCTTTTCAATCCATTCGTCAAAATTTTTGGTAAATATAGTTTTTTCCGCTCCCTCAATATCTAATTTTAAGATATCAATTTCATCCCAATTATTTTCCTGCATGATGATAGGAATGGTAATGGTTTTAATTTCAGTACTAGACGTATTAGATGAGTCTTTTTCTCTCACTCTGAAAGCTTCAGTTGAGTCACTATGCTGCGCAATATTTAGTGTGGTTTTCTCGTTCCATAGAGCTTTATTAAAAAGTTTTACATTTTTGTCTTCCGAAAAATTCTTACTTAGAACTTCAAAATTATTCTTCTCCGCTTCAATAGCAACTATATTGGCATCAGGGTGGAAATATCTAAAACGTAGGGTCTCATCGCCAATGTGCGCGCCAGCATCAATGATATTCAAGGGTTTATCTTTGGTTGTTGTTATATTAAATAAATTATTCCAGAAATGGCTCATAACCCCTTTATCACTCTTGCCTCTAAAATAGAAATCTCGATCTGCAAAGTTTATATGAACTTTTCTCATGCTTTTTGAGGAGTGCATGTATACAAAAAGTTTAATAGCATTCAAAGCCCCAAAATTATGACATGAGGTTGCAAACCTATCGAAAAATAAAAATATTCTGGATAAAAAATTGTCATGGTTGTGCTTTTCTCTGTATTTGGCAATCTATTTTCTGCCTCAGCTATTTTATTCAAAATAAACAGACGCAATAATAACACACAAAGCTAGATTATCTTAAATTTTTTCTGGATAAACCTTGAATCATGGTTAAAAATCCGTTATTCTTCGCCGCATATTGAGCAGACGGTTGACGTCTTGTTTAATTGTGATACAATTTATTGAGTACTTTTTGAACTAATTATTAAAAAGACGAGTGTAAGTTTGATAGCCTCCCCTGTTAAAAATGTTACGGGTACGTTAACAACTAAGTATAAAGACCTTATCACAGTCAGCACGAAAGGTTACCTAATTTTTGTGCGACCAGAACGTCTGTTTTTCAAAGAAACTTGCGTAAATAGAAAGAACTATATTAATCCTTCAAATCCTTATACCCAAGGCATGCAATATTTCTTTTTTGCCTATTTTGGATTTAACGTTGTATCTTCTATGATCCAAGCTGCAAATGAAATCCATGGGTTCGTGAATGATATTGTAAGATGCTATAAATTCAGACAATTACAGAAACTAAAAGTCAGCAATCTAAACTTCAAACAGATAGCAAGCAAATACTGGAATTTCAATGAAAACCAAAAAAGCGATGCTAATAAATTCAATTACAGGCTTACTGAAGGTGAAATAAACGAGTATAGCTACATATTCAGGATGATTGCAGATAAAAACAATAAAAGTCTAAGACAAGTTAAGAATAATCTATTGGCTATAAATCTAATCAAGATAAATAGATTGATAAGCCAGCTCGAAGAAGATAATAAGCAACATAATCTGGATTTACTTAGAGCTTTTTATGAAGAAAATATTTTAAAAAAACAGAATAAAAAACATGCCTTAATAGGTTTTGCTCATAAATTGGTTTTAAAACTAAAGAAAAATTCTGCCTCACCTATCATTTTGAATAAAAAGCTTGAAGAATTAAATAGTACTGATTGTCACCGAGAAAAAGTAAAACTATTGTTTGATTTTTATTATCCGCACCATAACGAAGAAATTAACCCATACTTCACTACCTTCTCATTTTTAGCCAATTTTGGTAGAAATATGTTTATACCTTTTGTGCAAACTGGACTTTACTCAATAACCAGCTTTATTGATTCTATGTTTATCTCTAAGGTTATATTATTGGTTGCAAAACCATTTGGTCTTATGGGAGATGCAATTGATACATCTTTATCACTTTATAAAATTCATGAAACAAACAAGAGCGCACTAAACAATCAAAAAGAGTTGGCATATATCAAAACGTTTTTAAGCGATATAGAAAAGAAAGGAATAAACTCTGACTCCCTTGTCGAAAAGTGTAAAAATCTAAAAAGTTCTAAAATCAAAGATATACACATTAATTTTTACATTAATAAAGTTAAAGTAAATAGCAATAAATACGAAAATAATAAAGAAGATCTTATTTCAGATTGCAAATATTTACATAAGTTAATTTCTGAAAGACAAGATAAAATCAAAAAAAATTTAAAAAAGGCGTACAAAAACAACCTTAAAAACCGCAAAAGAATTCTGGATAGATCAGTTCGATCTGCTTTGAGGTTTGGTTCAATTGTAGGTGCTGTAATGCTCTTTATCCCAGGAGGACAGTTTGGAGGGCTTCTTACAATGGCGACTATTGCCTCTGTAGAAGTATTCTTCAGATTTATGGTTAGGCCGGTATTGAAAGAACAATTAATTTCGCCAGTTGATACAGTCATTAGCATCGGGATAGCATTAGGAATGGTTGCCTCCGTATACACCTTACCCTTTAATTTTCATGCTGGACTACCCTTATTAATAACCTTTACTGCACTAAGCTGCTTATATCATATGATTCTAAAAGCCGATTCTCCGGGATATAAATTTATTACAGAAACATTTAATTTTATAGAGAATACAGTTATTGAAAAATACAATAACCCCTGTAATGATGATTGCTTTTTTAGCGCGATACGTTTTGTATTTTCCTTGCCATACAAACTAACAAGCAAAATAAATGATGAAGTAACTAATTTCTTAAAGCTTTTAAATCCAACAACAAAGAAAAAGGCCAGGGATAAAATAAAAGATAAATATACTGGCTTATTCAGTTCTGACAACACATATGAGCAAACGTATAAGCGTGTCCCATCTAGCGACTCTCTAGCTTTTAAGTAAAAAAGCCTCAATCTACACAAACCTACTTGATTCTTTAAATCTTACAAAGACTTTAAAATCGTGATTAAAGCCCTTTAAAAACAAAATGACGCATGTTACGATAGCCCCAAACTTGTGGACAAACAATACACAACAAACAGCGCAATGATTAATGATTAGCAAAAACTCAAAAATACTTCCTGTCTTAATGTGGCTTCTGCCATTATTTTTCTTTACTTACCAATTTATTTTGCGCCTATGGCCAGGCCTGATGATGCAGGAAATTATGGGACAATTTTCGGTTTCAGCCGAGGAGTTTGGCCTTATTGCTGCTTTTTATTATTATGGCTATGCTGGAATGCAAATCCCTGTTGCAATTCTTCTTGATAAATATGGCGCCAGAATAACCGTTTTTGTTTTTGCTACAATTTGTGGCTTGGCCACACTACTCTTTAGTTATACTCATAATTGGTATTTGGGGTGTATTGCTAGATTTTTGATAGGGGCTGGTTCTGCTGTTGGATTTTTATCCGTATCAAAGGTTATTTCAGAATGGTTTCCCAAACAACAATACACAAAAATGGTTGGTTTCTCATTTTCGGTTGGACTATTGGGGGCAATTTATGGTGGCAAACCTGTAGGTAACTTAATTGAGAGTTACCCGTGGCAAAGTGTGGCATTATCTCTTGCTATCATTGCCATAGCCATAGGGTCATTATCTTTAATTTTTCTAAGAAGTCCAAAAATCAGCTCTAATCAGTCGGTTGAATTTCAATTGTCGCATTTTAACTCTTTACTTAGATCTCCAGCTATCTGGATGCTAGCAATTGCTAACCTACTTATGGTTGGCTCTTTGGAAGGGTTTAGTGATGTATGGGGTGTTCCTTATCTTATGACCGCATTTTCTATAAGCAAAAGTGACGCTGCCGGCTTGGTTTCTTTCGTTTTTTTTGGAATGTTAATAGGTGGCCCCATACTTGCATTTTTTAGCAACAAGATTGGTAACTACCCTGTGATAATGTCTTGCGGAATAGGTATGGCTTTAGCATTTCTATTTTTACTGTTTGATACTACCTTCAACTGGTATTTACTAGCTTGCGTATTCTTTTTAATAGGTATTCTATGCTGCTATCAAGTAATAGTTTTTTCTGCAGGTTCAGGCCTAGTAAGTACTGAGCAATTAGGAGTTACAGTAGCATTCTTAAACTGTATTAACATGCTTGGTGGTTCATTTTTTCATTCAGTTATTGGACACTTGATGGACAATTTTTGGGAGGGTAATTTAACAGCCTTCGGAATTAAGATTTATACTCTCACAGCATATCACGAGGCTTTAATGATTATTCCTATTTGCTCATTGATAGGGGCTGTTATATCTTTTGCATTGCATAAAAAACAACAGATTATAAACCGTTAATACTACCAATAAAACCTTTTAGGTTATCAACCAAAGGTCTTTTACCAGATGAATATACTTCTGCTCCATATAGACATGAAGCTACAGAGGATATAACACCAAAAGTAGCAATTAGCGGAATTATAGTCCCTTGAATTATTGACCCAGACATTCCCAGCAAAACAACACATGATAAAAAACATAAAGTAGAAATAAATAGAATAAATGCCCCAGATAAACGTTTTCCCCAACTAAAATCATATAATTTAATAGCTAACCCTCTAAGTTCTAACAAATTTACACCTTCAATATCATTCAGAGAATCAGTAACTTTCGTTGCAATTTTCTGCAGAAACCCAATAAATTCTGGGTCTTCATATTTTAATTTATGAGTTAAATATAAATGTTTGATTTCTTTTCTAATTCTGTCTGCATACTTTACTAATTCTCTATTTTTACAGTTATGAATAGTTTCTTTAAATACTTTCATGATTTTTATTAATTCTACACACTGCTTTTGTATTGACTCTTGTTTATACGATTCGTTTTTTTCATCGTTGTGAACATGATAAATATTATCAGAATACATCTCTAAATATCTGATATTAGATCTAAATTTGACTTTACCATTAATATATAAAGCTGTTTTTCTTCTATAACCAGATAAATGAGGGATTAATATATAAGGTGAAAAAGCCCTCTTATATTCAAAATGATTTTTATTGACATTTTGGGATAGCATATTTGCTTTATAATTGCTCAGATTTAAACAAAAGTCATTATTTAAATCTGTACCAAGCTCTTTGAGAATATGCTCTACTCTATGACGTACAAGCCTACTAACCCCGGATAAATTAGCAATTCCCCTATGCCTTGATCTAACTACCCCTCCATACTTATGACCGTAACCACCAACCAAATTCACATGATTACCTTTTACTGGATAAATTTTTAGGTTCTGATTTTCTGATACTGTCACACCGGAATGCATAAAGCCAAAAGACTGCTCATCCATTGCAATGAATAAAAACACGTTTTTTACACTGTTGGACTCATTTAAGTTAAGTCTAGATTTTTTTTCTCTTCCATAGCCAGGAACTGGGTCAATCAAAATCAAATTAATCTCAACATTGGGGTTATAATTATTTCGCCCTAACCGATTGGCCAGCCTAATAATTCCTGCGGCCCCCCTACTCCAACCGACCATATTAATAACCTCTTTTTCATTTTCAGATAAAAGCAGTCTGCTATTAAGCTTATTATAAAGATGGGTAACTCTCTCAGAAAAACCTGAGCCTATTATAACCCCTTGAATTACTGGTATTTTAAATCGGTTGCTTGTTAGTATATTCCAGCTAGGATAATGCTTCACATCCAAAGATGAGATATCTTTTTCACCACTTCCAGCACCATCACAAATAATTTTCTCACTTTTTGTCATATGAAAAAGCCGTGATATTAATTCACCATTATAATAATTAGGTTTATTATGTTTTACTTTAAAATCACACTTACTTGACTTGGTGCCACACATAAATACTGTTGTTACTCTTTCGCCCGTCTCAGTTTGACTTAAATTCTTAAGAGTACTGTAAGCAGTAGTCTCCAGTAATAACTCACTTTTAGGTTCATCTTTTCTCAAGCCTTCAACATAAGCTATATTCAGAGTTTTATTTAATACTTTTTGGGTATGGGAGCTTAAAATAGATATGCTTCTAGAATTAATTTTATAATGAATCCATGGGTGAAATTTATAAATATACACACTTAATACCGAAAGATATCTACAATCACTTATAGAAGGGATATATCTTACAAATAGATTCCGTGCTTCTTTATGCCTTCTAAAAACATGATTAGAAATCTCTTCTAGTTCGCATATTATATGATGAAAGCTGGCTTCACTTTGTGATATTTTTTTATCATGCAAAACCCTTGATGAGTAGCCCTTACTATACAAATCTAAGATCTTATTTGTATTTAATATTTCCAGACTTTCTCTGTTAATAACAGAGCCCAACTTTTCTATCTTACTCTTAACTTTAATAAACACAACAATCCATGTAACTAACTGATTAATGTATATTTTTTAATATACATTAAGAAACTAATTCATTTCAATAGTAATCATTTAGAACAAGGGACTGTTGACAATTCATCTTACGACCATAAACACAACTTTGATCAATTAGCTACCTTAATTGTGAGCTTATAATACAATTTTTTATGACTTATTTTTTGTCATGTTGCTTTTAATGTGATTCAGCTCTCAGCAAAGCAATTTCTTGACAAAAAAGCTTTTTTTGCATAAAGTATGCACAAAATATTCGTTAAAAACTATTAAGCATAGGGCTTACATGACTGAACCACACGAACATATAATTTACAACAATATAAGAGAATTAAAAAATACAATACAACCTACGGTTTTTTTTATTATGAAGTTATAGGTCTTTCTTCAATAGGAACTCTTGAAAGAACTCTGGATCTAACGCAAGAAATTCTAGATAATGTTGTAGATAAACTTGAAAAATTAAGCCTTGATCCTTCCTATTCTCTAGAAAGCAACGAATTAGATAAAATTAAATGCTGGGGAATTCTTGCAGAAATTTATAAGCAAGAACCTACAAACAACGATGAAAAGCATAGAAAATGCTCCCTTATGGGAATTTATTGCTATTTAAATGAATTAAATGAAAAAGGCATTAACATAAACCAACGATCAAGTGATACGAAGCATTTTCAAGGATTAGTTCACAACTTACTAGCAGACGCGTCAGGTACCCTCCCTTCTCAGTCAACAGTCCTTTATACCATATTAAATAGTTTATCTGCTAATAAACAAATAGACTACAAGAGTAAAAATATCCTTTCTTTTTGTTTTTTTTAAAGAGTACTTTTTAAGCTCCAGCATAGAAACCTCTAAAAAATGCGAAAAATATAAACAGACAATTTTTGATAAAAATAAGCTAGGGTTAGCTAAGTTTTATATGCATCTATACAAAGAAAAACATTTGAAACATATAGATATTAGGTATATTTTTAAATTACTTAAAGATGCCAGGGAGGAAGGCATAAGCAATGGAGAAGACACTCCGCCTTATTCTTATTTTTACGATTTATATCTTATAGCTAATAATTTACGTTTAAGTAGTTCTATTCAGGTTGAAAAAGATTTATTATTCAATATTCTAATAGCTAGCATACCAAAAAAAGTAAAACATAAAAAACATATAAATCCGCTTAATGATTTATCTATATTAATGTCTAGTGTAAGTAGCATTAATTCACTTACAAATGAAAATTTTAAACAACTTCGTGTGTTAAGTAATGGAATAAAAATAAGCCCAATAAATAAATTACGCTTATTAAGCTTTGAAAGAACCCAAATTAACCTATTGCACGAATACATGTCTTTGTTTAAGCCAAACAAAATTATAGCTGCAGTTATTGGTTTGTGTGCTGGGGCTGGGATTTTTGCATTAAATGTTTTCATTGGTGCATTGATTTCTATAGTATGGTTTACATTTATTAACGGCTTCATTATGGGGCTCATGGGCTTAATTTTTTCACCACCAGTTAATCCTTTGGTAACTGCACTGATGTGTGGTTTGATCTTCATAACTTTCGGGGAAATTTTTGCGGGGGTTATCATTAGTATGGGATTTGGAGCTCTCTTAGCTTGGGGCTCAGTACATATTGCATATGATTTAGCAATTGGCTTACTAAATGGCATAACAAAAAATTTGATACGTATAAATTCTCCGCTTACGGCACTAATTAAATCATCTAAATATTATGTAAAACCTGCTTTTAGTGAACCACTATCTGAGGTTCATGATGATTCAAATAAATATCATCTAAGTCTTTTATTAGCCAATGGTAAAAAGTTGCATCTCTCAAATAATCTTACTCAAAATGTATTAGATGACTTAGAAAATAAGCATCTCAGACAGGAAGTAATTAGCAAAATAGTTAATAGACTTGGTAGATTAGATATACATCCTGAGAATAAAACTAAAATACTCTTAAAAACATTTATTGTAACTAATAAATTATATATTAGAAAGTTTATAAAGGTTTTAAAGCAAAATTTATCTTCAGATGAATTTTCTGCTGATCGCATCAATACTTACCTTGGATGGTCAATTGAATGCATAATACATTATCCATCCGCCGAAAAAGAACTGAATAAGTTAGCTATTATGTACTTAAAAAAGGTTATTGACACGGTCGATAGTCCAGCTTCCTTTATTTATGATAATTTAGAATCTTCAGAGTTAACCCATCTGTTATTTTTTCTTCAAGGCAACTTTACTCCTGAAGAAAACCTCACACAAGATATTATGTTTCATGGAGATGAACCTATTATATTTGAAGATAATGGTTATGAATGGGCAAATGAAGGAGAAACAAGAACGGACATAATAGAATATATAAAAAAATTCGAAGAAAAAATAAAGACAGGCAAAGAAGAAGCACGAAAAAAGATTTTAGAGTATTTAATTAAAAAAATACCTAATAAACCAGACTTAAAACAAAGCTCAACCAAACCAATAAATAATGAGACGACGCCTTTATTAGACGGTTATTCAGATAGAAATATGGTTTTAACTTATACTTAACCCCTCACCCTACGTCATCTCGACTGAAGCACCAAAGGTGCGTAATGGAGAGATCTGACTGATGTGTGGATTCAGATCCCTCGACTACGCTCGGGATGACGGCTGTAGCGCTGGCATGACAACTATGACGTTCGGGATTGTAGAGGTTAACTGTATAAATTTAGATGAGTTTACCCTAAACCTTAACAGCCTGAATAAGCACCTATGATTAAAAATCAAGTAAACTTGCATAAATTCACAGCATTTACAATTGTAAAAGAAATTGGTTGTTAACAGGCACTAGCCAGAAATTATGTTCACAATAACTACTGAATGGGGTATTATCCTTTAGGGGCTATTGACAATTCTTGTTGCAGGAGAAAATTATCAACAGAACCCAGGTATCGCCCCTAAAGCTTTAACATAAGGGACGTTACCCAAGTCCAACTTCAAAAGACGTGAGGAAAATATGACTCTAAGCCAAGCAACTTATATATGGCATGATGGCACTGAACCGACTCAAACTCTTCGCTCAAAAACTAGAATCATCAAACACCCTGAAGGCGAAATAACAATTAATGATTTCCCTGAGTGGGGATATGACGGATCATCAACTAATCAGTCAATTGGTGAAGACTCTGATTTAGTTTTAGAGCCTGTTTCTTTTGTTAGCGATCCTGTCTTAAAGGGTGATAATTACTTGGTATTATGCGAAGTATTAAATCCAGATGGCACACCTCATCCTACAAATAAAAGAGCTATTCTCAGAAACATTCTTGAGAATGGAGGTGCTGAGCATGAGCCATGGTTTGGATTTGAGCAGGAATATACACTTTTCAAAGGTTCGCAGCCACTAGGTTGGCCAGAGCGTGGCTATCCGGCACCTCAAGGTCCCTTTTATTGTGGCGTAGGTGCAGATGAAGTTTTTGGTCGTGATTTAGTTGAAGCTCATACACAAGCTTGCCTAGAGGCAGGACTTATGATCTTTGGCATTAATGCCGAAGTAATGCCTGGTCAATGGGAGTATCAAATTGGCTACAGAGGAATTGAAGGTGAATCAGCAGATGCACTAACTGTTTGCGATCATCTTTGGTTAGCGCGATGGCTATTATACCGCTTAGGTGAAGACTATGGCATTTCCGCAACTCTTGATCCAAAACCAGTTAAAGGTGATTGGAACGGTGCAGGCAAGCATACAAACTTTTCAACAAAAGATATGAGAGACCCTAAAATTGGTTTAAAGGCGATAGATGCTGCAATTAAAGTTCTAGGCGAGCGTCACTCTGACCACATAAAAGTTTACGGTCATGGCTTAGAAGAAAGACTTACAGGGAAACATGAAACTGCCCATATTAGCAACTTTAGCGCGGGTGTAAGTGATCGTGGAGCCTCAATACGCATTCCAAGAGCTGTTGCTAACAAAGGTTATGGGTACCTAGAAGATCGTAGGCCAGGAGCAAATGCTAATCCTTATGAAGTAGCTGCAATTCTTATACAAACTATATGCAATGTTAAAACCAAAATCACAACATAATAACCTAGACTTTGTTTGCAAAGCAGTTAAGCCCTAGAAACACTAGGGCTTAATATAAATAAACGCATAAATTTAACGGCCCTAGATAAAACTTTATCTAAAATATAATTCAGCAATTTCCACAATACTGTTTATAATAAATTGAGTTGCTATTGCTGCTAAAATAAGTCCCATCAATCTAGTCATGACATTCATGCCTATATGGCCTAATATTGAATATATCTTCTCAGCCTGAAGCAAAACAAAATAAAGTATGGAAATACAAGTGATCAGAGCTGCAGCAATAATAAAATATTCTATCGCAGAATGAGCCTTACCTTCTAACATAATGACTGTAGTAATTGATCCAGGACCAGCAATTAGCGGAATCGCTAATGGAAAAACAGAAATATCCTCTTTTTTCACGCCCTCTGCAAATTCCCTTTGAGATGTAACAGAGCGCATTGTACGGACATAAAGCATATCTAATGAAATTTTAAATAAAATAATTCCTCCAGCAATTTTAAAGGATGAGGCTGTAATCATAAAAAACTTTAAAATAATAGAGCCTGTAAATCCAATTATTACCAAAATTGAACCTGCAATTAACACAGCTTTTTTGGTTGTACTAATTAACTCCTGATGATTAAGACCCTCAGTAAAAGAAATAAATTGTGGCAACACCCCAACTGGATTTAGGATTGCTATCAATACACCAAAAACAAACACAGCAAAATTAAATTCTGCAAGCGAGCTCATAGTTTAATCTCCTTATAGAGGGCAATAAAGTATTATTTATAGCCAGTTTTCTGCTCTTACAGACACTAAATTAATTTTTTTTATTTTCACTATCATCATCTTTAATTATATGAATATCTCTTTGCGGGAAAGGCATTTCAATTCCATTCTCAACAAATTTCCTATTAATAGAGTGACGTAGCTGGCTACCAACCCCTACAGCTGTATTAAACTTTCTTAAATAAACATGTAAAGCAAAGTCTAAAGAACTTTCACCAAAATCCTTGAAGGTTACGAATGGCTCTGGGTTTTCCACCACACCATCTTGTGCTTTTGCGCATTCAAGTAATAATTCAGTAACTTTATTAGTATCAGTCCCATAAGCTACTCCAATGTTAAGATCTAATCGACGTTTAGCTCTATTGTCATATCCCCAATTAGTCAAAACTTTGCTCATTATCTCAGAGTTTGGAACTAATACAGTTGCCTTTTGCCCAGTAATAATCTCTGTTGTTCTTACATTAACCTTAGAAACTGTACCTATAATGCCGGATATTTCAACTAAATCTCCTTTCTTAACAGGCCTTTCTGCTAACATTAAAAGCCCCGATATAAAGTTAGTTACAACTGGAGTCAAGGCCAAACCTACACCTACAGACAAACCACCAAGAATATAAAAAAGGCTGCTTATCTGCAGTCCTAGCATATTAATGGCCACTAAAATTGCAGCCGCATATCCAATATAACCAAACGCTGTCAGCATTGCTTGCTGAGATCCTTCAGTTAAATTTGTATAGGCAAGTACCTGCTTTTCTGTAAAGTGCTGAATATTCTTGGTTATTGCAATTACTAAGAAAAACGCCGCTAGAGCCGTTATGATGCCAATTAACGAGAAATGATATGGCCCTACATTAAAACCAAATAAGATAGACTCAACCCATCTATGTAACTTAAGAGGATCCATACCCCATATTATTAAGAAAACAGCAGCACTCGATACCCATACAATGAAATGCAAAATCATTACAACCCAGTACACAAATAACTCTTTTCCTCGATCAGACATAGCAAATCTTTTTTGCAATTTGCTAGATATATTATGACCATTAAGCAAGTGAGGAATTCCCTGGCTTAAAAGCGTTAAAATTAAATACATTAAAACTATTAGCGCACCAGTTTGAGTGATTGCATAAAACAATGCATTTGCAAGATTTACGTACCCACATATGATCAGAATAGGATTAGTTAAAACCACCAACAGTGAAAACCATCTCGCAAACAAAATTAGCCTAAGCTTAAAAGATACATCGCCATCAGTTTTAACCAATTTGTACCAAAATCTTTTCTGCAGAATCATAAAAATTACAACGCAGGCAAATACTCTTAAAATTAACCTAGCAACTTGTACAAATTCTGGAGGCATTGGTATAACGCCTGTTATTGTTGAAAAAAACCATACAATTGAAAAAAAGAAAATAAGAGCATTTAATCTTATTTTTAAACCTTGAGCCAAATCACTACTGAGATTTACAAGTCTGTAAGGTTTATTTCTCACAGACAAGATTGATGCGCTTAAAGCACCGGCATTCCAAGCAAAGGCTAGAGATGCTATCAAAAATAAGAAGAAATAATCTTGATTTGGAGTAAGATTCGTTACATAGTTCACAGAGAACAAAATCGATAGAGCCAATACAACTGGCAAAATCCCCATTAAAAGCAATCGTAACCCAACAACCGCAAGTTTCTTAACTGAGCCAGGTTTTTTATCTGATCTAATTGACTCCAATAAATTCTTGAAATATGGCCTCACAAAGAAGAAGACCCATATTACAAACGCTAGAGCCAAAACAAAAACAAAAGCTGCTTGAATTTGAATTAAACCAGAACAAAGCCTGCTAATAATATCATGAACCTGATAAACCATAGTGGTCGCAACAAAGCCAACTTGAGAAGCTGATTTAGTTAAAATATCGACATTATAAAGTGGAACACTTTGGCGTAAGTACCCTTTTAATTTCATCTCAGATCTTTTGTCAGATATTTTATTTAGAATTAGATCTCCTTTTTTAGCTACAGTATCTATTCCAATTAAAAGACTTTTGCTTTTATTTATAACGCTTTCATATTCATTGCTTATATTTCTAACAGAATTTGAGAGTTTTTGTTGCGCATCTTTGCTTTCACTCTGCATTGACGCTGAAGGATTAACAAGAGCTTCATTATCAGATAATATTTTTTCTACTTTCTTTTTAACCGAGGGAATTTCATTTAAAACAGTCTTAACTTTATTGTACAGATACAATAATCTTGCATCACTTAGGTAAGCATTAGACTCTATTTCTGAATCAACCCTATTAAATGTTGCTAAATTATTTTTAATTATATTTTCTGATTCATTTATAAACTCAAGGAATGGTTCGTCAGTGACCATATCGGTTTTTAGTCCAGATGAGCCATTAATAGATCGTTCATTACTTTGATTGCTTAGAGAGGTTTTGGGAGATGCGCCCAGAGTATTTTCCACAGAAGGTGAAGCAGCATATGCTTGAAAAGAAACTAAAGATAAAACTAGAGTTATAGACAACAATATATTTCGCATGGATGTTATTCCTTTAACAGCACTTATTTATCCAGTTTAGACTATTTTCTAACCCTCTGCCTACGTTATTGCCCACTTATTAATACGTGGGGCCATGAAAGCTATAAACACACCAACTGAAGCAACAATTAAACCAAAAACAATAAAATGATGCGCATAAATAGGATCAGTTAGTAGTGGATTTTTTACCCCCTTTCCAGACGAAGTCATTTGAGACAAATATCCTGAGATTGATCCAGCAACTCCGCTAGCAAGCTCCCATATCCCAACCATTAAAGCCTCCATTCGCGCGGGAACTAAACTTCCAACCATTGAAAAACCAACTGGCCCTACAAATAATTCACCAATGGTTTGAAATAAATAACTTATAACAATCCAATACAACGGTATAAAACCTTGCGCATTATGAGTATGTATTCCTGCATATAAAATCATAAAACCCAAGCCCATAAAAATCAAACCACAAGAAAATTTTGCAGCGATAGAGTTTTGCTGATTTCCTCTTTTAGTTAATAGCCTCCAAATGCTTGTGACAAAGGGGCCAAGAATAACTATAAAGAAAGGATTTAAAGAAGAAAAACTTGCAGTTGGAACTATAAAGTGAAATATATGCCTATCGACATTACGTTCAATAAATAAAGTTAAGCCCGAAGCGCTAAGCATATAAAGGGACCAAAAACAAAGAGCAACCACCGTTAAAGTAATAAAAGCGTGCAAATTAGATCTAGACTGTCCCCGCTCCTGAGAAGCAACATACAGCACAAATATAACACTACAAGCTCCCATCAGCAGAAGCATAGCGTTACAAAATTCTGAATATCTTAATAGCTCAGTAACTATTAAAACGGAAACCACGGTATACAGCGCACCTTTAAGATTTTTTACAAGACCGAATCCACCAGCTTTTGACTCAGATCCCATATATTCTTCTTTAAACATATTTCTGAAATATATAAAGTACATTAACAATAAAATCTGAGCAGCCCCACCAATCCAAAATACTGTTCCGTAACCGAGCCAACTCTGCAAGGGTCCTGCCGACCCACAGGCCAAAAAACTACCAGTATTCATGCCTATATATGAAATTATAAACCCTGCTTCGCGATGCGGATGATTTTTACTATAAATGCGACTCAAAAGCACAAAGCTACAAGGAATTAATATCCCAGAACCAACTATAAACGCACTTAAACCAATAGTTAATAAGCTTTTAGAAATTGGGATTAAAAACAACCCAAATATTGATACAATTATTCCAAAAATAATGGCTTTTTTATAACCAAAGAACTTCTCACCTATATATCCTCCAGTTACATGCCATGCATACATAAGAGCAATATAAGCTGAACCAAGTGAATATGCGTGTTTATCAGAGAAATTCAAATCTGAAGTACAATATAAAACTAATAGATACATAACAAAAGAGAAGCCAATCATAGAGATTAGCTGCATAAAGAACATTACAAAAACACCGCGAGGGTATTTGGAGCAATCGTCAATATCATTAGGGGCAACCTGCATAAAAATCCCTTAAAATTCTTATCCGAGGTATAGCTTACACCTAATCTACCTAGGTTACTAGTTGTGATAATGTTTTCAATCAAATTACAAATTAGCTATGGATCAATTCCATAATGTTTTATAATCACCTACTAAATAAAAATAAGACAAAGCTAGGGGGCTATCTGTACATACAGTTGCAGACATGCTGTCACTCTATGCAGTCAGCCTATATTTGAGAAAACCACTATTTGTTGGATTAAATCATAAGGAAGAAAAATGCTATTTAAACAAGTTAAAATCTTTAAATGTAACTTAGGGGCTAATCTAGATACAGAAGCAATTGAAAGCAGAATGCAACCATATGCATACCAGCCCTGTCTTCCTTCACTTGCATCTACAAAAGGCTGGGTTTCCCCTGTTACTCAAGATCCTGAAACTACGCTTATTATTAAAGGACAAAATGCAATAATGTTTTGCATGATGATAGAGGAAAAAGTTTTACCTCAGCCAGTTATCAAAAGACACGTGGATGAAGAAGTAAAGAAAATAGAAAATGAAGAAGCCAGAAAAGTTGGTGCAAAAGAAAAGCAAAGAATAAAAGATGAGGTTATCCACACACTTTTGCCACGAGCATTTAGTAAGCTAACCCCGATGCACGCATACATTGATACCGAACTAAACTACCTAGTTATAAATACAACTAATGCTAAACGCATAGAAAGATTTAATAGCTTCCTCAAGAGATCCTTAGGAGATATTGAAATAAAACCTCTTGAAGTATCTGAAGTTGGGCCCATGATGACAAGCTGGGTATTAGACGCGAGCAATCCGAGCAACATTCTTATAGATCAAGCAGCTGTTTTGCAAGATCCTAACCAACAAAACAGAGTGATAAGATGTCAACATCAAGACTTAGGGATGCCTAGCATTCAGGGCTTGATTAACGATGGTTGCGCAGTAAAACAACTTGCCCTTAATTGGAATAACCAACTAAGTTTTTGCCTTGATAATGAATTCTCTTTAAGCAAAATAAAGTTTGCTGACGAATTACTTGAAACAGCAAAAGAAGCTTATGACGAAGCTAAATTGCAACAATTTTCAACAGATTTTGTAATGATGAGGGAAACTTTTGCGAAGCTATTAGCTAACTTAACAGAACACTTTAGTGAAGAAGCTCAAGAGATTATAGCTTAATTTATTTAGTTTAGTTCGCCCCGCAAAACCTAATGCGGGGCTTAATACTAATAAAGAGTTACTAAGTAAGAATAAAAATGCTTACATAACATCATTATTCCAAAAACAACAGGCAAGGTGAGAATTAACGCGTAAGTTGAAAGAGGAGTTTTATCCATGTAATTACCAAATCTATTTTTACCCTCAGTACCAGGCACAAAAAATAAAGCTAACCAAACAATTAATCCTAAAAGTGGCACGACAAAACTCAACACCCACCAACCACTAAAATTTAAGTCGTGTAAGCGCATTATACTTATGACAATAACCGATGGGGTCAAAATAACAGCAGCAACAATAAACATTATATCAACGCCATTGTTTACATAATGAAACTCGAGTCCGCCTACGATAAAGCTAGCCAGAGAGGCTAAAGCCAGCATAACAGAATACATGGCAATATGAGTAACGCGATTAATTCTCTTATTAATTAACTGTCCGCACATACTAAGAATCTCCATATCCTTTTGATTTAATATAAATTTTAACACTATTAAAACATATATAACAGCACATTTTAATTATTTATATGTTGTGTTCAATAAGTTAGAACATATTGATAATTCATTAACAGCTCCTAAAAATATGGAGTTTTAATTTTAGCTAGTTTATATTCTCTTTCATCTTCAAATAAAAAGGAATCATAATGAATCTCACTCAAGAAAACTTTTCAATAAATCCCGGCAGCCTTACATTAAATAATTTGCGAAAAATAGTAGAAAGTACAAATCTGAAAATAACACTTAATAATTCTGCAAAAAAGGCAATACAGTTATCTGTAAATACAGTTAACGGCGTTATTAGTAAAAATGAAACTGTATATGGAATTAACACTGGCTTTGGAAGGCTTGCTCATACAAAAATTGAAAACAAGGAATTGTCAGATCTACAACATAATTTAATTCTATCTCATGCTACCGGTGTTGGTGAACTACTTTCTGATGATATAGTTAGACTGATAACAATAATTAAAATAAATAGCTTAGGTAGAGGTCACTCAGGCGTTAGATTTGAAGTATTAGAGCTTTTATTAAAGCTAATTAATAATGGATATTACCCTTGCATTCCATCCAAAGGATCAGTTGGCGCATCTGGTGACTTAGCTCCCCTAGCCCATTTGTCAGCCCCACTAATTGGCCATGGGTTTGTTAGGCACAATAATGAAGTTATTCCTGCAAAAGAAGCACTTTCAAGACTTAACGAGAAACCTTTAATACTGGGACCACTAGAAGGCCTATCCCTTTTAAATGGCACGCAGGTTTCAACAGCTTTAGCTATAAAAGCTTTTTTTGATACAGAACAGATCTTTGCCGCCGCCATTTCAACTGGAGCACTTACAACAGATGCCCTACTTGGAAGCAAAGTTCCTTTCAGAAAAGAGATCCATGATCTTAGAGGGCACAAAGGACAAAAATTGGTGGCATCCACCATATACATGCTTCTTAAAGAAAGTGAAATTGAAGCCTCACATGAAAACTGCGATAAAGTGCAAGATGCATATTCTCTTCGCTGTCAACCCCAAGTGATGGGAGCATGCTTAGATAACTTACTACATGTTGCCAATATTTTAGAAATTGAAGCAAATGCTGTTACAAATAACCCTATAGTGCTTCCTAAAACAGATGAGGCTATATCAGGAGGAAATTTCCATGCTGAGCCTGTTGCTTTCGCAGCTGATATTTTAGCAATGATTTTAACTGAAATTTCTTCAATTAGCGAAAGAAGAATTGCGACTTTAGTTGACTCTAATTACAGCAGCCTACCTGCTTTTCTTGTTGAGAATGGAGGGGTTAATTCTGGTTTTATGATTGCTCAAGTTACTGCCGCTGCCTTAGTAAGTGAAAATAAATCTTGCTCATTCCCCTGCTCTGTCGATTCCATCCCTACTTCTGCAAACCAAGAAGACCATGTAAGCATGGCAACCCATGCAGCCAGAAGACTATTAAACATGATAGAAAATACTAGCTATGTTATTGCCGTTGAATTATTAGCCGCTTGCCAAGGCATAGACTTCAGAAGACCACTTAAAAGCTCTAAACATCTAGAAAAGTTATATTCAGAAGTTAGAAGCAAAGTACCAAATTATGATAAAGACAGATACTTTGCAAAAGATATTGAGATGGCACAATCTATAGTACTCAAGTCTGAATTAGTTGAAACTAAAAGAAATATAGAACTACCTTCGTTCAGTTAAATGGCTAACTCTATATTGCCAGACTCTCTTGGATGTGCTAGTTTCGATAAAAGTTTAATTAGGAGCGTAACTCAGGATGACAGTTATTTCAAAAAAACGCCTTAGTGTTTTTGGCCTAGCAATGATAAACGTTATTGCTATTGACAGTATTAGGACTCTTCCTATTAGTGCTGAATACGGGTTAGCATCTGCATTTTACTATTTATTAGCAGCGGTTCTTTTCCTTATACCATCAGCTTTAGTAGCTGCTGAATTAGCCACTGGATGGCCTGAAACAGGTGGTGTTTATATTTGGGTTAGAGAGGCATTTGGTAAATCAATTGGCTTCGCCACTATATGGTTACAGTGGTTTTATAATGTTTGTTGGTATCCAACAATAATGTCACTGATTGCAGCCACTCTGGCATACTGCTTTAATCCTGACCTTGTTAATAGCAAACTTTATATGCTTACAACTATAATGTGTGTGTTCTGGGGCGCCACTGTAGTTAACTGCATGGGAATGAGAGCATCCAGCATGTTAAGTACCGCTGGAGCTATTATCGGAACATTAATCCCAATGATATTTGTGACTATATTAGGTGCAATTTGGTTATATAAAGGCAACCCTAGTAGCATTGAGTTCTCCACCAAAGCATTTATTCCAGATTTCAGCAACTACCATAACCTAGTACTTTTAACAGCCATGCTATATGGGTTTGTGGGAATGGAGATGTCAGCCGCTCATGCTGGCGATGTTAAAAACCCTCAGCGCGACTACCCTAAGGCTATTTTCTGGGCAAGCATAGTGATTGTATCTACAATGGTGCTTGGAACTTTAGCTGTAGCAGTTGTAATTCCACCGGAAGACATTAATCTAGTTGCTGGCGTCCTCCAAGCTTTTACAGTATTTTTCAAAGCTTTTCACTTAACTTGGTTTATGCCTATTCTTGCCATAATGATTGTAATGGGAGCAATTGGTGGAGCTGCTGCATGGATGATTGGCCCCACCAAAGGCCTTCTTATTGCAAGTAGAGATGGCTCTTTACCAAAGGCTTTCGGTAAAGTTAACAAGCAAAATGCGCCTGTTAGGTTGCTGGTTATGCAAGGAATTGTATTTACTGTACTGTGCACAGTCTTTCTTTTGATGCCTTCAGTAAATAGTGCTTTCTGGGCGTTAACTGATATTACGGCAATATTGGCACTAATTGTTTACCTGGCTATGTTTGCCGCAGCAATTAAGCTTAGATATAAACGACCAGAAGTTCACAGATCATTTAAAATTCCTGGTGGCAAATTTGGCTTATGGTTAACTTCTGGGACTGGGTTTTTAACTTCGCTATTTGCGATAGTTATAGGATTCACGCCTCCAAGCCAGATTCCAATTGGCAACTTAGCAACTTATGAAGGAATTCTTGCTACTGGTGTATTTATTGGGTGCCTTTTGCCATTTTTAATTTATTGGATAAGCAGGAACCGCACCAAAAAAAAGCTTTTAATGTGTGCTGATACTAATACCATCAGCGCACAAGCTTAACTACATTTTTACTAACTTTAAAGTTAAAGGCAAACAGCCCTCAATAAATGATATTATTTATACGCAGCTTATAGAGCTTTTGTTGTCTTGGGTATCATTTTTAGGCACTTAAGCTAATAAAAACATCTTCAGATATAGCATCCTTTGTTCCCGCAACTTGTCTTTCATATGCATCCTTGCTTTGTCTTGCTGTAGCTACAGCTTCTTTAATGATATCTCTTATTTCAATATACTCATCATTCTTATGGAATAGATGTGTATATAACATGGTTTTACTAATAGCTTCATTTAAAGAAAAATCAAATCCTTTTTGGAATAACCCATTAGTTTTAAGATTTTTTTCATTAAAATCAACTGCACCAATAAATCCTGTTAGGGCAAGAAGCTTAGCAATAATAATGTTGTGCGATACTTCACCACCATTTGAATAGAGAATATTATTTAAGGATTTAATCAAAAAGTTTTTATACTCAATCTTAAGCTCACATTTCCTATAAGCCTCAGGGAATAACAGCCGGAAAACATTACTCAATTCTTCACCACTTTCATTTTCTACAACAAACATCCTGATGATATTTGCTTTATCCTCCCTGATAATTGACTGAATTCTTGAAAATCTTTGAATAGCATAAGCACCTGACCTAAGAGACTTAACTCCTCCTAACCTGTCTAATATTTCTTTCAGCTTTAAGCTAAAGTACTGATCATTTGGGTTTACTACTCGAAATAATGTATATAACGCTCTAAGTATCCTCGCATCATCTGCCGCTAACCAGGATTCACTCGGAATTTCTAATGGGTCGTATAATGTTTCTAATATATTGACACTCTTATTCCTTCCAAAACGACAAACTAACCCCTGAGAAAATTGTTTTTTAGATTCTATGTAATCGTAAACATTCATATAAAGACAATTTATAGGTAAGCTTTGTCTCTCATTATTGGTATCTATCCCGCAATGTATGCTTAAAATTTCATCCTGAATTCCACTTTCAGGTGGCAATGAAATTAAAATTATATTTTTTTCCTTTAATATTTTATGTATTTTCATTCCATTTTGTTGCGTTATGATGGTTTCCAATAAAGGTTTGACTCTCTTCAAGCTTTTTCTTGTACCAAGATCAAAATCATTTGGTTCTCGCCCAGATAAAAGGTCTCTTAAAAAACCTCCATATACAACACAATTAGCCTGCTTTTTACCAAAAAATTCTTTCCCAAATAGATCAATTAATTTATTAAACCTTTCTTGGCCAGGGTACATTTTGCTATTATAGGAAACATAGCAAAGTTGTTCATGCGCACTTTCAAGAAAGCTTAAATTGTCAATTGACGCTCCCTCATCTTTTAATATATCTAAAATCCTTTCGCGATCCTTGCTCATAAAGGAAAGAAGTAACGGATTATTTGAAATAATATAATCTAGGTTTCTTTTCAGTTCTTGCGTGCGAGATATAGCTATGGTCTTGTAAGCTAGTTTTGACTCTTCTTCATTATTTTTCTCTCTTAATTCAGTAGGTTTATCTTTCTTAGGCATGGTAGTAGTTGAAGAGGCGCTTGCAACGTTTCTTTTTGAAACCAGGTTGGATGCTGACTTATTTTTTTTAAATTTTTTCTTCTTAGATTTATTCTTTCTAGACTTACTCTTCTTAGATTTATTCTTTTTGAGACAATCCTTGTTAATATCAAACTTTTCACTATTACTATATGTGAAATATTCTGAATTTTGATACTCAAAATGTTTCAATTTTAAATCCTTCAACTTAGCATTACCTAAGTTTTGGATCATATGAAGCAAAAAATGAGAGTTTATTAGTTCAAAATACTGATTAAAATCTACAACCTGACCTTTCAAGTCCTCTTCATAACAACGTTCAAAAATATCCGCAATTAAATTGGAAAAACTAAACTCACCAGATAAAAAAGTCTTAATATTTTTGTTTCTAAACTTCTGAGCAGTTTTTTTCACCCATTCTTCAGGGTATTTATATTTTTTATTTGAGTTAAATTTTTTATCAGTTATGAACTCATTAATTAAATCATTAGACAGACCTAGTTTATTTTTCAAAAGATTTAAAGCTATATTTGTGAATTTTTCAATCTCAAAAAATAATTTGCTATCTTTACTCTGCTGAAGGCTTGAAGTTAATATAATTATATTCTCTAGCGAAGAAATGCATTGATCTCGTCTTTCTTTATTTAAAGTATATAGCAAGTTTTTATCATTTATTGACAAAGAAATATAGCTTACAAATAATATAAAACAAAGGTTTAGTGAATTTTTGTCATAAGGGTTATTTTTATCATAATATTGGTTACTTGCATAATAATCTTTAATACAAACAAGCAACTGAATTAATAGAAATGGCACATATGAGTTATGCTTTACTTTAGCAAAGGATATTTTTCTAGTCACCATATGCCAAGCGCAAAGTACGGGCCTATGCCAACCAAGATTTAAGGTTGCAGAGGGCTTGTATACAGAAACGTCTATCAACTTCGTTGCAAAACCATGCCCAGTATTTGATATTTTAATAGAATCTGAAATTATCGTATCTATAAACTCTAATTGAATTATATTTTGATATTTTTTAACAAACACATAATTTATATATCCGGCAATGAAGCTAGCCCTATCTAAAAAACTAAATTCTTCTTCATTAAAGAGTTTAATTACAGAGTTAGCCACAGTAGTTACAATAGTATATTTTTGCTCTACAGTAGAAAACTTTTTGATATTTTTAAAATAGTCATGCAAATCTTTAAAAGTAGATTCATACTTACCATCAATCTTTCTTTCTAATACTTCCTCACGATAGTTAGCTTTTCTATATGGGTACTCAACAGGATCCATAAGGTTTCCGAAATTATATATATTAAACATAGGAGTTAGACACCAGTCAACAGATCAAAATTTGGACGCAATATAACAAAATGATCAATTATTGTAAATGTTAATGGATATTAATTAAAAGATTAGTACTAATTAAACTCAGCTTGGTGACATAGTATTATGGTCTGTTGAAAATTAGATACTTCTATTTAAAAGACCCTAATTACTAAATGGATGAAAGGTCCAAATCAAGAATCTCATCAAAGCTCTCAATCACTCGGTCAGCTTCTTGAAGATAAAAGTAATTATAGTTTGTTGTTATTCCAATAACATAAGCTCCAGCAAGCTTAGCTGCTTTAATGCCATTTGGGGTGTCCTCAATAACAAGACACTTATCAGGCGTAACACCCAACTTATAGGCAGCAAGCTCGTATCCATCAGGTGCTGGCTTAGGGGCATTAACATCGTCTCTAGTTACAATTTGCTTAAAGTAGTGAGTTAACTTACCGCCATTAATTTTTGATAAAGTTGAAAAAAGTTCTTGCCTTCTACAAGCAGTACAAATTCCAATTTTCTCAGTAAATCTAGATGCCTTTTCTAGAAATTTATCTACGTTCGGCAGACTCTCAATCACACTAAATTCACCAATGGTTCCAGTATAGAGCATAATTTTATCTTTTATTAAAGACTGGATGACCTCATCTTCTATTTGAACACCCTTTGCAGCCATAACTTTCGGGAAAAATTCGCAATCAGCCGACCCACGATAAAGGGTTAAGAATTCTTGTTCGGATAGAGTAAATCCATAACGATTAAAAATTTCATTACAGGATGCCCAATGCATTGGTTCGCTATGAACTAAAACCCCATCAAAATCAAATATTACTGCCTCAATTACCACAAATACCACCATGGCTTTGTTGGTAGTGATGACTCGCACCTTATTAACTGACGTTTATACATTCTAGCTCTAGACTGAACTTTTCTAGCTACTCCTATCAACCATCTTTTTTTGCGATATGTGTCTCGCATGTAACCACCAATGCCTTCATGATAGGCTAAGTAAAGTGAGTAAGCATTATTTCTTGAGATACCAGCTCGTTTATGAGCCTTCCACCCATACCAGCCGACGAAGTCAACAGCATCCTCAAATGCATCCCTATCAGCACCTCGAGCGCCTGTATCACGCTTATAAGCAGCCCAAGTGCCATCAACTGCTTGAGTATAACCATAAGATGAACTAACTCTTGTAAACCATGGAATAATCCAGAAAATTTTATCTCGAGGAGGAAGGGCTGTAGCATTAAATCTAGACTCTTGATACATAAATGCCATCATAACACTAATTGGAACACCCCATTGCTTTCTAGATTCGCGCGCTGACCAGTACCAATGGGGGTACTGACGAAAAACCGAGCAAATATTGTTTTTATTTTTGGGAGGCGCATCAACACAACCAGATAAAACTGAGAAGAGCAAAGCTACTAAAAACAATTTTTTCGACATAAATACACCTAGAATATACTTTCCATAGATTATAACTTTTGACTTTTGTTAGTGTAAAGGCAAGAGAGTCATAAACGCTTTAAATGAGATTGAGCTCGATCACAACACTGAGCCCAATTACGATCAGGAGCGGTAACTGACGGAATATTCCTATTAATAATAAAATTTTGGAATTTAGCTCTTTTTGTTGGGGGTTTAAGTTTTGCTAAAACTTTTGGATTAGCTCCATAGGATTTTTGCAAAAATTCTTGAGTCCCTTCATCAAGCTCAACAGCATACTCTTCAACAATCATTTTTGCTAAGTGCTCAGCTGTTTTTCCAACGTCAGACTGTACTTCTTTAACGGAAGACGATCCCCACCCTGCTTTTGCATCAGCACTAAAACCAAGCTCCAATGCTCCTAAGTTAGCAGCAGCTGTACTATCAATAGCTAGTTGCACATCAGGCAACGCTATATCTACATATTTATTAAGGCAAACAGCAATATCAATAGTTAGCCTCTTTATATCCTGCATAGTTAACTGCTGCTCTTGATCTTGAGAGCGTATAATCAAGTATTGCCCAACTCTTCGGATATCAATATCTTCAAGTATCTCAACCATTTCTTTAGCCATTTTTAATTTTTTCTTATCAGACAATGAAATATTTTGTTCTTGAATCGAAAAACGGAGCCTATCTCTACCAGTTTGCAAATGATCATCATCTGTTCTAAAAGGTTTAGAAACATCTTGCCACCTACGCCAAGCTTTTATCATCAGGTTCTGTGATCGAAGCAAATCTCTTCTAGCCTTATATAGAGAACTATATAGCCTTAAGGCCTTAGAAAAATCTTGCAAATTATTTCTAAATTTTTCAATTTTAATTTTAGATTCAGAACCTAGAGAAACCCTGTTTTTTTCAATTTCATTAGAAAATGATTGCAAAGCTAGATATATACGCTGTGGTTTTGTGAGCTCATTTGCTCCCAGTTCTGTATTTTTAAGGTATGGAGTTTGATTTAAAAATTGCATCATAGCTTTGATGCGCCCAGTAAATACTGCACTTGAAACTTTATAATTACTCCTTGCAATCTCAAGTTCATTTGCCGCTAAAGTTAAGGCTTTTCTACCTTTGTATCGCACTTTCAATAGAGTAAATTCTCGACCACATAAAAGCTCAAAAGTTAAAACAAAAAGATCAATGGCATCTTTTGGAGTCATCAAAGCTTCATTGTCTTCTTCGGCTGCTGATAAAACTCTACCAATAAAGCCAGGTCTTCTTGGTAATCCAGCTTGCAAAGTTGGAGCCTTGCCAAGCATTCTATTTCTAAATCTGTTAGCTATATTTTCACTAACTTCTTTTAACGCCTCATAAGCCTCATTTGCTTTCTCAAAAGCTGAATTATAAACCTCACGAATTCTGCTATGCAATCCTTCACGTCTCAAAACTTCAATGTATTCAGCAGACTCAGCAAGATCAGGATCTAAAGTTATATCTTTTACAGCAAGCCTAACCGCAGAAGGGCTAGCATTGGGATTATTAAGAATTTGGGCTGATGACTCAATTCTTCTTTCATACCCCTCCATTGATCCAATTCTCAAGTTTCTTGTAGCAATTATTAAATCTGGCAATTTATCAAGGATTGACACCACATTCTTGTGAGCAAGTTTTTGTTTAAACTTTAAATAATGATCATAAAAAGCAGTTATTGCTAAACTTGCTATACCAGCAATGCAAGTATATGTAACAAAATAAAAAACGTGCTGAATCGGTGCCAAATGGCCATATGCAAACAAATAACCGCCCTGCAAAGCTAAAAAGCTTACCGGGCCTGCTGTCCAAGCAACCTGTATCAGCTTAACACCAACTGGAACTGCTTTGACATGCTCAACAATCTGTTCAATCTGACGGCGACCTTCACGCTCTAACTGGAGCTTTGGTGCCTTATTTGAATTAACATCACCGGATTTGTCCTTAGCTAAGCTTGACATCCGCACCCCTGACATCTGAGTTTGATTGAAGTAATTATATTAGGTGTTAAGACTTATTGCCACAACCATGGGGCCTGTTGGCAATTCAAATTACGACTTCAGCAACGTATATTTAATAGTAGAGAAGTTTTGCACTTTGCAAGAAATTTAAGACCTGGTTAGGTTTCCAAAGGGGAAATACAAAACTCTCTCCGTTGGTTGCCGTGTATGCAAATTTACTTAGCATAGGAGATATATTAAAGGAAGGAGTAAGCACGAAGTGCGAAACTCCTGAATAGCAAAATGACGATTACAAAGCTTTTTGCTATAATTTATTTAACTTAGAGAACTTGAGATAAAACATGGCACAAAGAAAAGTCTCCGATCTTAAAAATAAAGGATTACCAACTCATGCAAAATTCATGAGTGCTACTGCAGGGCTTGGTGCAATAGTTGAAACTTACAGTCAAAATTCGCTATCAACGCAAGAGCAAGAAAAATTTCTAGCAAAACTTACAAGGCAAATGCTTTTTCCTCAAATGAATCCTGAAGCACTAGCAATGACACTTGAAGGCCCATACGGAGAGTCAATTAAACTTGCAATCCAACTAAACGTTAAAGAACAAAACTTACAGGAAAAATGCAATGAAATTGATGCGCAAACAGAATACTACGAGGCTGAACTTAAAGAAGTAGAAAGAAAGCTGATTAGAGCAAAGTCAATAAATGAAGAAAATGAATCGCTTATAGAGTCAATAGAACAAGATATTGAGAACATATCTAAAGCCAGAAACGAATTTATCGAATCCAAAAAATTAACTTATAAAGAATTTAAAAATTTTAAAAAGCTAAGCGACAAACGAACTCAAGCTTTTGATCTTATGAAAAAAGAATGGTTGAAATTTCATGAAAAACTTACGAATGAAGTTATAAACACACTCAAAGAAGAAGGAATAAGCTTAGATGAAGCAGGAGAAAATTTCATAAGATCCCACGAAACAATTGAAACTATTAGAAAAAGATTTATCGATCTACGCATTGGTGAAGATAAATTCAATAAAATTATAAAAAAAGATTATGATAGAAGCGGCAACCTAGATATTAGCTGGAAAACTTATGCTCTACTTAAATTAACTTTAGGTAGAGCACAGTCTACTCATGTTGAAGGCGTTTAAAGGGGGTAATTATGGCCAATGAAAAAGAAATGCTAAAAAATATTGAGAATGATGCAATTGGTACCTTTCAAAAATTTAGAGAGCCAGCAGAACAGGTTAGCTTGGATATGGATAAGTGCTTCGAGTCATTATCAAAGATTCAAAAAGATCTTCTGACACAAACTGAGAATTTAAATACAATTAAATTTAATCAACGTGACAATATCTCATTTGAAGATACGAAGACCCCAACCCAAGAACCATCCGCTCCAGCGGCTTAACGCCAAAAAGGAGAAAAGCAATGGACCATACTTTATACCCTGACAGCCTATGGAACCCAGGCAAGAGCGAAATAGCAAACAGCAAGATGCTGCTGTTTATTAAATACCTTAATACTGAACTTAAATTAAACTTAAATACCTACAAAGAATTACACAGATGGTCTATAGAAAACTCCGAAACCTTCTGGGACCAACTACTTAATTTTTTACATATAAAATTACACAAAGAGTACGAACATAAAACCGAAAAAGGAAATCATATTTATGATTGTGATTGGTTTCCTGAGGCTGAACTTAATTATGCAGAACATTGCTTTAGGTTTGCTGAAGACAAAACGGCCTTAATATCAATTAAAGAAGATGGTGCTCGAGAATATTTAACATATTCTTCACTACAAACAATGGTCTATCAAATAGCTGAATCATTTCATCAAGTAGGGATTAAATCAGGTGATACGGTAGCTGCAATCATCACAAATAGAGTTGAAGCTGTAGCCATCTTTTTGGCTTGTAGTGCAATTGGTGCAATCTGGGCACCATGCCTTCCAGAATATAAAGATAAATCAATAATAAACAGATTAAAACAAACAGAACCTAAAATATTAATTACAGTAGATGGATATCAATCCAATGGCGAAAAAAATGATATTTTAGCGAAAGTTCAAAGCGTACAAGAACAAGTTAAATCCATTGAAAACACCTACGTACTACCAAATATCTCAGAAAATCCTGACCTAACCCAACTAGAAAATACCTTTTTATTTTCTATGCTCTATCAAGCAAAACCCAAAACGAACCTTTTTACCCCCAAACCTTTCAACCATCCACTTTCAATTCTTTTTTCATCAGGGATTGATGGTGAACCTAAATGCATTGTGCATGGAGCTGGCGGCACTTTATTGCAACACTTGAAGGAAATAAGTCTACATAATAATATCTCTCAGGAAGATATTGTATTGATGATGGCAAAACCCGGATTAGTTTCTTGGCAGTGGATGGTTAGCATTCTAGCAACGGGAGCCAGTCTGGTGCTTTACGATGGTGATCCAAATTACCCCGACCTAAAAAGAGCTCTCCATATTATCGAAGAAGAGAAAGTGACAGTATTTGGCGCCCTACCACAATATTTTAATAACCTTGAAAAACACCTATATGCACCAAATGATGATAAAAGCATTCATGATTTATCAAGCTTAAAGCTTATTTTAAGCTATGGCTCTGAGTTGATGCACGGTAACTACGAATATATTTATGAAGATTTTAAGAAAGAAATAAGAGTTTCTAGCATGCTACTTTGCACGGATATCAACTCTTGTTTTGCTCTTGGCAACCCAATTTTACCTGTGCATTCGGGTGAAATTCAATGCTTACCCCTAGGCATGGATGTTGCTGTCTATAATGAACATGGCAAACCAGTGATTAATGAGAAAGGTGAATTGGTTTGTCGTAACTCCTTTCCTGGCATGCCAATTTATTTCTGGGATGACTTTGACAAAACAAAATATCATCAGTATTACTTTAATAAATACCCTGATATATGGAATCAAGGTGATTATGTAATTATTACGAAACACAGTGGATTAAAATTATTCAGTCATAGCAAAACAGTTATTCCGACTAAATTTGGTAAAATTGGTTCTAATGAAATAGTTAGTTGCGTGCAAAAACTTGACGATGTCTTTGAAAGTGTTGCTTGCGGCTATAAAGACGGCGATGTTTTTGAAAAAATTGTTCTACTCATAACACTCAAAGGCAGTAGAGAGTTAACAGAAGACGTTAAAGCTAAAATAAATAGTTATATTTCTATTAGCACATCAGAGCACCACAAACCCTGGGCCATTGTAGCTGTAGACCAATTACCAAAAACCTTTGATGGTAAGATTGCTGAATTCGCAATAAAACAAGCGATTAATGGCGAAGAAATTGAAGCCATTGATTTGATTGCAAACCCTGAAAGCCTAGAGAAACTAATATCCATAAAACTTGAAAAATGAATCCCGTGGGCAAGCCACGAGATAAAACGTGACTTAACTATTTTGATTTTGTCCATACTGACGAAGTCGCTGATACCTTGCTTCCAAAAGTTGTTCCATCGGCTCATTCTTTAAGACATTTAATGTGTCTACCAACACTTCTTTTACGCGACGAGCTATTTCATCGTGATCACGATGTGCTCCACCTAGAGGTTCATCGATAATTTTATCATTCAAGCCTAATTCACGGAGATCTGTAGCTGTAACGCGCATAGCCTCGGCAGCCTCTTTGGTTTTATCCTGACTACGCCAAAGAATTGATGCACATCCTTCAGGAGAAATAGTTGAGTAAATACTATGCTCCAGCATAAACAATCGGTCACCAACCGCCAGGGCTAGTGCGCCGCCTGACCCACCTTCACCAATAACAGTACAAATAATTGGTGTGCGCATATTTGACATTTCGAAAAGATTACGAGCAATTGCTTCACTCTGATTGTGCTTTTCAGCGCCAATACCAGGATATGCCCCCGGAGTATCAATAAAAGTAATAATCGGCATACCGAATTTCTCTGCCATTTTCATAATGCGCAAGGCCTTACGATACTCTTCAGGACGAGGCATGCCAAAATTACGATACAGCTTTTCTTTAGTTTTACGACCCTTTTGATGCCCTAAAACCATAACAGGAATTCCATCAAGCCTTGCCATGCCTGCAACAATAGCAGGACCTTCAGATACACTACGATCACCTTTTAGCTCAACAAAATCAGTAAAAATACGATCAATATAATCTTGCGTGTAAGGACGCTTAGGGTGACGTGCAAGCTGCACAACCTGAGAGGCATTTAGGTTGCTAAATATTGCAACTGTCAACTCAATAATCTTCTTCTCAAGACGAGTAATCTCTTCACTAATATTAATTTCAGAATCTGTACCCATACGGCGTAATTCTTCAATTTTCTGCTGTAACTCAGCTATTGGTCTTTCAAAGTCTAAATAATCAAACGACATAACAATCTGCCTCACAGTTTTTGGGGCGTACTCTAGAATCTATCTTCCAGGGTTCGCCCTCTAAATCCTAATCAATCAAACCAAGCTCTTTAACGATTTCGCGCTCTTGAATCAACTCTGCTTCAGTGGCTTTAATTTTATCTAAACTAAATTCATTATTAGTTAAACTCTCAACCACGTGCAACTGACCCTCTTTTGTACAGCATGGGTAAGAAAAAATCAAGCCCCTTTCAATTCCATACTCACCCTCAGAGTACATGCCAACAGAGAATCTTTCGCCTTCTGGCGTGTCATGAACAAGATTATAAACAGATGAAATCGCAGCATTAGCAGCTGATGCTGCAGATGAAGCGCCTCTAGCCTTAATAACTGCAGCACCACGTTGCTGAACAGTACTTAAAAAATCAGTTTTCAACCAACTTTCATCGGTTATAACATCGGTAACTGGGCGGCCGTCGATTGTCGCATGATAAAAATCAGGATACTGGGTTGAAGAGTGATTACCCCAAATATTCATACACTTAACATCAGCAACCTGAACTCCTGCTTTAAGTGCAAGCTGTGCGCGCGCACGCTTTTCATCAAGCATGGTCATAGCAAAAAAACGATCAGCTGGAATATCCGGTGCGTTTCTCTGAGCAATTAGAGCATTAGTATTACAAGGATTACCTACAACAAATACGCGCACATCGTCCGCCGCATTGTCATTAATTGCTTTACCTTGAGCTGTAAAGATCTTACCGTTCATACTAAGAAGATCAGAGCGCTCCATACCTGCTTTACGAGGCGCAGAACCAACTAGGATACACCAGTTTGCATCTTTAAAGCCCTCGTTTATATCAGAAGTAATCGTAATATTTCTTAATAGAGGAAATGCGCAATCCTGAAGCTCCATCACAACACCCTCAAGAGCTGGAAGAGCTGGTTCAATTTCAATAAGACTAAGATCAACTTCGGTATCTTTACCTAGCATTTCACCTGCTGCAATTCTAAAAAGCATTGCATAACCAATCTGACCAGCTGCACCAGTTACCGCAACCTTAACTCTATTTTTTGCCATTTTTCGCTCCTAAATTTAAAACCCATCCCACAAGCTTAATTTTATTTCCTACTAGGGTGAGTTTTTAAGTACAAAGTCTAATAAATTTTTGTCATTTACTGCCCAAAAAATGTGGGTCTTTAAATCCGGCTTCATATTGTAACGAAACTTTTCACCAAACGCATCCGTTAATAAGCCGCCGGCCTCTTCTAATATGCATTGACCAGCTGCTATATCCCATTCCGAAGTTAAACCGAACCCTGGGTAAATATCTCCTTCGCCTGCAGCCAGCGCACAAAATTTTAATGCACTTCCCATTGGGTTGAATGTTACATTTATTGGCAAATGATCAACAGCCTTATTGCTTATTTTGTGATGTTTACTGCACAACACCTCTGTATTATTTTGCTCCCAACCTCGCACCTTGAGTAACTTCACACCATTCTTATTCTCACAGAAAGCACCTAGCCCACTGGCAGCGTAGTAAGTAGTCTTTGACACAGGATGATGAATAACCCCCAGGACAGACTCATTACCTCTAATAAGGGCAATACAAACAACAAATTGACCATTTCTTGCAATAAACTCACGAGTCCCATCTAAAGGATCAACCAGCCAATACTGCCTCCAGTGCTTACGATCCTCATAAGTCGAACCGATATCCTCCTCCGATAAAATAGGGATGCCAGGCGTCAATTTAATCAACTTATCTCTAATGTAGTCATGTGAAGCGAGATCAGCTTCAGTCACAGGTGTGTGATCCGACTTAGTATGGCAAGCAACAGCTTTTGGGGAGCTGTAAAAGCTAAGAATAACCTCTCCAGACCCCTTGGCAGTAGAGATCGCTGTAGTAAGCAGTTTATTGAGATCCTGATTCATTCCTCAACCACTCCTGCACCATCAACAGTGCGGTAATGCTTTGGGTCTCAACAAAATCTTCCCTCAGAATTAATTCCGGAATTTTATTAACAGGCCACTTAATAAGCTCAAGGGGCTCAGGCTCATCACCTTTTAACTTTGAAGAATACAAACCACGAGCAATTACAATTTTCGCAAAAGATGAGCTATAACCAGGAGATGCCCTTAAAGTCTTATCCATGACAATAAGTTCATTTGCAGCAAACCCAACCTCCTCTTGCAGCTCACGATTTGCAGCAGCTGCAACATCCTCACCTGGGTCAGTCAAACCTTTTGGCAATGAGATATAGTAATCCTCAATCCCAGCGCCATATTCTCGCACCAAAAGAATAGTATCTTTATCAAAAAATGCTACGACCGACACAACCTGCTTACCGCTAGGCGTGAATCTCTCAAAAATTCTTTCTTCACCGTTTGAAAACTGCAGATGAAGTTCCTCAACACTGAAGAAGCGACTACGACAAACCTCTGATTTTTCTTTAATTAATGGCTTTTGTTGTTCAACTAAATCTGGCACTTTGGATTCTCTCTGGTATAATTTGCATTAATTTTAGCAGAGTTAGTGCCATAAAACATATAAATGACGCCAAAAAATCAAAACAATGAGATTCCTCTATCTCTATACATCCACACTCCATGGTGCGAACACAAATGTCCGTACTGTGATTTTAATTCTCATGCAATCAAAAAAAGTATTCCTGAAGAAACCTATATAAATTGCTTAATTGAAGATTTAAAACTAAGCCAACACCTTGCTCAAGGGAGAAAGATTAAATCTATTTTTATTGGCGGCGGCACACCAAGCATGTTTTCAGCAGAAAGCATTTATAAGATACTAAACTCAACAAATAAGTTTATTCAATTCGAGACAAATATTGAAATTACCATGGAAGCCAACCCTGGCTCTAGCGAGCAGATCAAATTTAAAGGATTCAGAGATGCTGGAGTTAACAGACTGTCAATTGGCGTTCAAAGTTTTAATGATACCCAACTTAAAAAGCTACAAAGGGTGCACTCAAGCTCTCAAGCATTAAAATCTATAGACATGGCTATCGACTCTGGATTTGATAACTTTAATATCGATTTAATGTTTGCTTTACCAGATCAAACCCTTGATCAATCAATTAGCGACTTACAAACCGCTATTAAATGCAATCCAAATCATATTTCTTGGTATCAACTAACATTAGAGCCAAATACAGTATTCCATAAATTCCCCCCTAAACTTCCTAATGAAGAAATAACATGGAAAATACAAGAATCAGGGCACCAGTTATTAAAAGAAAATGGCTATGAGCAATACGAGATTTCAGCATTTTCTAAGCCTGGAAAGCAGTCAGCTCACAATTTGAATTATTGGCTTTTTGGCGACTACATTGGTATAGGAGCTGGCGCACACGGCAAAATCTCGTTCCAAAACAATGAAGCTACCAGACACAACAAAAAACTAATTCCCGAAAGCTACATGAACCCTAATTCACCATTTACAGCAAAAGAAACTAAACTTAGTGATAAAGATAAAATTTTTGAATTTATGCTTAACGTGTTACGTTTACATAAAAAAATACCGAAATCACTATTTGAAACAAGGACTGGTCTTGCTTGGGATAGTATTTCAGATAAAATTGATGTAGCTATCGCAAAAGAATTAATTAAAGAAGATAAAAGTCATTTCTGGACAACTCAACAAGGTAAGAGATTTTTAAACGACCTTCAGGGGCTGTTTTTATAAAGCTATTTTTGGCCACGACCGCATCTACTTAAAAACTTCGAACCTCAAATCAAAAACCTCATGCCCCAAACTGTGCCCTCTTTTTTCAAATTTAGTAAGAGGTCGATCTGGGTTTCTCTCAGAATATTTGCCCTTACCAAATTTATTTTCAAAACCAGACTGCTTTTCCATAAGCATCAGGGCCTGCTCGGCATAATCTTTCCAATCAGTAGCAAATTGAAGTTCTCCACCTGACTTTAATGCCCTGTACACCATATTAATTACTTCAGGACGAAGCAAACGACGTTTTTTATGACGATTTTTTGGCCATGGATCAGGAAAGAATACTTGTACTATATTAATAGAATTTTCAGTGACACACTCATTTAAAACCTTATATGCATCACCCCAGAATACCCTAACATTCTCAATACATTGCTCCTCGAGATCAGCAAGAAGACTTCCTACACCAGGCTCATAAACCTCCACACCAATGAAGTTTTTTTCAGGATATTTTTTAGCTTGGTGCATTAATGCATGCCCCATACCAAAACCAATTTCCATAATTACGGGATTATTATTTTCAAAAGCTAGCGAATGGTCTAATTTTTCATCAATTGATAAACCATATATTGAAAATAAACTATCAATTCCGTATTGCTGTCTATTGGTTAGCCTCCCCCTATTGCGAACAAAACTTCGAATGTGCTGCTGTGCTTCCATCATACCAAACCTGTTAACTAAAAATATAAGACATGAATTTTGAGCTATAATTCAATTACATGGTCATTTTAAGGACAAACAGTGAGATTTGCAATTAAATTAGCCTCCTATTTCCTCGGTATATTAATCTTTGGACTATTTTTGGGAGTGCTTGCACTTAATTATCTAATAGATCCGAATGATTTTCGTGATGACCTGGAAGACTATATAGAAGAAGCTACTGGCCAAGAAGTCGAAATTTCAGGCAGCATCGGCTGGAGTTTCTTCCCAACCCTTGGTTTGAATTTAAAAGACGTATCATTTCAAGACCCTAAACACCAAGACTCCATACCAATTGCAAAATTTGATAAAATTAAAGTTGGAGTTAAAACTAAAGATTTAATAATAGATGGAGAGATAGAAATACCGTCGTTCCAAGCAACTCAAGGCATAATAACATTGGTCACAGACCAACAAAACGAAACTAATTGGGAGAATTTTCTCTCTAACCTTGTTAAAGATACAGCAGAAAACGAGCCGGAAGACTCCCCAAATGCCATTGAGCAAATTAGAGATCTTCAGCCTCTTGTTGAAAAATTTACAGTAACCAATTCAAAGCTGTTAATTATTAACAAGCTCACTAACAAGAAGATAAGTTTTGATGATGTTTATATTTATGCATCAAAATTTCATTACAACCAACCATTTCACTTTAAAATGAGCGGTAAATCAGTTATCCCCGGCTTCCCTAGCGCTAAGTGGATGATTACCAGCAAAATCAAACCTAATTTTGAACGCCATTCGGCAACTTTTACAGAGTTAAATACAAAAATCTCTCTTCCAGAAGGCGCCGCTAATCTATTAATCCAAGGGATAGTGAAAGCAGATGATTTCCTTAAAGAAACCCCAGAATATACCGGAAAACTAACCCTTAAGACTCTTAAGAAAAGAGGCGCATTACTTGGCTATACTCAAATTGATAACATACTTAATATCTTTTATGACACCGAAATTTCAGGTAACTTCAAAACATCTGACAACAAAATTTACATTCAAAATATGAGCGGACATATACATAACGCAAAAATCATAGGAAACGTTATAATTAAAAACCTATTTGGAGAACATCCTGACATTAACTTTAATTTGCATTTTAAAAACATAAACTTAAATGATTATAAAAAGATCCACCACTATACAGAAAAATTCACAACAAAAACCGCTCAAAACAAGAGCAAAAAACAACCTTCTTTTATAGATAAAGCCCATATACATGGGAAAATTTTAATTGAGAAAATTATTGATCCCACTATCTCAAAAAATACAACTAATGGTTAAGCAAATTGACGAAACATCGCATTTTTGGCATGATCTAGACCTACAAATAACTCACAAAGAGAGTAAAAAATTGAGAATGATAACTTGTGCTAAACTTAAAAAAGATGCACCAGGTCTTAGTTTTGTTCCTTACCCCGGAGAACTAGGTCAGCGTATTTATAATGAAATCTCTCAAGAAGCTTGGGATATGTGGCTGGGCCACCAAACTATGCTAATTAATGAATACAGATTAAACATGGTTGATGCAAAAGCGCAGAAATTTTTAAAAGAAGAGATGGAAAAATTCCTTTTTGGCAAAGGAAGTGAAAAACCAGCTGGCTTTAAACCTGAAGAATAAAAACTTACTCAAAGGAAGGTTAAGATGAAAAAACTCGATATCAATGGCAAAGAATATAATTATTTTCCACTCACTGATATTTCCGGAGATAACTTAAGTAAAATAAACAGATTACCTCACACACTAAAAGTGTTGCTTGAAAATATTATCCGCAATGGCCAAAACTCACCTACTCTACAAGCTGATATTGATGCGATAATTAACTCTCCTTTTGAGCATAAAAAGCATGAAATATCTTACCGCCCTGCTCGTGTTTTAATGCAAGATTTCACTGGAGTTCCTGCAATTGTTGATTTGGCGGCCATGCGTGATGCTATTTCCAAATTAAATGGCAATCCTGAAAAAATTAACCCTCTAGTCCCTGTCGACTTAGTAATTGATCACTCCGTCCAAGTTGATGCATTTGGTAACGAAACAGCAATTGCCCGCAATATTGAAATGGAAATGCATCGTAACAATGAAAGATATAAATTTCTACGCTGGGGACAAAAAGCATTTGATGATTTCAGAGTTGTACCACCTGGAACAGGAATTTGCCACCAAGTTAACCTTGAGTATTTCGGCAAAACTGTATGGCGTAATAACAACACCTTGTACCCAGATACTCTTGTTGGGACTGATAGCCATACAACCATGATCAATGCGCTAGGCATACTTGGTTGGGGTGTTGGCGGCATTGAAGCTGAAGCCGCAATGCTTGGTCAACCTATATCTATGCTCATCCCTGAAGTTGTTGGCGTCAAATTAACGGGCAAACTTCGCGAAGGCGTTAACGCGACTGATTTAGTTTTAACAATAACTGAAATTTTACGTCAAACAGGCGTTGTTTCTAAATTTGTGGAGTATTTTGGAGAAGGGTTAGACAATCTTCCTCTTGCTGATCGAGCAACAATATCTAATATGTCACCAGAGTATGGCGCAACTTGCGGCTTTTTCCCAGTCGACGATGAAACACTAAAATACTTAAAATTAACTGGCAGAGATGATGAACAAATTAATCTTGTTAAAGAGTATAGCAAGGCTCAAGGTATGTGGAGACTAGACAATCCTGAGCCTGTATTTAACCAAGTTGTTGAGTTAGACATGTCAACTGTTGAACCCAGCCTTGCTGGACCAAAGAGACCACAAGATCGCGTAACCCTAGCAGGTCTAACTGATAGGTTTAATTCGCTACTGGAAGGAAAACCTGAAAAAGTTGCTACTGTTGCCGAAGAAGGATTTGAACTTAAGCATGGTGATGTTGTAATTGCTGCGATTACAAGCTGTACTAATACATCAAATCCAAGCATTTTGATGGCTGCCGGCATTTTAGCTAAAAAAGCAGCTCTAAGAGGCCTTAAAACTAAACCTTGGGTTAAAACCTCACTTGCTCCAGGATCTAAAGTTGTAACAGACTACCTGGAAGCAGCTGACTTACAAAAACACCTTAATGAGCTTGGTTTTAACCTTGTAGGTTATGGTTGCACAACATGCATTGGTAACTCAGGCCCTTTATCTGAACCTATAACAAAAGCTATAAAAGATAACGATCTTGTCGTTTCAGCTGTTCTCTCAGGAAACAGAAACTTTGAAGGTAGAATTCACCCATTAACCCAAGGAAATTGGCTAGCCTCGCCTCCTTTAGTTGTAGCTTATGCTCTAGCTGGCACAACAAGAATTAACCTTGAGTCGGATCCAATTGGTTATGATACCTCTAATACACCAGTTTTCTTACGAGACCTATGGCCAAGTAGCAATGAAATCGCTGAAGCCGTGCTAAGTGTTAAATCAGATATGTTTAAAACAGAGTATTCTGAGGTATTTGAAGGTGACGCTTCTTGGCAAGAAATTCCTGTATCAGGCGGGAAAACTTATGGCTGGCAAGATGATTCAACTTACATTAAAAATCCACCATTTTTCGAAAATATGACAAAAGATGTACCAGATATTCAGCCAATAAAAAATGCGCGAATTCTAGCATTACTTGGTGACTCAGTTACCACAGATCATATTTCCCCAGCTGGTGCAATAAAATTTGATAGCCCTGCTGGAAAATATTTACAAGAAAATGGTGTTGAGCAGAAAGATTTCAATTCTTACGGATCTCGCCGAGGAAATCATGAAGTTATGATGCGTGGCACTTTTGCTAATATTCGACTACAAAATGAGATGACTCCTGACAAAAAAGGTGGGTATACCCGTCATTGGCCAGAAGGCAATGAAACTTCAATTTTTGAAGCGGCTATGCAATATAAAGCTGATAAAGTACCACTAGTTGTAATTGCCGGAAAAGAGTATGGCACAGGGTCTTCACGTGACTGGGCGGCAAAAGGCACTACCCTATTAGGTGTTAAAGCAGTAATTGCCGAAAGCTATGAAAGAATTCATAGGTCTAACCTTATTGGCATGGGGGTTTTACCACTTGAATTCACAAATGGAGTCAATCGCAAGACTTTAGAACTTAAAGGTGACGAAACTGTTACCATATTAGGCATGGATGATTCAATGCAACCAGGAATGAAGCTAAAAGCCAAGGTAGAAAAATCAGATGGAAACTCCCAAGAAATCGAGTTATTGTCAAGAATAGATACTGAAAATGAGTTGCACTATTATCGTAATGAAGGTATTTTGCAATACGTATTAAGACAAAGCCTTAACTAAAGATCGCCACTACCTGTTACCCCGCACTTGTTTGCGGGGTACAGGCTTTTTAACATATTAAAAATATATCAATTAAACAGCACTTGGAGATAAGTCATCGTTACTTACAACTATAGGCTGCTCTTCACCTTTAACATATTTGTCCGTGCGAGCATTGTGCAAAAATGAATCCCAAATGGCTCCGCCCATTTTGATTAAAGAGGTTAGGCTATCTTTAAAATCAATTTTTTCTTTGTTAGTATTTGGATCATCAACAATTTCTTGCTGCTGAGCTATATGACCTGATTTAGCATGCTGACCATCAATTAATGATTGAACCGCCTTTTCTATGAACTTACCAGCAATACCTAGAGCATAACCAGCTGCTGCCATACCTAAAACCACACCAGCGATAATACCTGCAGCACTACCAATAGAAATAGCTGCTGGCAACTGAAAAGAAAGACCTATTGTAGCTAATAAGCCAGTTAAGGCAGCAAGAGAGATAACACCACCGCCTGCTAAACCACCTAAAACACCACCAACACCAAAAGTAAACACACATAGCGCCGAAGTGAGCCCACGCAATACCGCTTCTTTTTTAGAAACTTTGGTCGCACTATTAGTGAAATATGAAAGAAACTTCTGGAATTGTTTTAGCGGCCATTTTGCACCGCCACCTGCTAAACTAAGAGGAACCTTAGCTAACTGAAGAGTTTCTTCGATTACTCTTGCTAAGCTTGTAGCACTCGATTTAGTACCTTTTGTCACAATGTTTGGCATACTTCTTACTCCTTTAAAAAAATATAACCAGCAATACAAAATATTTTGTATTGCTGGTTTCAAATTAACAAGGATATAAAAAATTAGCAAGAAAGCTTTATGCCAATAGGTAGCAATTTTCGTTATGATGCTCTTGGATATCTTTAATTGTTTTTAGATCACTTCCATAGAAGAATGACTTTAATGCAAAGGAAGCCTCACCAGACTCTGAATAAGCTTCTTTGATATCAACACCTTTCTGCACAGCTTTAGTTATAGCTCCGCCAATCATGTAACCCCCTATAACTGATGCAATAATAGCTACAGGAGTGAACATAGTTGCAGGTATAATAGCGGGAGGACAAATAATACCTGTGAATATCAAACCACCAACAGTACTAGCTGCAACTGAAGCCAAGGCCATGGGGCCCATAGCCCCAGCTAATCTTGAAATAATTTCAGCTTTACTAGCATCTTCTTTACCAACAACATCTTTTAGCAACATTAACTGCTTAAATGGTGCCATAGCTGACTCAAATACCACGTCAATCAACCGAGTCGCCAGATAGAACGGCAAATCAAACAGCATAGCCGCACCTTTTGGAATATATGCAAAAATATCTACAGCCCCCACACCTTCATACTCACTATCACTAACACCCCAACTAGTTTTGCAATAACTACCATTAGCTTGAGCTTTAACTCTTTCACCCAACTGTTTAAAAGCCATTGGAAGCATAGGGACAACTAATGTTGCAAGGGCTGCACCAGCAGCAATAAATGGTAGATAAGTTAAAATTACAGGAGGACAAGCAACGCTTAAGGCAGCCAATGCAGGAGCAAGACCAAAGGCAATACCACAACCAACACCTACCGCAGCTAATGCTGATAATGAAGGAATCATAAACTTACCTAACCCAGTTAAGAGTTTATGTTTATTTTTCTCTTTATCTTCAGAGTAAGATTTTATATCCCAAATACCTTCATAGATATTTCTGAGAGGAGATGTAAGCAAGGACGAAGCAGCATGAAAGGGAGAGTTTAACCCTATCTTAGTATAAAGAGCAGCATAATATGGAATAGCCGCAACATAACCCATATTACCCAGACTTTTTCCTAAGTGATCAAGTACCGCCATACTCTCTTCCTCGCATTTAATTTACATGATTTTTATGAAAACCAGTTTAGCAGGATCAGATTAAGGCTTCCTTAAGCAATTTTCTAACTAACCCCACACACTCTGTAGGGCCTGTCATCCCGCGGCTTAACTGCGGCATCCATCAATCTAGATTCCGCGATCAAGTCGCAGAATGACAGTATTTTAATCTCTTTACTACCGTTAAAGCATATAAGTTGATTATTTAAAACTCATGGCCCAGGTTAACATAGTATTAGTTAATTTTAATAATATGTTTTCACTAGATTTGTTAGAATTAAAATTTTTGCACCCTACAGAGCCTTTTACGCAGGCGAGTTTCTAAAACAAACCAAGCTGTAACTTAGCTTCCTCAGAAACCATCTCCCTACTCCAAGGAGGATCAAAAACAATCTCAACATTAGCTTCGGAAATTTCTGGTAATGATTCAAGTTTAGATTTAACATCAGCTGCTAAAACTGGACCCATCCCGCACCCTGGAGCAGTTAAAGTCATTTTAACTTCAGCTGTAAAAGTTTTATCTTTTCTATCAACTATCTCACAGCCATAAATGAGGCCAAGATCAACAATATTAACTGGTATCTCAGGATCATAACAAGTTTTCATCAAGCCCCAGGCTTTTTCTTCTAAAGTACTATCGTCATCAAACTCAGTAGACCGCTCAACCTCTTTACCCAAGGCATCAGCATTTAGAGCATTAATTTGAATCCAATTACCATAAACATTAATTGTATAGTTACCACCAAGTGATTGGACAATCGTAACTTCAGTTCCTTTAGGAAGATGAATAGACGTACCAGCGGGAATCATAAATCCTGCGCAGTCACGCCTTAATACAATTATTTCTTGCTCAGTATTACTACCATGGTTATACATTAACTATCATCCCCTTTAACTGCAAAACTTTCACCGCAACCACAGCTATCAGTTACATTAGGATTTTTAAAAACCATCTGCTTTTGCCCAAGACCAGATGTAACGTAATCTAAAACCGTACCTTTAATTATTTCAACTGAATCAGGATCAACATAAACATTCACGCCAGAATGATTTGAGGCTATGTCATTTTCATTTGGTTGATTAACAATTTCAGGAACATAAGCGAAACCAGTACAACCACTCTGCTTGACAGAAAAGCGAAAACCTGCTGTTTCAGGCTTATCTTTTAGGCAGTGTTTAATATGCTCAATCGTTGAATCTGTTAAAGTAATTACTGACATAACTTCCCCCATTATTCAGTTGAAACTGATTTTTCATCACCATTAAGTGCTGCTATTACCGTGTGCCAAGCTAAAGTTGCACACTTTACACGTGATGGAAATTCGGCAACACCACCTAAAATTGACAACTTACCTAGCTTTTCCTCTGCATCATCAAGCTCACCTTTTGTAACAAGATCATGGAAATCATTAAATAGTTTCTCAATTTCACCCTTCGACATATCTTTGACAGCCTCAGAAAGCATGGATGCAGAAGCTATTGAGATAGCACATCCTTCACCTTTAAAACAAGCAGACTCAACAACATCATTTTTTGCTTGCAAATAAAATCTGAATTTATCACCGCAAAGAGGATTGAAACCATCTTTAATATGTGTGGCGTTTTCGTCAACATGAAAATGACGCGGGTTTTTACCATGGTCAATTATCATCTGTTGATACAGTTCTCGCAATTCATTCATGAAAAAATCTCTATTACTTTCTTTATTCCAGCCACAAGCTGATCGATATCTTCTTTACTATTATAACAAGCCATGGAAGCACGTACCGTCGCTGGCACTTTAAATCTTTCCATTAAGGGCATAGCACAATGATGACCTGCTCTTACAGCAATACCTTCAACATCTAAAATTGTTGCAATATCATGCGGATGAATGCCATCAAGCACAAATGAAACTACTGCAGCTTTATGGTTTGCCTCACCTATAATCCTTAAACCAGGAATAGTTTTTAATTTCTCTGTAGCGTAAGTCAATAGCTCTTGTTCATACTGATAAATGCTATCAATACCAAGATCATTAATATACTCAATGGCAGCACCTAGCCCTATAACACCAGCAATATTAGGAGTTCCAGCCTCAAATCTAGTAGGAGGAGCTTGAAATTCAGTTTTATCCCAGCTCACCTGCATGATCATATCACCCCCACCTTGATAAGGAGTCATAGAATCCAAAATTTCATACTTACCAAAAAGTACTCCAACACCAGTTGGGCCATACATTTTATGTGAAGAAAAAGCATAAAACTCGCAATCAAGATCTTGAACATCAACTTTTTGATGCAAAACAGCTTGAGCACCGTCAATTAAAACAGGGATAGATTTAGCATGGGCCATATCAACTAATTCTTTAACTGGATTAATAGTGCCCAAAACGTTTGAAACATGAGTAATTGCTAAAAGTTTAGTTCTATCAGTCATTAATGCGTGGGCTTTATCTATATCAAGCTCACCACAATCCAACACAGGAATAACTTTAAGCTCAGCACCCTTTTCTTTAGCAATAAGCTGCCAAGGCACAATATTAGCATGATGCGCCATCTCGCTTATTAAGATTTCATCACCTTTATTTAAAAGAGGCTTTAGGTAGCTTTGGGCAACCAAGTTAATTGCCTCAGTCGTACTTTTTACGAAAACAATCTCTTTACTAGACTTAGCATTAATGAAGTCAGCAGTCTTTTTGCGAACTCCTTCATAAAGAGCCGTAGATCTTTCGCTTAAAGCATGAACACCACGATGCACATTAGAGTTGTCTGCTAAGTAAAAATTAGAAATTGCATCAATAACCTGACGTGGCTTTTGCGCAGTAGCTCCACTATCAAGATAAGCAAGGCGCTTACCACGAATTTCTTGCTTTAAAATTGGAAAGTCATTGATTACTTGCTCTATCATCTAGAAGATCCCCTGAATAATAGGATGCACGTATTCTTTAATAGCCTGATTAGTTATTTTATCAACAGGTTCTTGAACAAAAGCATGCAGAAGCATATTCATTGCATCTTCATAGCTAAGCCCGCGACAACGCAAATAATATAAAGCTTTTTTATCTAGGTGCCCAACTGTTGCGCCATGAGTGCATTTAACGTCATCTGCATAAATTAATAATTCAGGCTTTGTATTAATTTCAGCAGTTTTTGAAAGCAATAAATTAGGGTTATGTTGATAAGCTTGAATTTGCTTAACACCCTCAGCAACACTAACCTTACCATTAAATACAGCACAACCTTTATCATCTGCCACCCCCTTATAAAAGAGATCGCTTAATGTATAGCTAGCATTATGGTTAATCTGCAAGTGGTGATCATGCAAATCCTTCCCCTTAGGCAGATATAAACCATTCATGCAGCAGCTGGCTCCAGTTTCATTAAGGTTAACTTCCCAATCATCCCGTGAAATAGCACCACGTAAACTAAAATTAGAGACATGCAAGCAGCTGTCTTTTTTCTGTTCTACAAAAAATGTATCTGTATGGTAATTATTAGATGATTCATTTTGCAGCTTTGTGTAAGTCAATTTTGATCCTGGATTTAAAGTAATGTCATGGGTAAAATTACCCCAATTATTACTACCAAACCCTACATGCTCCTCAAGCATTTCCACTTGAGAATTAGCCTCTAACCTAATGATATTAAAAGCATTATTGTAACTAGGTGATTCAATATCAGTTGATACATGCAAGATATGAATAGGTAATTCTATAATCTTATTTTTTGGTACTAACAAGCAATACCCATCTTGCAGCATACCTATATTTAAAGCAGTTAAAGGATAACGTTGCTGCTTACTTAGCCTTGTTAAAACATCTTGTATAAGATCATCATGTTTTTCCAAAGCCTTATTCAAAGGCAATAGGATTTCGGAATCAATAAGATCTTCACATGATGAGTGACCTGCAGAGAATTTGCCGTTAATAAAAACCAGCTTATAACTAGATCCCGCGGTCAAGCCGCGGGATGACAATGTTTTTTGAACCTCAGGCGACAACCCTTGACCTTCAGGCGACAACCCTTGACCTTCAGGCGACAACCTTTGACCTTCAGGTGGCAATGCTTGATCCTCACCTTCTTCTCTCATTCCGCGGCTTGACCGCGGAATCCATTCAGAACCATAAACAGAAAATTCTGATACCTGAAGGGGTCTTAAGCTTATGTACTTCCAGTCCTCTTCACGCCTAGTTGGCAGCCCACGCTTGTTAAAATAACTTAATGCATCAACGGATATTGCTTCAGCCCATGCTGGAAGCGAGGCACCCTGCTCTTCGCGTAATTTCTCAAAATTTGTAGCTAATTCTTGCTTAATCATGCTTCACCTTGCACTTCAGGCTCACCTGTTAACCATTGGTAGCCTTTTGCTTCAAGTTCTAAAGCTAACTCTTTGCCACCAGACTTAATAATTTGGCCATTTGCCAATACATGAACATAGTCAGGAACGATATAATCTAGTAATCTTTGGTAGTGAGTAACAACTAAAAAGCTGCGGTTTTCATCACGAAGCGAATTAACACCCTCAGCAACAGTTTTTAGAGCATCAATATCAAGACCAGAATCTGTTTCATCCAGAATTGCAATTTTTGGCTCTAAAACTAGCATTTGTAGAACTTCATTACGCTTTTTTTCACCCCCAGAGAAACCTTCATTTACACCACGGTGCAAAAAGCTTTCATCAAGACCAACTTGTTTTATTTTGCTTTTAACAAGTTTAAGAAAATCCATGGCATCTAGCTCATTTTCACCACGCTGCTTACGAATACTATTTAAAGCAGCCTTAAGAAAATACATATTATTAACGCCAGGAATTTCAACAGGATATTGAAATGCTAAAAATAAGCCTTTTGCCGCACGTTCATCCGGAGCAAGATCAAGCAAACTTTCACTATTTAACTTGGCAGAGCCGCCTGTAACCTCATAATCATCACGACCAGCAAGCACATTGGAAAGGGTGCTTTTACCAGAACCATTTGGTCCCATAATAGCGTGAACTTCACCTGGCCCTACTTCAATATTCAGGCCCTTTAAGATTTGTTTTTCGCCAATTTTGGCTTGTAAATTTTCGATTTTTAGCATTTAAATCTCGTTTTTATGTTCAAATTTTTCTTTTTCGGACCCCTCGACTGCGCTCGGGATGACGAGCTCACACCACAAGTATGAAACTGTTTTACACATACTATATAGATGGCTCACCGTCATCCCGAGTGTAGTCGAGAGATCAGAATACACAACTAACCAATACTACCCTCTAGACTAACTTCCATAAGCTTTTGTGCTTCAACAGCAAATTCCATTGGTAACTGCTTAAATACTTCACGGCAAAAGCCGCTAACAATAATTGAAACAGCATCCTCTTCTTTCAAACCACGCTGCTTACAATAAAACAATTGGTCTTCACTAATTTTAGAGGTTGTAGCTTCATGCTCAATTTTTGCTGTAGGATTTTTACCTTCTATATAAGGAAAAGTATGGGCACCAGATTTATCACCAATTAACAATGAATCACACTGCGTGTAATTACGAGCATTTTCAGCACGTGGCGTCATTTTCACTAAACCCCGGTAAGCATTTTGCCCATGACGAGCTGCAATACCTTTGGAAATGATTGTACTTTTAGTGTTCTTACCTAAGTGAATCATCTTAGTGCCAGTATCTGCTTGCTGGTAGTTATTAGTCATAGCCACTGAATAAAATTCACCAACTGAATCATCACCTTGTAAAATCACACTTGGATATTTGATTGTGATGGCAGATCCGGTTTCTATTTGTGTCCAAGAAATCTTTGAGCGCTTACCACGGCAAGCTCCTCGCTTAGTCACAAAATTAAATATGCCGCCTTCACCTGTTTCATCGCCTGGATACCAGTTTTGTACTGTTGAATATTTAATTTCAGCATCATCTAAAGCTACTAACTCGACAACAGCTGCATGCAATTGGTTATCTTTACGCATTGGAGCTGTACAGCCTTCAAGATAGCTCACATAACTACCTTCATCAGCAACAATTAATGTACGTTCGAACTGCCCAGTATTTGCTTCATTTATTCGAAAATAAGTAGATAATTCCATTGGGCACCTAACACCTTTTGGAATATAAACAAATGACCCATCACTAAATACTGCGCCATTTAGAGCCGCATAAAAATTATCGCGATGAGGAACTACTGAGCCTAGATACTTCTCTACTAATTCGGGATATTTTTGCAAAGCTTCAGATATTGGACAAAATATCACACCTGCATCTGCAAGCTTAGACTTAAAAGTTGTAGCTACAGACACACTATCAAAAACTGCATCAACTGCGACACCAGCCAGCTGTTCTTGCTCATGCAAAGGAATACCTAGCTTTTTATAAGTCTCAAGAAGTTTAGGATCAACCTCGTCTAGGCTCTTAGGGCGATCTTGAGTTTTAGGTGCAGAATAGTAAACCATATTTTGATAATCAATTTCAGGATGAGTAACGTGAGCCCATTTTGGTTCTTTCATTTCAAGCCATTGCTCATAAGCCTTAAGACGCCACTTCAGCATAAACTCAGGCTCACCTTTCTTTTCTGAAATGCGACGAATCACATCCTCATTTAAGCCTGGGTCAAAACTTTCTGACTCAATATCTGTAACAAAACCAGCGTCATATGATTTATTAATTGCGCTATCTATAGTTTTATTTGTCATTTTTATTCCTATTCTTAATATGAACTGGAGTTTCAGCTAGAGCCATACTTAGCAAAGAGCGCTGACACAAAGGAGTGTTCATATCAGCCAATGTGATCCTATCAAGGGTATTTAGAACTAGCCTACTAATTAACTGCCAATTTGACTTCAAGCCACAAGTTTTATCATGCAAGCAACTTGCAGACCCTTCGCTGCATTCTGTTATTGCAGGACGGCTTTCAATCGCAGTTATAACGGCAGCCAAGCTAATTGAAGAAGGTTTACCACTTATGGAATAACCTCCTCTAACACCTCTTTGTGAATCAACTAAACTTGCAGCAGAAAGCATCTTCAATACTTTACTGACTGTAGCCTCGCCAAGGCTAACACTTTTAGCAATTTGTGCAACACTAAATGCAGCATCTGCTGGCTGTTTAGCAAGATGACACATAATTACTGTAGCGTAGTCTGCAAGCTTGGTAATTCTAAGCATTAGTTTTAAATTTAACCACTAGTTCAAATTTTTTGTAAATCGTACCAGATACGTACTATATTATCAAATTAAACTTTGTCATTTACCGTCAAAAATATTACTTGATAAAAAAATGAACATGCGTATATTATTTGCGCTAAAAATAAAATAATAAATAAACATGTTTCATTACACATCGAAATTCAATCCCAATATTATAAAAAGTGAAATTCTTAAAGATCATGAGAGACGCGATAGAGTTGCGCGAGAGCTTGCATCTTATACTGAGAATGAAATAATAATAAGCCAAGATGCACTAATTATGCTTATTGCAAAGCAAAATATAAAAGACAGATCCTTCAATTGCTTTATATTACATGAAATGGATGCAGAACAAATAATACAAGAAGGACTTTGTTACGCCAAAGAAAAAAAACAATCCTTCAGAATACAATGCCTATTATACTATGGCAGAATACATTACTATGCTGTAGATATAAGATTTCATGAGAATGGAACATATGATCACTTCATTATTGATTCATTTTTTGCTGGTTGCTGGACAATATCTGATTTTCCCAATTTAAATCACACAGGGTCAAAAAATAGATACTTAGCGTCTGGAGGTGGAATACAAAAAGACGCCGTAAGCTGCACACTGTTTGCACTAACTCAAGCAATTAGAGCTTCAAGGCAAAAGAACCTCTATAAAATACTTGCGAAAGCATCAAATGATGCCGGCCTGGTAGACTGGTTAAATTTACCGCCAAAATACATAACAAACGCGCAGTCTTGGAGCTTTATAACCGACACGCTAGACATTATGATTGACGAACAGAGGCTCCCTGAAAATCATAAGCGAGCATTTAACAGCAGAAGAAGCCCAAGAAACTCCTGCTTCGATCAATCAGTGTCTGAGGGTATACATATAACTCATAATGGCAAGGTGCAAAATAAAAGCATTAAAAAAATTGAATTAATTAAAGAAACCATTCAATGGCTTGCTCCTGAATATACATATATTGACAATTATGGCTTACTGCAAGTTGACCACTTACACAACCATACAGAAAATGAAAACATAGCATACCCAGACTCCAGTGACTCTGAGTTAGATAGTGAAACAGACGATCTAATGACAGATTCAGATTCAAATTCCTACATGGAAGACGAAGAGGAAGATACGCCCACCCTAGCAACATTAAGAAGATTTTGATAATATTTTGTAAAAAGATCATTTGGACAAAACATGACCCTTTATGAACTTGCAACCTTAATATTAACCTTAGCCGTTCTTTTAGGTTATTTAAACCATAGATTTATAAAGATGCAAGCCACCATTGCTGTGATGGTTGGATCCATGTTGCTATCTGTACTAATAATACTTGCAAGTAACTTTGGAATAGGAATAAAAGAAACAATATCAAATGCATTAATTTCTTTGGACTTCTCTGATCTATTAATGCACGGCATGCTAAGCTTTCTTTTATTTGCTGGTTCACTGAATATTGACCTTGGCTCATTAAAACACCATCGATATGAAATTGGCATTTTATCCTGCATAAGCACAATAATATCAGCACTCTTAATTAGCGTAGCCACTTACTATTTATTAAACTATTGTGGGATACACCTTTTATTTACAGAGTGCTTTATTTTCGGAGCTCTAATATCCCCAACTGACCCAATTGCCGTGTTAAACACTTTCAAAGAACTCGGAGCACCAAAGCAGCTTGGAACCATAGTTTCCGGCGAATCCTTATTCAATGACGGCGTTGGAATCGTACTATTCACAAGCATTGTTGGTATAATTTATCATGGCGGCGAATTATCATTCGCAAATGTGAGCTATTCATTTGCCACTCTTGCATTAGGAGGAATTATATATGGCTCTATCTTAGGCAAGATTGCAGCTATACTGATTCGATCTGCAGGTGAATACAAAATGGCAGCTCTTATAACCCTAGTTATAGTAACTGGCGGCTATACTTTCGCTGAATATATAGATGTGTCTGGTCCATTAGCCATGGTTATTGCCGGCATTATAGTTGGTAATAGTGGTCGAGCAAATGAAAAACAAATTAATATTCAACACCACCTTGACTCATTCTGGGAAATAATTGACGAAGTCTTAAATGCTATATTATTTATGCTTATAGGTTTTGAAGTTTTAATTATCCCTACTTACTTTAATATTATACTGCTTTCCGTGATGGCAGTGCCTGTAGTTCTGATTGCTAGATGGATAGTGGTAACTGTCCCAATGTCGCTATTTAAATTAAAAAGAAAATATTCGCCTTATGCCACCAGTATTCTCGTGTGGGGAGGCTTAAGAGGCGGGCTAGCTGTAGCACTAGCTCTATCACTACCAGAAGGTGGCACGAGAGATATCATCCTAACCATGACGTATACTGTAGTTGCCTTTTCAATTATATTTCAAGGCCTTACCACACCCATTCTGGTTCATAAAAGCAAAGAAAAAGCCCTAAAAAATGGGGCGAAAACAATATCTACTGCAGACTTAAAGAATTAGGTCAGCACGCATTAATTCGTGCTTGCTAGAAGCTATCATCAGCACCAATAACATCTAAGTACTTTTGATGCTCGGACAATTCTTCAGCAGTTGCCCTTATAACTGGAGTAGAATAACCAGAAAGATTTTTAATTTGGTTTGAGTTAACTTTTGACTTTGCCCCAGAATCAAGATCTAACGTCATTTTGACTTGACCGCCAGTCATTGCTAAATAAACTTGGGCTAATAAGTCTGCATCGACTAATGCCCCATGGAGATCCCTCTGGCTATTATCTACATGATACCTTTTGCACAAAGCATCTAAGCTATTTCGTTGGCCGGGATGCATTTTACGTGCCATAGCCAAAGTATCAAGCACACTACACTGAGTCTCCACCAGTTGCACATGATGCCTACACAACTTTAACTCATGATTGATAAAGCCCACATCAAATGGTGCATTATGAATAACTAACTCACCATTATCTAAGAAATCCATAAATTCTTTGACAATATCTTCAAAAAAAGGCTTATCTTTTAAAAATTCATCAGTAATTCCATGAACTTCTTGAGCAGCCTTTTCTACCTCACGCCTGGGGTTTATATAGACATGATAACGTTCTCCAGTAATTTTTCGGTTAATCATCTCCATGCAACCAATTTCAATTATTCTGTGACCTTCCTTAGGTGAAATACCCGTGGTCTCTGTATCTAGTACAATTTGCCTCTTCATAACAAATAATTACCTTAACCTAAAAAAAAAGAAAAGTTATATTAGATTAACAGCTTCCGTAATATGACTTATTACATCGGTTGCAGTTATCCCGCGCTCAAAATTTTTAGCCGCCAAGTCTCCAGCTAGGCCATGACAGTAAACTCCACACTTAGCAGCATCAAAAAAAGAAAGGCCTTGCCCAATAAATGCAGCAATTATTCCAGTCAAAACATCTCCCATACCAGCACTTGCCATAGCAGGGTTTCCAGTATTTGAAATGACAACATCTTTACCGTCAGAGATCAATGTGCCCGAACCTTTAAGGATGTTAACACCACCATTTAATTTGCACAATTTCTGAATTACAGATACTCTGTCGGAATTAATTTTTTCAGACTCCCAACCAATTAACCTGCTTGCCTCACCTACATGCGGCGTAAAAATGCAATTATCATCTAGGTATTTTTTTCTTTTCTCATAAGAAAATTCTGACAAAATATTTAAAGCATCTGCATCAATCACTTTTGGCTTATCAGAAGAAAGAACCGCAGCTAAGACTGCCCTACTCCAATTAGATTTACCAAGTCCTGGGCCAATAGCTATAACATTACACCATTCTAGCTGAGCTTTTAAATCGTCAGGATTAGAAATATTTACAAACATAAGCTCAGGGCAACTAGAGCATACAACATCTAAGTGCTCCTTATGAGTTGCGACCTTAACTAAACCCGCACCGCCATGCAGAGCCGCTTCTCCAGCAAGACGCACAGATCCTGGCATACCATAATCACCACCAACCACCAACACACAGCCAAAATCATGTTTATTTGCATTTTTATGGCGCGTAGGCAGCTTTTTCTTAATATAAGATTGTGTAATTTCAGACGGCATTACAAAATCAGTTCCTTAAAATAAACTTACTCCAATTATACAAAAAATTAGAGTGATAACCAGATCACCTAGGATTCAGATTCACGATCAAAAATTCATGAAGTCACTCCTTAATATTACCTTAACATTCATCATATACGGTGACAGTATAGGGATTATTTATAATTACTGCTGCAAAGCGATAACATATAGAACACAAAGAAATAAGGACTAACAAATGTTCAATGATTTACAAAGTATTGTAAAATTTATAACACAAACAATTAAGACCCTTAAACCTTATATTCATATTGCCACATCGGCCGCTGTTACCGCTCTTATCACTGCCTTAACATTTATATCTGTATCGCTACCAATCTCTAATATTGCGAGCATCGGGCTAATCATTGTTGGTGGAATGAGTGTTATTCTTGCATCAGTGGCACTTATGAAACTTCTAGATTTCATTTGCAAGGAAAAAGAGCCCCCTAACTCGCCTCAATCACACCAAAATGTGGTTCAAAATACTAGAGAACAATTCACCTTAGAAATGAAAAGAAAACCGGAAGAACAAAAGAAAGCGGCTGAATCAAATGCAGAAAAAAAGCCTAGGACCATATCAATTGATAACTTTGTTGAATGCGCAATGCCAAAAGAGTTAGAAAAACAGACACCATGGATTGATTTATCAAACCCAGAAGGTTTTAGATATTTCTGGGCATGCAAAAAAAATAATTACAAATGCGAACAGTACGAGACAATAGAAGGCGATAATCATATAAATGCCTCTCTACAAAAAATCTGTAATGCTTGATAGAGCAAATAACACAGAAGCCTGCCTAATATCAGATCTAGACCCTTGAAATATCTGCTTTTTAGATTTAACAATCGTTTTATCATTTTCCGACTTCATAGATAAGCCAAAATATACCAACCCAACAGGCTTTTCAGTAGATCCTCCGGATGGACCAGCTATACCAGTTATACTAATAGCAACCATAGAGCTAGAATTGTTTAGTGCACCAAGAGCCATAGCCTCTGCACATTCAGCACTCACCGCACCAAATTTTTCTAATATTTTTTCGCTAACACCAAGCATCTTCACCTTGGCTTCGTTTGAGTAAACAATAAACCCTCGATCAAACCACTGAGAGCTACCGGGCAAATCAGTTAGAACTGATGATAACATGCCACCTGTGCAAGATTCTGCAGTTACAATTTTAATATTTTTTTCTAACAAAACGTCAGCTAGTTGTTGAACGATCTCACTAGTTTCACTTATCATTTACGTTCGCTCCAAATGCAAAACACATAGGAATATCATGAAAGATTCTAATCAAAATCGCAAACACACGCCGATGATGCAACAGTATTGGAAAATTAAGGAGCAACACTCTGATATATTAGTATTTTATAGATTAGGAGATTTCTACGAGCTTTTTTATGATGACGCCAAAAAAGCCGCGAAAATTCTTGATATTACTTTAACCAAACGAGGGGAATCTGCAGGCAAACCAATTCCTATGTGTGGGGTTCCTTATCACGCAGCTGAGGGTTATATAGCCAGACTTCTTCGTGCTAATGAGTCAGTAGCACTTTGTGAGCAAGTAGGTGACCCGGCAACTTCTAAAGGACCTGTTGAGCGTAAAGTTGCAAGAATTATCACGCCTGGCACTGTAACTGATGAAGCTTTAATGGAAGAACGTAAAGAGCAGCTTCTTACAGCATTTATAGGTAACGACAATAATGACTTTGGCATAGCAACTGTAGATTGCAGTTCTGGCAGATTTATATTACTAGAGGTTACCGGTGAGCTACAACTTAATAATGAGATTGCTAGAATAAGACCCGCAGAACTTCTATGGTCAGAAGATACGAGAACACCCTTACAACAAAATTACAATACAATTAAACGCCCAAGCGTAGAATTCACTTTTGAAACAGCTCAACGATTATTAACCAGCCAATTTAAATGCCAAAGCCTGGCTAGTTTTGGGTGCGATCATTTAACTCTGGCAATTTCAGCAGCAGGGTGTCTTTTACATTATCTTCAATATACTTATCCCAATGCCCTACCACATTTGCAAGCCCCTAAGATTGAGCAACCTGATGATTTTGTTATTGTTGATGCAACTACTCAGCAAAATTTAGAATTAACATCAAACCTGCAAGGAGGCATAGAAAACACCCTTGCCTCAATTTACGATCGCACAGCAACTCCTATGGGAAGCAGGCTATTAAAAAGATGGCTATGCCGACCACTAAGAAATCACAATAAAATCAATTATAGATTAACTTTAGTTAACGAATTACTTGAAGGAATGTTGTACCCACAGATCAATCAGAACTTGCAAAATGTTGGTGATATTGAGCGACCTCTAGCAAGAATTGGTCTATTTACAGCCCGCCCTCGCGATTTAGTTAAAATAAGAGAAGCAATCAGACAAATACCACTAATAAAAAACACATTGCAACACTCAAAAAAAACCTCCATACAAGAACTAAACAAAAACATTAAATTCAACAAAGAACTTCTTGATTTATTGGATAATTCTATAATAGAAAACCCACCTGCAATTATTCGAGATGGCGGAGTCTTAGCTGCAGGTTTTGATGTAGAACTTGATGAGTTGAGAAGCCTTTCTAAAAACGCTGGACAACACCTTTTAGACCTTGAAATTAAAGAAAAACAAGAAACCGGATTAAGCACTCTTAAAGTTGGCTACAATCGAGTGCATGGATATTATATTGAACTTAGTAAACTGGAGTCTGACAAGGCACCAACTCATTATGTGCGCCGTCAGACATTAAAAAATGCTGAACGATACATTACACCAGAACTCAAGACATTTGAAGATCAAGTTTTAAGCAGCCAAAGCCGAGCTCTATCGCGAGAAAAAATGCTGTATGAACAAATTCTCAAAACTATAAACAAATCGCTTGAGGAACTACTACAAACAGCTGAAGCGCTCTCTGAATTAGATGTATTTGCAACAATCGCAGAACGGTCACACACACTAAACTTAACAAGACCAAAACTCTCAAACAAAGAAGGCATTAACATAATCAATGGGCGTCACCCAGTTGTTGAGCATGTCAGCAGTGCCCCATTCATTGCAAATGATGTCACTCTTACCGATAAAGAGCGAATCTTACTTATTACAGGCCCTAATATGGGCGGTAAATCGACTTATATGCGCCAGACAGCACTAATAACACTGCTAGCTCATGTTGGTTTTTATGTACCAGCTGATAAAGCTGAAATTGGCCCTATAGATCAAATATTCACAAGAATAGGTGCTTCTGATGATCTGGCATCTGGTAGATCTACATTTATGGTTGAGATGACTGAGACTGCTAACATTCTGCATCACGCCACTAAAAACAGTTTAATCTTAATGGATGAAATCGGGCGCGGCACCAGTACGTTCGATGGATTATCTCTCGCCTGGGCATGCTGCCAGTGTTTAGCCAATGAAATTGGCGCTTACACTCTATTTGCAACCCACTACTTTGAACTTACTCAATGGGCAGAACAATTACCAAATGTCGTGAATATTCACTTGGATGCAATAGAAGAAGGTGATCATATTGCTTTCTTACATAAAGTACAGAAAGGGCCTGCTAACCAGAGCTATGGCTTGCAAGTAGCAAAGCTCGCAGGAATCCCAAAGCATGTTATCAACCAAGCAAAACATAAATTATTAGAGCTAGAAGAAAATAGTCATACAAATACTAAATCAACTGTTATTCAGCCATCCAATAAATTGGACCCTCAACAAATTGATCTATTTGCTGAAACTAAGCCAAACCCAGTTGTTGATATGATTAAAGGCATAGACCCAGACTCAATGACCCCAAGAGAAGCCCTGGAGAAATTATATGAGATATGCGGGGATGTTAAGCAATAACGAAGTTATCTTTTAAACTGTACAATTCCTAGCTGGAACTACTGTGAAAATAACATAACTGTCATCCCGCGACTTGATCGCGTGATCCATGAAGCTAGATCCCACGGTCAAGCCGCGGGATGACAAATTCTGATTTCGGGATGACAGATTCTGGCTTCGGGATGACAAATTCTTAGCCACATTGTCAATAAGCAATTGATTCCCAAAAAACCTCGAAACTCAGGTTATTTTACTAGACCCCACAAACTTATAGGGCATCAGTAACAACCTGATAGTTAGGATCTTCCATCACATTCGCCTCAACCATGCTTCCAGCTTTTTCAAGAAGCACTCGACAATCCTCGCTCAAATGGCGCAAATGTACCTTTTTGTTTAGCTTCATATAATTTTCAGTAACAGATTTAATAGCATCAATTGCAGAATGATCAGCAACGCGAGAATATTTAAAATCAATAATAACTTCAACAGGATCATTACTATAGTCAAATAAACCTTTGAACTCAGAAGTTGAAGCAAAGAACAAAGGACCTTCAATCATATATTCTTTAGCACCTTCTTCAGTTGTAGAGGTTTTAGCGTGAATTTTTTTGGCAGTTTCCCATGCAAACACAAGACTCGACATGATAATACCAACTACAACAGCAACAGCTAAGTCGGTAAATACGGTCACAGCTGTAACTGTCACGATAACTAAAGCATCATGAAAAGGAATCTTACGAATAAACTTAAATGTCGCCCACTCAAACGTTTCAATTACCACCATAAACATCACACCAACAAGTGCCGCCAATGGGATAAGTTTAATAAAGCTCCAGAACACTAATATAAATAGTAATAATGCAACACCAGCCGTGATACCTGATAAACGGCCACGCCCGCCTGAACGGATATTAATCATGCTCTGACCAATCATAGCACAACCACCCATGCTACCAAAGAAACCAGAAACAACGTTACCAATACCTTGAGCCACGCATTCCTTATTTGCTTTACCGCGGGTATGAGTCATTTCATCAATTAAAGATAAAGTCATTAAAGATTCAGAAAGCCCAATAATGCAAAGAATAACGGCATAAGAAAGAATAATAGCCATTGATTGCATAGTTATCGGCACACTAAGCATATGAAAATGAGGCAGACTATTTGCCAAACTGTGCCCCTGCATCATATCCTCGACTACTCTCGCATCTAAATGCATAAAGTGAACAACTAAGCTTACTGTGATAATTGCAATAAGCGCAGAAGGTAAAGCTTTAACAAATTTTGGAAGATAATGCGTAATCATCATCGCAACAAATACTAATCCGATCATCATCCACAAAGCTGAACCATGTAACCATAAAAGCTGGCCACCAGAATGATATTTAAATTGCTCAAGCTGAGCTAAGAAGATAACAATTGCTAAACCATTTACAAAACCTACCATCACAGGCTTTGGCATAATACGGATTAATTTACCCAGACCTAGCCCACCAATTAGAATTTGCAAAAGACCAGTCAATACAACAGTTGCAAACAAATAATTAATGCCATATTTACTAACCAACGCAACCATCACAATAGCCATTGAACCGGTTGCGCCAGAAATCATGCCTGGGCGACCACCTAACACAGCTGTCAAGAAACACATAAAAAATGCAGCATAAAGCCCTACAAATGGCTGAACATGAGCCACTAAAGCAAAAGCAATAGCCTCAGGAATAAGCGCTAATGCAACAGTTAAACCAGAAAAGAAATCTTTATGGAAATGCCCATCCTCAGGCAAGAAAAATTGTTTAATTTTGTTCATTTGTTCTCTATCTTAAATTATTGGGGTTTACCGACCTAACCAGTCATACCAAGTCAGGAGAAATACTATAGCGCTACACCAAACTGCTATTTTACCCTACATCGGAATGTCACACCGCGTTTATTGCGAGGCCTTTTGCTATAACCGGAGCCTGCAACAAGCCTAGGATGAAAAACCATATATCCAAACACATGCTTGCCGCCCAAATAAAGTACAAATTCTACACAAAATCGCAAAAAATATCAAGGCATCGATAGAAAAACCACTACACAAGCTAGTATCTCTTAACAATTGGTTTTACAGCTGCAAATTTATATAATTTGTGAAAGATTACCCTTTAATTCATTAAATAGAAAAAACATTCTACTGATTAAAAAACAAAATACTTAGCATGCCAAATATTTTTGATTTGCAACACCAATTTTCAACAGGGGCTAATACTAACCCATCTCACGAGCCACTCTTCGCAGAATTTTCCCTACAGGAGATTTTGGCAATAAATCAACGAATTTAATTATTTTTGGAACCTTATAACGAGTCATGTATTCTCGACAGTATGCTTTCAGGGAATCGTCATCCAAATTAGGATCTTCCTTTACAACAAGTGCCTTAACTTGCTCACCACTCCTCTCAGAAGGCACGCCAATAACCACAGACTCCAATACCCCCGGATGATTATTTATCACTTTTTCAACTTCTGATGGATATACATTAAATCCAGAAACTACAATCATATCTTTCTTACGATCAACAATATTGAGAAAGCCACGCTTATCCATAACCGCAATATCGCCAGTTTTCAGATATCCATCATTAGTAAACACAGCTTTGGTTTCTTCTTCGGCATGCCAATACCCGGACATAACCTGAGGGCCTTTTACGCAAAGCTCTCCAGGCTTTCCAAGCTTTACTTCATTACCTTCTAAATCAAGCAATTTAACATCAGTAGATGGCAATGGCAGGCCAATGGTATTCATTTCCGGCATTCTTACAGGGTTAACTGTAACAACAGGGCTAGACTCCGTAAGACCATATCCTTCAATAATTGGTTTGCCAGTAATATCCATCCACCCCTCAAACACATCTTGCTCAACTGACGCGCCACCACCTACAGCAAACTTCATCTTAGAGTGATCCATTTTTTTAAACTCTTCATTATGGTTTAACGCCCTAAACAAGGTGTTCACGCCAACAAATACAGTGCAAGGCTCTTTCTTTAAAGCACGAATAATGCTAGAAATATTTCTAGCATCTGGGATTAAAATCTGACTAGCACCCTTTAAACCAAGAGCAATACCGCAAATCGTCATAGCAAAAATATGATATAGCGGCAATGGCGCCAATACCGACTCTGTACCATCTTTTATATCTCCATCAAGCCAAGCCAACATCTGTAATAAATTTGCTAAGATGTTACGTTGAGATAAAACTGCAGCCTTTGGTTCTCCTGTAGTCCCACCGGTATATTGAAGAAAAGCTGTACAATTTTGGCTAATCTCTACAGCCCTAAATCCATCCTTTTCTCCAATTTCAACGGCCTTGTTAAAATTAACACTCTTCAGATTGTATTTAGGAACCACCCTTTTCACATATCTAAGCACAAAGTTAATTAGGCTACCCTTTAAAAATGGCATCATATCACCAACAGAAGTCACAATTATGCTTTCTATATCAGTATCTTCCAGACCTTCTTGCAAAGTTTTTGCGAAATTTTCCAAGACCAAAATACCTTTAGTCCCAGAATTTTTTAACCTGCCAGCTAATTCATAGTGCGTACACATTGGGTTAATATTTACGATTACGATTCCAGCCATAATGCAAGCATATAAAGCCACTAAATATTGAGGGAGGTTAGGCAACATAATTGCAAAACGATCCCCTTTCTTGAATCCGCACTCATTTTGCAGATAACTGGCAAAGTTTTTTGCTCGTTTATAAATATCCTTGTAAGTAAACCGACTCCCTAAACAATGCACAAGATCTGCATCAGCAAATTTCTGGCAGAATTCGTCTATAACTTCAGCTAAAGAATTGTATTGACTCAGATCAATTTTGGCAGGAACATGACTTGGATAAGACTTAAGCCAGATTTTTTCCATTTAAATATCCTTACAATGTTTTGATTCCGTGTAACATGCGATTATAATGACTCTTAGACAACTCGACAATGGATTTATTATGGAAGCAACAACAAAAAAGGCTTTTGAGCTAAAAGGAAGCTTATTCGCACTGACTGTAATTCAACTTTATCAAACAGATATAGAATCAATAGACAATCAACTAAAAAAAATAACAGCAAATGCCCCAAAGCTTTTTGATTTTACTCCTGTCGCTCTTGATCTAAATGAAATTAAAGAAAAAAATCCAGATTTCAACTTCAAGGAACTAAAGAAAGTTTTTCTAAATAATAAACTTATTATAGCGGGTGTCAGGGCTGCAAAACCTGAACTAAAACAACTAGCCAGAGATAATAATCTTGGAATTTTCACAACTCACCAGCAGCGCCATGGTAACGCCAACCAAAGAAAAACAAGCAATAAAAAAGTAGACAAACAAGAATCGACAACTAAAATTGTTAAGCACCCTGTCAGATCAGGCCAAAGAATTTACTCTGGTGGAGATTTGATCCTGTTAGCACCAGTTAGTGCAGGAGCAGAAGTTTTAGCTGAAGGTAATATTCATGCCTATCAAAGCATGCGAGGCCGAGCTATGGCTGGAATTTCTGGCAATGCTGAGGCCTGCATTTTTTGCCAAGAATTAAGTGCAGAGCTTGTAGCTATTGCAGGCATCTATTCACTTAATGAAAACATTAAAGCAATCAAAGGCAAAAATGGGGTTCAGATAAAATTAATAGATGAGAAGCTTGAATTTGTAGCTATTTAAAACTAGATTTTAGCTAACAATCAAACTTATAAGTTTACGCCATTTATCAATAAGATCTAGAGAGACTCTAAAACTTTGGTAACCAAGGTCCTTGGCAGCAATTCAGATTGGCCTTTTCTTAATTTGCTAGGCAAGAAAACATCTCCATAACGGACTCGTTTTAGCTTACTAACTTTTACTCCTTGTGACTCCCAAAGCCGTCGAACAAGGCGATTCCTGCCTTCAACAACTACAACGTGATACCACTGATTTAAACCTTCTGCTTCACCTGAAGTTTGAATCTCTTCAAAACGACCCAAACCATCATCAAGCTTCACACCGTTCACCATGCGCTCAAGCATTTGCTCCGTAACTTCTCCAAAAACACGAACCGCATATTCGCGCTGCACTTGCTGACTTGGGTGCATTAGCTTATTTGCCAGATCCCCATCATTTGTAAAAAGTAGCAATCCAGAGGTATTAAGGTCTAGGCGACCAACCGCAATCCAGCGCCCAGTAGCTATTTCTGGCAAGCTATCAAAAACAGATTTCTTATCTTTTTCCGGGTTTTTACTACAGATTTCGCCTTCCGGTTTGTTATATATAAGTATTTCGGGCAAAACTGACTCAGCTTGCTGAACTAACTTGCCATCAACGAAAACTTTATCTTTTCTTAAAACTCTTTGCCCAAGATGAGCAAGATTTTTATTTACCTTTACCCTACCTTCTTTTATCCATTCTTCCATTTGACGGCGCGACCCTACTCCCGCCTTGGCTAGAATTTTTTGAATTTTTTCACCATTAGGATTTAATTTTTCAGGCCGTTTATTAAGCTTTGGCTTAATAGCCTCCGATTTAGTTTTCTTTAATCGCATAATTATTCACTTATCTTGGTAATTTCGGGCAATTCTGGCACATTTTTGATATTTTTTAAACCAAAATCATCTAAAAATTTCTTAGTAGTTATATATAAAGCGGGGCGTCCGGGGGTTTCTCTGTACCCTGAAATACGAATCCATTCATTATCCATCAATATCTGCAAAATATTCGAGCTTAATGCAACACCACGCACTGATTCGATCTCACCTCTGGTTATAGGCTGCTGATAAACAATCAGCGCAAGTGTCTCCATTAGTGCTGGGGAATATTTAGGAGGCTTTTCTTTCAATGAATTTTGAACCCAAGGTGTAAAATCAATTTTTATCTGAATACGCCACCCGCTTGCAACCTCAACAAGCTCGAATGCCCTATCTTGATAATCACACTGCAACTCTGCAAGAGCTTCTTCAACCTGGTCTTCAGTAGTATTTGGATCATGCAAAGTTTCGTACAAATCCTTAGCTGTAACAGGACAACGTGATGCCATCAAAATAGCCTCAAGTATTTTTTTTAGATCACTCATGATTGAGAATCCTTAGTTTTATTTTTGGCAAGCGAAATAAATATTGGATACAGTGGTTTTTCCTGAGTTATTTCAATTAATGAATTACGGAGAAGTTGTAAAATAGCTGAAAAAGCTACTACCAATCCAGCTCGCCCCTCTTCTTCGGTGAAACAGTCTTGAAAACGAATAAAGTCAAACTCGCGCAAACTATTCATTACATTATTCATTCTATCTGTTATAGAGAATTTAATAGCTTCAACTGTATGTGGTTTGCGTTGTTTTTTTCGAGCCATAACTGAAAGTAAAGCATGAGTTAAATCTCCAATATCCACTTGTGGCTTCGGCTGATCAAAGCAAAGATGATCAATATTAGCAGAAGCAATAAAAACATCTCGCCCAACCCTTTCCATGTCATCCAACTCAATACTAGCAAACTTTACTTTTTCGTATTCTTGCAAGCGACGCACTAACTCCGCCCGAGGATCTTCCTCATCTTCCTCTTCTTCGACTACACTTGGCAGCATCATACGAGATTTAATTTCAGCAAGCATTGCGGCCATAACAAGATATTCAGCTGCTAATTCAAAGTTAAGAATTTGCATTAATTCAATGTAGCTAACATATTGATTTGTAATCTCATTTACCGGGATATTTAGAATATCAATATCTTGTTTTCTAATAAGAAAAAGCAAGAGATCAAGCGGGCCCTCAAATTGCTCTAAATAAACCTCAAGAGCCTCAGGAGGTATATATAGATTCTTGGGTAGCTCAGTTACTGGCTCACCTTTAACCGTAGCAAAAACCTGAGATTTTTCTGCTGTTTGCACAATATCATTTAAAGACATTAGGGTCCCCTTGGCCCTTGCGCACCACCTCAGCAGTTCCATTCACCATATCAACGATAGTAGTTGGTAATACCTCTCCATAACCACCGTCAATCACTAAATCAACACAACCACCCAATATATTATTAATGTTTTCTGGATTATTGTGTGGCACAGATTCACCAGCCAGCATAGCAGTGGTGCTCAGTATAGGCTCACCATGGTCCTTCAGCAATGCTTGCGCAATTTTATTATCAGGCAAACGAATACCTATTGTTTTTCTTTTAGATTGAATTAATCTTCTAGGAACATTTTTAGTTGCCTGCAAAATAAAAGTATATGCTCCAGGCGTAACTGATTTTATTCTTCGAAAAGAAGCCGTATCCATCTTTGCATATTCTGATATTTGTGAAAAATCATGACAAACAAGCGTAAAATTATGCTTATCATCCAGATTTCTAAGTCTTCTTATTGTTTCCATCCCGCATTTATTTCCAATCTGGCAACCAAAAGCATAGCCAGAATCAGTTGGATAAACAATAACACCATTATTCTGCAATATGTTTACAGCCTGATGAATCAGGCGCATTTGAGGATTGTCTGGATGTATTGAAAAATACTGCGTCATTTACACGATACCATATTATATATAGCTATATTCCTATGATAAACTAGTACCCACTCTAATGACAAATTATAGAAATTTGCAGCTGTAAGACCAATTGTCAACAGCCCTCAACAACTAAGGTTAAACATGAAATTACTTTTTGACTTTTTACCCATCGTCTTGTTTTTTATAGCTTTTAAAATATATGGCATATTTATAGCTACTGGAGTAATGATGACCGCATCAGCTCTTCAAGTATTACTGTATTGGCTCTATCATCGTGAGTTTGAAAAACTCCACGTTATTACACTAGTTTTAGTCGTGGTTCTCGGCACTGCAACCCTGCTGCTGCACGACGAAATGTTTATCAAATGGAAACCCACAGCAATTTATTGGGCGTTCGCAATAGCATTTCTAATTAGCCAGTATTTTGGTGAAAAACCAATTTCTCAGCACATGATGGAAAACAAAATACAGCTACCCTCTAGTATTTGGCTTAAGCTAAATCAAAGCTGGATGTATTTTTTTGCAGCAATGGGTTTCATAAATCTATTTGTAGTATATAACTTTAGCACTGATGCTTGGGTTGATTTTAAACTGTTTGGAACCTTGGGTTTAAGCTTAATTTTTGTTATCCTTCAGGCAATTTACATGACTAGATACGCAAAGAAATTAGAAGACGACGCCTCAGCACCTAAAACATCTAATGACAAACCTTAGAAGAGAAATAAAAATGAACATCATCGAACAAAGAATCGATAAACTAACCAAACTTTTAAATGAAGCACTAGAACCAACTCATCTTGAAATAATTGATGACAGACACAAGCATCGCGGTCATGCTGCTGCAGAGGCTGGCCAAAGTCATTTTACTGTTGTTATTTCATCACCAAAATTTGAGGGAAAAACTAGGATAGCTTGCCACCGAATGATATATCAAGCGTGCAATGACATGATAAATACAGAAATTCACGCTCTACAAATTCACATTCAAAAATAATTTAACAGGAAATTATAATTATGGCTAAAAAAGAGAAGTTAAAAAATCGTATTGAAAATGACAGTATGGGTGATATTGAAGTTCCTGCTAATAAATACTGGGGGGCGCAAACTCAACGTTCATTAATCCACTTTAATATTGGTAACGACTTAATGCCACGCCCACTAATTCGTGCATTTGGTATTCTAAAGAAATCTGCAGCACTTACAAATATGGAGCTTGGAAAGCTTGACTCTAAACGTGCTCAGCTAATTATTCAAGCAGCCGATGAAGTTATTCAAGGCAAGCTTGACGACCACTTCCCTCTTCGTATCTGGCAAACCGGTAGTGGCACACAAACCAACATGAATACTAACGAAGTTATTGCTAATCGTGCCAATGAGATTGCTGGCAACCCCTGCGGGAGCAAAGACCCTGTTCACCCAAATGACCATGTAAATATGTCTCAATCATCAAATGACACATTCCCAACTGCTATGCATATTGCTGCCGCAGAAACAATTCATCATAACCTTCTACCTGAGATTAAAGACCTTAGGGAGAAACTAGATGACAAACGTCGCGAATTCAAAGACATAGTTAAAATTGGTAGAACGCACTTGCAAGATGCTGTACCTCTTACAATGGGGCAAGAGTTTTCAGGATATGTTAGTCAGCTTGATGACTGCATTTCTGCAATTGACAGCACTCTACCAAGCTTATATCAGTTAGCGCTTGGTGGGACGGCAGTAGGTACCGGCCTTAACAGCCACCCACAATTTGCAGAGAAAGGTGCGAAGCAAATTGCTAATTTAACTGAGCTGCCATTCTCATCGGCGCCAAATAAATTCGCCTCTCTTGCAGCTCATGATGCAATTGTCCTTTCAAGTGGAACATTAAAGGTTCTAGCGTGCGCCTTAATGAAAATTGCAAATGACATAAGATGGTTAGGGTCTGGCCCTCGTTGTGGAATTAACGAACTTGAGCTACCTGCTAATGAACCAGGCTCATCTATTATGCCAGGCAAAGTTAATCCGACTCAATCTGAAGCAATTACTATGGTTTGCTGCCAAGTTATGGGTAATGACGCTGCAATTGGTTTTGCTGGATCTCAAGGCAACTTTGAACTTAACGTATTTAAACCAGTTATGATTTACAACCTACTTCATTCAGTTAAGTTACTAGGTGATAGCTGTCATAGCTTTGGCAAATACTGTGTTAAAGGACTAAAAGCTAATAAAAAACAAATTAATGAATATTTACATAACTCATTAATGCTAGTTACCGCCCTAAATCCTGTTTTAGGTTATGACAAAGCTGCTGAAATAGCGAAAAAAGCGTTCACAGATCACTCAAGCCTAAAAGAAGCCTGCTTAGAACTTGGTTACTTAAATGCAGAAGCATTTGATCAAGTTGTTAAACCTGAGGAAATGACTTCTCCGAAGGCTTAATTAATAAGCTTATTAAAAATAAAAAAAGTGTTACCCCAGCAAGGCTGGGGTCCATCTAAGACCAAAATTAAACTACTGTTTAGCTAGCATAAAAACTCACTGCATTAACAGCTAACCTATACAAAAGCCTGCGTTTCCATCTTCATATCACGTCTATTTTAATTCAATTCTCTAGATTTTATAAAAAGGAAAAACACAACCTAATGATCTATAATTGAACTATAAAAAAATGCAAAATAAACATTTTTTATTTGAGCGCTAAACAATATAAGAGAGTTTGATTAGCGCATTTATCAGCATGCTAGGAACTGGCTTTTATAAGCCAATTTACAGCATAAATTCACCTTACTAACAACTTGGAGAATAAAATGAAAAAAAAAGATAAAAAAATATCAAAAATAGATAACTCCTCATTAACCAAGGTATCAGGGGGCGCTTACATAAAAGGCGTTACAGATAAAGAGTACCTTGAATTACAAAAAAAGCTTCTAAATAGTAAAGAAATACTTAGTATGAATGAATTTGATAAGTTGACTAGTTGGGAAAAGGATCAGGAAAAGTAGCAAATTCAACAAACCGTTTACCGGCTTAGCATTAAAACTGTGGGCCCAGGTATGTTATTGCGGGGCGTCATAATGAAACGTGCCTATATACAAGAATGCAGTGCAGTGAAGCTTGACTCCTTTTAACTGGCGGCCAGGGCCTATCCTTTTCCAGATGATTTTATTAACTTCAAATAAGCCAATAATTAGCCGATGAAGTTAATAGTCTAAACATCAATAGCAACCAAGCTTTGAGATAACGTTGTTTTTCAAAACAGCTCAGGATTTAACATCCAATATATTGACCAGCCATTTTCTGTCTTTTCAAGACAAGCCATACTACCTTGCTCAAAGCTGACTAACTTAGCGTCCTCATCCCTCATGACCAAGAGGCCTACAAGCCTTTGCATAAATGGCATATGACCAACTATCAAAGTATCATGATCTATTTGATCAACCATTAAAGCAATTGACTTGATATCATCCATTGGCTTAAGCCCTTCAATTTCTTCTATCTTTGCATTAGGACAAATCTCATCGGCTAAAATCTTTGCTGTTTGTTGCGCACGAAGCTTAACGCTATAAAAAATCTCTTTGATATTTAAATCAAGTTCTCCGAGAAACTCAGCCATTTCACCAATATCATCAACACCTAAAGGACTTAACGGTTGATTTGGATCTTCTTCTTTAGAAAGACATTCGCCATGCTGGCAAAGATATAGTTTCATTTATTTCTCGCTTTATTATTTGCTTGGGTATATACAAGTTTCGAGTTTTAAACAATCAACTTATGTGCTTTAACAGTACTAAAGAGATGAAAACACTGTCATTCTGCGACTTGGTCTCGGAATCTATCTTCATGGATCCCGCGGTCAAGCCGCGGGATGACAGATTAGAGTTGCGGGACAACCGAATCTTAGCACACATTATCCATAACTAATTGATTTTCTAAAAATAAAACTCGAAACTCTGGTTGTTGTGATACAAATTAGCTGAATTCCAAAAAATCGTTACTCTGCTCTCATACATAACACAGAATCAACCATGTCATTTGGCATGAAACCCCCAATCATTTTGCTGGCATCTGCGCCAACTTTTAATTAACTTATTTCAGCAAAATAAGAATGAGTCCCCTGCGCATGAATCGCATCAGCCAAGCGATTAACGGCAAGGGCATAAGCTGCTGTACGCATATGAATGTTTTTTTCTTGCATAATGTTATAAACCTCATTAAAGGCACTGCGCATAATGTTATGCAGCTTAGATTGCACATCTTCAAGAGACCAGTAATAACCATTTTTATTCTGAACCCACTCAAAATAACTTACAGTTACACCACCTGCATTAGCAAGAATATCAGGAATAACTAGAATATTATTTTTTTCTAGAATTGGGTCAGCGTCAGCTGTAATCGGACCATTTGCAGCCTCAACAATCACTTTAGCCTTAACGTTTTCAGCATTATCAGTAGTGATTACATTCTCTAAAGCTGCCGGAATTAGCACATCAACATCTAGCTCAATCAACTCTTCATTGGTTATATGATCAGCTGGAATACCCTCACAAACTGTACCTTCGCAATAAACAGGCTGAACTTTACGAGTACTTTGTTTAGCATGAACTAAACTAGGGACATCAAATCCTTCTTTACGATAAATTGCACCTTGCGAGTCACTCACAGCAACAATTTTATAACCATCAGCATGTAAAAGAGAGGCCACATGTTGCCCAGCATTACCAAATCCTTGAACTGCTACAGTGATCTCAGAAGGGTTCCAACCACGTTTTTTCTCTAATTCTTTGATGCAATAGTAAGCCCCACGACCAGTAGCATCATCACGACCCAAGCTACCCCCCATAGAAATAGGCTTACCCGTAATAACGCCAGGATTGTAGGTACGAGTGATTTTGGAATACTCATCCATCATCCAACCCATGATCATAGCGTTAGTATAAACGTCAGGCGCAGGAATATCTTTCAATGGACCGATAAAATCAACAGCCTGCTCAATGAACCCGCGACTTAAGCGCTCAAGTTCTAAACGAGAAAGTGATTTAGGGTCAACAATAACACCGCCTTTACCACCGCCATAAGGAATACCTACAACAGCACATTTCAAGCTCATCCAGAAAGCTAATGCCTTAACCTCACTAAGACTTACATCTGGGTGAAAACGGATACCACCTTTAGTTGGTCCACGGCTATCATTATGACGCACACGATAACCTTTAAAAATCTTTAAAGAACCATCGTCCATACGCACAGGAATAGACATTTCTAGAGCTGTTTGCGGATGACGCAGGCGCTCAATAGTTTCTGGTTCAGCATGAGAATGCTGGGCTGCACGATCAAGTTGCTTTAATGCATCTTGGTAGATATCTTTGGACATGTAAACATGCTCCTATCTATGGTTATTAATTTGTCGAGAATATCAGATTTTATGCAGGAATCAACCCTGTATTAATCTATTTTTACTAGACAGCGTCCCTAAAGTTTTAACAGAAGCGAAAAAGTGAAGAATTGAGATAGAAATGGCGTTTCATTTCGTTAAATAGAAAGACTATTCGCCAAATTAAAGAACAAATTTTCAATGCATTCTAGATATTTTCGCCTTGCAACACCAATTGTCAACAGCCCCTAATGCCTAATATCAAATTAGGATCAGGGCACATTTCAAAGAAAAGTCTGGCATCTTTCTCAGATGTAACACCAGGAAAATTACCAGAATAATCTTGCATATCAGCAATTATTTGAAAGTGCACATGAGGCGGCCAAAAGCCATTTTCTTGCATATTGCCAACGGTTGCAAACTGCTCCCCTTTTGATATCAACTGCCCTTGCTCGATACTTTTAAGGCTTGTTTTTGAAAGATGGCCATACAAAGTAAAAAAAGTTACCCCCTCAAGCTCATGCTCTAATACTATTGTCGGGCCGTAATCACCAAATTGATCATTATCAGAAAAACTATTAATCTTTGAATCAAGGGGTGCAAAAACTGGAGTGCCCTCTTCAACCATCAAGTCAATTCCTAGATGAATAGTTCGAGGGTCCATTGATGCGGTAAATAGCTCACTACGCTTATAGATATTTGCTCGATCTTCGGCATATTTACCAATGGCAACGACAGCACTTGAATCATTCATTAATTTTTGCGTTTGAGCCCAAAGCTGATCTGGAGATTTGAGATCAACTTGCTGCCAGATTGGGTCGTTCATATCGAGAATAATGGACGGGCCATGCTGTAGATCATTCGGAATTATTGGCGAAAAACTATTATTTTTTAATATATTTTCTAACCTTTCCATTTTGCACACCTCATTAATGAAAAATGGATCCCGTGGTCAAGCCACGGGATGACATAATTAGAGCAAGAGGTAACGTTTAGCTAGCAGCACTCACCAGCAAATCATTCAAACGCTTCACAAACTGCGCCGGATCTTTCAACTGACCACCTTCAGCTAAAAATGCCTGATCAAACATAACATTTGCCCAATCATTAAACTTAGCATCATCAATATCTTTATCTTTCAAACGCTTAATAATTGGATGGCTTGGATTAATTTCCATAATAGGCTTAGTTTCTGGTAGTTTCTGACCCATAGCTTCCATCATCTGTTTCATATGCAAACTCATATCATTACTTGAAGCAACCAAGCAAGCAGGAGAATCAGTTAAACGTTCAGAAGTTCTAACGTCTTCAACTTTATCAGATAATACTTCTTTCATTTTCTCAGTTACAGACTTAAACTCAGACTTAACCTTCTTCTGCTCTTTCTTATCTTTCTTATCTTCGAATTTTTCGAAATCAACACTATCATGAGTGATAGACTGTAATTGCTTACCTTCAAATTCAGTCAAATGATTAACCAACCACTCATCAATGCGGTCGGAAAGTAACAATACCTCAACGCCCTTCTTCTTGAAAAACTCAAGGTGTGGACTATTTTTCACCATCTCATAAGATTCACCAGTTACATAATAAATCTTATCTTGACCGTCTTTCATGCGGCTCACGTAATCGGCAAAAGACTGGTTTTGGATAGGCGTATCGTTGTTAGTAGTCGCAAAACGTAAAAGCTTAGCAATGCGATCTTTATTAGCAAAATCTTCCGCCGGACCTTCCTTAAGAACATTACCCATTTCATCCCAGAAAGTTTGGTATTTTTCAGGTTCATTTTCAGCCATTTTTTCAAGCATATCTAAGACACGTTTAGTAGATGCTGCCTTCATGCTCTCAATAACTTTATTGCTTTGTAAAAGCTCGCGTGAAACATTAAGAGGAAGATCACTTGAATCCAATACACCACGAACAAAACGCAAATACAGAGGTAAAAGCTTTTCAGTTTCATCCATAATGAACACGCGCTGCACATAAAGTTTTAAGCCGTGATTACGTTCACGCATCCAAAGGTCAAATGGGGCTTTTCCAGGAATATACAAAAGACTTATATATTGAAGTTTACCTTCCACACGATTATGAGACCAAGCCAATGGATCTTCCATATCATGGTGAGAAACATGTTTATAAAATTCTTTATATTGTTCTTCAGTTACTTCACGCTTCGGTCTCGCCCAAAGAGCAGTTGCCTGGTTAACAATTTCATTAGAAGCTGTTTTTTCATTTTCGTCTTCTTTACCTTCGGCAAGGCGCTTCATCTCAATTGGCAATACAATATGATCAGAGTATTTGGTAATAATTGAGCGTAAACGCCAATGATCAAGAAACTCTTCTTCCTCTTCTTTTAGGCGCAGAACAATGGTTGTACCACGATCAGCTTTTTCGATATTTTGTATTACGTATTCACCTTCACCTGTCGATTCCCAATAAACACCATCTTCTGGCTTTTCGCCAGCTTTTCGGGTTGTAACACTTACTTTGTCTGCAACTACAAATGCAGAATAGAAACCAACGCCAAACTGACCAATCAACTGACTATCTTTTGATGAGTCACCCGTTAGATTTTCGATAAACTTTTTAGTGCCTGAACTAGCAATTGTACCTAGGTTATCGATAACATCTTGTCGACTCATACCGATACCATTATCAGAAATAGAAATCGTTTTTTTATCTTTATCGAAATCAACTTTGATCTTTAGATCCCCATCTCCCTCATAGATCTTGTCATTGGAAATTGCTTCAAATCTGAGTTTTTCGGCGGCATCAGATGCATTAGAAATAAGTTCACGCATGAATACTTCTTTATTTGAATAAAGAGCATGAGCCACAAGGTGAAGTAGCTGCTGAGTTTCTGTTTCGAATTTACGAGTTTCTTGCTGTGATTTTACTGACATTTTTGTCTCCTAGTTTGATCAGTTCAAGAGATATTAAGAAGATGGGGGTAAATTAGATTTTTTCAAGTTGAGAACTACAATTTTCTTTGATAAAATCTTCGCCCAAATTAAACACAAAACTTCCGAGCTTCAAAATGAATTTCAAACAAGCATTTAAAAACCTAATGATTATAGGCATAAGCGCATTCAGCTTAACAACAGCTAATGCAATGTCTCCTATTCTTACAGAGCACGCATCTCAACCTGTTCATCAAACTAAATTTAAAGTTAAGCACTTCATGGCCTTAACAAAGGTTAAAGCGCGTGTTGGTCACATTGAAAATGGCAAATGTAAATTTGAAAAAAGCATACATTTAGGAACATACCCTATTACAAATCATATGTCACTTACTGTAGATGGTTATGAAGTTAGAGAACACATTGGTAATGGCTTCACTTGTATTGAAATTTCTTATCATGCCTCCCATAAATCTGTTCATGATTATTTTGAACTGATCTGGAATGATAGGAGCCAAACTTACGTTTACTCAAACCCTTTTTATTCTGAAGTTAAGATTTCTTAGTTACATATCAGGATCCAAAAAAGATTGTCATTCCTACTGTAGTTGAGGAATCTGAAATCACACTATAAGCAGATACCTCAACTACCTATAAAGCGCTTATAATGACTGCGCAACTCCCATATGTTAGTCTATAAAAAAACACCCCGAAAAGAGGATCTAATGAAACATCACCACCTAGAATTCAAAAATCTTGTTGACGATGCAAAATCTAGAATTCAAGAAATTAGCGTTGAAGATCTCTACCAATTAATTGAATCAAACCATGATTTTGTTCTTATTGACGTTCGTGAGGAAGATGAATGGTCACAAGGGAGACTACCTTCAGCCATTCATATATCTAAAGGTATAATTGAAAGAGATATTGCCAATACTATACCAAACACAGAAACTGAAATTATCTTATACTGTAGTGGCGGTTTTAGATCAGCACTTGCAGCTGATAATTTACAGGAAATGGGTTATACAAACGTTAAATCTATGGCCGGCGGATCAAAAACTTGGCAAAATTCTGGTCTTCCTATAGTAAAAGAGTAACAGGTCTGAAATATGCTAAGTAAAGAACAAATACAGTGCCTTTCAACTATGGGCATCCCTCACTGGCAAGTAAAGCAAAAAGAAAACACCCCCCCCGCTACAGTTGAAACTCAAAAACCCAAAGAATCAGAAGCTATAAGAGAAGAGGATAAGCCATACAAATGTTTACTAAAACGTGGCAAATATACTATAGCTACAGCAATTGTTGGTAATAAACCTGAAAAAGATGAGTTAATTTTTCTCAAAAAGATATGCGCAGCTATCAATACCATGCCTTGTGACTGGAGCAATGAAATTTCAGAAGTATTTGAAGACATACCACTATTAAATTTTGGTGTAAAAAAAATAACGAAACCTCATGTAGAGCTTTTTACTCTTAGCGAATTAAAAAATAGTCGTGAAAAAAAGGCCATAGTTTGGAAGAGAATAAAGCACTTAAAATAATCAATAAAACCAGTTATAACATAAAACTAACACATATATTTAACATACAGCATTAAGCGACCAAAAAACCGCTGATAAAAGGGGCGGGTGTGCCAATTTTCTAGATTGATTTCCTTAGATTGCGTCAAATCTAGCAAAAATTCTTTTTCCAACATCCACTTAGACTCATCTTGTGTAAGTGTTACATCAACCTCTAAATCATGAAGAAGGCTTCGGTGATTCAAATTACTAGACCCTACCATCATCCAGTCATCAAGGATGATTGTTTTTGCGTGAAGCATGCTAGGCAAATACTCAAAAATTTTCACACCAGCCTTTAGAAGCTGCTCATAGAAAGTTGTCGAAGTCCAAGGTAAAAATAAAACGTCAGATTTATGTGGAAGCATAATTCTTACATCAACACCCTTTTCCGCAGCATCTTTAAGTTTTTTCAACAAGAAATTATCAGGCACGAAATATGCGTTAGTAATCCAAATGCGCTCTTTACAACGAGCTATTCTGCGCAACAAATTCTTATATAAAACTCGACGCCGATGCCGGCTATTATTAAGCCTTATAGGACTTTTAGTATTTATCTGTTGGAATAATCTTTGAAAACGCTCGCGAAAGGTAAGATGATCCCAAGCTCCTTCAAAAGCATTTTGCAATTCTGTCATATCAGAATTTTCTACTCTCACCCCCGTATCTCGCCAACCCTTACCACCTTTGTCAACCCTTAAGTGGCAAGAAGTCACATTAAAACTGCTGACATAAGCAATTTGATTATCAATCAAACAAACTTTTCTATGATTTCTTCGATTAACTCTTAAAATTAAATATAAAATTTTTAGTAAAAATGGAGCCTTAATAACTGAGCGCCCCCAATGCCAAAAACGCCATGGAAAAGGATGATAAATTCTTGTTTCCGCGCCTGATTTTTCTAGCTTTCTGGTGATTCTTCCGCCCCAGTTAGAGGTACCACACCCATCAACTAATAACCGAACTTTCACCCCTCTTTTTGCGGCAGCAGCAAGAGATACCGCAACCCGCTGGCCAATTTTGTCGTCCATATAGATGTAAGTTTCCATCTCTATAAATTTTGTAGCTTTAGAAATATCCTTGATAAGAGAGGAGAAAAATTTTTCTCCCTCGAAGAATATTTGTTCACAATGTTTTTTAATGGTCATAAAACCGCTCAATAAAGCATATTAGCTATGTTTCCAAATTGACTAGAAACTGAATTAATGTCACAATGCAATACAACAATTTGCACACTATTCAGCCAATCTCCATAAATTATTTTTTTATTGTAGAGCATAAAAATGAATGATGATACTAAACAAGGGCGAAATTTGAATTTTTATTTTTTGCCAAGCCTTTTTACCATAACTGCCTTGTTTTTTGGTTTTTATGCTGTAGTTGCAGCAATGAAGGGTCTGTTTATTACAGCTGCTATAGCAATATTTATAGCCATGATTTTTGATGGCTTAGATGGGCGAATAGCCAGGCTTACCAATACATCAACATCTTTTGGTGCCGAATTAGACAGCCTTTCTGATATGGTTTGTTTTGGTATAACTCCCCCTCTAGCTATGTATGCCTGGGGCCTGCATAGTCTGCATAAACTTGGCTGGCTTATTGCATTTTTCTACACAGTTGCTGTTGCTCTAAGGCTTGCAAGATTTAATTCTCAACCAGATGATGCCGACAAAAGATATTTTCAAGGTATATCCTGCACTGCAGCAGCTGGAATCATGGCAAGCATTCTCTGGATTTGCGGAAAATACGCGTTGAACCAACCCTATGTGATAGTGATTGTGGCAATTACCACACTTATAGTAGCATTACTAATGGTAAGCAACATACCATACAGATCTTATAAGGACATAAATTTAAACGGTAAAGCACCTTTTTTTGCAATTGTCATATTTGCATTATTACTAGGTCTTCTCGCAATTTCTCCAGCAGAAGTATTACTAGTATCATTTTTCTTGTATGGGCTAAGTGGCCCCACAGTTATCCTAATAAAATTATTAAGGAAAAAATAAATAACCCCATAACTAAGTCTTGTTTGCTGACGGATATTAATACAACAAAAAGCATAAAATAATGTTAAAGTAAAAAAATATCTAGCAAAATGAGATAATGCTATGGACTGCAAAAATAAATCTCTGAGCATGTTTAGGCTAGTTATGCTTAATGTAGCAGCAATATTAAGCCTCAGAGGATTGCCTATGATAGCCGAAACAGGCTTAACAATGATTTTCTATCTTCTATTCTCATCTCTTTTATTTTTAATACCCACATCATTAATCTCAGCTGAGTTAGCAAGCGGCTGGCCTCAAGAAGGTGGTGTGTATAGATGGACAAAAACTGCTTTTGGCTCTCGCATAGGGTTTCTAGCTATTTGGTTGCAGTGGATTCAAAATGTAGCATGGTTTCCAATTGTACTAGCTTTCGCGGCTAGTAGCTTTGCGTATTTTCTTGGAGACTCAGAATTAGCTAGCAATCGCTTCTTCACTGCCTTCTTTGTAATTGCTAGCTACTGGACAGCAACCATAATCACATTCAGAGGCTTAAAGATAACATCTTTATTAACCACGCTAGGTGCAATACTTGGCACAGTCATACCAGGGTTATTGATAATTGCCATTGGGGTTATAGAATTACTTAAAAAACCTATTCAAATCACAATCCAACATAATGATTTGCTCCCTAATTTCACCAATATCAATAACATATCTTTTCTAGCAGGAATCATTCTTCTGTTTGCTGGAATGGAGGTAAACGCTGTTCACGCCTGTTCGTTAAATAAACCTAAAACTGAATATCCAAGAGCATTATTTATATCTGCCTTCATAATATTTGTAACCTTTACGCTTGGTTCAATTTCTATTGCTGTTATTTTACAAGATGACACAACAAACCTAACTGCTGGAGTTATGCAAGCTTTTGACACAATATTTAACAAATATAAACTTAGCTGGATAACGCAAATCATCGGATTACTTTTAACCTTTGGCGTTAGCGCTGGAGTTATTGCATGGATATCAGGTCCTAGCAGAGGAATACTTGCAACAGCCAAAGATGGTGAAATACCTCCATTTTTAGCTTTCACAAACCAAAATGGCATTCAAACCAATATTTTATATCTACAAGGAATAATAGTAACAGCTCTATCCTTAATCTATATATTTATTAATGATGTAAGCAATGTATTTTTTATGTTAACTGCTCTAAGTGTATCTCTATATTTGATCATGTATATACTATTATTTCTCTCTGCTATTAAATTAAGGTATAGCCATGCGCATGTTAAAAGAAGCTATACTATACCTGGCGGTAAAGCTGGTATTTGGTTACTGTCTTTAATAGGAATTTTGTCATCAACCTTTGCTTTGGTAACCGGATTGTTCCCACCGTCATCACTGCACATAGAACACCCCCAAATGTATAGATCTATAATCATTGGAGGAACCTTATTATTTACAATAACCCCATTAATATTAAATAGTTACAAGAATGCTAGGTGGTCAAATATTGAATTAACCATGAATTAATGCGATAAATAAATACACCCCCTTCTGAGGAGATATGCGATGGAACGCAACAAACTTCACTTAAGTATGTTTGGTCTAGCAATGCTAAATGTAGCTGCAGTAATGAGCCTCAGAGGCTTACCATTAATTGCTGACACAGGCCTTACCATGCTTTTCTACCTATTTTTTGCCTCAGTTTTATTTCTAATCCCTTGCGCTTTGGTTGCAGCAGAGCTAGCAACTGGCTGGGAGGGAGAAGGAGGTGTTTATCGTTGGGTAAAAGTTGCATTTGGCTCAAGATGGGGTTTTGTCGCCATTTGGTTACAGTGGATCCAAAACGTTGTTTGGTACCCGACCGTTCTAGCTTTTGCATCAAGTAGTTTTGCCTATTTATTTAACAAACCTGAGCTAGCTTCAAATAACTATTACACAGCTATTTTTATAATAACAACCTACTGGATAGCTACACTACTTACATTTAGAGGATTAAAAGTTGCTTCTATGCTCACGTCACTTGGGGTTATTCTTGGCACCGTAATTCCTGGATTATTAATAATTGGTATGGCAGGACTTTGGGTTTTCCAGGGTGATGCCATTAACTTTAACATTCAAATTGGTCACTGGTTGCCTAACATTTCCAGCTTTAACCATATAGCATTTCTAGCAGGTATTGTTCTACTGTTCGCTGGTATGGAAGTTGGTGCTGTACATGTTAAAGAGCTTGATAGTCCAAGCAAACAATACCCTCAAGCTGTATTTCTTGCCGTAATTATTATTCTTGCAATTTTCTCATTAGGAGCGTTATCAATAGCAACCGTTTTACCGCATAAGGAAATCAGTCTAACTGCAGGAATCATGCAGGCATTAACGATAATGCTGGATAAAATGCATATTGGATTTTTTGTACCAATTATGGGTCTACTAATTACTTTTGGTGCCGTAGCAGGAGTTATGGCTTGGATTTCAGGGCCTAGCAAAGGATTACTTGTAACTGCAAAAAATGGTGAGATACCTCCCTTCTTAGCTCACACAAATAATAACGGCATTCAAACTCATATTCTTGTCATTCAGGGGGGTATAGTTACTGTTTTGGCATCGCTTTACATACTGATAAATAATGTAAGCGAGGTATTTTTCTTATTATCTGCTTTAACCGTAACGCTTTACTTAATTATGTATTTTTTAATGTTCACTGCGGCCATCAGGTTACGTTACTCACACCCTGAGATACCTCGCGCCTATAAAATACCAGGTGGTAACTTAGGTATGTGGTTAGTAGCTGGAATTGGTACTGTGGTCGTTACATTTGCCTTTATCATTGGTTTGTTCCCACCAGCACAATTGCAAATTGGAACACCATTTACCTATGTAATGATAATTGTCATTGGAATAATTGTGTTTCTTGGTCTGCCTCTAATAATACATGCTAACAAAAAGAGTAGCTGGCTAGAACACCCAAACATAAAACATACTTAATGAATGAGTCTCAGACTTCGCTGGAATGACGATTAGGATCTGTTGTAATAAAAATTCTATCAAGGAGAAGAACACATGGGCATAAAAAAAGGAAGTTTCGATAAAAATGAAATCTTGTCTCCTATTTATGGGTCAAGAAATCTGAAAAATTCAGTTCCCAAGCACAAACTACCAGATAATGAAATGCCTCAACGAGCTGCATACGATCTTGTAAAGGACCAATTAATGCTTGATGGTAATGCACGACTTAACCTTGCTACTTTTGTCACGACTTGGATGGAGCCAGAGGCTCGCCAATTAATGTCAGAAACTTTTGACAAGAATATGATAGACAAAGATGAGTACCCTCAAACAGCTGCAATTGAGGAGCGCTGCGTTAATATTCTGGCTAATCTATGGCATGCACCTAACCCTGATAATACAATTGGGTGCTCGACAACAGGTTCCAGTGAAGCCTGCATGCTGGCCGGTATGGCTATGAAGTGGAAATGGCGTGAACGCATGAAAGATAAAGGCAAGCAATTCGATAAGCCAAATCTAGTTATGGGGGTTAATGTACAAATCTGTTGGGAAAAATTCTGCCGCTACTGGGATATCGAAATGCGCCTCGCTCCGATGGAAAAAGGAAGTTATGCCCTAACTCCTGAAAAAGCAATCCCGCTATGTGATGAGAATACAATTGGCATTGTTGGTATTCTTGGGAGTACTTTTACTGGTGAATATGAACCAATCAAAGATCTTAATAAAGCCATTAAAAAACTTAACAAAGAAACCGGCTGGGAAATTCCAATTCATGTTGATGGCGCCAGCGGTGGTTTTGTTGCTCCATTTCTACAACCAAAACTGAAATGGGATTTTCGTCTTGAATGGGTTAAATCTATCAACACCTCTGGCCATAAATATGGCCTTGTTTACCCGGGTGTAGGCTGGATTGTTTGGCGTGATAAAGAGGAATTACCAGAAGATTTAATTTTCTATGTAAATTATCTTGGTGGTGAGATGCCAACTTTCGCACTTAACTTCTCTCGCCCAGGCAGCCAAATAATTGCGCAATATTATAATTTCTTGAGGCTTGGGAAAGAAGGATACCGCCGCATTCATCAAGCCTGCCAAGATGTTGCGGTATATTTATCCTCCGAAATCGCGAAAATGGGGCCATTCGAACTTCTTACTGAAGGGAAAGACATCCCAGTATTTGCTTGGACTCTTAAAGAAAAAACTTATTTCACTCTTTATGAGCTTTCAAACAAATTACGTGAAAATGGTTGGCAAGTACCTGCCTACTCCCTACCAGATAATTTATCTGATATGGTTGTTATGCGTATCGTTGTTAAGGAAGGCATGAGTCACGAGCTAGCTGACATTTTGCTTGATGAAATGAAACGTGCTCTCGAGTACTTCGACAAACGAAACTGTAATATTCAAGATGACAAGCATAGTGGGTTTCACCACTAAAACATTTTATAGGAACTATTAAAACCCAACCCCGAGCAAGAGCCTTCAAACGTCCTGCTCGGGTTGGTTTTTAACACTCAGGCACATTAACTGCCAACCCACCCAAAGATGTTTCTTTGTAAATGGTTTGCATATCTATTCCTGTTTGCCGCATAGTTGCAATAACTTTGTCTAAGAAAACTAAGTGAGAACCATCGCCCGCTAAAGCCAATCTCGAAGCATTTACAGCTTTAACTGCCCCCATTGCATTCCTCTCAATACAAGGTACTTGCACCAGACCTTTAATCGGATCACAGGTTAATCCTAAATTATGCTCCATACCAATTTCTGCAGCATTTTCGACTTGCTCCAAACTTCCACCAAGCACAGCTGTATAAGCTCCCGCAGCCATTGAGCAAGCAACTCCAACTTCACCTTGGCAACCCATTTCAGCTCCAGATATTGATGCACCTTTCTTATAAAGAATAGCTATTGCACCAGCCGTTAGAAGAAAAGTAATAACTCCCTCTTCATTAGCATGCTTATAGAATTTCTTGTAGTACTTAAGAACTGAAGGGATAATACCAGCAGCACCATTAGTAGGGGCTGTCACAACCCTGCCACCTGCTGCATTTTCTTCATTAACTGCCATAGCATAAATATTCAGCCAATCCCAACGTACAATTTCTTCAGGCTTTTGCTCCAATAGCTTAACTTGCTTTTCGTATTGCTCAGCAGCTCGACGTTTTACATTTAGTCCACCTGGCAGAATACCTTTAGCACTACAACCTGCCTTAATGCTATCCATCATTACCTGGTCTATTAATAATAATCGCTCATGAATTTCTTCTTCAGTTCGCCAGGTTTTTTCATTTTCTAACATAATTTCGGCAATTGTCATTTTTTGCTGGTGACAATGATCGAGAAGCTCTCTAGCTGTATCAAAAGGATAAGGCTCTGTCTTTAGAGTTTGCTTAGGGTTGTCGAACTCTTCATCTGTAACAATAAAACCGCCACCTATTGAATAATAGGTTTCTTCTTTTATGATGTTTTCTTTTTCATCAAAAGCTGTAAATTTCATGCCGTTGGCATGCTTAGGCAAAGCTATTTCTATATGAAAAAGAAGATCAGTTTTAATATCAAAATTTACAATTTTTTCGGAGTCTAAATTTATTTTTTTTAAACTCTCAATCTCTTCAATTCTAGATTTAACTGTTGTTGGGTCTATACCCTCAGGAGACTCACCTTCTAACCCCATCAGTACTGCTAGGTCAGTGCCATGACCAACACCAGTCAATGCAAGAGACCCATACAAGTCTGTTTGAATCCTTGCAACGTTATCGAGCTGACCCTTAATTGATAACTGACCAACAAATCCTCTTGCTGCCCTCATTGGGCCAACAGTATGAGAGCTTGAGGGACCAATACCTATAGAAAACAAATCAAACACACTAAACGACATCTCTTCAAACCTTTTTTGATTGTAAACTTGGGTTCTTAGTATAAAACACCTCAAGTTTTAGTTTAAATTGCCCAACTTTTTTAAGCTTTTCTGTTAATTTAATTCCTGCTTCGCTATTTTTATCAATTCTTCTTAAGTTAGTTTTAAGTCTATCTTTTGTGGCAATTAGACTCTTGTCAATCGATGCTAAGTACTCTTTTTTTTCAAGAAGAAAACAAGAATAGTCAAACTTAACAATATCTAAAAAACCAGATAACCTAAGATTAGCACACCTAGAACAAGCTGCCTTAAAATCTTTTTCCTTATGACTTCCTTTTTTATGTGCTTTAGTTATACATTTTGATAGAGCTTTAACGTCTTTAAATAAAGCTTGCATTAGCAAATTATACGTTTTAATCCAACCAAATTTATAAGGCTTAGACCCTATAATTTTAGAGTTCTCTTCATATTGCCTCCAAGTTTTCCTGGATGCGCCAATAATCCTTACATCTCTATATCGCACACAATCATGTGCAAGACCACCTACATGCCAATATAAAAGAAACGTATAAGCGTTAAAGCCTGAATATCTGTCAATTTGTTGCTTTGTTTGAGAGCATTTACTTGATAATTGGCTGTACCATTTATCCACAATTTTCTGTTCAGCGCTCATCAACCACACATTGCGAGCACAAGTAGACAAAGGGAGAGCGCCTGTTTTCTCAAAGCTACGCAAAAGAGATTTTAAACCATTGCCACGCCTCTTTAATTCCTTTGCGTGAAAAACTTCAAGCCATTCATGCTTCATAAATAAATATCACAATTAAAATTATCAAAAATTAAACCAGTTTCCATCTCGGCTTAACTTTAACAGCCAAACTTAAATCTTTGCGTCCTTGAGAAAGATTCCACCAACCTGCATATGCAATCATAGCGGCATTATCTGTGCAAAATTCAATGCGAGGATAAAAAACTGAATTGTCACCCAGCTCTTCAGCAAGCCTTTGGCGCAAGTATTTATTTGCACCTACTCCACCTGCCAAAACCAACGCATTTAGTCGAGTATCCTGCAGGGCAAGCTTACATTTCTTAACTAAAGTTTCAATTACTGCCTCTTGAAAAGCCCAGGCTATATCAGCCTTATCTTGTTCAACTGGATTTTCAATGGATTGGTATTCATAAAGAACCTTGGTTTTGAGACCACTAAAACTAAAATCCAAATTACGTGTTTTTGTCATTGGGCGAGGAAATTTGAAACGTTTTTTATCACCAAGCTCTGCAATCTTAGCAACTTCAGAACCAGTATACTTACCAAGATTAAGTAAACGTGCAACCTTATCAAATGCTTCACCTGCAGCATCATCAACAGTTTCCCCTAGCAAGCGGTACTCACCAATTTGCTGAACGTCTACAAGCATGGTGTGCCCACCAGAGACTATTAAGGCTACAAATGGTGGTTTTGGAGCGCTATCTTCAAGCATTGGAGCAAGCAAATGACCTTCCATATGATTAACAGCTATACTAGGCTTATTCCAAGCGTAAGCAATTGTTTTCCCCATCATGGAGCCAACCAATAGTGCGCCAGCTAAACCAGGACCTGCTGTATAAGCAATCGCATCAACATCATCTTTAGAACATTTTGCTTCAGATAAAGCGTCCTCTATAAGGCCAAGAGTTTTCCTAATATGATCACGGGCCGCCAGTTCTGGCACTACACCACCATGCTCAGAGTGTACTGTCTGACTGTAAACTTTATGAGAAAGCAAGCCATCTTTATCGCAGTAGATAGCGGCCGCACTTTCATCACAAGATGTTTCTATACCAAGTACTTTCATAAAAAAATCACTTTTTACTTTGCAAAATAGTTTGAACCGTTATATCATATGTAGCACTTAAATGTGAACAAATGTGAATCATTTTATTTTCGCAAAAATAAATTAGTTAGAGGTTAAACCTACATGCCAAAGATTCTGGTAAAAAACGCTCCTATTGAAGTTGCACTACGCCGCTTTAAGCGCCTATGCGAAAAAGCTGGCATCCCAACACGTATTCGCCAAATTGCTGCTTTTGAAAAGCCTGCTGAAAAACGCAAACGCGAAAAAGCCGCTGAAAGAAAAAGAGCTTTAAAAAAGAGATCTAAAGAAAGAGAAGCTCGCAATAAAGATCGCGGACAGCTTTAATAATTTAAAGCCATTACACTAATGGTCTGCTGACAATTATTGCTACAAAGCGAAATATATCGAATATAGAAAAATTTGTTCTTTTAAGCGAATGTTTTTTTATATTTAGCGAATTCAAAGGTGAAGCTTCACAAATTATAGAAATTTGCATCTGCAAGACTAATTGTCAACAGACCCAAAGCCCTACTAACCCTAGGGTTTTGTGTTTTGGATATAAGGAGAGTTTAATATGTCATTAAAAGAAAATATCAAAGAGCAAGTAAAGGATGCTATGCGCGCTCGCGACCAAAAGCGCCTTACCACTCTTCGCACACTTTCAGCTGCTATCAAACAAAAAGAAGTTGATGAAAGAATTGAACTTGATGACAAACAAACTCTTGCAGTTATTCAAAAGCTAGTTAAACAACGCAAAGAATCTATTTCACAGTATAAAGATGCTGGCCGTGACGACTTAGTAGAAAACGAGCAGTCAGAGCTTGAAATACTTGAAACATTCCTACCAGAGCAAATGAGTGAAGCTGAAGCCGGAGAACTTCTAGATACCATCATTGAAGAAACAGGCGCATCCTCAATGCAGGACATGGGCAAAGTCATGGCATTATTAAAAGAAAAATCAGAAGGCAGAGCTGATATGTCAATTTTGAGTAAATTGGTTAAATCAAAATTAGCTTAAAAGCAAATAGCGCATATTCTGCAGATGATATATCATGGTAGTTTAGTATCACCTAGAACGGCACCTTTATTTATCAAATGGCAGGCAATATACCCCAACAATTTCTTGATGAATTACTCAGTCGCGTTGACTTGATTGAGGTTATGAGCCCGCGCATAACATTAAAGAAAAAAGGAAATAACTATTCAGGCCTCTGCCCTTTTCATTCAGAAAAAACTCCTTCATTTTCTGCAAATCAAAGCAAACAATTCTATTATTGCTTTGGGTGTGGGGCTAGCGGAAATGCCATAGGCTTTTTAATGAATTATGACAAATTGCCTTTTCGAGAAGCAGTAGCGCAACTTGCACAGATTGTTGGCATGGAAATTCCTGAAGAGTCTCGCTCCGATGATCAAAACAACACACAGCCAATTTACAAGTGCTTGGAGCAAGCCAGGGAGATATACCAAAAAAACCTTAAAACATCCTCTAAAGCCATTGAGTACTTAAAGTCACGAGGACTCAGCGGGAATATAGCCAAAGATTACAATATTGGTTATGCGCCTGACGAATGGCACTTTATTATAGATAAAATTGTCGGCAGAAAACCTCCACAAAATCACCCAATTCACAAAACAGGGCTAATAAACGAAAAAAACGGGCACATCTATGACAAATTCAGGGATAGAGTAATCTTTCCAATAAGAAATCTCAGCGGTAAAACAGTCGGCTTTGGAGGCAGAATCATAGGTCAAGGGGAACCCAAATACCTAAACTCGCCTGAGACAGAGGTGTTCCACAAAAAAAATGAGCTTTACGGTCTATATGAAGCTAGGAAGTCCTGCAAGGAACTAAACCAACTCCTTGTAACGGAAGGATACATGGACGTAATCGCTCTTGCCGAACACGGAATTAAAAATGCAGTTGCTACACTTGGCACAGCAGTAACTCGCCAGCACATCCAAAAGCTACTTCGCTACGTTGAAAATATTGTTTTTTGCTTTGACGGAGATAATGCAGGAAAAAAAGCGGCGTGGAAAGCTTTTGAGATTTCTTTACCATTTATGCGAGATGGACTGCTTATTAAGTTTCTATTTTTGGAGCACAAAGAAGACCCTGATAGCTTTGTGAAAAAATTTGGTAAAGATGCTTTTCTTGAAAAGGTAAACAATGCCGTTCCTCTTACTGATTACATGTTTGGTGCACTTAGAAAAAATTGTGATTTAAAACAACCTGAAGGCAAGGCGATGTATGCCAAAAGAATTTTGGGCTACTTAAAAGAAATGCCAGAAGGAGTTTACAAACACATTCTAAGCACCAAGTTATCTGAAGAAATATCTATTCCAATTGATAAATTTGAGTTATTTCTAAAACAAGACAATGAAGGTAAAACAGAAAATATAGTAGAAAATGCTGCTGAAACTTCACAAGATGATCCAGTTGATGAGAGAACACTATCCCTACTTCTGCAGTACCCAGAGATAGTTACTGATATCTCTATCGATGATTATAGAATTAAACCATACTCGAGAATAACAAAGTTATTTTTAAAAATTTTCAAAACATTTAGCCAAAATCCAGAGTTTACAATTGCAAACCTAATCCAATCCATTAATTCAGATAAAAACCATGCACTGCAAAATAAGCTAGTAAAATTAGCAAGCACAGAACACCTAATATCACAAAGCGGAGTTAAGCAAGAAATTATAGGTGGACTGAATCGCATGCAATCACATTCCTTGGAAAATGAAATAACCTTTCTTATGCAAAAACAAAAAAATAGCGGATTAAATGACCAAGAAAAACAACTTCTGCAAACATTAATAATGCAAAAACAAAAAGCAAACTCCAGAGCGTAACAAGCTGAATATTAAGCAATTTTAAAATAGCAAGCAATTTAAAAAATAAATATTTTCAATTTTAGATATCTTTTTAATCAAAATGACTTGGATGTATATAAATTTACGTTATAATAGGCAACTATAAATTCAGCCGATCTAAGAGCGATAGATAATGAGCAACGATCAAAAAGAGATCAAAATAAAAGAGTTAATTGAACGCGGTAGAAAGCAAGGCTACTTAACCAAGTCTGAATTAACCGACCACCTTCCACAAGAGATTGTAGTTGACCAAGATCAGCTAGATGGAATTATACGCACTTTTGAGAGCCAAATGAACATCAAAGTAGTTGAGAATGCCGCTGAAGGTGAAGCCCTACTACTATCTGATGGTGATGGAGCCCCTGGCTCTTCTGATGACGACGATGATGAAGAAGCAGTTGAAGCTTTAGCAACAGCTGGTGTTGAAATTGCTCGCACCACCGACCCTGTACGCATGTACATGAGAGAAATGGGTTCAGTTGACCTCCTAACTCGCCAAGATGAAATTGCAATTGCCAGAAGAATTGAAGAAGGCGCAAGCGCCATTCTATCATCACTGGCACTATTCCCTAACTCTATCAGAAAAGTTATCAACCTTTATGATCAATCTTTAGAATCAGAATCCAGAATTACTGACATTGTTAATGGCTTCATTGAGCCAGAAGAAGAAGTAGTCTCAACTGAAGACGAAACAGATGAAGAAATTGACACAGATATCGATTCTGTGGAAGACATTAATGATGATGTCGAAATAGATACAGATGACGAAGATATTACTACAAATGAAGATGAAGACGAAGAAGGTGAGAGTGATTCTGAGGAAGAAGACGATGGTGATGGTGGCAACAAAAAATCCAACTCAGAATCTAAATCAAATGATGATGACAGCGATGGTGATAATGGGCCAGACCCCAAAGTAGTAAAAAAACACTTCGACAGACTGCGCAACGCATTTGATGAATATATCAAAATTGCGGATAAACATGGTGCTCACGATGATAAATCTCTTGAAAAGCAAGCTGTTGTACAAGAAATATTTTCTAGCTTTAAAATCAACCCGAAGCTTCTAAACAAACTTATCAACGACATCAGAGATATTGCATCCGAAATAAAATCTCACGAAGATAAAATTTTAGGTATTTGCATTAATGAAATTAAATTGCCACGCAAAAAATTTATTGCAGCATTTAATGGTAACCAGTCCAATAAACTTTTCGTACAACTCTTAATTGATAAGTTTGGTGGCGAAAAAGAGCAAATAGAAAAGAACAGAAAGCCTATTCAAAGAGTTCAGAAAAAACTGATCGAGATTGAAGAAAATATCAATATGCCGATCAAAGACATAAAAGACATCAATCGTCGAATTGCATCCGGTGAAACAAAAGCTAACCGCGCCAAAAATGAAATGATTGAAGCTAACTTACGTCTTGTAATATCTATTGCGAAAAAGTACACCAATCGAGGTCTAGATTTCTTGGATTTAATTCAAGAAGGAAATGTCGGCCTAATGAAAGCAGTAGATAAATTCGAATACCGTCGTGGTTATAAGTTCTCTACTTACGCCACATGGTGGATTCGTCAGGCAATTACTAGATCTATTGCCGATCAGGCACGTACAATTCGTATTCCTGTGCATATGATTGAAACTATCAATAAAATTAAACGTATTTCACGTCAGATCATGCAGAAAACAGGTCAAGAACCTTCTGCTGAAGAGTTAAGTAAGCACATCAATATGAGTGAAGACAAAGTTCATAAAGTTCTTAAAATCTCTAAAGAACCTGTATCTATGGAAACTCCTGTAGGTGATGAAGAAGATTCACAATTAGGTGATTTCATTGAAGATACAAACACTAAAGCACCTGATGATTCAGCCACAATTCAAGGATTAAAAGAAGCTTTATCTCAAGTACTTGACTCCCTCACCCACCGTGAGGCTAAAGTTCTTAGAATGAGATTTGGTATTGATATGAATACTGACCATACTCTTGAAGAAGTTGGGAAACAATTCGAAGTTACACGTGAAAGAATTCGACAAATCGAAGCTAAAGCGTTACGTAAATTACGCAACCCAAAACGTGCAGAAAAACTCTTTACTTTCCTTGAAGGTGAAGAGCAATAAGTGTTACTATAACTATCGTCCGATAGTCGGGCCCATAGCTCAGTTGGTTAGAGCAGCGGACTCATAATCCGTTGGTCCTAGGTTCGAGTCCTAGTGGGCCCACCATTTAAATCAAAGACTTACAGCGCATCACACAAAGACTAACCCATTCCTGGGGCACTAGCGGGACAATCACTAATAACAAAAGACAACAATTCAAATAAACAATGGAGTTTCTTACAATGGATTTGAAAGAATTTATTTCAACTACTTTACAGAACATCATAGATGGAGTCGAAGATGCCAAAGAGAAGTATAAAGATGGTGGCTCCATGGTATGTGCGCCCTCAGGTGGAGGCCCGCAAGAACATTTAAACATACGTCTTGATGCGAGATATCGATACCATCAATCTGTAGAATTTGATTTAGCTGTATCATCTTCAAAAGAAAACAGTATATCAGGAGCAGGCAATACCAAAGCTGGGATTAGTGTATTAGATTTTTCTGGAAATATAAATGGCAGCCGAACTTCAAAAAGTAACACAACAAATAGAATCAAGTTTACTGTACCTATAGCACTACAAAGCACAAAAACAAAAAGTTAAATATACTAATATCCGTCAACATGTACAGTTTTTGTTATATTTCTTACATTTGTGACACATACCCTTATTTTTATAATATGTTTCTTCGCTGATCCAACCAAAGCTTTTAAATAACCGACCAAAACCACCATTAACATCTTCTAGGTCTTCTATCTCTAGTTGTTTTTTATGTTTTTTCCCAGAGTTTTGTTTAAGTTTATTCATATTTTTTCACCTCTAAACTTAGTCGCGAAATAAAAAGAGTTTCACTATATGATATTTTTTGAATTTTATAACAGCTCTTTATGAAATTTTTATTTATACTCAAAAGTATAGTGTAAGAGAGAGATTTTTCAATTATCAAACAAACTATTGTCGCAACCCAGTTCTGTTGAAGTAGTTTTCCAGACCCCGCATTAAGTATAAACTGATGGGCTATTAGGGACTGTTGGCAGTTCATTAAAATAATCTTGCTGCAAATAAGCTTGATTTACAAACATCTCATAACCATCAAGAAAATACTTAGAATGTATTTTTTTCCGATTTGAATAATCGCATGAATGCTGATTATAGTTTATATCCATAAATACAGAATCTACATTTAACGATTTATTAATCAGATCAACAGTAGGACTCTGATAGCATAAACTACCAGGCAACGTGTTTATTACAAAGTCATATCTTAAGGAAGGATCAAATATTTTTCCACCGACCTTTTCTGCTAAATTCTGTGCCTTCGATAAGGTGCGATTTTGAACAAAAACTTCACCCCCGCGCCTGCTAGCTTCATAAGCAATAGCCTTAGCAGCACCTCCAGCACCTAAAATCAATATATTTTTACTATCAACTAACTTAATTTTTTCTAACGCATCTAAAGCGCCCGCAGCATCAGTATTGGTTGCATAAAACTTGGAATAATTCACTCTAATTGTATTAATAGCACCAATTGAATTAGCACAACTATCCATTTGATCAACAAATGACATAATTTCTTCTTTTAATGGAATGGTTACGCTAAACCCTGCAAATGGTAAATCCTTTGTCATTTGTATAAATTTAGGAAGTATTTGCTCTGTAACAAGCATCTTTACATAAACAGCATTCTTATTTTTTTTTGCAAATTCTTTATTATGAAAGATGTGCCCAGCACTCTTGTTAACTGGATCGCCAATTAAGGCATAAAACTTAGTTTTTTGGTTAAGATTTCGAAAATTATATAAATCATAAAAGTCATCGATGCTTATAATACCAGGAACAGAAACCAAACTATTATCAAGACTTGCGTACGTAAAATAATTACCAAGTACCGCACCTAAAACTCTTGTTGGCTTACCAATTTCACCCATGCAATGAGCTACCAGATTCAAGCTGTCAGAATTGCCTTGCACTAAATTTAAAATATTTAAACAGTCAATAGATGTTCGCGCTGTTGTAATGAGCTTGTAAATATCACAAGAAGGATGTTGCATTCGCCTTAATATTTCGTCTAAATTATCTGGGGTATTATCAAAATTATGATAAGAGCGGATAATTTTAATTGTTGGATATTGTTTTTTTAGCTCAATAATAAAATCCTCATCAACATAATCCTCAATATCAATGTAATCAGGTTGCAGATTCGCAAATTGAAAAATAGTACTTAGGCGTTCGGCTTCTGAACCCGAATATTCACCTCCATTTTCAATTGATCTTAAAGTAAAAATCACAGGCTTATTGACAAAAGATTTAAACTTTTTAATTTCACAAAAACCGTCTACCGAAATAAGATCAAGACGAAACTCAAAAACATCAATTTTATCAGTAAGTTCTTGTTGATTATTAATGTAAAAATCAAGGTTTTGTTCAGTTAATATTGAAACTAATTTACTTTGCCTCATTCATATCCTTAATGCTAACTGGATGAGAAAACTCCCCATATTCTCCAACAAAAACTTTGCCTATTTTCTCAAGGAGCACAAAATGAACTTTACCATTTTTATTCTTTTTATCAGACAATAATGCATCTTTTAAGACTACAGAAGAAATTGAATCGGTATTTTCTGTAGGAAGGCCAATTGACCCTAAAACGTTGAGAATATTTTCTAGTTCTTCGTAAGGCAAATACCCTAAGGAACTAGCAAGCTTAGATTCCCACGCAAGTCCAATTGATACAGCAAAGCCATGAGTTAAAGAATAACCGGTAATTTTTTCAAGCGCATGAGCATAAGTATGACCAAAGTTTAAAATCTCACGAAGCCCTTTTTCAGTTTCATCACATGCCACAATTTCAGCTTTTATCTCACAGCTTCGCTTTATAGCTTTTAATAAAAAACTCTTATTTCTAGACTTTATTTTTTCTGTATTTTTGGCTAAATAATAAAAAAATTCAGTATCATAAATTAAAGAGTGTTTAACGACTTCGGCAAATGCTGAAATATATTCAGCTTCTGGTAAAGTATCTAAAACGTCGATCGCAATAATTACTGCTATTGGCTGAGTAAATGTACCTATAAGATTTTTACCATAACTAGTATTAATTCCAGTTTTTCCACCAATAGAAGCATCGACCATAGCTAAAAGAGATGTAGGAATGTAAATACAAGGTACTCCTCGACAGAATGTCGCAGCGACAAACCCCACAAGATCAGACACTACTCCACCACCAAGAGAAATCAAACAAGTATCACGACCACAACCTTGGGCAAATAGCTGATCCTCAAGGAAAGCTTTCATTTGTCTTGATTTAGAAATCTCTCCATGAGGAATAGTTATTGAAGTAGTTTGATATGGTAAGAATTTCAGCAATTTTGATAAATATAAAGGAGCAACAACATTATCTGTAATTATCACAACTTTTGAAACATATTCAGGAACAGCAAGAACTAAGCTCTGATGACAAAAATCATTAACAAAGTTAATCTTATATGGTTTGCTAGCCATGACTTCTAGCATACTAAATATCCAAACGGGAAAGTCTATTCATAAGTAAGGCATCAACCAGCACCAAAGCTAGCATTGCTTCCACAACTGGCACAGCTCGAATTGCCACACAAGGGTCGTGACGAGAGCCTTCAGGTAACTTAAAATCAGAATAATTACCTTGCAAATCAATGGTTTTTTGAGTTTTTCTAATGCTAGATGTGGGTTTAAAGACAACGCGCCCTACTAGTGGCATTCCTGTTGAGATACCACCTAAAGTGCCACCCGCGCTATTTGTTGAACTATTTCCTGCAACATCAACAAACTCATCATTGTGCTCAGAACCCTTCATTGATGATGCCTTAAACCCCTCACCAACCTCAAAACCCTTTGACGCTGGAATTGACAGCATTGCCTTAGCAAGATTAGCTTCAAGTTTTTCATATACGGGATCACCCAAACCAACAGGCAAATTACTAGCCTCAAAACTTATAACACCACCAATTGAGTCACCTTCTGCCTTAAGTTTTGCGATTATATCGGCAATCTCTTTTGATGATCTTGCTTCCCCAACACTTTGTAAAGTTGCGTTTACAGAAACTCCAAATTTTGTTAATAACTTTTTAGCAATCGCCCCCGCTGCAACCCTACATGCAGTTTCTCTAGCAGAAGACCTACCTCCTCCTCGATAATCAAAGCAACCATATTTTTCAAGATAGGTAAAATTAGCGTGACCTGGTTTTAATAAATTTTTTGTGGCCTCATATTTACTGGGGTCAGCATCCTGATTAAAAATAATAATTGATATTGGTGCGCCAGTAGTTTTTCCCTCAAAAGTACCAGAATATATTTCTGCAATATCTGGTTCATTTCTCGGGGAAGTTAGAGGGTTTTGACCAGGAGCTCTTTTTGATAATTCAATATTAATATCATCTTCTGATATTTCAAGTCCTGCAGGACAACCATCAATCACAACACCAATTGCTTTACCATGTGATTCACCCCAAGTAGTTATTCTAAAAATATTACCAAAGGAATTACTAGGCATAAATGAGTCTACACTCATTTATCATTTCAACAGCTTCTTCATTCGTTTTATTAGTGATATCAATTATATGATCAGATACCATATGATAAATTCCGTTTCTGCTGTCAATGTAACGCTTAAAGTCAGCTTCTTGATTTGTTTTGTCTATAAACCCTGGTAAACGACCTGTCTCTAAAGCCTTATCATATAAATATGCAGGATCAACATATAAATAAATCATCTCACCTTGTGACTTTAAGTGATTTACATTTAAAGAATTTAAAACTGCGCCACCACCAGTTGCAATCACAGTGTTTTCTACATTATAAATCTGAGATATCACTTTAGCTTCAAGCTTTCTAAACAAAAGCTCACCCAAATTCTTGTAAGTTTCTTCAATAGTTGGATAAGATTTTTTATTATTCTTGTTGGCTTTTAGAACCATATCGTCAGTATCAATAAAGTCCAAGCCATAACAATCTGCAAACATCTTACCTATAGTAGTCTTACCACATCCTTTGTAGCCACATAGAATCACTGTCATTACACGACCTCAATTTTGCAATTTAAAGCTTGCATATCCTGATAAAAACCTTTGTAACTTTTGTTGATACACTCAGTATTTTTGACCAATGTTGAGCCCTTTGCCCCCAAAGCTGCAATTGCAAGCGACATCGCCATACGATGATCGTTATAAGTTTCAACTTCAGCAGCTTTAAGAACACTCTTCTTAATAATCAAACCATCATCGAACTCAATGACATTAGCTCCCATCTTTGTTAGCTCGGTTGCTATCGCATGCAAACGATCACATTCTTTTGCTCTAGCTATTTTTGCATTAAAAATTCTTGTTTGGCCAGTTGCAAAACAACCCACCACAGCAAGAATAATTACCGCGTCTATAAAGTCATTAACATCAATTTCGATGCCATGCAGGTCACTGCAGGACTTAACAACAATAGAACTATCAAATATTTCTATTTGAGCACCCATTTTAATTAAGACATCAATTATTTTTTTATCGCCCTGAGAATCATTAGCATCAATATTATTAATCTTGATTTCAGACTTTGTAATTAAAGCCGCTGCCAAAGGAAAAGCTACTGAACTAAAGTCCCCTGGAACATTATACTCGAAGGCATTTATTCCACCCCTACCGAAAACAGTATAAGAATCAAAGCCTTCACCAGTGTATTTTATACCCAAACGATGGAGCCAGTCCAGCGTTAATCCAACCCAAGGCTTTTCCCCAGGATTTCTAACTTTAATCTTTGTTGAACCATTCATAAAAGCAGCAGCAATCAATAAAGCAGAAACAGGTTGAGAATCCTCACCGTCCAAAGATGTCTCACCAGGATGAATTGGCCCTTTAATAATAAGAGGGGCATGGCCATCTTTCTTAGTTGATATACAAGTAGCCCCTAAACCACCTAGCCCTTCAATTAACGGATTTAAAGGCCTATTATGGCGAATAGAGTGATCTCCAGTCATAACCACATAACCATCAATCAAAGCAAATATTGCCCCCATAAACCTCAAAACTTGGCCGGAGTTACCGCAATCGATAACATCATCAGGCAAACGTGGCTTTCCTGAAACGCCAATAATTTCAATTCTATCTTGATATATACTTATTTTTGCACCAATCTGACGGCAGGCATTCACCATAGCCTCTGTATCAGGAGAGTTAAGATAATTTGTTATTTTGCTTTTTCCATGCGCCATACTTGCAAACAAAATTGCTCGCAATGTATGGGATTTGGATGGCGAGGCTGATATTTCGCCAGATAGTTTTGATGGAAATACTTTGTAATGAACCATAACTGAGAATTATACAAAATTAATATGAATTTATTAACCAATTTCACAAAAGCTGTATCATCAAGAATCAAATAGCTATACAGGCTATCTTATCATATAAGCCAAGAGTAACATTGTTAGTGAAAATTGAATCAACTCCAATACTCCATAAGTAATGCATGGCATTCGCATCATCAACAGTATAGCTTAAGCATTTAAAACCAAATTTTTTTAAACTAATAACCTTTTCTTTATCAATAAACTTATGATTCACATGAAATGACCAACAACCATATTTTTTAAGCTCATTTTGAATATTAGGAATCCATTTTTTAGAAATAAGACCAACTTTATAAGGGTGAGTATATTTAGTTAACTCTAAAAGACATAACCTTGAAAAGCTTGATAGAATTATTTTACCAGGTTTAATATCTAGAAAATTTAGTATTTCCATTGTTTTTTTAACTAAATTAATCGCAGTTTTATCATTTGTTGACTTAAGCTCTAAGTTAGCTTTTAAACCTAACTCATTAATCAATTTTATTAGCTCAGCAAGAGTTAAGATACGCTCACCCGTGAACTCGCTTCCCTTCCATAGCCCACAATCCAGTTTTTTAAGCTCTGCTAAAGTAAAATCTTCCAGTTTTCCCTTACCATTAGTTGTTCTATCCACCATATCGTCATGAAAAATAACTATTTCCTTATCTTTGGTAATTTGCAAATCACATTCAATCATTTCAGCTCCGTGTTTTGCAGCCATGCGCATAGCAGACTCTGTATTTTCTGGTGCATCGAATGAGCTACCACGGTGCGCTATTTTTTGTGGAATAATAAAATCCTTTGATTTAGGTTCTTGCAAGAATAAGCTAGAATGCATAAAGAAGTTCCTTCTTCTTACCGGTTGCTCTTTAAAGATATATTCTCAAAATATAGGGTGTTATGACAATTGAGCTACTTTTGAGAAGTATATGCTGTATCCCTAATAAAAAGCATAGCAACGAATGAAGCAAGTGCAAAGCTAGAAAGAATAATAACGCCAACCACATGGTAATTAGTATCATTAGATACATTAGGAAAAACATCTAATAACTTGCCTATTACTGGCTGGAAAACAGCACCAGAAATAACAACTGCCATATTATTAAAAGCGATTGCTGCTCCTTGGTTTGAAATTTCATTATTCTCCTTAACTGAAGTAAAACTCAAAGCCTGCCCAGCGCACGCAGCACCAGCTAAAAAAAGCAAAAACCCAATAACAGTTGGGCTTAAATTAAATTCCCAAATAAGAAAAAATGCTAAAGTCCCTAAAATTGCAGAGCCTGTTAAGGGAATCAACCTATTATTCATTTTAGTTGAAATCATCCCTAATACAGGACTTCCAACAGCTAAACCTAGCCACATAAAAGAACATAAAAATGCAGCATAATTTGGGCTTAAATTTTCCGTTTGAATTAAATATGGAACCCCCCAAAGGGAAGCAAAACCAGACATAGGAGCCCATAATAAACAGGCGTAGAAGGCAATAAACCAAGTTTGTGGGTTAATAATTATATTTTTAACACTTTTACTAATGCTAACTTTTACCTGGGATTTATGACTAGTTTGCACAACTCTAGAATAACGGACTAAAAACCAAGAGAGAACTGCCAAAATCAAGCACGCAACAGCCATAACCATCATTGACTCGCGCCAACCTATACTATTAACCATAAGTCTAACTGGCAACTGACCAGCCATTGCGCCTAGAGCTGCAATCATTTGTGTAATACCAGTTATAAAAGCAAAATATTTAGCCTCAAACAAATCTGCAGTAATAACTAATACAGAAACAAAGGCGAAAGCTGAACCAGAGCCTATTAAAAGCCTAGCAACACATCCAAAATAAATATTATTGCTAAAGCCAAAAATAATTGTTCCTATAGCACAAATAACAATAGACAAAGTTATAATTAGGCGCGGCTCAAATCGATCGAACAATAAACCAGACGGTATCTGCATTGCCGTATAAGAATAAAAGTAAAAACCAGACATCAAACCAAGTCCAAACGAACCAAGGGAGAGATCTCTCATTAACTCGCCAGACATTACGCTTGGTGATACTTGAATTCCCATTTCAAAACACAAGAAAAGAGACGCAATAAGATAAATTACTATAGCTCTTGTATTCGAAATTGTTAAATTATCTGGAATGCTAGTCATTGGGTTTGCCTTGTGTGCAATTGTAGGTCAGCATTTTAGCATAATTAAACAGATTATGAAAAATACCATTTTAAAACAAAATCAAGGCAACACTCCTAATAAAAAAGCGGGCCAGAGCCCGCTTCAAGTTTTTAAAGCTCTAACTCTTTTGGAGCAAAATCATCAACTTTAATAGCCTTATGTCTTGATTCATTAGCCTTCAATACAACCTCAGATTGCTTCTTGGTGATAATTTTTTTCTTAACAGCCTCATGCACTAAATCCACATAATCAAAAGCTTTGATTTTGCCAGATTTCACGGCCTTTTGAATTTTAGACTCGTACTCTTCGGCTGCAAGAACATCTTCAAGTAGCTTCTCGAGATATCCTGGAGCATTTGATTCTACCTGAGACAAATAAGCACCTTCAGCTATATGAGCACGCAAGCCACCAGGCCTCAAAATTTCACGTGAAATTTCATGACCTAACGCATCTGAGGGTAGTGTTAATCTTTTACCAAGAGGATATACAATCCATCTTAATATCTTACCAGATAACTTGTTTGGAAGATTTAGCATTATCTCATCGAGTCGTTGCTGAGATTGATACAGTAAATACTGTAATATCCAATCGACTACTGGCTTAAGCTGTTTCTTATTTTCAGACTCAGAGTAATCTTTTAAAACAGCGCTTGCCATGTAAAGATAACCAAAAACATCGGCAAATCTCGCTGACAATCTTTCTTTTCGTTTGAATTGTCCACCTAAGGTCAAAAGTGCAAAATCAGAAACAAAAGCAAAAACTGCTGAAACATGGGTTAACTGCTGTAAATATCTAGTCATACCTGGCAAATCTTTTACCTTTGATGGAATAATTATAAACCAGCTACGAGTTAATCCTAACCACAACGACCTAACAAAATTACTTATTGAATAACCGAAATGGCCAAATATGGCTTCATCAAATTCTTTCAAACCTTGTTTAGTATCGTTATTTTCTGAAGCAAACAACTCTTTAAGCAAATACGGATGACATCTTAAAGCACCTTGACCAAATATCATCATTGAACGAGTCAAAATATTTGCGCCTTCTACAGTAATACTAATTGGCATTTCATGATAACCTTGAGCACAAAAGTTGCTAGGCCCCATGCAAATTGCCCTACCGCCAAGAATATCCATCATATCTTTCCCGGCCTCTCTGGCATACTCTGTAACAAAATATTTTGACATACCAGCAGGTACTGCTGGTTCTTCCCCTCTATCAATCGCATCTAAAGTGAACTTTCTCGTCGTATCAATCATATGAACATATCCCACCGAACGAGAAATGGCTTCTTCTACGCCTTCAAAATATCCAATTGGCAGGTTAAATTGTTTTCTAATTCGAGCATAAGCACCAACGGCATATAGGCCAAGCTTTGCAGCTCCTGCTGACATAGCTGGCAAGGAGATTGCCCTACCTACTGACAAAGTTTCAAATAACATATGCCATCCTTCACCAGCTCGTTCAGGCCCACCAATAATATTAGTAATCGGAATAATTACATCCTTGCCCTGAGTAGGACCATTAGGAAAAGCAGCGTCCAATGGAAAATGGCGACGACCAATTGTAATACCTTTTAAATTTGTTGGGACAAGAGCGCAAGTTATGCCCCACTCATCTTTATTCCCAATTAAATGATCAGGATCGTGCAATTTGAAAGCCAAACCTAAAATTGTAGCTACGGGAGCCATGGTGATATAACGCTTGTTCCAATTCAAACGAATACAAACCTGTTCTTTGCCGTCAAATTTTTCTTTACAAACAACACCATAGTCAGTTATTGAAGTTGCGTCAGAACCTGCTGTCGGACTAGTAAGAGCAAAACAAGGCACCTCTTCACCCTTTGCTAAACGTGGAAGATAATGATCTTTCTGCTCCTCAGTTCCATATTTTAAAATTAATTCTCCTGGCCCTAAGGAGTTAGGCACTGAAACCATTACACCAACGCTGTTACTTACGGCAGAAACTTTAGCCACAACTTCGGAGTGAGCTAATGCCGATAAACCATGCCCCCCATATTTTTTAGGGATGATCATGCCGAAAAATTTTTCTTTACGGACAAATTCCCAGATTTTTTCTGGTATATATCTTAATTTGTGAGTTATTTCCCAGTCATCGATCATACTGCAAAGTTCTTCAACCGGACCATCTAAAAATGCTTGTTCTTCCTTTGTAAGTTTTGCAGATTTTAAATCTAGCATCTTATCCCAGCTTGGCTTACCAGAAAAAAGATCTGCTTCCCAACCAACAGTCCCTGAAGTCAAAGCTTCGCGCTCAGTATCAGACATACTTGGCTTAGATTTTTTATAAAATGCTAAAATAGCCTTGGAAATTAGTGCTCTCCTAATAGGCTTAACATTAATTATCAATAAAATAGGCGCAACTATAGACCAAGATAATACTGATAAAAATGTATTTCCTGGGCTTAATATAGTCCCCTCAATAAGGTAAATAAAAGTTACTAAGGATGCGAACCATAACGGAAATCTATGGTAAGACAATACACCGAGCAAAATAATAAAAAGTAGAAATGACCACATAAAAAATCCTTGTAAAAATTATCTTAAGAGCTACAGACTCTAATCCATGTATGCCTTCATTACAGTTATATCATCTGTAAAAATAGAATCAACTCCATCTTTTAGAAGCTTTTCAGCAACTTCACACTTATTTACTGTATAACACAATAAACTGAAGCCAGCCTGCTTTACTGCTTGTACTCTATAGGGAGTTGCTTCTTTATAATTTAAATGCAATGAAACACAGCCTAAATTTTGCAGTTGTTCAATACAGTCAAAAGGCCAAAAGTGAGAAATCAAACCTACTGGATAATTAGAGCCAGCATCTCTTAAAGCCTTCAAGCAAGGAACAGAGTCACTTGAAAGCAATGGATGAGGACAGTTTAGCGGCCAACTATCGTCAATTATTGACAAAACTCTTTCAACAAAAATTTCTCTAGTTGCAGGATTAGCTTTTAATTCAAGATTTGCACCAAGATTGCACTCCCCCAAAATAACTATAAGCTCTTCTAGTGTCAGAATACTTTCACCATTACCATAACGGTAATTTTTAAGTTCTTCCAAAGACATATTTGCAACTTTACCCGAGCCAGTCGACGTACGATCAATAGTATTATCATGAATAATTACAACTTTATGATCTGCGGTTAGCTGAAGATCACACTCTATCCATTTAGCGCCTAACTCAGATGCTCTCCTAAACGATATCTCTGTATTTTCAGGCATATCAATTGAGCTGCCACGATGACCAATAATTTTTGGCAAATCAGGTATTGAAAACATGTATTACCCTCAATAAAAATAACTTATTCCTCTAAGTCTGCATCACATTAAAGACAATGCGCAAGCTTTCTTTTTGTGCTAGTATTACCCAAAACTTACACAAGAACATTTTATGAACAATAAAACCATTTACTGCGATAATAATGCAACAACAAAAGTATGCGATGAAGCATTAAACGAGATGATTCCATTTTTTAGTGAATATTATGGAAACCCATCGAGCCTGCACAAAATGGGTCTTATAGCAGAAAGAGCAGTCAAGAAATCACGCTTAACTCTTGCCAAAATTTTAAAAGCCGAAATGGATGAAATATATTTCACCAGCGGCGGAACTGAGAGCGTCAATACAGCAATTAAGGGCATTGCCAGAGCAAACTCTCGCAGGGGCAAGCATATAATTTCTACTAAAGTTGAACATGAATCGGTACTTGAGTGCCTAAAGCAATTAGAGAAGGAAGGATTCGAAATAACCCTAGTTAAACCCAATAGTTCAGGAGTTGTCGAAACAAACACAATTATTAATGAAATTAGAGATGAGACTGTACTAATATCTGTTATGCATGTTAATAACGAACTGGGATCAATCAATAATATCAATGAAATAGCAAGGAAATCTAAAGAAAAAAATAAGGATATATTTGTTTTTTGTGATGGGGCACAATCTTTTGGCAAACTCCAAATAAACCTAAAGAGCATTGATGCGTATTCGATTAGTGCACATAAACTGCATGGCCCCAAAGGCATCGGCGCTCTTTATATAAAGAAAAAAACCTTGTTAACTCCAATCCTTGCAGGAGGTGGTCAAGAAAGAACTTTGAGATCAGGAACCGAAAATGTTCCTGGAATTGTAGGTTTCGGAAAGGCCGCTGAAATCGCCTATAAAAACCTAGAAGCTGATACTAAAAACATAAAAAAGATAAAAAATAAATTTTTAGAAGGTCTGCAAACGATTCCTGAAGCTAGCATAAACTCCCCTGCTAGCGCCATTCATTCTACTTTAAATATTTCAATTAATGGGGTTCCTTCCGAAGTTATGGTCTATTCTTTGGAAGAAAAAGGAATTTATGTTTCCTCAGGCTCAGCCTGTGGCGGCCATAAACCTAAACCAAGCCATGTATTAAAAGCTGCATCTATACCAGAAAACAGAGTTAAAAGTGCTTTGAGATTTAGTTTTTCGCGTTACAATACGCCGGAGGAAGTAAGATATATTTTACAGGCAATCAAAGACTCAATTTCAGAAATAAAATCGGTGATGAATTAATGAGAACAGTTATTTTACTCAAATACGGAGAATTAGCTCTCAAGGGATTAAACAGAAGCAGATATGAAAAAGCACTCATGAATAACATATCTGCGGCTACCAGAATACCTAGAAACAAAATAGTATCCAGGCGCGGCAGAATGTACATCAGATTTGAAGAAGGATCCACATCATCATCACCTGAAGTACAAGATGCGTTACAAAATCTAAAATATGTATTAGGACTAGTAGGATTCTCCCCTGCCTATGAAATGAAATCTGACTCAACTCTAGAAGAAATTGGAGAAACCTGCCTTAAAGTTATCCCAAACATAGAATCTGCAACATTTAAAATCGATTCACGCAGATCTCACAAAGCCTTTCCACATAACAGCAAAGAGATAAATGAAAGGCTTGGTGGAGTCATTCTAAAAAACAAACCAAACTGGAAGGTCAAACTTAAAAATCCAGATATTGCAATTTATGTTGAAGCAAGGAGCGAAGGTGTTTATGTATTTACTAATCTTATGGAAAAGCGAGCACATGGCGGGCTACCTGTAGGGACAAGCGGGCGTGCGCTAACTTTGCTTTCAGGGGGCATAGATAGTCCAGTAGCAGGATGGATGATGCAAAAGCGTGGAGTATTAACAGATTGCGTATACTTTCATAGCTACCCTTACACTGGAAATAAAGTTAAAGAAAAAGTTATTGACCTCGCCACAAAACTAGTTAAATGGAAGCAACAAGACTTAAAACTATTTATTCCATATTTCACTAAAATTCAAGCTGAAATCAACAAAACCTGCCCAGAACCATTGTGGACAATTTTACACCGTAGATTCATGATGCGTATTGCTGAAGAAATCGCATTAATGAAAATCAAAGAAAATAACAAAAGGTATCAGGCGTTAATTACTGGTGACAATCTTGGTCAAGTTGCTAGCCAGACCATCTATAATATTGGTGTTATAGATCAAGCCACAGAACTACCGATTTTTAGGCCTTTACTCGGCATGGATAAACAAGAAATCGTTTCAATTGCTACAGAAATTGACACTTTTGATATATCAAAACAACCCCATGCAGACTGCTGCACAGTATTTGCCTCACGCCGACCGCAAACACAAGGTAGAATCAGCGAGGCTGTTGAAGCAGAGAAACTATTGAATATCGAAGAGCTTATTGAAGAAAGTATTCAAAAGATGGAAATTATAAAAATCGAATATAACAGTTAATACTTATAGTGCACCCCGCATTTACCTGCGGGGTACAACCGCCTTATTAGATTGAAAATCTGTAAGATATTTTTCCATATGCAGTATATAGAAAAGGAATATAATCTTTTACTGGCTCAAACTCAGACTTAGCATCTCCAGCATATAGCTGAAAACCTAGCTCACCAAGTAATCGCTTAGAAATATCCCAAATAGCACCAGCACCAAACCCAGGTCCAAAGTGCCACATATGCCTGAGCATGTCATGTCGATACAAAGCCCCAACACCAAAAGAAGAAAACACCCTCCACCTATGACTAGTATATGGAACATTAGCCATAAACTTAGCCATAACCGAAAAACTTTCACTGTGCGTTGAAAACCTTGTTTTATTATGGTCAAAAGCAAATTTACTATCAGGGCTAAATTTAATTATCGCCTTAGGGTAATGAATATAATTACCTTCCAAAGTGAAATGACGATTAAATTCATAGCCAACAGCAACACCACTACTAAAGCCTTCTTCCTTAACACTTCTAGGTACAGTTTGTTCCATTACATCAACATCATAAACTGGAACTAACTTACCCCAAGTTGAAGAACCATAACCGAACTGAGCTCCAATATACCAAGGCAATTTCTGCGCATATGCTCCACATGCGCAGAAAAAAAGGAATACAAACAATATTGCTTGAATCATGAAAAACTCCTCACTTAAATGAGACTAGCAACGATTACCCGTACCACTGCAAAGCACACCCTGGCTATTTTTGCCGCCATTGCGATAGCAGTTCCATTCATCAATACATTGCTGTGGTGGCACGCGATATTGATGCTTGTCATTACAGAATTTTTCGATGGAACCAAACTTAGCAAGAATAGTCATATAAATGACACTCATGCTACGACACATAAAACTACTATGAATATTTGCTAGACAAACACACTTCACAACACCTTCAAAGCTACTGCAGAACTTTTTCGAATCCATTGGCTTAGTTTTAGGGCACTTATCCCCAGCATAAATACCAGAGATATCTGAATCAATTTGGTTAACGAAATCAAGACCTGGTTGAACTGATGGAGCTGCAACACCGCTTACTGAAAAGCAAAATACAGTCGCAGAAATTATCCATTTTAATTTCTTCATGAAATATTCCTTCTTTAATTTTTCCCAAAGACTCTCGATCGTAACAAGTAAAATTAGAAGAATCAACAAACTACGAACGTAAGAGCTGTAAACAACTCAAATCAGCACACTCATAGCTCCTATTACGTCAACTCCTGGAAGCGATATTTTGACGCCACAGTGAAGTTTTCTGTAAGCTTATCTTTCTAACACATGTTAGCAAGCATATGATTAAACAGATATTCAAATTTAGATACGTTTTCCTTGGTAATATATATCGCCATATTGTTTAGCAGAATAAAGATGTGCATAATCAAAAATTAGAGCTTGCAATAATTAGAGTTCTGTTAGCAAGGAAGTAAGAAGCATACAAGGATGAGCTATGCCATTAATAATACCTAAAGCCATTTATGATACTGCCGATAATTTCGTTAAAAGAAGTAGTAACCTACTGGAACAATATAAAGAAAAAGCAGACCCTACAGACTTAGAGCAAATAGATAAAATAATTAAAGTTACAACTGAAATCAAAAAAACTGCAATTGCTTGGCAAGCATCTCTTGAAAATGTTGACCAACTTAATAAGTTATATCTTATTAAATGCGGTATCACTATGAGATCGCTAGCAAATAAAATTAATGCATTAGATACAACTAAACAAGAAATAATAGAAATTCAATATATACCACCTGATATTAAAGGGCATCGTTCTTGGAGAATAGCAAGCTTAGGCCCTTTAAGCTTTAGAGTTTTAATTGATGCATATTACACCTGTCAGCAGGTTATCGATGAATTTAATAAGGCTCCACAAGCACAAAAAAACGAAAAAAGACATGTTTACGCTCTTTTTGAACACTACAAATCAAATATTTTTAGTTTTCTAGAGGGCTCTTATGCTGATGCTTTTAAATATCAAGATAATAATAAATATCTGGCTATTTACAGAATAATAAACCAAGAAGATCTCAACTTTGACCAAATCAATTTAAACATAAAAAATCATTTACGTAGTTTTGATAATCAACTACTAAAGCCAATTCACAAAGAAAGTAAACTTTCAACTGAATTGTCTAATAACTCAGTATCTTTAGATGAATACCTTGAAAAACTAGAAAGCCAAAAAGAAAACATTAAAATTATTGAGTCATTCATAGATAAAATTGATGACTTCAATTATGGGTGTATAGTAAAAGATAACAACAAACACAGTGTTTCAGTATTCAATAAATTGGGATTAAATAAGTTTATTAAAAATTATTATCAATCCATTGATAATACTAAAAAACAGCTACTAAAATTTTCAGAAAAACAAAAACGACTAAAAGAAAGAAACAGGTTTGATCTACTCCTAAGAAACATTGATAACCTAACTACTATTGATGAAATAAATCAACTCAAACAAACCATAATTAACGAAAACAAACAAAAATATTTAAACAATCTCTTCAAGAATACATTGCTAACAAAAATAGACTTTAGATTACAACTGCTCATACTTGAAAAAAAATTCAAAAATATTTCGCAACAAATTGATAGTCAAAAACAAAAGAGCAATACAGATAAGTTAAAGGGCTTACTAATTAAAGTTGAGCACTTAAACCCCAACGAAATATTAAAAAAGTTAGCTGCATTAGATATTGAAAAGCAGTCAGTTCAAACTGAAATCTCACAAAGCTTAAAAAAACTATCTTTAGAGAAAAAATCATTAATACATAGAGTTCACCAGATGATAATGAAGTCTAGCGCTGACCCTGACAAAATTGCGAAGCTTATCAAAAGCCAAAAAAATGCAATAAAACTTGCAGAAAAACTTATAAATGAGAATAAGAAACTTGGGGAATTATTAGAAAAATCAAGAAATACTGAGAAACTAAAAAAACTAACAAGTGAGCTAGATAATCTCAAGAAAACTGATTCTTTTGATGAAGTGTATTATCTTTTTAAAGGAAAAGAATTTATAAGACAAACCGAAAAATTCATTAAAGAAAAATTTGATGAAAAATCAAAAAAAATCGGCCTAGATGACAATGTAACACTAAAACAAAAAAACTCAATTTCTGAAGAACTAATCAATGAGATAAAAATAACTTTTGAATGTAAAAGTTTTTCTTCTTTTCTAAAAAAGCTAAACTCCAAAACATTTCAAGAAAGATACAAAATTATTTTAGGGAATACATATTACAGGAGTCTAATAAAAAATATTAGCAGATGTGCCTCGGCCACTCAGTCCTCATCATTATCATTTTCCGGCTGGAAAGCCTACATCAATACTGATTTATCATCACAAGAGCTGAGAGCCTACAAAAATATTAATCGTGCAATTTCTGCATCACATAAAAATATCAAGAAAATACCAGAAAAAAGAAGACAAAATTCAAACATATCTAAAGATAATATTAGAAAACAAATATTAATCAATGAGTTAGAAACAAAAATAAAACAACTCAAAAATGAAATAACTAAAAATGAAAACAAGATAACAAAAAACTATACTCTAGCTAATGCTAAGCTTGATGAATTTGTTGAATTAGAATCAACTGAGTCAAACAATAAACTAAACATCAATGAAAAAATAATCATCATTAAAAAAAGCATTAAGATAGAAGAGTTTATTATTGAACATATAGCCAAACCTGCAGCAGAAATAAACAAAGCCAGCGAACGTTTTAGAAAATCATACCCTATAGTTGCAAATTTACTAAATCCAACTGAGAACCAAACCCCTAATAGCAGAGAAGCATGGTATAAAAACCTTGTGGGTTTTGATATTAAGTCAAGGTTAATCGAGACCAACAAGATTATGTGCCGAGCAAACCCTTACAAAATTAAAAAAATCGCTAAGGGAAAAAACTTTACAGATGAAGAATATCAATTAATAGATAATCATTGCAGATCCCTTAAACAGGCAACTGACGAGATTAATCATTATCAAAAAAACATAGAAACTATATCTAACCTTAAGAGGTACGCTAAACTATTCAAGCAATTAATTAATTGTAAACATAAAATTGAAAGTAGCATCCCCTACGGTGGAGATATAAACCCTCAGCTTAGTCATGCAAAAAACTACTATAATATCCGCCTTGAACACCCTGAACAAAAGGAAATCGAAACTATCACATCAATTATAAATGAATATAAAGAAATGGATATCAGAAATATCCCTAAACAATTTCACGCACTTCACACAGAATTTATAAAAGAAGCAGAAAAACTTCTGGAAGAAAGAAAGAATAGCTGGGAAAATCATTCCTCAGCATACTTAAATTATCATAAAATATACATAAGGCATGCCAATTCAAAAGATTTAAAATATTACTCGCAGTCATCTGCAAAATATACAGCAATACAAGGTGTTAATCTTCATGGTATTAGTTTGATAAATGTCAATTTTAGAACACCAATTGTAAACTCTAAACTTAACAATGTAACTTTTAAAGAGTGCAAATTTGAGACTGGTTCATCAATTAAAGACCTTGAAGTTCACGACTCAGATTTAGGAGGGTGCTACTTTAATGATGACGTAAATCTATCCGGCCTAAAAATTAATGATAAAACAAAAATTGACTGGGAAAAACACGGATTAAGGCTACTTAAAGATAAATTGCTTGATTTATCGCTAACTAACGATGAAATAATTGAAAATGTAAGAATTATAGCAAGCAACAAACCTGAAATAATCTGTGCACAAAACATAATGGACATCCTCAAGCAAGTTGGGCATATCAAGGGGCACGAATCATGTGATTATTTCAACTCTTTGCAAACTAGAGCAATCTTCGTAGCAGATACATTAATCCCCTATTTAAAAGATATAAGTGAAGTTTTGCAGTTCCATGAGCTACTAAATGCTGTAAAAGACAAGGAATCCCCCTACTCTTATATTCGCAAGGAAACAAGAAGAGTTAAAGTTAAAGATCTTGATGCGACTAAAGCCTGGAGCTCTATTATTGGCAAAGTAAAACAACAACTATTAAGTTTGGCTAAGAAAGGATTAAAACATAATTGCAGCAAAGAAGATCTGTCACTTAATGCAAAAAAAATCCTTAAAAAAGAACTTGGCAATGATCATAGTGTTAAAAAAGCTTATATAAAATTTTATGAGATATTAAAGACGCCAAGACACCGATTTCACAATACAATTTTTTATAAACCTGAAAGTACACCACTAGCGTGGAATGAAGTTGCAAAACACACAAATTCCAAACTTAGTTTTGAGGCATTTAGGGGCCCATACATTTAATTGCTCTTGCGTATAATCTCTAGAGTTAATTAGGTGTAGCGGCCCGAGATCATAATCGCATTTGGACCGCAATCATAATTCAAAACTGACCCACAATAAATGAGACTATAAATTCTTTAATGAGTCTGTGTTAAACTGACACTCAATTCAAAATTTAAGTGAGATTACGAGAAAACAGCCGTGACAGAAAATACTACTAATGCAATTAATAATCCCGGAATTCGTGCATTTGTTGATTTTGACAAGGAAGATATCAAGAAACTGCTGACTTTAACTGATAATAGCTCAGAAAAGCTAAGCGATGCTCTTGGCGAAAAGATTAAAAATATTATTACAAATGACGATGAATTTAAAAAAATAGAACTTAAAGGTAGAGAGCTAGAAGAACTTAAAATTTTTTTAGAAAATCAGGGTTTTAATGAACTTAATGAAAAGATTCCTGAAGCTGCAAATATTTCTGATCTTACTGAGGACATTGTAGATGTTATTATAGATGAATTCTTAGAACTCCCAGATCAAAAAGCATTATCTGCAGTCTCTCTGGGCTTATTTAACCACCTTAAGGATAAGATCACCCCAGTATTACTTGATCATGTGGTCAAAGGCGAAGAAGATGCTGTTGTGAAAATTTGTAAAATTAACCCTAAGCTATTATATCTAAGCAAGGCAACGGCTATAGATTATTCTGGTAGAACAGTTACTATGACTCCACTGCAAGCAATGATAGCGGCTGGTGATACTGATATGTTAGATGCGGTTATAAAGCATATTCCAAATGGACAAAAAATAGTAAGTGAGCAAATTCAAGAGATGTTCCCTAAAGGTGTAGAAGATTATTTTAAAGAGCAAAAGCCTTTTGATTTTGCTCCTATTATCGCGGCAATCATAAAAGCAAATGACCAAGAGGTACAAAATGCACTTGACTTAAATGGTGCAAGCTTTACCGAAACAGAAGAAGCTAAGACTAAAGCTGATAAAGACCTTAGCCTTACTGAGGCATTAAATCGTTTCCGAGAGCAATTCAGTAAACGTTCTCATAAAGATAAAATATTTAACCCAAACCACCTACTACAGGCACATACTATTTATAATACAGAGTTTGATAACTGGAATTGGAATCAACGCGATTTATTTTGGAGACAGGTAATAGGTTATACTCAGCGTTATGTTCCTGCGTGCTTCGGTCAGGCTTTTGCTCAAGGGATTTATTCTATTGTTGAAGAGGGTGAAAAATTAAGACGTTCATTTAAGCTTGAGCGCGTTATTGATTCTTTTTACCCGGTTAATTTTGATTCTTGTTCTGATCTTGGTTTTAATTATGCGGTAGCCGTGGGACGAGCACTCTCGCAGGCAGTCTATCGGTCTGAGGATGTTGGCACGATTTTCAAAATTATGTCAAGCAAAAACAAAAAACTTGGAAGACTTATGCAAAATTACACCCAGAACAAGACAAAGTCTTGGTGTGTAGTTTCGTAACATAGTCCTGGACAGCCCTTCTGAAAATCATTGTTAGTGTATTATCCCAGCATGATTCCAAGAGTGCGGTGAGGTAATCCCCCCACTTTTAACTGGCGCTAAAAGTAGAAAATTGTTGAAGCTGCGTGCGGTTGCTTGTTAATTGCTGAAAAGCAGGCAAAATAATTATGCAGAAAACAGGCAATTTAATTCGGCTCTTTACAGGCATTCCACAGCTTAAGCCTTAATTTATGCGCTTCTTTATGCTTTTCTATTTTTTTGTTATTTTGTTCACATTGAGAAATAACTTTATTTTTAAAGCACCCAATCTATTTTGAAAAAAACTATTATCCTGGATACATTTGGCAAAATGACTTGATCGCAGGCCTACAATATTCTCTAGATATTTCAGTAAGCTAAGTTTCCAGAGAATTAATAACAGCTTTTAAGAATCTAGCAGCCTCACCACCGGTAATGACACGATGATCAAAAGTTAAAGATATTGGCATGGCACGACGTACTTCTGGCTTACCGTCAATTGCAACCACGCTATCGTGAAGGCGCCCCACACCGATTATTGCTACAGCAGGAGGAACGATCATTGGCGTAGCGTAACGACCACATATAGTACCAAAATTTGATAAGGTAATGGTCGCACCCTGCATTTCTTCAGGAGAAATTGACTTAGTTAAAACTTTATCTTTAAATTCATTAATCTTATCTCGCATCTGCCCTGCATCAAGAGAATTAAGCTTCTCAATAACTGGGACAAACAAACCATTTTCAGTATCCACTGCAAGACCAAGATTAATATCTGAAAAACGTTTTACAGCAATGGCATCACCATCAAAGTGCGAATTTAAAGCTGGTTCAGCTTTACAGGCTGCAACTATAGCCTGAAGAATTCGAACCGTTATATCTGTCTTTGCTGCCCAATGCCCAATTAGAGCATCTTCAAAAACTGTAGTATGCACCACCTGATCATTCGAACGAGTCATCTGCTGGCACATCGTACGACGAAACCCCTTAAGAACTTCATAACCTTCTTGAATCTGACCAGATGTATTTGATCCTGTAAACGATTTAACATCATTAATTGTGATCTGCCCACTTGGTCCAGTGCCTTTTACATTAGCAAGATTTACACCTAGTTTTTTTGCTGTTGCTCTAACTGCTGGCAATACCTTTAAACTATCGCTTGGTGTGGTTGTCATTGAGCTAATTGTGACATCATCAGCCAAAATAGTAGATTGTGAGTCCACTCTCCCGACAACCGTTCCTTGATCTTCTTTTTTACTGGTGTTGGCAACTTCTTCAGAAGCCTCAAAACCAACTAAAGGATCACCTGTTTCAATTGTGTCACCTGGTTCACCAAATAACTTGGCAATTTTACCTGCAAACGGAGACGGAACGTCAACTACAGCTTTTGCGGTTTCCATCGCTGCTAGAGGCTGCTCAGCTTCAACATTGTCACCTACTTTGACATACCACTCTTGTATTTCTGCATCTGGCAAACCTTCACCTAGATCTGGCAAATTAAAATATCTCACAATACTTCTCTCACTGCTTTTGAAATGCGATCTGCATTTGGCAGATATTTCTTTTCTAAAATGGGATACGGCATTACCGTATCAAAACCTGTTACTCTTTTAACTGGAGCATGTAATGAAAATAAACCATGCTCTGCAATTTCTGCTGCAATTTCTGCTCCAACACCATTCGTGCGAGCAGCTTCGTGCACAATAACACAGTGCCCGGTTTTTTCTATTGAAGTCAAAATCGTCTTCATATCAAGCTGCTTAATTGTAGCAACATCTATTACTTCAGCGCTAATGCCATCTGCTTCAAGTATATCAGCAGCATGCATTGCTTCAGCATGCATTGCTCCCCAAGCGACAATTGTTACATCACTGCCTGTTTTACTTATAAAACATTTATCTAATGGTAGAGCTTGTCCAGTGTCTGGAACGTTTTGTTTAAATTTACGGTATATTGCTTTTGGCTCTAAAAACAGAACTGGATCAGGATCTCTAATTGCTGCAAGCAACAATCCGTAAGCTCTTGCTGGAGTGGAAGGAATTACAACCCTAATTCCTGGGATATGTGAAAACAAAGCCTCTGTACTTTCGCTATGATGCTCAGGAGCATGAATACCACCACCATATGGAGCCCTAAAAACTAGAGGGCAAGAAAGCCTGCCTCTGGTTCTATTTCTTAACCGACCAGCGTGATTTATAATATGATCGAAAGCTGGATAAATAAAACCCATGAATTGAAATTCAGCTACAGGTTTTACACCTTGAGACGCCATACCTATAGCACAACCAGCTATCATACTCTCAGCCAGAGGTGTATCCATAACACGATCTGGCCCAAATTTTTCTAACAAGTCTACGGTAATCCTAAACACACCGCCATTGCCAGCGACATCTTCACCCATTACAACAACATCTTGATCTTGAGTCATTTCATACACGAGGGCTTGATTGATGGCTTCAGCCATAGTAATCATAGTCATTACTTACCTCCCTCTTTATTCATTGCTATTAACTCTTCATACTGCACAAGCAAAGCTTCGGGGAAATTTTCATATAAATGATCAAACATAGATTCAGCATTTGGTTTCTCAAAATTAAGCATATCAATAGCAGCTTGATCAACTTCTTTGGAACATTCATCTTTAATAGCTAAATCTTCTGATTCATTAAAATCATGATAATCTTCTAGGTATTTCTTAAAACGCTCAACTGGCTCTTCATCCCAAGCTTTGTCTAAATTATCTTTAGGGCAATAACGACTAGCGTCATCGGCTGTAGTGTGATCTGATAGTCTATATGTAATAGCTTCAATTAGCTGCGGACCTCCGCCATTGCGGGCGTTCTCTACTGCTTGAGAGACCTTGTCGTATACAGCAATTATATCATTACCATCAACCTGGATACCTTTAAATCCAGCTGAAATTGCTTTTTGTGCTATAGTTTCACACTTAGTTTGAGCTTCGCGAGATACTGATATAGCCCACTGATTATTATTTACGATAAATACTACTGGTAAATTCCACGCGCCAGCCAGATTAATCGCCTCATAAAAATCACCTTCAGAAGTACCTCCTTCACCACACATTGTTATAACAACCCGAGGTTGCTTACGAATTTTAAATGCGCTAGCAACACCTGTCGCATGCAATGATTGAGTAGCAATAGGCACAGCTATCGGGAAGTCTTCACGAGCTCCAGAAAAGGCACTACCTCTTTCATCACCTGACCAGTAGATAAATAACTCTTTAGGAGTGACACCATGCCTAAATAAAACGCCTTGATCACGATAATAAGGACAATAAACATCTTCTTTTTTTAGGGCTGCACCAGTACCAACCATAACGGCCTCTTGCCCCAAAGAAGATGGAAAAGTGCTGAGTTGCCCCATACGTTGCATACGTACGGCTTTTTCATCGAATATACGAGTTAGCACCATTGATCTATACAAGGAGATCAAAAACCCCCGATCATTTGTGAACTCTGGCAAATCATCAACAACCTTAGAATCTTTATCTAAAAATTGAAAATACTCGACAAAAAACTCGGCAACTTTTTTCATTTAGATCTCACCTGCAGCATTAACAGCTGTTTCTTCAGAAAATGGGTCGTTAAGTACTGCAATTTCAGTACGCCCAGGACCTGTTGAAAGAAGAGAAATTGGCACACCAACCAACTCTTCAACTCGGACAAGATAGTTTTTGGCGGCTTCTGGTAGATTATCAATGTTTTGAATACCTGCTGTAACATCCCAACCAGGCATTTCTTCGTAAACAGGTTCGCATTGCTCAAGAAGATCGCTATCCATTGGCATCTCTGTAAATGTTTCACCATTCAATTTATAGGCAACGCAGATTTTAACTGTATCAAAACCATCAAGAACATCTAATTTAGTTAAGCATAAACCACTTAAACTATTCATACGTGCTGAACGCCTTAAAATTAGAGCATCAAACCAGCCACATCTTCTTGGACGACCAGTTACCGAACCAAACTCATTACCTTTCTCAGCAAGACGCATACCTGTTTCGTCATGAAGTTCTGTGACAAATGGGCCAGCACCAACGCGAGTTGTGTAAGCCTTAGTAATGCCAAGAACACTTTCAATGTTAAGTGGTCCCATACCAGTACCTACTGATGCGGCACCTGCAGTTGTATTAGAAGAAGTTACATAAGGATAAGTACCTAAATCAATATCTAGAAAAGTGCCCTGAGCACCCTCAAACAATATGCTTTCACCTTTATTTTTAACAGCTTCAATCACGCTTGCTGAATCAGCCACAAGTGAACCAAATTTTTCAAAAGCTTTATTTATCTCATCAAAACTTTCTTTGGCTGAAACTGGCTCTTCATTGTAGTAGTTAGTTAGCAAGAAGTTATGATACTCCACCAAAGGCTCTAATTTACTCCAAAAACGATCTTTATCAAGAAGATCGCAGACATGTATTCCTCGACGAGCAACCTTATCTTCATAAGTTGGCCCAATACCGCGACCAGTTGTTCCAATTGCATTCTTACCTTTTGCTCTTTCGCGGGCTTGATCAAGAGCAATATGAGAGGGAAGAATAACCGAGCAAGAAGCACTTACAACTAACTGTGATTTGACGTCTACTCCTGTAGATTCTAGCTCTTCTATTTCTTGCGTTAGTGCAACAGGAGATAAAACAACCCCATTACCAATCACACAGGGTACGCCTTCACGTAAAATACCTGAAGGTATAAGGCGCAAAATGGTTTTTTTACCATTAATTACTAAGGTATGACCAGCATTGTGCCCACCCTGAAATCGGACAACGCAACCTACACGATCAGTTAACCAATCAATTACCTTACCTTTACCTTCGTCACCCCACTGAGTGCCTACTACTACTATATTCTTCTTTGGCATATTACTCACTCTACTTAAGGGAAGACATTACCAGCCAATCCTTTTTTGCATATATTTCCACAAATAGAATTTACTACCAATATCTTCCAAGCACTAAAAAACTGCGAAAACCGCAGACAATTCTAACAGATTGTATAATTAGGTGCCAGGGTAAGTTACATAACCCCAGCATGGACAAGATACATCAGAACAGCACCTAGAATCAAACTAATAAGGCCTGCAAACCTTATCTGTTTATCTGTCTGAGATGTCATTCTTAACATCATTTTTCTCCAATATTCAGGAGATGCAAAAGGCATAATTCCTTCAAAAACTAACAATAGTGCAACAGCGCTAAAAAGTATCTCCCAAGCCATTTTTATACATACTCCTTATCGAGTGCTAGAGGCATTTGCACTTTTCGCAAAGCTAGTTGAGTTAAAGTACTTCATTAACTCACTACTAGGAGACAGCACTATCATATTATTCTTTTTAGAAAAAATTTGCTTATAAACCTCAAGGGATCTAAAAAACTGATAAAAATTATCATCTTTATTATAAGCCTCTGCATAAATTTTTGCAGATTTTTCTTTACCTTCAGCGCGAATAACAGCAGCCTTTTGTTTCGCTTTTGCAAGAATAACCTCAACTTCAGCATCAGCATCAGCTCTTACTTTTTCAGCTTTAGCCTTACCTTCAGAACGGTACAACGCTGCTACTTGTTCTCGCTTAGTACGCATACGATGAAATACTGACTTACTAACATTCTCTGGTAAATCTATACGTTTAATCCTAACGTCTAATACATCAAGACCAAGGTTAACCGCACCGGCCTCGGCCTCTTGTAATAATTTGTTCATTACTTCTACACGCTCACCAGAAACAACTTCACTCAATTGACGATCACCAAAAGCTGCACGCAAGGCATCATTAATTTTTTGCTGCAATATACTTTCTGCTCTCAATGGCTGCCCATGAGTAGTTTTATAAAATAATGGCAAATCACTAATACGCCATTTGACGTAGTAATCAACTAAAACATACTTCTGCTCTTTAGTTAATATACGAGAAGACTGAACGTCCATTGTCTGCAAGCGAGCATCAAAAGCCCTAACTTGATTAATAAATGGGAACTTGAAGTGAAGCCCAGGACCGTAAACCTCTGCTTTATCGGTTACAGGATTTTTCACAAATCGCCCCATCTGTAAAACAAGAGCCTTCTGCCCCTGCTGAACTGTAAAGAAACAACCCAGCAGAACTATAATCGTTATAGCAGCAACCACACCAAATAATGATTTAAATATATTCATTAGAAATTCCCTCTAACTGGATAAGTTGGCCTTACACTTCTTTGATTAATCGGGCCAGACAACTCTGAATTTGCAGTTAACTGCTCTCCGCTTTCTATAGCTGATTTGGCAATTTCTTTGCTCGCAGATAATTCAGAATGCTCATCCTCAACAGCCTTTTGCTGCTGCATAAGCTGGGGCATTGGCATATAAAAGTTTGACTTATCTTGCTTGTTATCCATAACAACTTTATTACTATCTTCTAAAGTTTGCTGCATAGCTTGATAATACAAACGATGCTTAGTTACAGCTGGAGCTTGCTTATAAACACTATATTCCGCCAAGAAAGGCTCAACATCACCTTTCGCTTGCAAAATAATTCTCTCTCTAAAAGCTTTTGCACTTGCTAAAATGCGAGACTCTTGACCATTGGCTTTCGGAACAACAACACTTCTATAAGCTTCAGCGCGGTTCACATAACGCTGGGCATCCTCTCGCGCTTTAACTGCATCATCAAAAGCTTCAACGACTTGTTCAGGCGGGTTAGTCTCCTGTAATGCAACATCGGTAATAATAATGCCCGTATTATATCTAGAAAGAATTTTCTTCAATTGGGATTCTGTTTGCGTACGTACTTCCTCACGTCCTGTGGTTAATATAGGACCTAAATTCATACGACCTACGATCTGACGTAAAGCACTCTTAGTTGCCTGCTCCAAACTAGTAGACGGATTTGCAACATTAAATAGGAAATCATTAGGTTTATTAATTCTATACAAAACAGTAAGCTTAACTGAAACAATATTTTCATCTTTGGTCAACATCTCAGACTGATAGCTATAGTGATAAATATGCTTAACATCTACTAAACGAACAGACTCCACAATCCTTGGCAGCCAGTGAATGCCAGGATCTACAGTTCTCTCATACTTACCAAACCTCAAGACAACTCCCTGCTCACCGGGAGACACAATGTAAATTCCCGTAAGAAACCAAACGATAATAAGAGCTATAAAAATCAAGCCAAAAATAATACCGAAACCACCTTCGCCTGAAGATTTAGTACCACTGGAATTTCCTCCACCCATAGCGCCTTTTAGTTTATTGTTTAACTTACGGAAGAGCTCATCTATCTCTGGAGGACCTTGATTTCTATTTTTATCTGTCCAAGGATCTTTATCTTTGTTGTCTTTGTTGTCTTTATTATCAAATGCCATTTAAACGCTCCATTAAGGCTCTAAAGTTTCATTGTATTCATCTAAGCTTTGTTAAGCAAGATCAAGCAGCTAGCTCATATCAATATTGATGAATCCATGGATTATGTTTGCGCAAAGATTTTGGCAAATGATCCAAAGCTAACTTAGCATAACGATATTTACTGTAATGTCCATACAGTAATTTATAATATTTCACCTTATTCCTAGACGACTCCTTTATTCTAGACTTTTGCTGCAAGCCATACTTATCCCTAAAAGCAAATAAATCCTGTTTATTAGTAGATGATAAAAGCTGAATTGTATATTTAAACTGTTTCTTTATTTGCAACTGCTTAGAAACATTATTTTTGGTTCTTAAGGTTGATAGACTTTTCTTGGAAGTTTTTTTTGATAAATCTATATGACTCTTCATTTGTTTTAATCGTAAAGGATTTTGGTCACCAGATTTAGGAGTAGGACGTTGCGACAATCCCATTAGAGAAGGCTGATCAGGCTTATATCTGCGGTTATTAATAATAAGACGCATTGCTTCTTTCGCTCTTTTATACCCCTGAGAAGCAGATTTGGCAATCCATTCTCTAGCTGCCTCCTCATCTCTGGAAACACCAATTCCATAATAATACTGATAACCTAAAGTGTACTCAGCAGCTGGATCTCCTGCTTGAGCCAAATCCTTAAGTTCAACAATAGTTTTATTATCGACGATTGTACTATACGCTGGAAAATCATCAGACGGCATACGTGTAGCGCACCCAAATAGGCATATAACAGCTATAGCAAAAAAAGAAAAATAAGTAGAAATTTTAGTCATGTAAGATCTCAAATTTTACATTATTAAATTAGAGCCTGCTAATAATTTGGTGCCGCGAAAAGAAAATATCTATGACGCAGCGAAAACTTCCTCTTTAATCAGGTGCATAGCTTCTATCTATCTGACTAGTTAAATTATAAATTTTCACAAAATATAGAAACTTGCAAATACAAGCACGATTACTAACAATCTTTAATAATAATGAAATAATTTTATCAAAGCTAGCCCCTAATCTAATAGCAGTGAGGGTAAAAACATCTACATTTATAAGTTGGTTGCCCTAGCCAGTCATATCTTTTTTTACTGGCAGACCAGGCTTAATTGTCTTTGATATATCATTTTTAGCATTTTTTTCTGAAAATATGCCGTATTTTACCATGTTACTGCTTTCGGGTAGATGTTGACTAATCTCCATCATATTTTTCTTAATTCGCTCATCCTTACAGTTTTTTATGATTTCTGAGCTAACATATTTTTCAATTACCCCAAGAGATGCTTTGTAATTTTCATCATTTAAATTATCAATAACACCCTTTAAACTATTCTCATCATAAATAATTTTTTTCAGGCAATCTGCCATTATGTCAAGAAAAGCTTCGCACTTCTCCGGAGTGCAACACTCAAGAACAGAAAATATATCTCTAGTATTTGTAATGATAATTGGCAATTGACCTTTAATTGCCCCAAGGAAAGCCTTGCTCTTATCAAGATTTAAATTAATAATAAATTTAATATCTTCATTATCAAATGAAAAACTAGATAATTCATCTTTAATTTTCTCAAGAATATCTCTAACTATATCAGCAGTACAACTGTAACCAACCCACCCCAAATCTCCCTTGCTTTTTATAAATTCTGGAACGTTATCTTGTATTTTTTTATAAACTTCAGTACGCTGCTCTTCAGTTAAAAAACTAAAAACAACCTCTAAGTCTTGAGAAGATTTTACAAATTCTGGAACTTCATCTTGTATTTGCTTATAAACTTCAGTACGATGCTCTTCAGTTAAAAAACTAAAAACAACCTCTAAGTCTTGAGAAGATTTTACAAATTCTGGAACTTCATCTTGTATTTTCCCATAAACTTCAGCACGCTGCTCTTCAGTTAAAAATTCAAAGACCCAATATAAATCTTGAGAAGATTTTACAAATCCTGGAACATTATCTTGTATTTTCTTATAAACTTCAGTACGCTGCTCTTCAGTTAAAAACCAAAGAACGCAAGATAAATCTTTAGCAGAGTTTACAAACCATGGAATGTTATCTTGTATTTTCCCATAAACTTCAGCACGCTGCTCTTCAGTTAAGTATCTAAAATATCTAAAATACTGGGCAGATTTTACAAATCCTGTAAGTTTTTTTTGTATTTTCCCACAAATTTCAGTACGCTGCTTATCAGTTAAAAACTTTATAACCCTATCTAATTGTTTAGCAGATTTTACAAACCCTGGGACTTCATCTTGTATCTCACCATAAACTTCAGTACGCTGCTTATCAGTTAAAAATTTAAGAACAAGATATAAATGTTTAGCAGATTTTACAAACCCTGGGACTTTATCTTGTATCTCACCATAAACTTCAGTACGCTGCTTATCAGTTAAAACTTCAAAAATTCTATATAAGTCTAAAGCAGATTTTACAAACCCTGGGACTTTATCTTGTATCTCACCATAAACCTCAGTTCTATGCTCAATACTTAGGCAGCTTAAGACTTTTACCAAAGACTCTCGATTATCTATAATTGCCAAATAAACTTCAGCTCTCTGCCCACTAGATAAATCTTTAAAAACATAGCTTACATCAGTATCTTCTGCTGAGATAAGATAAGACAAATTATCAAGGGTCTTTGTAATTAATTTTTTTTCGCCGCTTTCCAACAACTGCGTTTTAAGATACTCTATTTCTTCAAAGCTATATTTTTTTCCTCTGGGATTATCATCTTTAATTTTAGATAATATAGACTTCGCAATCCGGTTAGTAATAGGTCTAGAAATTGTACGATCTCCTAAATCATATAATTTAGTTAACTTATCAAGGTCTTTGGGTTCAAAGTTTGCAAGAGCAAGACTATCGTGCTTTTTGATTGATTCGAGAAAGTCTTTACACTGATCAGGAGTTAAATATTTAAGAACCATATTTAAATCCACACTATTTTTAACAATTTTCGGCAAATTAACTTTGATTGCATTATAAAATTCAGTGCGATACTCAATAGTTAACGAATGAAAAATATCACTCACATCATCAGTATTTTTCACAAAAATATGTATTTTATCTTTAATTGCATCAAGAAGAGCTTCCCCCTTATCTTTACCTAACCCTTGAAGAATATTAACAACACCTTGGCTATTTTTTATAATATCTGGTAATTTTTCAGCAATTTCTTGAAGAGCATCTTGAAAATCTTCATCTTTTGTCAATGTAAGAACATTAACTACATCTTGATCTTCATTCATAAAATCTGATAATTTTTTATCGAATGCCTCTAAAACTATTATGCATCTTGATAAACCTAATTCTTGAATAAGATTCACTATATCCTGGCTATGACTAATAACACCAGGCAATTTATCTTTAATGCGTTTAACGATGTCATAAAAAACCTCATCATTTGTCCATTTAAGAATATTAATAACATCCTGACTTTTTATAATAAAATCTGATAAATTATCTTTAATTTCTCTATAAATAAATACAAATTTTTCTAACTCGGAGAAAAATAGAGTATTATCTTCATTTTTAATAATACTATCATCTATATTCTTAAGAAAATGATTCACACACACCTTCCATTCATGATCAGAAAAATCTAATTTAGTTTCTTTAAAAACTACAGCCAAATCTTTACTTTCATTAATAAAATCAAGAAAATTCTTTTCAGATGCCTTTAGAAAACTTTTTATAGAATCTAACTCTAGCCCTTTGAACAAATCACATAAAGCATGGGCATTTTTTATAATATTAGGCAGTTGATCTTTGAATTCAGTTAAGAATATTTGAAATGCAGATGAATTCAATTTTCTTAAAAAATAGGCAAAATTAATATAGCTAAAATATTGAAAGGAAGTTAGCAATATATCTTTATTTTTATTTATAAAAATTTTTCTTTTTTCAAGATCCAAACTATTCATAATATAGGATAAATCATCTAAATTTAGTATCTTAGGCAATATATGTTTAATTGATTCTATAAATGCTTTGCTTTGATCAAAATTTAAATCTTGTAGAAGTTTATTACTTATCTTTTCTGCATTAAATTCTTGTACAGTATTAGTCAGTTTATTAGATAAATTTTCTGTAGTAATAAGTTTCTCAATTAATTCTTTATTTCCCAATAAATTTTTCAAACTTTCTATTGAATATGAGCTAAGTAACATAGATGTTTTAGATTTAGAGCGCCTATATGCTTCTTTTAATTCATTAGTCAATCCAAACCTATTTATTTTGATCATGGGTATCTTGCTCAAAATATCTACAACTACCCCCATCTCCTCATAATTAAGAAACCTTAATCCTTTTCGTTCCAACAAATAACCTTTAAGCCCGTTTAAGTCATCACTACTAAGCTCTATATTTTTATATTCACTATTATTGGTAATAATATTTTGCATTTTCTCGATAATGGGATAATCTTTAATATCATTATCAGTAGCTTGCTCAGCCACTTTTTTTAATGCCTCTATTTCTTTTTCATCAAATTTTAAAAATGGGAAATTTCTGCCATTATTTTCTGACAAATATTTTTTAAGTTCATTTACCCCATTAATGCTAAGTTCTTGTTCTTTTAACTGATCGAAACGCAATGTAATTTCTTTCTTAAAATGATGACCTCCATCGCAGCACGACCGAAATTTTTCCAAAAATTCAGATTCTATACTCTCATTTTTAACTAGTTGCAATAATAATTCACCGTCATATTGATCAAATTTTGAAAATGCAAAAACTCTGAGAATAGTTAACACATCCTCTCTCGTTTTAATAATTTTAGGCAATTGATCTTTGATTACATCAAGAAATAATTTGCACTGATCATAATCTAAACTTTGAAGAATATAATAAACGCTGTCAGGTGATTTGACGATTGATTTAAAAAAAACTTCATGCTTGTCAAGGTCAGGGGGTAAAGCTTCAAGAACAGATTTTCGGATACGACTATCTTTAATTATAGTTTGCAAATCATCTTTAATTTTATCAAGAAAAATCTTACACTTACCAACATCTAACTCTTGAAGAACATAGATAACATACTGACTATTTTCCTCAATACTTGACAGTGAGATTATGTCATCAATAAAGGTTTTATAATTTTCACTCTTTAAATGTTGAAGAAAATAAGTCACATCATAGCGACTTAGATTAAGATTAGATATTATATATGCGGTAGAGGATTTGCTATTTTTATAATCTAGATACCTAACAAGGTTGTTCAAATTTTGTTTTTCATTATCGAAATCTGATAATTGCTTGCCAGCTGCACTTAAAACTTTATCAAAACAATTAAAATCTAACTTTTCTATAAGGTTTAAAATATCATCACGATCTTTAATAATTTCTGGTAATTTATCTTTGATTTTCTTAAGCACTGATAGAAATTTATCTTCACTTAAATGCTCAAAAATATTAACTACATCCTGACTGTTTTCGATGAAATCTGATAATTTCTTGCCAGATGCATTTAAAATTTTATCAAAATAATCAAAGTTTAATTTTTCAATAAGGTTTAAAACATCATCACGATCTTTAATAATTTCTGATAATTTATTTTTGATTTTCTTAAGCACTAATAGAAATTTATCTTCACTTAAATGCTCAAAAATATTAACTACATCCTGACTGTTTTCGATTAAATCTGATAATTTCTTGCCAGATGCATTTAAAATTTTATCAAAATAATCAAAGTTTAATTTTTCAATAAGGTTTAAAATATCATCACGATCTTTAATAATTTCTGGCAATTTATTTTTGATTTTCTTAAACACTAATAGAAATTTATCTTCACTTAAATTCTCAAAAATATTAACTACATCCTGACTGTTTTCGATTAAATCTGATAATTTCTTGCCAGATGTATTTAAAATTTTATCAAAATAATCAAAGTTTAATTTTTCAACAAGGTTTAAAACATCATCACGATCTTTAATAATTTCTGGTAATTTATTTTTGATTTTCTTAAGCACTAATAGAAATTTATCTTCACTTAAATGCTCAAAAATATTAACTACATCCTGACTGTTTTCGATGAAATCTGATAATTTCTTGCCAGATGCATTTAAAATTTTATCAAAATAATCAAAGTTTAATTTTTCAACAAGGTTTAAAACATCATCAC
>JAUIAT010000019.1 GCA_030425295.1 Gammaproteobacteria bacterium
CGGGATCTCTCGAGACGGACGCAGGTAACGGGCCTTCATAACTGATTGAGCAAGCAACAAACGGTAGAAATATTTGCTTCGTTAACTCCGGCAATCACAATGCCATTGGGCAAGCGTACCTCCAAAATTTGCTCAACTGAATAGTCAATGGATTGGATCTTCACCGGAATTAATTGTTTCCTTGAAGCTGATTCCAAATTTGGATCCTGCCTTTAAACTAGAGACGCCAATACAAAAAATTGTCGTAGACTATGTTGAGCTCTTTGCAAAACTCTCGATTTGTGAGACCGGATTCCCGCCACTGGTCAAAGAATGCTCGCCATTCTGTTTCTGATAATATGTTCATTGCTACCTGCGTTGATTGATGGAGGTAGTGTTTCGTAATCTATGACTGATAAAATGGTGTCGATTTAAGGGCTTACGATATTTCTACAATCAATTACATTAAAATTTATAACATTATTTTCTCAAAAATTTATTTTCAACGCACCAACCTAAAATTATATACTCATATAATTCGCACGATATTTATTTTGCATTAGGCGCTGTTTGACCAAGTGTGATATTTATCATATTCCGGAAAAATTAAATCAGATTCAAACTCAATATTTATAATTTTTAAAAACATATCAAATGTAGCTTCTAATTTAGGAGATATTTTCGATGCATCATTATTTTGAGAAGAATTTGGATGTAAGGTTACAAAAGGTCTCATTTTCATTCTTGGATTTAACCGCAACCCTGATTCCCTCAAGCCCATGATTATCTACTTTTTTAATCAAAATTTTATTTTTTAACATATAATCAATATATTCTAAATAAACATTCCCTTTAATACTGAAAAAAATAAAATTTGTATGACTTTCAATTACTTTTAACCGATCTATTTTGTTTAATTTATTGAACATATTCTTTCTTTCTTTCTTCAATAAATCCAATGATAATTCATAATCTTTTTTATATTTATCAAAACTTTGTAAATAAAATTCAGCGAAACTATTTATATTCCAAATCGGCAAATTGTCATGGAGATTCAATACTTCATCATTACTTGTTATTATTGCACCCAATCTTAACCCGCCAATTCCATGTGATTTTCCAATACTTTTTATTACTACTAAATTTTTATAATTTTCTATATCATGATCGTTCATAAAACTTTGGTTATTTTTATCCTCGCAAAAGTCCATAAACGATTCATCAACAATTATTTTCTTATTACAATTCTCTAGAATTTTCAAAATTTCTTTTTTTTCAACTAGTCTACCATCAGGGTTATTTGGATTTACAATAATGACGGAATCATATTCAGAATTTTTAAGCACTGGATCGTCTAAATCCTTTACCAAAATACTGTTTCCATTCATTCTATTCTCGTATTCTTTAAATGTCGGCCCAAGAATTATACTTTTTTTCAAATTTCTAACTATATTCAAAATATTTTCACTGGCACCGTTACCAACTCTTACAAACTTTGAGTCAATGTTTAGCACTGCAGCCATTAAATCGTTTTGAACTTTATAACTAGAGGGGTAAGAATGTATCAATGTATTCAAATTCGATTTTATTTCTTCTTCAAATTTAATAGGTGGATAAAATGGGTTCACTAATAAATTGAACTCATTAAAATTTTTGAAGCGCCAATAACCCCCCCATCGATTGATCAAAGTTTCATGCTGATTTTTTGCAAACTTTACTTTTGCAATATCTAAATCATTTTTATTATCAATCTCATGCCATTTTAGGCCACTTATATCTTCCAAAGTTAATTTTCTTTCTGGCAAATTACTTACATGTGAAAGTGCGTCTTCGTAGTATTCGTTTAAATAATTATTCTCGATATAAATTTTCAATAATGGTAGATATAAATTCTTTATAAACATATTACTCATTTTATAAATATTTACAGTTTTTAGTGCTCCATTTTTAATATCATCCATTGTTGGCTTATAAAAATAAATATTTTTATTTTCTATTTTTACTGCACCACCGTCCATGGTTTGATCATATTTATCTACTAATATTACGCAATCTCCCTTAGCATTTAACGCCCGGTTAATCACTTCCTTTTCAAAAACAAGATCACTTTCAATTATCATTACGTCTTCATTTTTTATCTCTTGAAGGGCCAAATAAATTGAAACTATGTTATTCGTTGTTTCAAATTCCTTATTTTCAATATATTCAATATGCTTTTTGTGTTTGAGATAATCTCTTAATGAACTTGATTTATACCCTGTAACTATTGTTATTTTATGTAAATTGAGATCTTCCAATATATTAATTGTATGATCAATAATCTTTCCATCTATAAAATCAACCATACACTTTGTATTGTCTTTTGTTTCTCTTCCTAATCTAGAACCTTTTCCTGCCGCAGGTATTATTACTCTCATTATTAATCCTCTAATATTTCAAATGTCACAGCAGTATTTTTTTTAACGGAAACTTTCAATTTCTTACCAAGAATTAATTCATGATATTTTGGAGCTAGTCCATATCCAGGACGTATTGATTTAATATGTTTCGCTTCAATTATTTCACCCTCTTTAATATTTTCTACAAAGTATAAAGAGCGTCTAAATTTAACATTTCCAATTTCACTAGATTTTCTACCATAATTGATGTTTCCTACTGCCTGCCAAGCTGTATGTACAGAACTACATAAATGATTGAGCTCGGCCTCTTCTAAAGAAAAACTATCGTCAGGTCCACCTGCATTTCTATCTAAAGTAACGTGTTTCTCAATTATGCAAGCACCTAATGCTACACTTGCAATGGCTGTGGTGTTATCTAGCGTATGATCAGATAACCCAACAGGAAGTTTAAATCTCATTTTCATGTCTGAAATTGTCATCAGATTATAATCTTCTGATGGTGCAGGATATCCGCTTACGCAATGAAGTATGGCTAATTGTCTACAACCGCTGGATTTAGCTGCTTCAACCGCTTCTTCTATTTCTTCAGCATTAGCCATGCCGGTTGAAATTATCATCGGTTTTCCTGTTGATGCTACATATTTTATTAGAGGTATATCAACCGCTTCAAAACTTGCTATTTTATATGCTGGACTATTTAGATCCTCTAATAAATCAACAGCTGTATTATCAAAAGGAGAACTAAATATAGAAATTCCAATTTTTTCTGCATAATCAAATAGTGGCTTATGCCACTCCCATGGCATAAAAGCACTTTCGTATAATTCATAAAGACTCTGACCATGCCACAAACCACCCTCTATCATAAATTCTGGCTCTCTAGAATTTAAAGTGATTGTGTCTGGTTTATAAGTTTGAAGTTTGACAGCATGAGCACCTGATCTTTTGGACATTTCAATAATTTTAAAAGCATTATTGATATCTCCATTATGATTAGCAGACATTTCAGCTATAACATAAGGCTCAAATCCGTCGCCAATCTTCTTTCCATCTATGATTAATCGATTTTTCATAACTATTCAATTTTATCTCGTAAAAATAATTCTTCACTTATTTCTTTATAACCAGCTTTTTTAAAAAGTTTTTTTGAACTTATATTTTGACTTTTTACAGTTGCTTCTATGCTTATAGTTGGAAACAGTTTATTGATTATAGAAAGGACTTCACTGGCAATTCCTTTCCCATGGAATTCAGGTATTATAAATATTGAAATAACAAAAATTGAACATGATTTTTTATCAAGACGAACAACACCTATATCGATTTCATTTATTTTTATAATATAAAAATAATCATTTTTTGAAATTAATTTCTCTGTCATCCATTTTTTGTGTTCAACGAAAGTTGGAATTTGAGGATTATTAGAATACCTTCTTGTTTCAGGGATGGTTTGCCACAAATAAACTTTTTCAATATCTTCTGATGTAGCTATTCTTAATTTAATATTTTTATTAAAAATAGAAATTCTATTAACTACCCTTTCAGCACCTCTTCCATCACATAAATTTAGGCAAGCATTTCGCATTTCTAAATAATTCTTTATTAATTTATTAATACAATCATCTAAATTCTTTTCGATCTCTGAAATTTTAATTGACAATGAACAATTGTGCATGACCAAACGCTCGCATATTTGTTCTTGATTTGATGCTAATGGAATCACAATGCTTGGTAGTCCTAAGCAAACTCGTTCCCATGAAGTTGAACCGGGCGCTCCAATAGATATTGTATGCTCAGACATTAGTTCTGCGATATTTTCAGTAAAATCTATATGCCTTACCCAATGTGAATTATTATTAATAAAATTAGTGACTTCATGGAAATGCGGAGCACTTGAATTTAGCAACACCGTACAATTTAGCAATGTTTTTCTTTTTTTCAGTGCATTTAATACTTTTGAAGTCACATCGAAATTATCAATTGCACCCATTGATATCAGTACGTTATGCGTAACAAAAGCATTTGCTATATCGCATTGCTTAGCTCGGAATTTCGAAAAATCATTCCTTAAAAGTGCATACCTTGTACCTGTCATAGCCAAAATGAAATCAGATTCTTGTGCATATTCAAACGAATTTCTATCCACTGTTTGATCTAAAATCAAATCGACTTGATGCCTTCTGACCAAATCATCTATTGCTAATATAGGGCATTCTAGTGTGTTTTTAACTTTTAGTTCCCATGTATCATTAATACCGTAATGATCGACAACTACAAAATCACATTTATCTACATTTTTGATGAAATCCTCTGCATCATCATATTCAGATAATTGTAACCATGTTGAATAATCATTTTCATCCTGCACACTATTATGCTCTTCAGGGATGTTCAATTTTTTTACCTCAAAACCCCTATATCGAACATAATCTATTAAATCGTTTTCTTGAGGACGCATAACAAAAATTATTGAATAGTCCAATGCTCGAAGTTCGTCAGCAAGCACAAGACAACGCATCACATGGCCGCTGCCAATAATATTTGAAGCATCAACCCTGAAAGCAATTCTCATCAATTCAATCGCTTAAAACCAGCATGGCAGACAGAACCTTCTAAAAGTCCAGTTATATCATTTTTTTGCTCTGAAATTTTAATACGTTCAAATATTGGATCTAACTCTTCAAAATATATATCAACTATTTCTTTATTGTGTGCCAAGGATGCATAAAATGAATTACTTGCTAAATAGCCTTTTTTCAGCATTTCTTGGGTTATAAAGGTCTTATATTCTAATGAATTGTTAGTTAAAAACGTAAAACCACAAAGCGCCGGTAATCCCCATCGTGATATAGGTAGTTCATATTTATCTGCCAATAATTGCCATTTATCAGAGACATAGGTACCAATATTTGTAATGTACTCCCAAGATTTTTCTCGCTCCATAACCTCAAGCGTCTTAAGTGCAGCTGTTGGGCCAACACGTTCTGTCCAAAACGTACTACTAATAAATGTTTTTTCAGCAGCACTCATTATCTCGCCACGACCAACACAGGCCGAAATGGCATAACCATTGCCCATAGTTTTCGCAAAAATTGCTAGATCGGGTTCTACATCAAACTTTTTGTAAAGCCCCCCAAAAGTTTCTCTGAATCCTGAAGTGCACTCATCAAAAATTAAAACGATATTATTATCAGAAGCAATTTTTCTTACTTTTGCTAAAAAGTTATCTTGAGGACCAGTGTTTCTAGAAACCTCCATTTTTATAGCTGCAATTTGGCCAGGGTGTTTATTTACCAAATATTCTAATTCTTCAATTTTATTATAATTAAAAGGTAAGGTGGTTCCTGTAAGCCCTTTTGGTACACCTAGTGGCTCAAGGCCGGGCAGAAGATGACCATCTAATCCGTCTCCTTCTTTTAAATTTGTCGACAAATACCAGTCATGCCAACCATGATATCCACAGATTGCAATTTTATCTTTGCCAGTTGCTGCACGCGCGATACGAATTGCAATTGAATTAATTTCCCCACCTGACCGAGCGAATCGAACCATATCTGCCCAAGGATTAATTTCCAAAAGCTTTTCGGCTAGATATACCTCTTCTGGGCAATTTAGTGTAGACATATTACCGTTTTTAATATTTTGCATAACGGCGTCATCAACTTCTGGATGACCATATCCTAATGTATTTGTCCCAATTCCCATGATTGACATATCGATGAATTTATTGCCATCGAGATCCCAAACATTACAACCACTTGCTTTACTAAAATATGAAGGCCAGAAATCTGGAAGAAACATTTCCGGCCTTTTTGATAGAAGCATTGTTCCACCAGGAATAATTTTTTTGGCCCTTTTGTAAAGCTTTTGTCCTTTACCCAATTTAGCGCCCTCATTACGATTTAATTGTAGGTTCATTTGAAATAGTTCTGGCTGTTCCGACTGGAGCTGAGAAACTTCTTGCCAACCGAAATACACATTAGGATAAAAATAATCAAAAACATTTCTAATTACAGCTAAATCTTCTTTTTCATCAACAGTCCAACGAAGTTGAGAAAGATCTTGATCATTAATAATGTTTATTTTTGAAAATTGATTTGACGTACGGATAAATGGAGTGACGTGTTCTTTATCAAAATCATTTTTTGCATGTAGAAATGCTTTTTCAAGTGCTTGATAAGAAAAAACTTCGATATCCAAACCATCTGGATACGTCGGTGGAGAAATATTTGACACATAATCAACACTAGATTGTATATATCTAGTAATACAAGCATCTACCAATTCAGCATCAACTAACGGGCAATCTCCTGTAATCCGAATAACTACATCAGCGTCGAATTGTTTTGCTGCCAAATAAAATCGCTCTAAGACGTTATTTTCAGAGCCTCGAAAACAATCATAGCCACTTGAATTTAAGAATTCATGTAACGTATCATTTTTTTTATCAACGGAAGTAGCTACTATAATTTTAGAAATTAATTTGGAAGTCGATAATCTATCCAATAAAATGTGAATCATAGGCTTATTGTTAATCAAAGCAATGACCTTATTGGGTAATCTTGTTGATCCCATTCTCGCTTGCACAATAGCTATTATATTCATTGTAAATTCCAATTAGATGGATTTAATAGGTTGACATCATTACTACGAATAGTTGATGGTATTTCTATTTTAGCTATATTCTGGGTGATACCAACGATTTCTCTTAGTTGGGTAAGCTTTTCCGTTCCAAGAACCAATTTTGAAACACTCTTATTGTGAAGTACACCTCCAATACATGCTTGGATTGGGGCTAATTCATTTAATGAAAGCCACTTGTCGAAGTTATCCCATAAAACTGAGCAGTGTGGAAATTGTTGTTTTCTCTTCGACGGCTCCATAAGTAACAATCCTTGTAAAAAAACACTTCTTACATGAACTTCAATACTATTATTTTTTAACTTAGCTAAAAGCTCGTCCCATCTTGAATCAATTATATTTAAAGGAATTTGAACTACATCAACTTCGTAGTCATCGATGATTCGAGATAACTCTTCAGGAGCATAAACCGAGACACCTATGCTGCTGACTAACTTTTGCTCCTTTATTTTTTCAAGTGCCTTGAAGATATAAGGCCCGTTGCTATCAAATAATTCTAAGGGTCGATGTAGCAATAAACCCGACAAGGTATTTTTTTTCAGATGCGATAAAGAATTTTCAAAGTTTTCAAAAACCCAAGATTCAATGTTTTTTCCATTGACACCCTCAGTACTTGGTAATTTTGTATAAATTTCAAACTTATCGACACCTACTCTACCAAGTACTGTCTCACTATCTCCATAAGCAATGGCCGTATCAAGTGTATTTATACCTTGCGACAATGCAAAATTGAGAATGGATTCAATTTCTTGGTGATTAGGTTTACCGCTGGAGTTATTGATGCCGTAGTTTAAGCCCAATTGAGCAGTACCTAATGCAATTTTACTTAAGTTCAAGATTGCAAAACTCTTTTTAATGCTGATATTACTTGATCTTGCATTTCAAAAGTCATGCTTTGGTATATTGGAATACTAATCACCCTTGAATAATAGTTTTCTGAATTAGGAAAATCACCTAATTTGAAGCCTAATTCTTCATAAAAAGGTTGAGTGTGAACTGGTATGTAATGAACATTTACACCTATACCAAGATCCCTTAGTTCATCAAATATTTGTTTCTTAGATTTACCGATACTTTGAAATTCTATTTGAATTGGGTAAAGATGGAGTGCTGAATAAGATGATAGAGTTTGTTTGGGAATTTTGATTGGTAATTCACTTAATAATTCATCATATCGAGTTTGTAAAACGTGTCGTGCTGCAACATATTCATCTAGACGTTTAAATTGTGATATACCCAATGCAGCTTGCATTTCTGTCATTCTATAGTTAAATCCTAAAGATACCTGTTGATAGTACCAACCGCCATCTGATTCTTTTGTCATAAATGATTCGTCACGTGTTATACCATGGCTTCGAAGTATTTCCATTTTTTGAGCCAATTTTTTATCATTTGTAGTCGCAACGCCACCTTCTGCAGTAGTGATAATTTTAACTGGGTGGAAACTAAAAACGGTAATATCGGAATATTGACAACCACCAACGGGTAATCCTAAATACTTGCCGCCGATTGCATGTGACGCATCTTCAATTATTTTAAAACCATATTCTAAACTTAGCTCCTTTATTTTTTTCATATCACAAGACTGGCCTGCAAAATGAACGGGAATTACGATTTTTGGTAGTTTATTATGAATTTTTGCTAATTTTAACTTTCGTTCTAATTCAATCGGACATAGATTATAAGTGTCTGCATCGATATCGACAAAATCTATTTTTGCGCCACAATACAGGCCGCAATTTGCACTAGCAACAAACGTATTTGGTGAAGTCCACAAATAGTCATTTTCTCCTAAACCAAGAGCTAAGCAAGCTACATGTAGAGCAGATGTCGCACTATTTAATGCTATGGCAAAATTTACACCCAAATACTTAGCGACTGTTTGTTCAAAGAGTGGGACTTTCGGGCCTTGAGTTAAAAAATCAGACTTTAGAACTTCGATTACTTCATCGATGTCGTTTTCAGTAATCTCTTGTCTTCCATAGGGGATATATTGATGGTTCATATATTAAACTCAGAATCCACGTGAAGTTTAATCAATTCTCTTAATGAATCAATTGTTTCCCATTCTGTATTAGTTCCTGAATTATATTTGAAGCCAAATGGTACCTTTTTAGCATTGTGATGCTGCATATACTCATCTTCTGTATAAGTAAAAGATACCGATGGAAGTATCGCATAATATTTACCAAGATCGATTGTATTTAGAGAATCTGTATCTGTGATCATTTCTTCATGAAGCTTTTCACCTGGTCTAATACCGACCACTTCGGTTTTACAATTCGGAGCAATAGCCTCTGCGATATCTAGAATTTTGTATGATGGTATTTTAGGGATGAATATTTCACCACCTAAATGGTTTTCAATGGCATACATAACCATATTTACACCATCTTGAAGCGAAATATTAAACCTTGTCATTTCTGGATGCGTAATTGGTAATATCCCATCATTTCTTTTATTTAAAAAGAAAGGAATAACAGAACCTCTAGATCCCATAACATTGCCGTAACGAACAACACTGAATTTTATTTTTTTTGATCCACGTATATTGTTTGCAGCGGTGAATAACTTATCTGATGCTAATTTGGTAGCGCCATATAGGTTAATCGGTGCACAAGCCTTGTCTGTAGACAAGGCTACAACATCTTTTACACCAGTTTGTAACGCAGCTGTAATAACGTTTTCAGCGCCATCTATATTTGTTCTTATACACTCAGTAGGATTGTATTCTGCAGTATCAACTTGTTTTATCGCGGCAGCATGAATAATTACATCTACACCCTCACAAGCTTGGATAATTCTCTTCTCATCTCGGACATCTCCAATAAAAAAGCGAAGCTGGGGGAATTCTTTTTCTGGATATTTTTGTTTTAATTCAAACTGCTTTAATTCATCACGTGAATAAATAATAATTTTTTTTACATTTTCATATTTTTCAAGTATCGTCTTTATAAATTGCTTACCAAAAGATCCAGTACCACCAGTAATTAAAACTGTTTTATTATTAAGCATTTATTAATTTTCCTTTCAAATTCATCTTTAAGAAATCTTCATAAGCTAATTTTAAGCCGTGTTCTAATCCCACTTTGGGACACCATCCAATTGAATTTATTTTCTTGATATCAAGAAGTTTTCGAGGTGCTCCATCAGGTTTGGTTTTATCCCAAACAATTTCCCCTTTATAGCCAACAACATTGGAAATATTTTCAGTTAATTCTTTTATAGAGCAATCAATTCCAGTTCCGACATTAATGTGTGACAACAAAGGTTCAATATTTTTTTGAATTTTTTCTTGAGAAATATTCATTATGTGTATTGAGGCTTCTGCCATATCATCTACAAACAGAAATTCTCTCTTAGGTGATCCCGAGCCCCAAGCGACAACATGAGGTTTGTTGCCAACCTTTGCCTCGTGAAAACGTCTAATCAACGCAGGTATTACATGTGAATTCTCGGGGTGATAGTTATCGCCTGGACCATACAGATTTGTAGGCATCACAGATCGATAGTCTCTGCCATACTGACGGTTGTAACTTTCACACAGTTTAATACCTGCAATCTTTGCGATGGCATAAGGCTCATTTGTTGGTTCGAGAGTTCCGGTAAGAAGAACGCCCTCACTCATTGGCTGTTCAGCTAATTTGGGATAGATACAAGATGATCCTAAAAACAGTAGCTTTTGCACGTCATTACTGTGGGCAGCGTGGATGATATTTGCCTCAATCATGAGGTTTTGGTAGATAAACTCGGCTGGATATGTGTTATTCGCGTGGATGCCACCAACCTTCGCTGCCCCTAAATACACTTCATCAATATTTTGGCTTGCAAAAAAATCATTCACCGATTGCTGATTCACTAGATCCAGTTCGGCTCGATTGGCTGTAATAATTTCATTAATTGGGTCTTGGGATAGCTGGCGAACAATGGCGCTTCCTACCATGCCGTTATGCCCCGCAACAAAAATTCGCTTAGTCATAATGATTAACGCCCTTCTTCAATTGATACTGCGATGTCGTGACCATGGGATTTCAGTAACACATTACGTTGAGCGGTTTTTAAATCCTCAGCTACCATTTCAGCACACATTTCTTGAACGGTAATCTCAGGTGTCCAACCCAACTTATTTTTTGCATTACTAGGGTCGCCCAATAGCGTCTCAACTTCAGCCGGACGGAAATACCTAGGATCCACTTTAACAATCACATCTCCTACCTTCAAAGCGGGTGCTTTATCACCCTCGATAGCAATCACTGTAGCTATTTCTTGTTCGCCTTCTCCAGTAAACTCAAGCATCACACCTAATTCTGCTGCTGACCAAGAAATAAACTGACGCACTGAATATTGCACGCCTGTAGCAATCACAAAATCTTCTGGCTGTTCTTGCTGTAACATCATCCATTGCATGCGCACATAATCTTTTGCATGCCCCCAATCTCGAAGAGCATCCATATTACCCATGTACAAACATTGCTCTAAGCCCTGAGAAATATTTGCAAGACCGCGTGTGATTTTACGAGTAACAAAGGTCTCACCTCGGCGAGGGGATTCATGGTTAAAAAGAATTCCATTACATGCATACATTCCGTATGCCTCACGATAATTTACAGTAATCCAGTAAGCATACATTTTAGCAACGGCATAAGGCGAACGAGGATAGAATGGAGTCGTTTCTTTTTGTGGGATTTCTTGAACCAATCCGTATAGCTCGGAAGTAGAAGCTTGGTAGAATTTCGTTTTCTTTTCTAATCCTAAAAAACGAATGGCTTCAAGTAAACGTAACGTTCCCATCGCATCAACATCTGCAGTATATTCAGGCGACTCAAATGAAACAGCTACGTGAGACTGCGCACCGAGGTTATAAACTTCATCAGGCTCAACCTCTTTAAGTATGCGGGTCAAATTTGATGAATCTGTCAGATCTCCATAATGAAGAATGAAATTTGCATTATCAACATGTGGATCTTGGTAAATGTGATCAACTCGTTGTGTATTGAAAAGTGACGCTCTGCGTTTTATACCGTGTACTTCATAGCCTTTTTCAAGAAGGAATTCCGCCAAATAGGAACCATCCTGACCTGTCACACCGGTAATTAATGCTTTTTTCTTCATGATAATCTTCTACACTAGTAATTAAATTCGATAAGGCCCATTATCACGCGCCGGATTCTTCCACTTCGGCACGCAAAAGGTCGATTTCCAGTTTGAGCGCTTCATACTCATTTTGCTTGCGCTTTATAAAACGCAAGGTCATCGCCGTCTTTTCTGCAACGCCCTTGGGCGTTAGCAAATAAACATAAGTCCGTTTGTCCTGGCTTCGAGCAAAGTTGCTCATTTTGATCCACCCAACATCAGCTAGCGCTTTCAGACAATAATTGATGCTACCCAATGAAACACCCAACTCGTCGGCGAGCTGGCGCTGCGATAGCTCTGGATTGTCAGACAGCTGCCGAAGCAGCTTAAGCTTGAGTTCGTCTTGGCTCATGTCGGTTCTTGTATCGATGGTGTGGGTAGCGTCTGGTTCCTGCTATCTACCGGACGGATGAAGCTTGGCGTTTCAGGCAACGAAAAGTGTTCCCGGTAGGGGTGGCTCGGCGTGAATTTACTTTCCTGGCTTTCTGATCATAAGAGCACTTATCGTTAAGAGCGGCATAGTCCAACTGTGCTCATTTTGGTGAAACACAAACTGGGGTTCAGTAGCACCATCGTTCCAACTAGCTTCCCGAACCTTATGTGTCTCAAAGGTTCACTGACATCTGCAGCCTAAAATGTGGGCGAGCAAATAATCGTTGCTTCCCTATTAGCGAATAACAGTTACCGCTATTTCTGTAGCTTTGTTAATGATTGATGCCGGAGCCTTTTCAACAAAACTGATATTTCTACTCGCAACATCTAAAGATCTCAATTGGTACATTAATACCACACCACTAATCGCTGTTCCCTGCAGTGGTATCTCTAGCGCCATACCGCGGACAGTACTAGTAATAGGCGCAACTATCGAGAAGCCCGTATGGTCATTAAAGGCCCTCCTTGATATCACGAGAGCAGGCCGTCTTTTGATTATTTCTTTGCCTGCGCTGGGGTCAAAATCCAATAGTACAATATCGCCTTTATCAGGCACGTATCTAGCCATTAGATTTCTCGACCGACAGACTTGGCATCTAGCCAATCCCGATCTTCATCGAGCGCCTTAAAGCTCTCTTTTGGACTTTGAGCCAACAGATCCTCGAGCGTCATCGGCTCATGAACCAATGTCATGACCAACTTCCCTGCCTCTGCCTCAATATTTACTTTGTCTCCCAATGCGATACCAGCCGCATCTAGCATAGGCACTGGGATAATAGTGCCTGCAGAGTTTCCCCACTTGCGAATATTCGTTTTCATTACGCCACCTCTTGGTTAAACATTGTTTATACTAACAGCATTACGATGTTTAAACAAGGTTTAACTTAAACCGTTTGGGTGGCGCTAATAGTCCTTATCAGACCAAGCATTCGATCTTGTTACGAAGAAACAGCAAACGAATCATCTACTCGCCGAGGTCCTTCGCATATTGAGCGTAAAGGATGTCCGCAAAATCTGTCTCAGTCAGCTCTTCAAGCACAAGATCTCTCACCGCGTCAGCTAACAGATCATTGTCATCGGATCAATCAAAATCACTGAGGGAAAGAAACTCTAGAGCGACGGCAAGGGCTGTTCGTTTGTTGGCGTCTGACAATGCATGTGCTACAGCGATACTCGACGCGTATTTAGCCGCTATCTCAAACACATCCTCCAGACCTTCATACCAAATCGCGTTATCAATCCGAGAGAGCGCACCCTGCAACTTACCCCAATCAGGAGCCCCTTTGAATCCAGCTTCGGTTTTTAGTATCTGCTCATTGATGTCGACGACACGCTCGAGCGGAAACCGAATCAGCTGCATTACATGTCAGCCAATTTCGCGAATGTATTTTTGTGAACCTGCATGACGAGCTTGGTTTTAGAGCGAATAATCTCTTTGCCCGCTGGGCCCGACAAATCGAGCTCCCGCACAAGCTTTACCTTGGGTCTTGCAACGGGCTTTAAACCATATTTCTCGACGATTTTGTTCATACTCGCCTCCTGAGCCGACATTCTGCTAAGCGAAATAGTGCCAATACTCCGCTCTTGAATTATTGCACGGATCCCGATTCAGTCATATCTGTTAATGAGTCGTTCCGCTCGGCATCCAGATTTTGCCTAAGCGTGCGCCTCGCATACGCCTTCAACTCGTCCCGTCTGGCATCGGTCATTACTGACTCATACTTGCCATTCTCGACAGCCTCCAACAGCTCAGGCTCTTCTGGTTCAAGTTCGACGTGATTTATTTGGCGCATTCTTTATGCGCCCGCTAACTACCAATCCAACTCGGTTGCGCAATCTTCAAGGTCTTCATCCATGCCCTTTATGATCGAATCACGCATCCCGGGCACAGACAAAAGATACAGAGTCTCAGCTTCTGCTTCGCTAAGCTCTTTGTCCATTGTTCACCTACCGCTCATCACCCGCAAGCTCCGCCTGCAGCTGCTCGATCTCGGCCTTCAACGCATCGTACTCGTCCATCTTGCGGCGCAAGAACCTAGCGGTTAACGCGGCTTTCTCAGCAATGCCTTTTGGTGTTAGCAAGTAGGCGTAAACGCGTTTATCTTCGTTACGCGCAAAGTTACCGGCTTTAATCCAGCCGATATCAATTAACGCCTTAACACAATAATTCACCCCACCCAAAGACACACCTAAGTGCTTGGCCAGGTCGCGCTGCGACATATTGGGGTTTGACTCCAGCGTTCGCATGACGCGGAGCTTGAGCTCGTCTTGTGACATGATTTTGTTCCAGGCAGGCTACCGCACGGCATGCATACCGTGCTTGATGTTCATAACGTGAACAGTATGCCTCATCGATATTAAAAGTTCATTACTTGAGCTGGGTTTTTTAGATTACGGTTTGGTTAGATTTGGCGCCCTACTGCCTAATATACGACGGCAAAAAGCGTGATTTAAAGAAGTCATCATAGCGTTTCACGAACGAGATCGCTGGCACACGCGTACCAGCGCTCACACCATTTCATGCTCTTGCGTGATATCTGACAGCAGCGGGCTTTCGAAAGCCAAATTACCGTGTGGGCGCTTGATATCCATCGAAAGGAGACTGAGACTGAATCGCATTAGGATGGTGTACAGATATCGTCACGTCTGTTTCGCGACCCCCAAACATCGAGACACCCTCTAAGAAAGAATTCCTGAAGATTTCAATGGTGGCAACGCGACTCTCTTTTTCAAACACCAAGATGATTTGGTCAGATACCGTTGATGCCGTCATGGTCCAACCCGACCCAACCGTACTGGTCGAAAAGTACTTGAGCAGCTCAGCTGGGCTCTGCCCAGCACTTAGCGCTATTCGGCCAGCCCAACCGGCACCGGTACCCAAAATAACGGTCTGACTTTTCTGGATTTCTGAAGACTCGGGTAGCGGCAAATCGTAAAGTAAATAAGAGATGATTAATTTAGTGTCGTCTTGGTAACGGTCACTGAGCGTACTACACCCTGTCAGCACCCCAAGTAGCAGTATCACTGCACATGCTCTGGTCATCACACCCACCCCTTTGATAGTGCTCACACTTTATGGGACGGATCAAAGGCATTCAATTGGCAAATAATAAATCTTGAACAGAGTACTGCTAATCCGACCTTGCCTCTGAGAACGCATAATGACGAACCAACACAATCAACACACCCAGCATACCACCGAGCATGGTACCTAATACACAGATCAACGCTCGCTTGGGCTTCGACTTTTCTTCCGGGACAACGGCTGGGTCAATCGTTTTAAATACATACTCCGGGCGCACCTCCGCCAGCATAATCGTCTCGGTTTGGCTTTGAATAAGCTCAAAAAACATGGTTTGCAGCTCTGCTAGCGACGTATTGCTGACCTGTTCTTTTAGGTACTCGATCGACCGCTTGGCCTCGGCTACGTCTTGATCTTTCACGGCTTGATTAATATCGTCTACCAACCAGCTTACCCACTGCTGCGCAACATAGGGCGATTGATGCTCGATGCTTACAGTAACAAAGGCGGTTTCTTTGTCTTCTGACACACTGAGTATGTCAGTGAAGGCTTTGTAAGCCTCTTGCATAGAAGGCTCAGCCTGTTTGGGTGGCGCAACGTCACGCACCCACACGTTAGCCTTCACGTCGTATAGCTCGGTGTCGTACTCTATGGCATTAGCGCTGGCGTCCCAGGCTTTTATTGCCATTAAATCCGGTAAGATATCTCGACGCCGGATAAAATCCGACAAAAATGCGCGCGATTTAAGCAACTCTTTCGCTAAGCCTGATTTACTCGAATCACCGCCACCGGGTAAAGATATACCAGCAAGACTCGCTAAGCCACCGTACTGCTTCATTAAAGAGCTCATACCGCTTGTACTCTCTGCTGGAGCCAACAACGCGCTAGAGGTGTATATATTGGGCATTATCAGTGCCACGACTACCGCAATAACGCCAGCCAGGGCAGTAACAGCGGAAATAACCCATTTACCAGCCCACAACACCATGAACAGTTCTTTTAAATCGATTTCATCATCGGCCATAAAAGGGTATTGCGGGGTCACAGGCGCGTTTTGATTTTGCACGGGTTCATTCATGTTATAACCCCGCCACTGCAGCCACTGACACAAGCGACTGATACACGATTTGCGTAATTTCTCGCCAGCTCGCTAAACGCTCTTTGTACTGAGTGTTCACAGGCACGACAATGGTATCACCGGGCTGGATTTGATTGGATGTGCCGCTAAAGCGCCACCAGTTCGTCTCAAGCGTTTGCACAGAACCATTGGCTCGCACGATGTACATGGCTTTGTCGTCGGCACGCGCAGACAAACCCGCAGATAAGCTCAAGTAATCTTGCAGAGCATATTGATTCTGAAATACATGAGAACCGGGCTGCTGAACCTCACCCACCACCGTCACCGTGCGGTTGCGTTTGGGGATGACCAACGCGTCTCCGTCGGTCAATTCAATATCCGCTAAAGGATCACCCGCTAGCGCTGCTGGCACATCGACTAGCAAACGCCCTTGCCCCTCGAACGTCTCTAGCGCTTGGGTTATTTGAGTAACATCAGCTAAGGTACTGCCCACCGTCTCTTCGGTAAGCAAGCGCGTGGCGAAGGTTTTACGAATATCAGCTGCAAAAAGCATGGCTCGCTCAGACTCTTTTCGCGCCACATCCTCACGGGTAAATACCGCTCCTTCAGGAAACGCTTCTTCAGTAAACCCACCGGCCCGGGCAATGACGCTACTCAGTCGCTCACCTTTTTGAACTAAATATTCTCCAGGAAACACCACTTCTCCACTTATTGTGATCGAATCTTGAGGGCTCCAGTCCGGTATATCTCTGACGGTAAGATGATCGCGACTCTGCAGCAGCGAGCTGG
>JAUIAT010000020.1 GCA_030425295.1 Gammaproteobacteria bacterium
ATGTGTTTTCAATCTCAGGTCGTGGTACAGTTGCTACTGGTCGTATTGAGCAGGGTGTTCTTAAGCCAGGTGAAGAAGTTGAGATCGTAGGTATTAAAGAGACTACTAAGACAACAGCTACTGGTGTCGAGATGTTCCGTAAGCTTCTAGATGAAGGTATTGCTGGTGACAACGTTGGTGTTTTATTGCGTGGTGTTAAGCGTGATGAAGTGCTACGTGGTCAGGTATTAGCTAAGCCAGGTACGATTACACCTCATACTAAGTTTGAAGCTGAAGTGTATGTATTGTCTAAAGATGAAGGTGGTCGTCATACTCCATTCTTTAAAGGTTATCGTCCTCAGTTCTATTTCAGAACAACTGATGTGACTGGTGCGTGTGAGTTGCCTGAAGGTGTTGAAATGGTAATGCCAGGTGACAACGTGAAGATGGTTGTAACATTGATTGACCCAATTGCGATGGACGAAGGCTTGCGCTTCGCGATTCGTGAGGGTGGCCGCACAGTTGGTGCTGGTGTTGTTGCTAAAATTATTGAGTGATGACGCTTGTGCTTAATCGTTGTGTATGCGGCGATTAAAGTATTCTTAAATAGCCGAGTGTATATATCTTACGCTCGGCTATTTTTTATTTATGTGCAATATATTTTTTTAATCTCTTGTATTGCAGATAAATGAATGTTAGTATACCCTCCTCATAATACTGGATAGGTGGGTTTGTACTGTTCAGGATTTTTTAGGTCAGTAGCTCAATTTGGCAGAGCAGCGGTCTCCAAAACCGCAGGTTGGGGGTTCGAGTCCCTCCTGGCCTGCCAGGATTTATAGGTGCATGATGAACCAACTTGTAACGACTAACAGAGGTGGCAATCATTTGAAAGCAAAAGATATTTTTCTGTGGATTGTTGTAGTTGCCCTTGTTGCCACTGGTGTGTGGGCTAATTATTACTATGCTAACTATGATGTAGCGTTACGTTTGGCTGGCTGGATTGTTCTGGCTGTTGTTTGTGTTGGTTTGGCATCTCTAACTTCCTATGGCGAAAAAAGCGCAGCGTTTCTTAAAGAGTCTAAGCGTGAATTGAAAAAAGTTGTTTGGCCGGATCGCCATACGGCAATTAAAACTACATTTATGGTGACGTTGATCGTCATCATTATGTCATTGATTTTATGGGCCATTGACACTCTGCTTTTTTGGGGTGTAGGTCAAATCATGAGCTAAAATTACTACGTATATTAATATTGTTAGGGGCTAAAATGGCAAAACGTTGGTATATCATACAAGCTTACTCTGGGAAAGAGAATAAAGTAGCTGCGGCTATTATTGATCATGCGAAAATGCATGATATGGAAGATATCTTTGGTGATATCATGGTTCCTACTGAAGAAGTTATTGAGATGCGTGGCGGTCAAAAACGCAAAAGTGAGCGCAAATTCTTTCCGGGTTATGTATTAGTTCAAATGGAAATGAGTGATGAGGCTTGGCACTTTGTTAAAGGTGTTCCGGGCGTTGTTGGGTTTATCGGTGGTTCAGGATCTCGTCCTGCTCCAATTACCGATGCTGAAGCAGATGCTATATTAAATCGCGTCAAAGAAGGCGTTGAAAAACCTCGACCCAAGGTTCTTTTCGAAGCTGGCGAAATTGTACGCGTGATCGAAGGTCCTTTTGCTGACTTTAATGGTGTAGTTGAAGATGTTAACTACGAAAAAAGTCGCTTAAGAGTTTCGGTTCTTATCTTTGGGCGCTCAACTCCTGTTGAGCTGGAGTTTAGCCAAGTCGAAAAAAGCGAATAAGTAAGAGGGGAGACAAATGGCAAAGAAAGTTACAGCTTTAATTAAGCTGCAAGTGCAAGCAGGTGCTGCTAACCCGAGTCCTCCAGTAGGTCCGGCGTTAGGTCAGCATGGTCTAAATATTATGGATTTTTGTAAAGCCTTCAATGCGAAGTCTTTAGAATCCTACGACAAAGGCATGGTGTTGCCAGTAGTTATTACTGTTTACGCTGATCGTAGTTTCACTTTTGAAATTAAATCACCGCCTGCGTCTGTTCTTATTAAGAAAACTCTAGGTCTGCCAAAAGGTAGTTCTAATCCTAACACTGAAAAAGTTGGTAAGATCACTCGTGCTCAAGCCGAAGAAATTGCTAAGACTAAGTGGAACGATCTAAGTGCACACGATATGGATGCTGCAGTTAAAATTATCGTTGGTACTGCTCGCAGTATGGGTGTTGACTATGAGGGGGATGCGAACTAATGAGTGCTGTATCTAAAAGAATGTCTGAAGCTTATAGCAAAGTTGAAAAAGGCAAAGAGTACGATGTAGTTGAGGCTTTTGAAATTCTTGCTGCTGTTTCTAAGGTTAAGTTTAAAGAAACTGTTGAAGTTTCTGTGCGCCTAGGTATTGATCCTCGTAAATCAGATCAGGCTCTTCGTGGCTCACTTGTTCTTCCAAATGGCACAGGCCAAGAAGTTAGAGTTGCTGTTTTTGCTCAAGGCGAGAAGGCTGAAGCTGCTAAAAAAGCTGGTGCTGATATTGTTGGGTTTGAAGATTTGGCAGAGAAAGTTACTCAGGGCGAGATGGATTTTGATCTAGTTATTGCTACTACTGACTCTATGCCTGTTGTTGGTAAGCTTGGTCGTGTCCTTGGGCCTAGAGGCCTTATGCCAAATCCAAAAGTGGGCACAGTTACTGATAATGTTGCTGAGGCGGTTAAGAAGGCTAAAGGTGGTCAGGTTCAATTCAGAGCTGATAAAAGCGGTAACGTTCATACCATTATTGGTAAGATTGATTTTACAGCTGCAAATCTTAAGGAGAACCTTGAGTCACTAGTAAACGAGCTTAAGCGCATGAAGCCAGCTTCTGCTAAAGGTGTTTACTTGAAGTCAGTTTCTGTTACTTCAACTATGGGTCCTGGTATTAAAGTTTCTTTAGGATCTTTGAAGGTTAATTAATTTTCCTCATTTCGAGGGTAGAGGGAGCTACAGCGGTACTATATTGCTGTAGCTTTCTTGCAGGTTTTGCGGAAGTGGCCGATTAGCGGTTCTTCTGTCAAAGACCGTGGGTGAGTTGATTCTTTTAAATGTGATCGTTTTATAGATCATTGCCTGCGTAGACGGCGACCGGTTATCCGGGGGCCACGGGGCATATAGCATGATGCTATATGTGAAGTATTAAATATTAATAAAGCGAGGGTATTGTGCCTTTAACTTTTGAACAAAAGAAAGCTGTCGTTGGGGAGATTTCTGAAGTGGCACAAGGCGCGCTATCTAGCGTAGTCGCTGATAACTGCGGTATGACTGCTGCCGAAATAACTGAGCTTAGAGCTATGGCTCGTGAAGCTGGTGTTACAGTTCGTGTAGCAAAAAATACTTTGATTAAGAAAGCGGTAGAAGGTACAGAATTTGAGTGCTTAAACTCTGTTCTTACTGGCCCTACTGTGCTTACATTCTCAATCGAAGAACCTAATGCTGCGGCTCGTGTACTACGTAAATTTTGTAAGGATAAAGAAAGCATTAAGGTTAAGGCTATTGCTTTGAACGGGGAACTGTTTGATGCAAGTCGTCTTGCCGAGGTTGCAAGTCTTCCTTCTAAGGATGAGGCTCTTGCTCAGCTTCTACGTGTAATGAATGGTCCTGTTACCAAGCTTGCACGTACGTTGGTAGAGTTCCCATCGCAAGTAGCGCGTGTTGTAAACGCAATTAAAGATCAAAAGGAAGCTGCATAAGCTTGCCTTTAAATAATAATCGAGTTTTATTGCTCGAAACGAAACTATATAGGAGCTAAAAATGGCTATTACTAGAGAAGATATCGTAAATGCGTTGTCAGAAATGAGCGTTATGGATGTCGTTGAATTAGTTAAAGAACTTGAAGATAAATTTGGCGTATCTGCTGCTGCTCCAGTTGCGGTTGCTGCTGGTCCTGTTGCTGGTGCTGATGCAGCTGCTGCTGAAGAAAAAACTGAGTTTGACGTTATTCTTAAGAGCTTCGGTTCTAACAAAGTTGCTGTTATTAAAGCAGTGCGTGCTGTGACTAGCCTTGGTCTTAAAGAAGCTAAAGACCTTGTTGAAGGTGCGCCAGCAGCTGTTAAAGAAGCTGCTCCTAAAGCTGAAGCTGAAGAAATCAAGCAGAAGCTTGAAGAAGCTGGAGCTGAGGTTGAAGTTAAGTAATAATTGCTTTGTTAATCCAGCCATTTCTAATGGCTGGATTAACAACTTAGCAATTATTATCCCGAAAGTAAGCGAGGCTTACTGAGGGATCTAGTTTATACTGGTGCTAATTTAGCAATAATTATCCTGAAGGTAAGCTAAGCTTGCTGAAAAGGATCTGGTTCATACTAGAATTAACTGCTGACCATTTCTGAAGCAAGCATTGCTTGCTGAAGAAGTTGATCTTAATTAAGATCAATTATAGAGCCTAAATATAATTTAGGCTCTGTTAACTTTGAAATCTTCTGTCGTTTATAACTATTTGAAGAAAAAAGAAAAAGTTAGCACAAAAATTTAGCCAAATGGCTAAAAATAGTTATAATATAATATTAAATCTGAATTTATAGCGAGAGGCGTGGATGGTTAAAGCACGAAAGCCTGCGGCAAGCCGAGCAAAAGCACGATATACTAATACCGAGAAAAAACGACTCCGTAAGGACTTTAGTAAAAGAGGTACCGTAACAGATACCCCTTATCTATTAGGAATCCAAAAAGAGTCTTACCATACATTCCTTTATGGTAGTGAAGAGAACGGAAATGTTCAAGGGTGCGGTATTGACGCTGCATTTAAAGTAGTTTTCCCAATTGTAAGCCACTCTGGCTTTGCTCAAATTGAATATGTGAGTTATAAGTTAGGTGAGCCTCCTTTTGATGTTAAGGAGTGCAAGCTTAGAGGCTTGACGTATTCTGCACCATTACGCATAAAAGCAAGATTGGTTATTTTTGATAAAGAAGCTTCGGGTCCTAAAAAAGTAGTTAAAGATATCCGTGAACAAGAAGTGTTTATGGGTGAGATTCCTTTAATGACTGACACCGGCAGCTTTATAATAAATGGTACTGAGCGTGTTGTTGTTAATCAGCTGCACCGTTCTCCAGGTGTATTCTTTGAGCACGATAAGGGTAAGACTCATTCATCTGGTAGATTGCTATATTCTGCAAGAATCATTCCTTACCGTGGTTCATGGTTGGATTTTGAGTTTGACGCCAAAGACTGCGTTTACGTCAGGATTGATAGAAGACGAAAGCTTCCAGTTTCTATTTTACTTCGAGCACTTGGCTATGAAACAGAAGAAATTTTGTCTGAATTCTTCCGAGACGATGTTGTTAAGTTAACAGCAGATGGCGCTAATATTGAGTTAGTACCTGTTCGCCTTAAAGGACAGATTGCTTTCCAAGATATTACCGATAAAGATGGTGCTGTTCTGGTGGAAGAAGGCCGCCGTATTTCTGATCGTCATATTCGTCGTATTGAAAAAGCTGGAATCAAAGAGCTTAAAGTTCCTGACTCATATATAATTGGCAAAGTAATTGCTAAGTCAATTTTTAATGAAACTACCGGTGAGGAAATCATAGCGGCAAACACAGAAATAACTTCTGAGGTTATCGATGCATTAAGAACTGCTGGTGTTAAGAAATTTTCTACTCTATACATTAACGAGTTAGACTGTGGTTCGTACATTTCTGATACTTTGCGTATTGATCCGACTAATAATCAGTTTGAAGCGTTGATTGAAATTTACCGTATGATGCGTCCAGGCGAGCCACCAACTCGTGAGGCTGCTGAAGATTTGTTCGAGAACTTATTCTTTGCTCCAGATAGATATGACTTGTCTGCTGTAGGTAGGATGAAGTTCAATCGCCGTGTTGGTAGAGAGAGCTATGAAGGTGAAGGTACTTTAAGCAAGGCTGACATTATTGAAGCTCTTAAAGTTTTAATCAGCATTCGTGACGGTAAAGGTGAAACTGATGATATTGACCATCTAGGTAATCGTCGTGTTAGAAGTGTTGGTGAGATGGTTGAAAACCAGTTTAGAATTGGTTTGGTTCGTGTTGAGCGCGCTGTTAAGGATCGCCTAAGTCTTGCTGACTCAGATAACCTGTCACCTCAAGATTTATTAAATGCTAAGCCTGTAACCGCGGCTATCAAAGAGTTCTTTGGTCCAGGCCAGCTTTCACAGTTTATGGATCAGAGTAATCCTCTTTCTGAAATCACGCATAAACGTCGTGTTTCTGCGCTAGGGCCTGGTGGTTTATCTCGTGATCGTGCAAGCTTTGAGGTTCGTGACGTACACCCAACCCACTATGGTCGTGTATGTCCTATCGAAACTCCTGAGGGGCCAAATATTGGTTTGATCAACTCTTTAGCTGTTTTCTCTAGAACCAACAACTATGGTTTCCTAGAGTCTTTATACAGAAAAGTTAAAGATGGTGTGGTTACCGATGATGTTGAGTTCTTATCAGCAATTGATGAAGGTAAGCACTATATTGCACAGGCTAATACTAACATTGATGAAAATGGCAAATTTACTGATGATCTAATTTCTTGTCGACATAAGGAAGAGTTTACTTTTACAACTCCTGACAAGATAGATTTTATTGATATTTCGCCTCGTCAGATAGTCTCTGTTGCTGCATCATTGATTCCATTCTTAGAGCATGATGATGCCAACCGTGCGCTTATGGGGTCAAACATGCAACGACAAGCTGTCCCAACTGTTCGTCCTGAAAAACCACTAGTTGGTACAGGTGTCGAACGAGTTGTTGCAATTGACTCTGGTGTTACCGCAACTGCAAAACGTAATGGTGTAGTTTATTCGGTTGATGCCTCACGTATCGTTGTTAAAGCCGATGATGATCAAATTACATCTGAGTCGGATTCTGGTGTTGATATCTACAACTTAACGAAGTTTATGAGATCTAATTCCGGAACATGCATGAACCAAAGACCTATCGTCAAAGTTGGCGAAAAAGTTGAAAAAGGTGATGTGCTTGCAGATGGGCCTTCAACAGATCTTGGTGAATTGGCTCTAGGTCAAAATCTACTTGTGGCATTTATGTCGTGGGGTGGTTATAACTTTGAGGATTCAATTCTTATCTCTGAACGTGTTGTTGAAGAAGATCGTTACACCTCTATACACATTCAAGAGTTTAGTTGTGTTGCCCGTGATACAAAACTTGGTGCCGAAGAAATTACTGCTGACATTCCAAACGTTGGTGAGAGGGTTCTTGCTAAACTTGATGACTGCGGTATTGTCCATATTGGTGCTGAAGTTACTACTGGTGATGTTCTATGCGGAAAAGTTACACCTAAAGGTGAAACTCAGTTAACGCCTGAAGAAAAATTATTAAGAGCAATTTTCGGCGAGAAAGCTTCTAACGTTAAAGATACTTCTCTTCGTGTTCCTCCTGGTGTGAATGGTACGGTTATTGACGTACAAGTGTTTACTCGTGAGGGCGCAGAAAAAGATGAGCGTGCTAAGTCTATTGATGAAATGGAATTAGTAAAAGCTCGTAAAGACCTTGAAGATGAATATCGTGTAAGTAAAGAATCAATTTATGGCCGTTTACGTAAAAATCTTATCGGCTCTGAGGCTGTAGGTGGCCCTAAGAACTTGAAGAAAGGCGATAAAATCACTGCTTCCTACTTAGATGATTTGGCCCAGGATAAGTGGTTTGAAATTCGTGTTAAGAAAGAAGAAGTAAACCATATGCTTGAGGCTGCACAAGAACAAGTTGCAGCGTTAAATGAATCATTCAATAAGCAGCTTGATACAAAACGTATGAAACAGGTCCAAGGTGATGATCTTGCTCCTGGCATCATTAAAGTTGTTAAAGTTTACCTAGCTGTTAAGAGAAAGATTCAACCAGGTGATAAGATGGCGGGTCGCCACGGGAACAAAGGTGTTATTTCAACTATCGTTCCAGTTGAAGATATGCCTTATCTAGCTGATGGTACTCCAGTTGATATCGTGCTTAACCCTCTTGGTGTGCCTTCTCGTATGAACGTTGGTCAGATTCTTGAAACTCATTTGGGTTGGGCTGCTAAAGAAGTTGGTAACCAAATTAATGGCATGCTCAGAAAGCAGCAATCTGTTGAAGAGCTTAAAGGTTACTTGGACAAAGTGTATAGCTCAGGTAAGAGTAAGCATGAAGATGTTACCAAGCTCTCTGATTCTGAAATTAAAGAGTTAGCTAAAAACCTTCGTCATGGGTTGCCGGTTGCTACCCCAGTTTTTGATGGTATTTCTGAGGCCGAAGTTAAAGAGCTTTTAGAGCTATGTAACCTGCCTAAATCTGGTCAAACTACTGTATTTGATGGTCGTACAGGTGATAAATTTGAGCGTCCTGTGACAGTTGGCTATATTTATATGCTAAAACTTCATCACCTTGCTGATGATAAGATGCATGCGCGTGCTACAGGTTCCTATAGTCTTGTAACTCAGCAGCCATTAGGTGGTAAAGCTCAGTTTGGTGGACAAAGGTTCGGTGAGATGGAAGTTTGGGCACTTGAAGCATATGGTGCGGCTTATACGTTGCAGGAAATGTTGACTGTTAAATCCGATGACGTTACAGGTAGAGCGCGTATCTATAAAAATATTGTGGATGGTAACCATTATATGGAGCCAGGTATTCCTGAGTCGTTCAAGGTATTGGTCAAAGAGGTTCGCTCATTAGGTATAGATATCGAGCTAGAGCAAGACTAATAAATTAAGGGGCTCCTAGGTAGGAGCCCAATTTAATAATGCAAATTTTTTGAAAGAGTTGATAGGGGGTTGCTTTGAGAGACTTGGCAATAATGAAAAAGGGCGATGAGTTTGATGCTATTCGAATTGGTTTAGCTTCACCTGATAAAATCCGCTCATGGTCTTTTGGTGAAATTAAGAAACCAGAAACCATCAACTATCGTACATTTAAACCGGAGCGCGATGGACTTTTTTGTGCGCGTGTTTTTGGTCCAGTTAAAGATTACGAGTGTCTTTGTGGTAAATACAAAAGGCTTAAGCATCGCGGGGTCGTTTGTGAAAAGTGTGGTGTAGAAGTAACTCTTTCTAAAGTCAGACGTGAGCGTATGGGGCATATTGAGCTAGCTAGTCCTGTTGCTCATATATGGTTCCTTAAGTCGCTTCCTTCACGTATTGGTATGCTTTTAGATATGCCTCTTCGTGATATTGAGCGAGTTTTATATTTCGAAGCTTATATTATTACTAATCCAGGAATGACTCCTCTTGAAAAAGGGCAGCTATTGTCTGAAGATGCTTATCTTGATGCAGTTGAAGAGTATGGTCATGACTTTGAAGCTAAAATGGGTGCCGAAGCAGTTGAGATGTTGCTAAAAGAGCTTAACTTAACTGAGGAAATTCAAAGGCTTCGTGACGAAGTTACTACAATTACTTCTGAATCTAAGATGAAAAAAGTTTCTAAGCGTCTTAAAATTCTTGAGGCTTTTGCTAACTCTGGGAACAAGCCTGAATGGATGGTTCTACGTGTTCTCCCAGTTCTTCCTCCAGATCTAAGACCGCTTGTGCCTCTTGATGGTGGCAGGTTTGCAACTTCAGATCTTAATGACTTGTATAGACGTGTTATTAACCGTAATAATCGCCTTAAGCGCCTTTTGGATCTCAATGCTCCTGATATTATTGTGCGTAATGAAAAACGTATGCTTCAGGAAGCTGTTGATGCATTACTAGATAATGGTCGTCGTGGCCGTGAAGTAACTGGTACTAACAGACGTGCGCTTAAGTCATTAGCTGACATGATTAAAGGTAAGCAAGGCCGTTTCCGCCAAAACCTTCTTGGTAAGCGCGTTGATTACTCTGGTCGTTCGGTGATTGTGGTTGGTCCTAGTTTAAAGCTGCATCAGTGCGGTTTGCCAAAACAGATGGCTTTAGAGCTGTTTAAGCCCTTTATCTATAGTAGATTGCAGCGCTTAGGCTTGGCATCTTCAATTAAAGCTGCCAAACGAATGGTGGAGCAAGAGGTTCCGGAAGTTTGGGATATTCTTGAAGAGGTAATTCGCGAGCACCCTGTGCTGCTAAACCGTGCGCCAACTCTGCACAGACTTGGTATTCAAGCGTTCGAACCTGTATTGATTGAAGGTAAGGCGATTCAGCTGCATCCTCTAGTTTGTACTCCATACAATGCCGACTTTGACGGTGACCAAATGGCAGTTCACGTACCATTAACTCTAGAGGCACAGTTAGAAGCACGTTGCTTGATGATGTCTTCAAATAACATTCTATCTCCTGCTAACGGTAACCCAATTATCATGCCTACCCAGGACGTTGTACTTGGTCTATATACCATGACTCGTGAGCTGGTTAACAGAAAAGGTGAGGGTAAGTTTTTTGCTGATCCTGAAGAGGTAAGTAGGGCTTATGAAACTGGTGGGGTTGATTTAAACGCTAAAATAAAAGTACGTCTAAGTGAAGATGTAGTAGACGAAGATGGTAACTGGGAACACAAAACTTCAGTTCGTGAAACTGTTGTTGGTCGTGTTCTTCTATGGAGAATCGTTCCTACAGGTCTTGCTTTTGATCTAATTGATCAGCCAATGAAAAAGAAAGCTGTATCTAACTTGCTTAGTGAGTCTTATCGTAAACTTGAAATGAAGAAAACTGTAGTATTTGCAGATAAGCTTATGTATACAGGCTTCAGTTTTGCTATGAAGTCTGGTACTTCAATTGGTATTGATGATCTTCAAATTCCAACAACTAAAGAAGAAATCATTTCCAAGGCAGAAACAGAAGTTCGTGAGATTGAGAAGCAGTATGCGTCTGGTCTTGTTACTCAAGGCGAACGTAAGAACAAAGTTATTGATATTTGGTCTCATGCTAATGACGAAGTCGCAAATGCGATGATGGAGCAGTTATCTACCGATACTGTTAAAGATGCCGAAGGAAACGACGTTGAGCAAACTTCACTGAACTCAGTATTTATAATGGCCGATTCTGGTGCTCGTGGTTCTGCAGCTCAGATTCGTCAGCTTGCTGGTATGCGTGGTTTGATGGCAACTCCAGATGGTTCAATTATCGAGACTCCAATTACTGCTAACTTCCGTGAAGGCTTAAGTGTACTTCAGTACTTTATTTCTACGCACGGGGCTCGTAAAGGTCTTGCCGATACTGCTCTTAAAACAGCAAACTCAGGTTATCTAACTCGTCGTTTAGTTGATGTTGCACAAGACTTAGTTGTAAATGAGACAGACTGTGGTACAACTCAAGGTCTTGTAATGACTCCACACATTGAAGGCGGTGATATTGTTGAGCCACTGAGAGAGCGTGTGCTTGGGCGTGTGCTTGCAGCCGATGTTTTAGATCTAGATGATAGTAATAAAATATTGATCCCAGTTGGCACTCTTCTTGATGAAAAACTTGTTGAGTTGCTTGAAGACCATGGTATCGATGAGGTCTATGTTAGATCACCAATTACCTGCGAAACTTTATATGGGGTTTGTGCAAAGTGTTACGGTCGTGATTTGGCTCGTGGACATTTAGTTAACCAAGGTGAAGCTGTTGGTATTATTGCTGCGCAGTCAATTGGTGAGCCAGGTACGCAGTTAACCATGAGAACTTTCCACATCGGTGGTGCTGCATCTAGAGCAACTGCTGAAAATAATATTCAGGTTCAAAACAAGGGAACAGTGAAGCTGCATAACATTAAGACAGTTAAACATGAAAGTGGTAATTTAGTTGCTGTGTCTCGTTCAGGTGAGTTAACACTTCTTAATGAGCGTTCTCGTGAGCTTGAAAGATATAAAGTTCCTTATGGCGCTATGTTAAGTGTTTCTGATGGTAGTGAAGTAGATGCAGGGCAAATTGTTGCTCAGTGGGATCCTCATACTCACCCAATCATTACTGAGGTATCAGGTATTGTTCGCTTTAGCGACATGGTGGATAACGTAACCATCAATCGTCAAACTGATGAGCTTACAGGGTTAACAAACATTATCATTACTGAGCCTAAACATCGTTCAGGTAAAGAGCTTAACCCAATGGTTAAGCTAGTAGATGAAAATGGTAAAGACATTTTCCTTGGTGGAACAAAAGTTCCGGCGCACTACTACTTGCCAGTAGGCGCTATTCTTACGATGGAAGACGGTACGAAAGTAGGTTCTGGTGACGTTATTGCGCGTATTCCTCAAGAAACCTCAAAAACTCGTGATATTACCGGTGGTTTGCCTCGAGTAGCTGATTTGTTTGAGGCTAGAAGGCCAAAAGATGCTGCAATCCTTGCTGAAATGTCAGGTATTGTAAGCTTTGGTCGTGAGACAAAAGAGAAGCGTCGCCTGATTATTACTAATAAAGAGGGTGAGACTCATGAAGAGTTAATCTTGCGCTCTAGAAACATCTCTGTATTTGAGGGTGAAACTATCGAGCGCGGTGAAACTGTTGTTGATGGCGCGAGTGACGCGCATGAGATACTACGTCTGCTGGGTGTTAGTGAACTTGCGAAATACATCGTCAATCAAGTTCAAGAAGTTTATCGCCTACAGGGTGTAACTCTTAATGATAAACACATTGAAGTTATCGTGAGACAGATGTTGCGTAAAGTGAAAATCAAGTCACCTGGTGAAACAGCTTTCCTTGAAGGTGAGCAGGTAGATCTTTATAGGCTGCTTTCTCAAAATAAAGAGATTGAAGCTAAAGGCGGTATTCCGGCAACTTTCGAGCCAGTATTGTTAGGTATTACAAAAGCCTCACTAGCAACTGATTCATTTATCTCAGCTGCATCTTTCCAGGAAACAACAAGAGTCTTAACAGAGGCTGCTGTTTATGGTGCTCGAGATGATCTGAGAGGATTGAAAGAAAACGTAATGGTTGGTCGCTTGATCCCGGCTGGTACTGGATATGCTTATCATCAAAAGCGCAAGCAGATGATGCAGCAAGATGCTACGGTAAGTGCTCAAGAAGCAGAGAGAGCTCTAACAGAGGCTCTTAACACTGCTGACGAAAATCAGTCTGTTACTGTTACTGACAAAAAACAAGAAAGTAGCGAAAGTAAGCCAGAAAACGAAGAAAATTAATTTAAACTTCTTTGAACTTTGATTTGCATTGATTGACTCCTTGACATGTGTCTAGGAGTCAATTAAAATTTTGCGACCAGACTGTTAAATCATAATTAATTGAAAGGTAAGATAATATGCCAACTTTGAACCAGCTAATAAGAAATGGTCGAGTTAATAAAGTACAAAAGACCAATGTTCCTGCTTTGAAAGCGTGTCCACAACGCCGTGGCGTGTGTACTCGTGTATATACAACAACGCCTAAGAAACCTAACTCAGCTTTGCGTAAGGTTGCTCGTGTTAGATTAACTTCTGGTCATGAGGTTGCTGCATATATCGGTGGTGAAGGTCATAATCTTCAGGAGCACTCTGTTGTTCTTGTAAGAGGTGGTCGTGTAAAAGATTTACCAGGTGTTCGTTATCATATTGTTCGTGGTGCCCTTGATACTAGTGGTGTTAAAGATAGACAGCAAGGTCGTTCTAAGTACGGTACCAAGAGAAGTAAAAAAGATAAGTAATGTTTATCTTTATATATAGACAGCTTCGTTGTCTATATATGATTTAGCTAAACGCTATCCCGAGGCAAGCATTGCTTGCCATGGATCTAGCCGAAGTTTATTGTTGGTTGGCTAGTAAAAATAATAAGAATAGACATATTAAAAATCCAAACAAGTTAAATTTTGTTTGGTTTGGTGAATTAGGTTGCTCAGTTAGGCTTTGTACGTCAGGTGAGCAGTTGTCATGCGGGCTTGTTAGTAAAATAATTAGTCTGGTGCCTGACAGTCTCAGGTGGTAACAAAATTTTAAATTAAACGAGAGCTCAAATATGAGAAGAAATAGGGCAGAAAAGCGTAAAATCATTCCAGATCCGTTGTTTCAAAGTGAGCGTGTCGCTCAGTTTATTAATTACGTTATGCGTAGTGGTAAGAAAGCTGTTGCGCAAAATATCGTATATGGCGCGCTAAATATAGTTGTTCAGCGTCGTGACGGTATTAACAAGACTATCTGGGACGATGCGGATGCTAGGCAAGCGGCACTTAAGTACTTTGAAGAAGTTCTTGATGCAGTTGGTCCAACTGTTGAAGTTCGTCCTCGTCGTGTAGGTGGTGCAACTTATCAGGTTCCTATTGAGGTTAAATTTGAGCGTCGTATAGCGCTAGCTATGAGGTGGTTGATCGGCCAAGCTAACATGCGTAAAGAAAAAGGCATGGAAGAAAAGCTTGCTTGTGAAATGATCGATGCATTGAACGATCAGGGTGGTGCTGTAGAAATGCGTCGTAACGCGCATCGTATGGCCAAAGCTAACGAAGCATTCGCACATTATCAGTGGTAGGAATTTAGAAAAATGGCAAGAACAACTCCAATTGAAAAATATCGTAATATCGGGATCATGGCTCACATTGACGCCGGTAAAACAACTACTACTGAGCGCGTATTGTTTTACACTGGTATCTCTCACAAGATGGGTGAGGTTCATGATGGCGGTGCCGTAATGGACCATATGGAACAAGAGAAAGAGCGTGGTATTACAATTACTTCTGCTGCTACTCAGTGCACTTGGCAGGGTATGGATAAACAATTTCCAAAACATCTTATCAACATTATTGACACTCCGGGGCACGTTGACTTTACTATCGAAGTTGAAAGGTCTCTTCGTGTGCTTGATGGTGCCGTTGCAGTTTTTTGTTCTGTTGGTGGTGTAGAGCCTCAATCTGAAACTGTATGGCGTCAGGCTAATAAATATGGTGTTCCTCGTATGGGCTTCGTGAATAAGATGGACCGCTCAGGTGCGGACTTCTATCGCGTTGTTGATCAAGTTAGAGCTAGGCTTAAGTCAAATCCAGTTGCTATTCAATTGCCTATAGGCGCCGAAGAAAACTTCGAAGGTGTTATTGATCTTGTTAAGATGAGGGCTATCTACTGGAACCAAGAAGACAAAGGTGTAACCTACGAGTCTCGTGATATTCCAGCTGATATGGCCGATAAAGCGCAAGAGTGGCGCGAGAAAATGCTTGAGAGCGTTGCTGAAACATCTGAAGGCTTAATGGAGAAATATCTAGATTCTGGAGATCTGTCAGAAGAAGATATTATTGTTGGTTTGCGTGCTGGTACTATCAATAATGATATTGTGCCAATGCTTTGCGGCACCGCGTTTAAAAACAAAGGTGTGCAGGCTCTTCTTGATGCGGTAATCCAATTTATGCCATCTCCAATTGACGTAAAAGCTATTGAAGGTGAAAACGAGAAAGGTGAAATTGAGTCACGCCCTTCGTCTGACGATGAGCCATTCTCAGGTCTTGCGTTTAAGATTACAACTGATCCATACGTTGGTGTATTGACTTATTTCAGAATTTACTCTGGCGTGCTTAACTCGGGTGACTCAGTGTATAACTCAGTTAAAGAGAAGCGTGAGCGCGTTGGTCGTCTGTTGCAGATGCATTCTAATTCTCGTACAGAAATTAAAGAGGCGCGCGCTGGTGACATCGTTGCAATCGTAGGTCTTAAGAACGTAACTACGGGTGAGACTCTATGTGATAACGATAATGTTATTCAGCTTGAGCGTATGGAGTTCCCTGACCCAGTAATTCATATTGCAATTGAGCCTAAAACTAAGGCTGACCAAGAGAAGCTAAGTGTTGCTCTAGGTAAGCTTGCGATGGAAGATCCATCATTTAAGGTTCGTACGGATGAAGAGACTGGCCAAACTATTATTAGTGGTATGGGTGAGCTTCACCTTGAGATTATTGTCGATCGTTTGAAGCGTGAGTTTAAAGTTGAAGCTAACGTTGGGCAGCCTCAAGTTGCTTACAGAGAAACAATTAAATCTTCTGTTAAAGCAGAAGGTAAGCACATTCGTCAGTCTGGTGGTCGTGGTCAATACGGTCACGTTTGGCTTGAAATCGAGCCAAACGAAGCTGGTAAAGGCTTTGAGTTTGTAAACAAGATTGTTGGTGGTGTTATTCCTAAAGAGTATATCCCAGCTGTTGGCGAGGGTGTTAAGGAGCAAATGGAAAATGGTGTAGTTGCCGGTTATCCAGTTGTTGACGTTAAGGTAACTCTTTATGATGGATCTTTCCATGATGTTGACTCGAGTGAGATGGCATTTAAGATCGCTGGTTCAAAAGGTTTTAAAGAAGGCGCTGTTAAAGCAACTCCAATTATCCTTGAGCCAATCATGAGTGTTGAGGTTGTAACACCTGAAGAATACATGGGTGATGTTGTTGGTGACCTGAATCGCCGTCGTGGTATGATCCTTGCGATGGAAGAGAACCCAGCTGGTAAAGTTGTTAAAGCAGACGTTCCGTTATCTGAAATGTTTGGTTATGCGACTCAGTTGCGCTCTCAAACTCAGGGTCGCGCAACCTACTCTATGGAATTTGCCCGTTATCAAGAAGCTCCTTCAAATGTTGCTGAAGAGCTTAAACAGAAAAATAACGCTGCTGAGTAATAGTTGTAACCTGTTGCTCTCCGGTCGAAACATGATGTTTCGACCCTTTTTGCCCGGTTAAGATAGATATCTTGGCTGGGCCTAATCACCACCTTGAAATTATCGGACTCAAGTTGCGTGTGAAACAGAGTTAAAACATTTAATTGGCTATGCAGTTAAGTAATAACTCTTAATTAAATAGGCAATTGATTCATTAAAGATTCTGTTGGTTATTAATTTACAATTTTTAATATAATTTGCTTTCTTTCTGCAAAAGAAAGTGTTAGTATTTTGCGACCAGTTTAATTTATAAAACTGACTGACTTCTTGTGGCCAATTAAATATGGCTGTATTTTGGCGGTCACGACGCAAGTATAAACGAAGAGGAAAAGGCGATGGCAGATAAGTTTGAACGAACTAAGCCGCATATGAACGTAGGTACAATTGGTCACGTTGACCATGGTAAAACAACTCTAACAGCGGCGATCACAAAAACAGCTGGTGTTGCGGTTGATTTCGAGAATATTGATAAGGCTCCAGAAGAGCGTGAGCGTGGTATTACAA
>JAUIAT010000007.1 GCA_030425295.1 Gammaproteobacteria bacterium
ACTTTAAGGACGAATTACAACAGTATTTAATTTACTATAATAACTATCGTCCTCATCAAGGTTTAAACAATCAAATTCCTAAAAATTTTAGGGATAATTTGTCAACGAATTAGTAAACCTATACAGGGATGACAAATTCGGAGTGCGGGATGACAGATTATAGTCTCGGGATGGCCGAATCTTAGCACACACTATCCGTAAGCAATTGATTTCCTACAAATAAAACTCGAAACCAGGATTAATTAAAGGGTAAATTTTCACAAATTATAGAAATTTGCAGCTCTAAGCCCAATTGTCAACAGACTCTAAGGATATTAGGCAATCGCTTACATCCAGTGTGAGTCTATGGGTTCATCCCAGCTTGATGGGATCTTACTAGCAGGCAAACCAACTGCTGCATCTTTATAAGTTTGCTCGAGGACTTGATTAAAGAAAAACAAGGAATTACTTGCCGAATTTAACACATTGTTTTCATCGTTCTGAACAACTACTTCTTCACTACCACCCATTGCTTCTTTAAGCGAATTGCTGTAGATATCATTTACTTCCTTAATAAAGATCTTAGTAGACTCAATAATACAACGCTCATGTTGCTTTCTAAAATAACTGAGACCTGCATTTTCAGGACAAATAATTGTATTTGTAACTATAGAAAAAATACTCAATAACACTATAGCTGCCGTAGGAATAGCAAACATGGTGCAGAAAAGGACAGAAGGTACTATCGCACTACCACTAACTATGAAAATCAGTAAAGATGCAGACATAGTGATCGTCAGAAACAATATGGCAAACAACGAAGCCATTTGAAACACATTCAGAGATCTGACAAATCTAAATCGGCTAGGGTCTATGCTGTTTTTTCCTTTGAGCATGCGTAGAAGCTGAATATTGTGAGGATGAACACCATCATTACCAAATAATAGGCAGCTGTACTCCAAAACACCTTCAAACCCCCCCCCTGCGTATAAGCTGAACAATATTGCCCGGTAGAAGCTTGCGGTGTATTTTGGGCATTTTGACAACCGTTGTGCCTTTTACCAATGCGTTCAGTTTCTTTTGTACTGACAATAAAGCATTTGCTTTTTGTTCTTGACTTAAACTTAAAGATTTTATTTTTTCCATATACGCAGATATAAACGAATCATTTATCTCAATTGCTTTTTCTAAATATTGCTTTATATATTTTTGTTCAAACTTTAGCTTCTTATTAAGATTTTCACTTATAATTTTCATTAATGAATCTTTAAGAAGAGTTGAATCCTTATAAATGTTCTCATCACGGTACTGATTTACACCGTAATTCAATGACCGACAGGTACCAGCTAAGTTAGATAAATCTTTGGGAGACAAATAACTTGCTATCACTCCAATCATATCCGGACCTTGCCCATCCAATGCATATTGCTCATCTGATGGATGAGCAAGTAATAAAGGGGTTGATTCAGTATAATTTTTATCGCTCACCTTTACTCTCTTTCATTTTGTATAGGATAAAATCAAGTGGTTATATTGTATACAAAAAAAACAAGGTGTCAAATTTTTGAGCAACAGAAATTAAGTGTTATCAAAATGAAGACAGCAGCATATAAGGTATACCCTGTATAGACTTAAAACGAGAAAAATCATTATTTATGGTTTTTATCTATCCTGGTAATACCTTAAAGACTTATATAAATCCACTTCTTTTTTCTTAGGGATTAGAACCTCAAAGGGACAGTCTTTTATACCATTAGCTTTGGGCTTGCAATTTTTGATGCTTTTAGTTTTAGTTACCTTCCAATTTGCAGACTTAGGCTCTGCGACTAAAAAATTGCTCATTTGGATATATACGGGAAAATCACTGCCACTAGAACTCTCATAACGGCAAATCATAACTCTACCGACAACGACACCTTGCCACTGAGCCAAGACAAACTTATCAAGCCTTGTGGTAAAAGAAGGCTCATAGCTTTTCCAGTCGCTATTTGGCTTATACCAAATTTGATCTTTAATACGAAGGCTGTTTACTGAAGGACAGTAAACAGTTACTTTATTAAATTCTTTTTCGTTAATTGTAGTTGATATAGGTTTAGCAGGCGCATAAGATTGGGAATAAGCATCAACAGTGAACAACAACATTAACGCCAAACCTAAAATAACAAAGAACCTAAACAACTTATTAAACACCATAGCATCAACCCAGTTTTATCGTTATATTAAGTATATCAGAGTAATTTTGATTTTCTAACGGGATCCAATATGCTCACCTTATGCAAGCGAGTATTTTTGAGAAGATCAAGGCATAACTATTTTGAACAACAGAATTTATTGTTAACAAAAGTAACAGAAAAATAATTATAACGCAGATATTCACTAAAATAGGAAGCGTGCGTAAGGTGAATAATATGGTAAAGCAGATGAAGCATGAAGACTTAAAAATCATCAGCAAAGACATAGTCTATGATGGGTGGTTCAAAATGTTCAGTTACAAATTAAAACATCGCCTAGCAAATGGCCAATGGTCAGATGAATTTACAAGAGAATTTGTTGGTAGGCCTGAAGCTGCAGGGATAATCCCTTACGACCCTATTCTAGACAAAGTTGTACTAATTTATCAATTTAGACCAGGTATAATACAGGGTGAAACCCCTCCTTGGAAATGGGAGGTCCCAGCTGGAATTGTCGATAGAGAAGAATCTTTTAAAGACCTTGCTATACGAGAAGCATACGAAGAATCCGGAATGGAAGTAACAGATATTTTCCCTATTTCTAAATTTTGGTCTAGCCCTGGAGGATCTAATGAGCGAGTTACAGCATTTTGTGGTATAGTAAATGCTGAAAATGCAGGCGGAGTCTGGGGAGAGAAGAATGAACAAGAAGATATACAGGTAAAAGCATTTTCTTTTTCTGAGGCTTTTTTGGGAATTGAAGAAGGCTGGATCAACGACGCCTTATCCATCATAACCTTACAATGGTTAGCTATTAATAGAGATAAAATACGAGGTCAATATGTCAGCAACGACGTATAATTCAGAAGCTATTGAGGTTTTAACCGGTCTCGAACCAGTTAGAAAACGCCCTGGAATGTATACCGACACTACAAACCCAAATCACTTGGCTCAAGAAGTTATTGATAACAGTGTCGACGAAGCTTTGGCTGGATTCGCAACTCGTATTGAAGTAACCCTCCATCAAGATCAGTCTATGAGCGTTCTTGACAATGGTAGAGGAATGCCTGTTGATATGCACTCCAAACATAAACTAACAGGTGTTGAGTTAATTCTTACCAAACTCCATGCTGGCGCTAAATTCAGCAACAAAAACTATCAATTTTCTGGAGGATTGCATGGAGTTGGGGTATCGGTTGTTAACGCTCTATCAACTCACCTTGAGGCCAATATTTATAAAAATGGTCAGGATCACTCTATAACTTTTGCTAATGGCCAAAAACAAACTGAATTAGAGGTTGTAGGCAAAGCACCAACACGCCGCAATGGCACAAAAATACGCTTTTACCCAGACAGCAAATACTTTGATAACCCCAAATTCCAGGTTAATGGTATTAAACACCTGCTACGAGCAAAAGCAGTACTTTGCCCTGGATTGGAAATTCGCTTCAACAATGAAATTAACGGCGATACTTTTACTTGGTGCTACGAGAGCGGTTTAGAAGACTATTTAACCCAGGCACTGGAAAACTATGAACAGCTACCAAGAGAACCATTTATTGGTCACTTCAAAGCTCCTGCAGAAGCTGTAGATTGGGCAATAACATGGACACCTGGCGTCAGTCATCCCATTACAGAAAGCTATGTAAACTTAATCCCGACAGCTCAAGGTGGAACGCATGTTAATGGCATGAGAGGCGGACTTTTAGATGCTATTCGTGAATTTTGTGAACTTCGCAAATTATTACCAAAAAACTTAAAGTTAACCGCAGAAGATATTTGGCCGAATTGTAATTTCGTTTTATCCGTAAAAATGCAAGATCCTCAATTTGCTGGTCAAACAAAAGAAAGACTTAGCAGCCGCAAAACAGCAACCTTTGTTTCTGGCGTGGTAAAAGACTCTTTTAGCTTATGGCTCAATGAGCATATAGAAGAAGCGGAAGCAATAGCCGAGTTAATCATCGAAACTGCTCAAAAACGTGATAAAGAAAGTAAAAAAGTAACGCGTAAGCGTATTACTTCAGGCCCAGCTCTTCCTGGCAAGTTAGCTGACTGTGTAAGTCCGCAACCTGATATAAGTGAATTATTCTTGGTTGAAGGTGACTCTGCTGGAGGTTCTGCCAAACAAGCACGTGACCGCAATTATCAGGCAATCATGCCACTTAGAGGTAAAATTCTTAACACCTGGGAAGTGGCTCAAGAACAAATCATGGGTTCACAGGAGATTCATGACATTGCTGTAGCACTTGGCATTGACCCTGGCACTGAAGACATATCAGGCCTTCGCTACCACAAAGTCTGTATTCTCGCCGATGCTGACTCCGATGGACAGCACATTGCAACCTTAATATGCGCTCTATTTATGAAACATTTTCCAGCACTTGTCAGAGCTGGTCATGTTTATGTAGCAATGCCGCCACTTTACCGAATTGAAGTTGGGAAAGAGGTCTTTTATGCCCTTGATGATGAGGAAAAAGAGGGCGTATTAGATCGTATACAAAGCGAAAAGCGAAAAGGCCAAATCAATGTATTACGCTTTAAAGGTTTGGGGGAAATGAATCCTAAACAACTTCGAGAAACCACAATGGACCCTCAAACCCGGCAATTAGTACAATTAACAATTGATGATAGCAATACTACCCTTGCAATTATGGATATGTTACTATCGAAAAAACGCGCCAGCGATAGACGTCTCTGGTTGCAGAAGAAGGGAGATTTAGCTGACGTCTAAGTTTAAAACTACAGGCTTCAGCTATATTAATGGAATAGATACTCTCAAGGAGTTAGAGGGTAGCAAATTTAGTGTTTTCGCTAGACTGTGAAGCATTTTAACTTTTTAAGAAGGTTGAAGCACATTTTATTTATATAAATAAGCTTCATCTTACAGCAAAAAGTTATATGACCTATTGACAGATCCTAAGCTTACGAGTCAGTAGAAAGCCCTACAAAAACGGAGTTAATATGAGCAAAATGGGGACGGGTTTTAAACACTTAGTCAGTGAAGCCCAAAAAGAAGTAAAAGAAGTAACTGCTGAAGATATCAAGCAACGCTTAGGCCGCAAAGAAGCGTTTCATTTAATCGATGTTCGCGAAGCAAAAGAATGGCAAATGGCTCATTTGCCTACCTCAACAAACATCCCTCGTGGTGTTATAGAAATGAAAATTGAAACTGAAATTCCAAGCACAGATGCGCCAATTGTACTTTATTGCGGAAGTGGTGGCCGCTCATCACTAGTTGCAAGAAACCTACAAAAAATGGGATATCAAAATATTGAATCGCTAGCTGGTGGATTAATCGGCTGGAAAAGTCTAGGTTTCGATGTAGTTTCACAAAAAGAAGCAGAGCCAGCAACGGTTTAATTGCTAACAGGTTCTAATTCAGTAATAATATCTTCCATATTTATCTGGGGCATCGCACAAACGACGCCTCAGATATTCTTTTTTAGTTTCGTCTTAGAGGAAAATCATTATGATGTCAGACCTAAATAGCATAGCCCAACATCTTGCGCAGCGTGGTAAAGGTATCCTAGCTGCAGATGAAAGCACAGGAACAATTAAAAAACGCTTTGATACAATTAAGCTTGAATCAACTGAAAGCTCTCGCCGTGATTATCGTGAGATTTTATTTACTGCGCCAAATTTGAAAGATTATGTTTGCGGTGTGATTCTATTTGAAGAAACTCTTGGGCAAAATGCAGCTGATGGCACTCCTCTATCAGAAATTCTACATAACCAAGGAATTCTACCAGGCATTAAAGTTGATAAAGGACTTATCCCTTTAGTAAATAGTAAAGATGAAAAAATAACACAAGGACTTGATGGTCTACCAGAAAGATTTGAGAAGTATTATAAGCAAGGAGCTCGCTTTGCTAAATGGCGTGCAGTTTATGATGTTGATGCTAAGCGTCCTTCTATGATCGCTATTCACTCTGCTGCTGAGAATCTAGCTCGATATGCTGCTATTACTCAAAATGCAGGCATGGTACCAATCGTTGAGCCTGAAGTACTAATCAATGGCTCACATGATCTTGCTCGATGCGAAGAAGTTACCGAGCGTGTTTTACGTGCTGTGTTTCGAGCTCTTGCTATCCATAAAGTTACCCTGGAGCATATTGTCCTTAAGCCAAGCATGGTTATTTCTGGGGATAATTGCCCTAACCAGGCATCAGCTGAAGAAGTAGCTGAAGCGACTGTTCGCGTACTTAAGCGCTGTGTACCATCAGCTGTTCCAACAATTAACTTCTTATCAGGCGGTCAAACGCCAGTGCAAGCCACTGAGCACCTAAACCTAATGAATAAACAACAACTTCCTTGGAACTTAAGTTTTTCATATGGGCGAGCATTACAAGAACCTTGTCTTAAGGCTTGGGCTGGCAACGCTGCTAATACAAAAGAAGCTCAAGAAATTTTGACAGAACGTTGCCGTTTAAATGCACTGGCCGCCAAAGGTGAATATCAAGGCGAAGAAACTACTGTTTAGTTAACAACCACAGACTCCCCGGCCAAACCATAGGTCGGGGATAAAACTTATGATTCCCCTGCAAAAAGCACAGTCACATCATCAATCCCTTTATTTTAAATACTTTTTTACTTAAGCATGAACTCTATGGCGTTCAAAACTTTTGAACCCTGTTGGGTGCGATTTTTAAATTTTATGAGCTTTAGTATTTGCTAGAAGCCTGTCATCCCGCACTTGTTGCGGGACCCGGTGAAATTTCTTCCAGACCCCGCAACAAGTGCAGGGTGACATGGTATTTGTTAATTTTAAGAATATTTTTTCACTCAAGTTGTTAGAGTTAAACTTTTTATACATTACAGAGACTTTTGCAACCCTCTAATTAGTGTTTAAGGTTTAATTAAGAAATTGCACTTAAAATAAGCTATTTCATAACCAAGAAATTAAAAATGATTAATAAGCTATACGATAACTACGATGAATTTGAAGATATATGTGTATTATGGATTCACGCGGATACATCTTCACAGCCAGGTATACAGATAAAAACATCGCAAATTTTTACCGATCAAGCTAACTACTGGTTCAGTTCACATAAAGATAAATTATCAAAAAAATCAAACTTTACTAACGATATAATTTATTTAGATCTCGACGACTTCTCTTATCTTAATGAACTTATCTTAATGAACTTATAATTTTTTTATCAAGAAAGGATGATGATCTTGCAACACTAGAATACCATATTAGATTTTCGATATATCAAGTTTTTCTACAACAACTAGAAATAAAAGAGAATATTATAAATAAGGTTCTTTCAATACCCCAAAAAGATAATTATCTTTCTCTTTTAACCGCAATCAAGTCAGGAAATGAAAAACAATGCGAATCAATTATTAGTGAGTTGCTAAAAAACGAACAACGAATACCCTTGTTTTTTACATGTAATGCACTGCAAAATAAACAAGTCAAAGTAGCCAAATACATTGCAACAAAATCAAATCATAATGAATTATATGACTTATTAAGTAAGGTTCAGTGCTATGGTATAGATAAGAACGTTCTGTGTTTTATACAAGAAAATCCTGAGTATCCCACCATAGGTGTTACTAGACAAACATCATATTCTAAAGAACTAGTTTATCAGTTAATGGAAAGACAGGTAAATATACGTTACTTAGATGATTATTTTTGTTATGAATTTAGTGATATTGATGCTTTAGCTATCCCTGGCGGAGAAAATATCCCCGAAAAATGTTACAAACCTCTCTACCAGAAACAGAATGATAATAAGCTATTTGAACAAACAACAAAAGAATTAAACTTTATTGATAAAGGGTTATCAAATCGTATTCCTATATTAGGCGTATGTAGAGGCCATCAGCTACTAGCTGTGTCAAAAGGTGGAAGTATTATAGACGTAACAGGACACAGGTACGAGCAACCAAATGGAGAAACAGCTTATTTTGACTCTAATCAAAGCAACCTAAAAAACTTATTAAATAGTTCAAAATCAATTAAAACCATAAGCATGCATAAACAAGCTATCAATCTTAATTCATTAAAAAACACAGGCCTAAGAGTAAGCATGTGGTCAAAGGACTCTGTAATAAAAGCAATCGAATCATCAAGCCCATTACAGCCCTTTGTCGTCGGAACTCAATTTCACCCAGAGTGTATGTATGGTGACAAAAAAAATAGCGCCATTCTAGATGAGTTTGTTAGGCAAGCAGCTGAATACAAGCAAAGAAGAGGTCTTGGATCTTTTGAAGTACCAACTAGTTATATTGAAGAAGGAATAAAAACTATTAGCTCCAAAAAATTCAAAGAAGAACTAAAAAAGGCCAGAAGTGGTCTAAAAAAACCCCCAAATGGCCTTAAATTTTTTGTATCAAATGACAATAACACAGACATATCTCGAAGCGATGGCTTCGAGATGAAATAGCATTTAGTGCATCATATTATATCTTAGGCTCCACATAATCCACAAAGAACCACCAACAATTACAAACAAGATTAAAATTGCCAAGTAAAATGACAATACATTCATTTTAGACTGCTCAGTGCTGTAATTTAGCCTCAAGAAACAAACTACTTGAACTAAAAATTGAAGAAGTGCGGAAATAAAAATAACTACCAATGTTTCACCACGTGAGAAGGTACCGTGCATAACAGCCCAGAATGGAATTAGCGTAAGCACCACACACAATAAAATACCAAAGCTATAAATTCCTAAGCTTTTTTCACCTGTGCCAAAATCAGGTTGATGTACATGATTACCCATATTACATAGCTCCCATCAAATAAACGATTGAGAATAAGAAAATCCAAACAATGTCTAAAAAGTTCCAAAATAGACCAAGATAAACCATACGGCGCTTGATCGTTTGATTAATACCGAACATTGGAATTTGGATAATCATAGTTAAAATCCATAATAATCCGAAGCTTACGTGTAAACCATGAGTCCCAACTAAAGTGAAGAAAGCAGACGCAGCTCCACTTGTAGTATAGCTATAACCTTCTTCAATTAGGTTTACAAACTCAGTAACTTCCATACCAACAAAAATTGCGCCGAAAATGAAGGTTAATACCAGCCAAAATAATGGCATTTGAACCTTATTCTTCTTCATAGAAATAATGGCCAAACCAAAAGTAAAGTTACTCGCCAAAAGAGCAAAAGTTTCAACCAAAACATAGTTAAGGCTAATATGCTCCTTCAAATCTGGACCATACGCGCCAGGATGATGCAACACAACATAAGTTGCAAAAAGTGACGCGAACAAAATACAGTCGGTTAAAATATATAACCAAAAACCAAAGACATCAATTGAGTCTGTGTCATGGTGATGCTCATGATGAGCTACAGCTACTGAACTCATGATATAGCCTCCTTAAAGTGAGCCAATTCAGTTTTCTTAACCACGTCAGCTTTAATATAGTAATCAGTATCCTTATCAAAAGTACGAACAATGACGGAACCAATCATACCTATGAAACCAACGGCAGCAGGAATCCACATGTGCCAAACCATCGCAAACCCAAATAAACCTGAGAACATTGCAATCCAAAAACCAACCGAGGTATTTTTTGGCATATGAATATCGTTATATTCAAGTTTGTCAGGGTGAATAGGGCCAATCTCTTTAGCATTTTCCTTATCCAACCAGAATTGATCAATATCTTTAACAGTTGGAGTAAAAGCAAAATTATAATCTGGAGCTGGTGAAGACATAGTCCACTCTAATGTACGGCCATTCCAAGGATCACCAGTTTTATCTCGTAAAGCTGCACGATTCTTAATACTGATAAAGATTTGCCATATTTGGAAGCAAACACCTACAAAAATTAAGGCAGAACCAATTGCAGCTACGATAAAATAAGGCTGCCATGTAAGATTATCGTAGTGGCTTAGACGACGCATAGCGCCATTCAATCCAAGTACATAAAGCGGCATAAAAGCAACGTAGAAACCGGTCACCCAGAAGCCAAACGCCCATTTACCGCTTTTTTCATCCAGTGTGAATCCAAAAGCTTTAGGCCACCAGTAAATAAGACCAGCAAAGTAACCGAATAACACCCCACCGATAATTACATTATGGAAGTGAGCTATCAAGAACAAGCTGTTATGAGTTTGGAAATCAACTGGAGGTATCGCCATCAAGACACCAGTCATCCCACCAATTGCAAAAGTAGTAAAAAATGCAGTTACCCAAAGCATAGGGGTTGCAAAATTAATTCTACCTTTGTACATAGTAAACAACCAGTTAAATACCTTCACCCCTGTTGGGATCGCAATAATCATTGTTGCAATACCAAAGAAAGAGTTCACGTTACCACCAGATCCCATAGTAAAGAAATGGTGTACCCAGACAATGAATGACAATACGGTAATTATTGCAATTGCCCATACCATTGTAGTGTAACCAAATAATTTCTTGTGGCTGAAAGTTGCAGCAACTTCAGAAAAAATACCGAAAGCTGGTAAGACAAGAATATATACTTCAGGATGCCCCCAAGCCCAAATCAGGTTGATATACATCATCATATTTCCACCAGCAAACTGAGTGAAAAAGTGCATACCCATCATACGATCAAGCTCAAGCAAAGCTAAAGTTACAGTTAGAATTGGAAAAGATAGGGCTACCAAAATCATGGCACATAAAACAGACCACACGAAAATAGGCATTTTCATCAAAGTCATGCCGGGGCAACGCATCTTCATTATAGTTGCGATAAAATTGACCCCAGCAAGCAGCGTGCCAACACCTGCTATCTGCAGCCCCCAAACATAATAGTCAACCCCAACACCCGGGCTAAAATAAGTCTCAGAAAGAGGCGGATAAGCGAGCCACCCAGTTGCAGCAAACTTACCAACAAATAAGGAAATATTGATAAGCATAGCGCCTACAAAGGTCATCCAAAAACTAAAATTATTAAGGTATGGATAAGCAACATCACGAGCACCAATCTGCAAAGGAATAACCATGTTCATCAGACCAAACATAAAAGGCATTGCTACGAAGAAAATCATAATTACGCCATGTGCGGAAAAGATTTGATCATAATGCTCAGGAGGCAGATAGCCCATATTAGATCCAGCAGCAATAGCTTGCTGAGCACGCATCATTACGGCATCAGAAAATCCGCGCAATAACATTACGCCAGCTAGTATCATATACATAATACCAAGTTTTTTGTGGTCAATCGTCGTAATCCAATCAGTCCACAAATAACCCCACTTTCGTGCATAAGTTATATAACCTAATACACCAAGAGCACCTAGGGCTACCACAACACCAACACCCATAACAATTGGCACATCCCAAGGGATGGCATCAAGTGTCAGTTTTCCGAAAATAAGTTCTTGTAACATAAACAAATTCCTCTTAATACCTAATCTTATGGATGCGTTGGTGCATGATAAGATTTAATAATTTGCTTGAATAAACCAGGAGCTACACCTGAATACAATGCAGCAGGATCAGCAATTGTTGGCTGACGAACCACCCTATAAGTCGCCTGACTCAAAGACTTGGAAGATCTTTTTGCCTTAGCAAACCATTTTTTCATTTCATCCTGACTAACTACTTTCACTTTGAAGTGCATCTCAGAGAAACCATCGCCATTATATTGAGAGTTTAATCCCTCATATATCCCTTCAGAAGTTGGCAACAAGTGCAATCTAGTGCGCATGCCAGCCATGGTGTATATCTGGCTACCAATTTGTGGCACAAAAAATGCGCTCATTGGAACATTGTCAGAAGTTAAGAAAAACTCAGTCTGCTTATTAACTGGCAGAACAAGTGTATTTACGGTTGCAATATTTTGCTCTGGATAGATAAATAACCATTTCCATGGAAGCGCTACAACCTGAACCTTCATTGGCTTACCTGCACCATCAATTGGACGATATGGGTCAAGTTTGTGGGTCATTTTCCAAGTAAGAATGCCAAGGATTAAGATAATTACACAAGGAACGCCCCACCAAATGGATTCAAGCAAAACACTATGAGACCAGTTTGGCTTGTAATCTTTAACTGGGTGCGATTGACGATATCTAAATGCAAAAGCGAAGCTCATGATTATCACTGGAATAACTACGATCAGCATTAAAGCGATGCAATCAAACAAAAGCTGTCTCTCTTTAAATGCAACAACACCTTTAGGGTTTAACACACCTGTGAAATTGTTTTCACAACCACACAGAAACAAAAAAGAGGCAATTAACAGCAGTTTTGAGGCTGTCTTAAATGATCTATGTAACATTAATTTATCTCAATTTTTAGGGATTGTTGAGAATTGATATTAGGGTCTGTTGGCAATTGGTGCTGCAAAACGAAAATGTTAAGAATTTAGTGAAAATTTGTTCTTTAATAAGGCGAATAGTTTTGCTATTTAACGAATTAAAGAACAAATTTGCATAAATTCTCAGCATTTGCAGCTGTAAGACCAATTGTCAACAGACCCTAAATCTAAAAATCACGAAGAGTTTCAAGCAAATACCAACTCTCAACAATCCTTATTTAATGATAATGAATCTCATTTAGCGTACTTATTTTACGCAGCACCGCCATAATATACTATTGTTGAAAAAAATCCAATGTATAAAAGTAGCAAACCAAGCATTAACCCAAACAAGCTAAATAAAGGGGGGATTTTATCAACATGGCGAGACATGATTTTTTTCCAATGATTAACGAAAAGAACCCTATAAACCCCAGCAAATACCATAAACAAACCAATTAAGCTAACAGCTAACTCCCATCCTTGATTAAAACTATGATTATGCATAAAAGAAAGTGAACCAAAAATTATTGGTAAAACTCCTGCCATAATATAGCCAGACTCATCTTTAACAAGATGCCTAGCCATGCGTCTCGCATCGCCAAGATTAAAAAGGACACCAAGAGCTAAAAGAACTGATACAAGACCAAACCATCGTGCAAAAAAAATATATGACATTGTTGCCTCCATGCAAACGCCTAACTCACATAACTCTGTGGCTAGATCACAGAATTCATCCCCTTATTAATTAGACAACAAAAATAAGGTATTGTCATCCTCAGAGTTTAGCGTCACACCATAGAGTTTAGCGTCATCCCGTGGCTTGACCACGGGATCCAGAGAAATAGATTCCGCGACTTGATGCAAAATGCCAAAATCATTTTCAAACAGAAAAGCCTACTCAGACATGCCTTTAAAGTATTCATCTAAAAGATGGCGTAGCTTGCCAGCACCTTTCTGAACGCCTTCGATAGTTAATTCATGACTTAAAGGCTTATCACTAATTCCCGCTGCCTTGTTGCTGATTACGGAAAGCACGGCTACTTTCATACCGCAATGATGAGCCACGATTACTTCGGGAACTGTTGACATACCAACAACATCAGCACCCCAGATCTGGAAAGCGCGAATTTCAGCTGGAGTCTCAAATACGGGGCCTAGAGTCGCAATATAAACTCCTTGATGCAGAGCAACATTAACATTCTGTGCACAACCTAAAAACTTATTACGTAATTCTGGGCAATAGATATCGTCCATACCTAAAAAACGAGGTCCAAACCGATCATCATTTGGACCCACCAAAGGATTAGTTCCATGAAGATTAATATGATCATTTATAAGTACCACATCGCCTGGATCAATAGACTTACGTAAAGAACCAGCAGCATTAGTTGCAATTAAAGTCTGGCAACCTAGCTTATTCAACGTACGAATCATTAACTTAATTGTTTCTTGATGCTCAAGCCCTTGATATAGGTGAACTCTCCCCTGTAAACAAGCAATAGGTACTTCACGGAAATAACCTAAAACAAGCTTTCCTGGATGACCTTTAATATTGTCTTTGGGAAAACCAGGGATATCGGTATAAGGAATTGCTGTAACATCGTTTAATTGATTAGCTATATCTCCTAAACCGGAACCTAATACCAAACCCACGCTAGGAGTGAAGCCCGGCTTTTTAGCTTGAATTTTTTTAGCTGCTAATTGTGGAGAATATTCAGTCATCTTGTATGCCTCAGATTACAAATGTTTAATGGTTTGAATTTTTGCTAGGAGAAAATTTCGCGAGAATGATAACATAGTTTACACATTGTTGGTATATATCTTGAAACAACTCAAATAGCGCTTACTTATTGAGCAAAAATTTATCTAGCTAACAACAAGAGCAACCTTGCACCCACTTGCTGAGCACGATCTGCAAGCTCCCCTATCCACTCAATAACCTGATATAAAAACATTACATCAACGGGAGGCAAGTCTTTTTCATGCCCGAATAATCTTTGACGAATTTCTATCTGTATTTCATCGGTTTCATGCTCGATCTTATCAAGCTTATGAATCATGTCTTCAACGACTTGTACTTCTTTGCCACGAAAGCCAGATTCTAGTAATTCCCCAAGTTCAGAAATAGCTTTATTTGCCTGGGAAGTTGCATCAATAGCGCGCTCTAGCAAGGGATTAAAAAGTTCTAATAATTCTGCTGGAACCTGCATCTTCCGGCCAAACATAATGCCAGCAATATCCTTTGCCTTATTAGCCACCCAATCTTGAACCTCCACAAGCCGCAGAAGATCACCACGAGCAATTGGTAAAAATAAGCTTTTTGGCAAATGAATTCGAATATCCTTCTTTAAAGCATCTGCTTCATTTTCTAAAGTCTTTATTTTATTAAGATACTTTTCTGCGTCATTCCAGTTTTGCTTTTTCATAGCACCCCAAAATGGAGCCAAAAGTTTCACAGCCTCATTTGCCTTGTGCATATGATTTTGCAATGGTTTAACTGGAGATCTTGCAAACATATCAAAAACTGAAGTCAACATGAGTATTACTCTCAAAAATTTATTTGTGACAATTGTAGCATGATTGAAGTGCAGAATCGCATTTGTTATTTTATAAACAAATAAACCCCCTTAACATAAGTTTCTGAAATGAAATTTAACTAAGGGGTTATGCTTAGAGTCAGTTGATATTTTTAGCTATAAGGTCAAATATTAACGAATTCTATCCCAAGCACAAAGATAAGAGTGAGAAATAAATGGCAGGACATAGTAAATGGGCAAACATTCGTCACCGCAAAGGCCGTCAAGACGCAAAGCGCAGCAAAATATTCACAAGACTCATTCGTGAAATTATTGTCGCTGCGAAAATGGGAGACCCAACGCCTGAAAACAATCCTAGACTTCGCAATGCAATTGATGAAGCCCTTTCCAACAATGTTCCAAAAGACAAAATCAAACAAGCAATAACACGCGCAACTGGAGGTGGAGAAGGAGGTGAGCTACTTGAGGTTCGCTACGAAGGCTACGGACCAGGAGGTGTTGCAGTAATGGTTGACTGCATGACAGATAATATTAACCGAACGGTTGGCGAAGTTAGACATGCATTTACTAAACACGGCGGTAATCTCGGCACTGATGGCTCAGTAGCTTTTATATTTACTAAGCGAGGAGTTATAACTGTTGCAGCAGGATACGACGAAGATGAGGTTATGAATGTATCCCTAGAAGCTGGCGCTGAAGACATGAATACAAATGATGACGGCTCTATAGAAATTGCGACTGATCCCGATACATTTTTTGCGGTAAAAGAAGCATTGAATGAAGCTGGTTTTGAGTTAGATCAGGCGGAGGTTACCATGGTTCCATCAACCCAGGTTGAACTTGATGAATCTGGAGCCGAAAAAATGCTTAAATTATTTGATAGGCTTGAGTCTCTTGATGATGTCCAAAACGTTTATTCTAATGCGGATATCAATGATGAAATAATTGAAAAGCTGACATAAATATCATCCTGATCGCAATGCCCAAAGCGCATGGAGACAAGCGATCTGCAGCTAACTAAAAATGAGGAAAGGATGCCAGTAAAAATCATTGGAATTGATCCCGGCTCGAACATTACCGGCTATGGAATCATTGAAATATCGGGTAGCAGCCACAAAGCTATTAGCTGGGGATGTTTTCGATTAAAGAGAAAAACTTTGGCTGACCGGCTACTTCAGCTTCATGAAGAATTATCTGAAATTATTCAAATTTTTCAACCAAATGAGGCTGCAATTGAATCAGTATTTATGAGTAAATATCCAGACGCAGCTCTTAAACTTGGTCACGCTAGAGGTACCGCAATGGTTACAATGGCAAAACATGGCCTGAAAGTTGCTGAGTATGCTCCTCGCCAAATCAAACAATCTGTAGCTTGTTATGGCGCAGCTGGTAAAGACCAAGTTTCAACCATGGTGATGCGACTTTTAGGGATCAAAGAAAAACCCATTTACGATGCAACTGATGCTTTAGCTATTTCAATTTGTCATGCGCATATGAGATCATCAAAACTTCTAGCAGCCAAATAACTATTTTCTGTATGATATAAGAAAAGGAATCAGAAATGATCGGATACCTCAAAGGTAAAATCACTGAAAAAAAACCACCTCAATTAGTTATTGAAGTTAGTGGGATTGGTTATGAAGTTGAGGCCCCTCTCACAACTTTTTCTCGCTTGCCTGAACTATACCAAGAGACTATTTTGCACACTCACCTTGTTGTTCGAGAAGATGCTCACCTTTTGTTTGGGTTTAGTGATATTGAGCAACGTAGTTTATTTCGTGCACTAATCAAGGTAAACGGTATTGGCCCAAAAGTTGCAATAGCGATTCTTTCCAGCATGGAAGTTGATCGTTTTGTTCACTGCGTACAAGAATCAGACTCGGATAGCCTAACTCGCTTACCAGGAATAGGCAAAAAAACCGCAGAAAGATTAATAATAGATATGCGCGACAAACTAAAAGACTGGGCACCAAATATGACTTGGACTCAAGAGGAAATTCAACTGAACACAGTTCAAAATTCAGCGCAAAAAGAAGCAATCGATGCTCTTGTATCACTTGGGTTCAAAGAAAGAGATGCAAAAAAAGCTGTAGAAAAAGCAGTTAATGAAGACACGCAAAGTAGTGAAGAATTAATTAGAGCAGCCCTGCGAAAGGTATAAAAAATGAGCGAAATTGAACGCACAATCAGCCCGCAAACTCAAAATGACGAAACACATTTTGAAATAAACATTCGTCCACAACATCTTAATGAGTACACAGGCCAAAAACCTGTTTGCGAGCAATTGAAAATCTTCATCGATGCTGCTAAAGCACGGAAAGAGGCACTAGATCATGTGCTTCTATATGGCCCACCAGGGCTAGGCAAAACCACCCTCGCCCATATAATCACTAATGAACTGGGCGTAGGCTACAAACAAACATCCGGCCCGGCTCTTGAAAAACCTGGAGACTTAGCTGCTATTTTGACGAACTTAGAACCATATGACGTACTTTTCATTGATGAAATACACAGAATCAATGCAAATATAGAAGAGGTACTTTATCCGGCAATGGAAGATTTTCAACTAGATATTATTATCGGTGAAGGTCCTGCAGCCCGCTCAGTAAAACTTGAACTCGCTCCATTTACCCTAGTTGGAGCAACTACTAGAGCTGGGTTACTGACATCTCCTCTTCGTGATCGATTCGGCATCGTCCAGCGACTAGAGTTTTACAACACTGAAGATTTAATAAAAATCATCACAAGATCTGCCAATATATTATCTGCACCAATTTCAGCAGAGGCCGCGAAACTAATTGCTGAAAGATCACGTGGTACACCAAGAATTGCCAATCGCCTACTTCGTAGAGTTAGGGATTTTGCAGAAGTTAAAGGTAACGGCGAAATCACTCCAGCAATTGCTAACAATGCAATGAGTCTATTAAATGTTGATAATCATGGGTTTGATGTCATGGACCAAAAGCTGTTACGATCTATGATAGATAAATTCAATGGAGGCCCTGTTGGCCTTGAAAGTTTAGCAGCATCAATTGGTGAAGAACGGGGTACCATTGAAGATGTAATTGAGCCATACTTGATTCAACAGGGGTTTATAATTCGTACTGCAAGGGGCAGAATGGTTACAGATAGAACCTACAAACACTTTGGAATCGAGGTGCCACAGGCATAACAAACGGAGATTGGTATGACACAAGACGTTAATCTACTTAGTTTCATTTTTGATGCAGGATTGTTAGTTAAATTAGTTCTTTTTATACTAGTAGCGGCATCTATTTATTCTTGGACTCTAATCTTTCAACGCCGTAAGCTTTATAAAGGCGTCAGTATACAATCCAATGACTTTGAAGAAAGGTTCAAAAACACTAGTGACGCAGAGCTTAACAAGCTATACCATGAAACTGATCAAGATACTCACGATGGAATGATTGCAATATTTAGATCTGGCGCCCAAGAGTTCGCCATGCTTCGCAAAACCAAGGCTAATGCCGACGCTGTGATGCAAGGCACAGAAAGAGTGATGCGTACCTGTAGTCAGCGCGAGTTAGACAAACTAGAAAAAAACGTATCTTTTTTAGCAACAGTAGGGTCAACAGCCCCATATATTGGACTATTTGGAACAGTTTGGGGAATCATGACTGCATTCCAATCTTTAGGAACAGTACAGCAAGCAACAATTGCCATGGTAGCCCCTGGAATATCCGAGGCCCTGATCGCTACAGCCATGGGATTATTTGCTGCAATTCCAGCAGTTATTGCCTACAACAGGTATAATCAAAAACTACATGAGTTTCACAGTCAGTTCCACGCATTCCAGGAAGACTTTTTAGCTGTTCTTTATCGCAAGCTATTCACGGAGGAATCTCATGAGCAGACGTCCTGAACGAAAAGTTTTAGCTGACATTAATGTAGTCCCTTACATTGATGTAATGCTGGTGCTTCTCGTAATATTCATGATAACAACACCACTTCTTACCCAAGGTGTTGATGTATCGCTACCTCAAGCTCATGCAAAAGGATTGGCCGAAGAAAACAGAATACCCCTGGTAGTATCAGTCAACCAGCAAGGACAATATTTTTTAAATGCCAATGACCAACCTACTGCCGCAATTGATGAAAAAGAGCTATTGACACAAGTATTGGCTCACGAAAAACTGGCAACTAGACGTAATGGACAATCCCGCCCGGTTTACGTAAAAGGTGACCAGTATGTAGAGTACGGCAAAGTAGTGCGCGCAATGACAGTATTACAGCAAGCTGGAGTTGAACACGTTGGATTATTGACAAGGGAACCAGATAATCGATGACCAAGCAAAACAAACTAAAGAAAGTAGTGCAAACTGAAGCTGACGCAAAGGTAAGCGAAAAAAGGAAACCTTGGTTTTACTCAATTACCTTACACATCTGTGTGTTTGCAATTATTCTAACTCAGGTTCCAACTCATTCCCACTCTTATACCCCAAAAAAATCTATGGAAAAGCCCATCATTGACGCTAGCACCATTGATGAACGTAAAATAGAAATGCAAATCTCTCATATTCAAACTCAAGAAAAACGCGCAATAGAAAGTCGAGAAACTAAACTTCATGAGTACGAACGAAAAATGCAGTTGGCTGAAGAAAAGGCTAAGCGTGCAGCACGTTGGCGGCGTGTAGAACAAAGAAAAGCTGCTAAAATTCGCGCCCAACAACGTGCAGATATGAGAAAACGTCAGCAACTAGAAAAAGAGCAAAAAATACTAAAACAAGAACTAGCAAAAACTAAAAAACTACGTCAAACTGAAGCCCAAAAACTAGAAACTATTAGGCGCAAACAACGTCTTGCTCAGTTACAAAAGCAACTTGCTGAAGAGCAAAAAGAACAGAAAAAAAAAATCCAAAACTCCGGAGCTCTAAGAGGACAACTTGACAAATATCGCGGTAGAATCATTCAGACCATAAGTCATCACTGGATTGTGCCGCATGATGTTAACCCTAATCTCTCGGCGCGCCTATTTATACACTTAGCCCCCGGAGGCAGGGTACTGTCAGTCAAAGTTGTACGAAGCAGTGGAAATAGATATCTAGACAAATCAGCTCGCCTTGCTGTACTTAAATCTTCCCCGCTCCCAGTTCCGAAAGATAAAAAGATGTTCGCATCTTTTCGCGACATTTACGTATCAATTCGTCCTGAGTCTACACTTAATTAGGAAACGATAAAATATCTAGAATGCAGAAAATTTGGAGCTGTAAGGCCAATTGTCAACAGCTCCTAGAAATTTGATTTGTGAGCTTTAAATAGTCAACTTATATTCTTTAGTAGTAGTTAAGATATGAAAAAGGCGCCATTCTGCACTTGTTGCGCGGTCTGGCAAACTATTCTTCCATACCCAGCAACGAGTGCAGGTGACATGATGAAGAACAGCCTATTCTTAGAAAGAAAAAAATATATACACCTTTTGAAGCGTGCATTTAGAGCGTTTTTTTGAGATAATTTCAAAATATTTTATCCAAAATCTGTGAGGAAAAGTTGATGCAAGTCAAACAAAGACAACAATACATGAATCTTTCTCGTAACGAGTTAATCAAGGAAGCTGTATCTCGCGGCGAAGGCGAAATTGCTGCCAATGGTGCCTTTTCAGCTATAACAGGGGAACGAACAGGAAGATCTCCAAAAGATAGATTCATAGTTAAAGATTCAATCACATCAGATACAATCGAATGGGGTAGCGTTAATCGCCCAGTTACTAAAGATGTGTTTGACAGTCTTTGGGAGAAAGCTAATAAAAAAATAAATGAAATTGATAGCTTTGTTTCCGACCTACAAGTAGGTGCTGACCCTACCCACAACATTCAAGTTCGTGTAATCACTGAAACAGCCTGGCATCATCTTTTTGCTAAAAACATGTTCATAGAAAGACCCGAAGGAAGCTCTACACCAAAAGAGCAATGGACCATACTTCATGTGCCATCACTTTTAACTAACCCTGAAATAGATGGCACCAACAGTGAAGTAACAGTTATGCTAAACATTGAAGATAAAAAAGCAGTTTTCTGCGGCGCACGTTATGCAGGAGAAATGAAAAAAGCTATGTTTTCTGTACTTAACTTCATTCTACCTGAGAAAGATGTTCTACCTATGCACTGCGCTGCTAACATGGGAGAAGATGGAGATACAGCTTTATTCTTTGGTTTATCAGGAACAGGAAAAACCACTCTTTCAGCCGATCCAGATCGATTCTTAATTGGTGATGACGAACACGGCTGGAGCTCAACTGGTATTTTCAACTTCGAAGGTGGTTGTTACGCGAAATGCATCGATCTATCTCAAAAGAATGAACCAGTTATTTGGAACGCTTTAAAACACGGTGCAATTTTGGAAAATGTTTTCATAGACCCACAAACCAAAACTCCAGATTTTACAGACGATAGATACACGCAAAACTCACGAGCATCTTACCCTCTTTCACATATTGAAAAGCGTGTTTTAGAAAATTGCGGTGGGCATCCAAAGGCTGTTCTATTTCTTACTTGTGATTTATTTGGTGTGCTACCCCCTGTGTCCTTACTCTCAAAAGAACAGGCAGCATATCACTTCTTAAGTGGATATACGGCACTTGTTGGTAGCACTGAAGTTGGTAGTGATGCTGGCATCAAACCAACCTTTAGTACTTGCTTTGGCGCACCATTCTTCCCCCGGCCCGCTCAAGTATATGCAGACCTTCTAATGAAAAGAATTGAAGAAACTGGCGCTCAAGTATACCTGATCAATACTGGCTGGACTGGTGGTGCATACGGCGAAGGTAGCCGATTCCCAATACCAGTAACTCGTGCCGTTGTAAGCGCAGCAATTTCTGGCAAGCTATTAGATACTGACACTGAAACACTAGAAGGGTTTAAACTACGAGTTCCCAAATCTGCTCCAGGTGTAGATAGCAAATACCTAAATCCTAAAAACAACTGGAAAGATCAAGCTCAATACGAATCTAAGCTTAATGAACTTATCACGTTATTTCAAAATAACTTTGATAAATTCAAGGTTGCAGCAGATATTAAAGCCGCCGGTCCTAATAGCTAATTCGATTTAAACCACTTATAATAAGGGCTGTTAGATTATTGCTAACAGCCTTTTTTGTTTCATTTAAATTAGCAAAATGGATTTAACTATGGATCATAAAATAGCTTTCATTGGTGCGGGCAACATGGCTAGAAGCCTTATTTCTGGATTAATCCAAGGTGATTTCCCAAATAAAAACATATGGGTTTCCAACCCTAGAGTTGAAAAACTTGAACAACTGCACAAATTAACTGATGTAAATGTTACTCAAGATAACAAAGAAGCAGTCAATAACGCTGACATTGTTGTACTAACAGTAAAGCCCAATATCATCCCCTTAGTCTTAGATGAAATTAAAACTACCTGGCAAAAAACTAAGCCCCTTATTATTTCTGTTGCAGCAGGGTTTCGCGAAGACACAATTCGCCACCACCTCGATGAAAGAGCAGCAGTAATTCGCACAATGCCAAATACTCCATCCCTTTTGGGAAGCGGGGCAACCGCTTTGTATGCAAACGAAAATGTCTCCGAAGAGCAAAAAGAGATAGCTGAATCAATATTACGTTCAGTAGGTGTTGCAATCTGGATCAAACACGAGAAATTTATGGATGCAGCAACGGCACTATCTGGTAGTGGACCTGCTTATTTCTTCTTAATGATGGAAGCTTTATCAGCTGCTGCAGAAGAACTAGGATTAGATAAAAACCAAGCGCAACTTCTAACCGCACAAACTGCCCTAGGCGCCGCTAGAATGGCACTTGAAACTGATAAGTCTTTCACTGAACTAAAAGAAGCAGTTACCTCAAAGGGCGGTACAACCCAGGCTGCTCTGGAATCATTTACCGAAAATAATTTTAAGCAAATCGTTACCGAGGCGGTTGATGCAGCCTATCAAAGAAGTCGAGAAATAGGTGACGAACTCGCTACTCACTCTAAATAGGATATTCAAAAATGTCTCTTTTGCTTAGTGTTTTACAAATAGCCTTCAATTTATATATTTTCGTTCTAGTTGTTAGATTAATAACTCAGTCAATGAGTTCTAATTATTATAACCCCGTGACTCTTCATGTTTTTCGAATCACCCAACCTTTAGTTCGCCCCTTGCAGAGATATATCCCTGGATACAAAGGTATAGATGGAGCGATTATAGTATTAATACTCGCAATACAACTCATTAAAATCACATTAATTTCTTTAATAGAAGCCAGTGGAGCTCCAAACATACTGGGAATATTAATGTGGGCTTTTGCTGATATTTTAAGCCTCGGGTTTACCTTCTATTTCTACGCCATCTTGATTTACGTAATTTTAAGTTGGCTAGGTGATCCCCAAAACCCAACAATGGGCATGCTTGGCATGATCACAGAACCGCTTTTAAAGCCTGCCAGAAGAATCATCCCTCCAATAGCCGGTTTTGACCTTTCGCCAATAGCCGTGATCTTACTATTGGAATTAACAAGATCTCTGCTGGTTATTCCCTGGTTAACCTATGGCCATTGGCTGGCAATAGTTGGGTAAAAAAAAGCCTTTTAAAAACCTGTTGGCAATTAGTGTTGCAGAACAAAAATAGCTTGACAAAAAAATGTTACAATATAACATTTGGTAATGGCGTGATTTTAAAGAGTATTTATTAATGCTAGAGCACATTGAGCTACTAAAACTTATTTCTGCAATTATAATTTATGTTACAGCTATATCTGCTGGAGCATATCCATTTCTAAAGAAAATAAAATCATCGCATGGTCTAGAATTTCCTCTAAGTGAAGCCCTGGCAGCGGGAATCTTTCTAGGTGCAGGATTACTCCACATGCTATCAGACTCAAGCGCTGATTTTGTCGAAGAAGGGTACACATACCCTATAGCATTTTTAATAGCTGGTGGCACGTTTTTGACACTATTACTACTAGAACATGTAAGTAGGGAATTTTATAAAGATCACAAAAAATCAACCAATGCTTTTGCGATAATTGCCACACTGATGCTTTCAATCCACAGTTTTTTAGCCGGGGGAGCACTAGGCTTAACTCACACTCTATCTTCATTATTAATAATCTTAATTGCTATAATGGCACATAAATGGGCTGCGAGCTTTGCCCTAGCCGTACAAATAAGCAAATCTAAACTGGAATTAAAATCCGGCATATTTCTATTTTTAATTTTTGCATCAATGGTGCCTCTAGGTATACTATTTGGAAATGCTGCAATAAATAATCTATCATCCTACCCTCTTCTTGAACCTACATTTAGTGCTATTGCTGCTGGAACTTTTCTTTATCTTGGAACCCTACACGGCCTTAAACAGTCGGTATTAGTAGAAAAATGCTGTAATCTAAAACAATTTTCTTTTGTTATCGTCGGCTTTATCGGTATGGCAATTGTAGCTATTTGGACATAGGGTGTGTTGTCAAAGCCCCCCAGTCTAAGGTTATAATGTAAGAAGATTACACCTATAGAAGAAATAAGGATGGAACCTTATATAGTTATAGCCATTTTGGCAGGAACTCTTACTTTCTGTGTACTCGGATACTGGCGCTATGATGTTGTTGCTTGGGCGTCACTCCTGATATCCGTAATTATTGGTGTAGTTCCAATCAATCAAGCTTTCACGGGTTTTAGTAATCCAGCCGTTATCACGGTCGCACTCGTAATGGTTTTAACTAATGCTTTAATTCAATCGGGAATTGTTGGCCGCATTGTAAACTTTATTTCTCCCATTATTTCAAAAAGCATAACCTTACATGTTTTTATTTTAAGCGCAATAGCTGCAGTTCTTTCAGGGTTTATGAATAATGTCGGAGCACTAGCTTTGCTCATCCCAATAACTTTACAAACATGTTATGAAACAAACAGGTCACCATCTTTATTTTTAATGCCAGTTTCATTTGCCTCTCTTCTTGGCGGCCTAATGACTCTAATCGGTACTCCACCAAACATTATTATTGCATCATTTAGGCAACAAGCAGTTGGATCACCATTTGCGATGTTTGATTACTTTCCTGTGGGAGGTATTGTAACAATAGCTGGCATTGCTTTTTTGGTACTATGGGGCTGGAGAATGCTACCAATTAGACGCAAGCCCTCAATGAGTGCCAGTAGTATGTTTCAAGTTAAAAACTATTTATCAGAAGTAAGAGTATTAGAAGAATCTCCAATAATTGGTCTGGGACGGAAAGACCTGGAACAGTGGATTGAAGGTGATATTGTTTTAATCGGAAAAATGACAGATGAAGGTGTTCTAAGTATAGTGAAACCAAAAGAAAGGTTCCTAGCTGGAGACTTGTTACTAATTGAAGCCTCTCACGATGACGCTAGAAGCCTAGTCAATAAAGCAGGGCTTGAAATGGCCTCTGAAGAGCCTGATGAAGCGGCACTTGCCAGTGAAGAGCTAGGAGTAATCGAAGCTGCAATACCACAAAACTCTCCATTAGAAGGCCACTCTGCTAGCAGTTTAAAATTGCGATCTAGATACAATATTAACGCACTGGGTGTTGCCACCCTGGGGCGGCCATACAAAGGTAGAATTCATGATATTAGGTTTCAAGCTGGAGACGTTGTGTTATTACACGGCAAAGCCTCAAGCCTGAGAGATGAAGTAATCGATTTAGGTTTCTTACCTTTATCTGAACAAGGAATTCCTGTGCCCCCAAAACAAATAGCATATTTACCAATATTAGTTTTAACAATAGCAGTTTTACTAACCACTTTTCAGATTTTACCTGTCCAAATTAGCTTTTTAGGCGCAGTTACTGTGCTTTTATTAACAAGAACAATTTCAGCATTAAGATTATACAATACAATTGATTTTTCAGTAATTGTGCTGCTTGGAGCCTTATTACCGATTGGTCAAGCTCTGGATACTACAGGTGGATCAGCTTTGATTGCAAGCTCGGTAGTATCATCTGCAGCTTATCTTTCTCCCACAATGATACTTGGGGTTCTAATGATTATAACTGTAATACTTTCATCTATGGCTAATAATGCCGCAACCGCTGTAATTATGGCGCCAATTGCGATAAGTATTGCTCACGGTATGAATATAAGTATTGATCCATTATTAATGGGTGTAACTGTTGCCTGCTCATCAAGCTTTTTAACGCCGATAGCACACCAAAATAATACGTTAGTAATGGAGCCAGGCGGCTACCACTTCAGAGATTTCTTTAAGCTAGGGCTACCCCTTGAATTTATTGTAATCCTTGTTGCCGTGCCAGCAATACCTTTCTTTTGGCCGTTCTAAAATGAAACTAAGAGTCATTATTCCCGTTTTCTTTTTAGTTTTATTAACAGGTCCATTAATAACTTTAATTAGTGGAAATGCAAAGCTTGGGGGCGACTGGCGTAGTGCAAATCGTGAAAGTAGCAATATCGCACCGAAGCCCAATATAACAAAAGAAGCTGTAATTCAATTCTATGCGGCTCGAGCCTTTTCTTGGAGAGGAATGTTTGCAGTACACACCTGGTTCGCACTTAAGCAAAACAACGCAAAAAAATACACGGTATATCAAATTATTGGCTGGCGACAATTCCAGGGCAAACCGGTATTGGAAATAAACAAAGACACTCCTGATCGGCTATGGTTTGATGCAAAACCATCTATTATTCTTGATATTAGAGGTAAAAAGGCAGAAGAACTCATTCCAAAAATCGAAAAAATAGTTAAGCAATATCCCTACAAAAACACATACTATAGATGGCCAGGACCTAACTCCAATACTTTCACAGCATTCATCGGCAGAAAAATTCCTGAACTAAAACTAAACTTACCAGGAAATGCTTTAGGCAAAGACTTCACAGGTCTTTCAATTATATCTAAAGCTCCAAGTGGAACTGGGTATCAAATTTCTTTCGCTGGTTTATTTGGTATTTTAATAGCAAAAGAAGAAGGGTTAGAAATCAATATTCTAGGACTTGTATTTGGCATCAACCCCTTTTATCTAACTGCCAAATTACCAGGAATTAGGTAACTATTAAAATATTCTAAACAACACCAACCAAAAACATTTAACTCCCTTGACAAAACCAAGTGCACAAACTATACTCACATGGTGTTTATTTTATACAAAAATTGGAGATAAAATGAAAAAAATAATTTGCGCTACAATAGCACTTATTAGCATAACTTTTCTTTCACAAAGCTTTGCTGCCAACGAAACAGAAGTATTAAAAAACAAAACTCTAAACGCTAGTCAAATAGCTAATATCGAAGCTAACAAGTTTAAGTTTAAAGATCTTTATTACAACATAGTTTGTATTGTAGATAAGACTAAAAAAAGTCAGGGCCTTGACCTTGCTGTTAGAAAAAATGGCGTATACTTTAGCCAGTTATTTATTAATGGCGAATATAAAAATCAAGCTGGAAAGCTATCCCAAGGAACTAATATTGTTAAAATTACAGGCGTTAGCTCATATAAAGATGAACCAAAAGGAACTCTACAAATTATTAATGTAAATAAAGAAACTCCTTTTACTATTGAGCAGTGCTCTATTAGTTTAGCAGAAGGCCAAGCAAAATAATATCCTATATAATCCGGCAAAGCCTATTTTGCCGGATTAACTACACAAAAAACTACTAAAGTCATAAAAGGCAACAAATGCGCCTGAAAAAATGCCAACCCAACTAAAAAAAGAAAATGATAAGATATTCATATTGTCTCCACAAACAACATAAGAACCACCAATAAATATCACATGCACCAAAGCTAAAATTTCAATTAAAGCAATTACTGCAATAAGACTAACTGAATCACTAATACCCCAAGCGGCAACTGTTAAAAGCTTCGTATACGTATAATTTTTCTCCTGAGCTATATGGAATCAGAGAAGAAATCTCCGCGTAAGTAAATACATTTATTAGAGCAATTAAACCAGAAATAAAAAAACCAAGGGAGCCCCACAGCACCAAACAGACGGAAAATTTTGCCAGTTAGAGGATAAATACCGCCACCCACCATTTTATACCCAAGCCATAAAGAAGAATCAGAGGAAGACTGATAGCACGATTTAATTTGGTATCCTGGGGCATATCCTTATGAACCTAGTGAACAAACGATAAGAGTTTCAGTGTAAATTTAATTAATGTGCCCCAAAATACCATCCAGCTCATCTAATGAGCTGTAATGAATAACAAGTTTACCCTTGCCTTTTTGAGTATGTTGAATATTAACTTTGGCGCCTAAGCGATCAGCTAAGTCCTGCTGCAAGTTAACAACATTTGGGTCCTGAACAGCCTCTTTTTGCTCTTTTTTCACACCTTTCCAGTGTTTAGCTAAATTTTCAGCTTCACGCACCGACAACTGTTTATGCACAAACACCCAGGCAAGCTCAGATTGCACCTTTCCTTCAAAACCTAATAGAACCTTAGCATGCCCCATTTCTAGCTTTTTTCCCTCCAAAAGACGTTTAACATCATCTGATAAGGTTAAAAGCCTTAAGAAATTAGTCACGGAGGATCTAGACTTACCGACAGCTTCCGATATCTCTTGGTGGCTCATGGCGAACTCAATGCGCAACTGCTCTAAGGCATAAGCCTGCTCCAGTGGACTCAAATTATCTCGCTGAATATTTTCAACAAGCATTAAAGCTACAGCAGTATTATCATCAATTGCACGAACCACAGCTGGTACCGTGTCAAGCTCTGCAATCTGGGCAGCACGCCACCTACGCTCACCTGCAATTAATTCATAAGTATTGTCACCACTTGGTCTTACCACTAAAGGCTGCAATATTCCCTGATGTTTAATGGACTGAGCCATTTCTTGCAAAGTATTTTGATCAAAAACTTTACGCGGCTGGTTTTTATTTGGATGAATTTGATCAACACCTAGCTCAACCAAAGTTAATTTATCTGGAGAATGCTGAACAACCTTTATATCGCTAAGAAGCTCGCCAAGCCCACCAAGATTCTGAAGCCCTCTACCAAGGCCTCGTGACTTATTTGACATAATCTTTAACTCCTTCAGCTTCGCTCAAAATTGAAGAAATAGCATCTCTAGATTTCGGTTTAGATTTGTTTCTATCCTCTTGGCGACGAATCAGCTCTCCAGCCAAAGCTAAGTAAGCAATCGACCCTTGAGACCTACGATCATGATTAATTGCTGGCTTTCCATAGCTTGGAGCCTCTGCAAGCCTTACGTTGCGGGGAATAACTGTGTGCAAAAGATGTGAGCCAAAATGGTCTTTTAATTGATTAGAAACATCCCAAGATAGGCGGTTACGAGCATCATACATAGTACGCAACAGCCCTTCAATTTCTAGTTTAGAGTTTGCTGCAGCTCGGATTTTTTCAAAAGTATCCATAAGACTTTGCAAGCCTTCCAAAGCATAAAATTCACATTGCATAGGAATAAGAATTGAGTTAGCGGCAATAAACGCATTAACTGTTAATATATTTAAGGCAGGAGGACAATCAATCAAAATATAATCATAACCATCGGAGACTGTGGCAAGCGCTTTAGACAAAGCTTGCTCACGACCTTCAAGCTTAACCAGTCTAACCTCTGCTACGGTTAAATCACTATTTGAGGGAATAAGATCATAATTCAAATCTGTATCACAAATAGCATCACGCGCATCAACCTCACCAAGCAAAACTTCATTAATTGATGACTCTAGGTTGTGCTTGTCGGTGTTACTAGCAACTGTTGCGTTACCTTGAGGATCAAGGTCAATAAGCAAAACCCTACGGCCACTTACAGCAAATGCCGCTGCCAAGTTAACACAAGTAGTGGTTTTACCCACACCTCCCTTTTGATTTGCTATTGCAATTATCCGTGTCATGTACAAAACCTTTAGATTTTAAAAACCTGGGAATAGACTAAGCCCAACGATAATCGTAACAAAAAGGAAAGATTCTGTCATCAACCTAAGTTTTTAATAAACACAATATGCCTATTACCATCTAGTCCGGGGACTGATACAGGTTCTATTACTATAGATTTATCACCATCACCAATATCAAAAACCTCAGACTCTGGGTACTGGCCTTTCATTAAAAGCCAATTAGTTTCTTTGTTAGCTAAATGCTTGGTTAAGTTATAGAGAAGCTTTAATTTTCCAACGGCTCTAGACATTATTAAATCGAAACCTTTTTCTTCAAGGTCTTCAACTCTAGTATGGATCGCCGTTACATTTTTAAGGCCTAAACTGTGTGCAGCCTGCTTAATAAATCGAATTTTTTTACCTACTGAGTCAACCAAGATAAACTGTTTTTCAGGGTACGCAATAGCCAATGGAATACCAGGAAGACCTCCTCCGGTACCAACATCTAGTATTTTTTTGCCATCTATATATTTATAAATCGAAAGGCTGTCGAGTATATGGTGGGTAACCATATCCTTAGGGTTTTTTATAGCAGTTAGATTATAAGTTTTGTTCCACTTCGATAGTAGATCAAGAAAATTCAGCTGTTGTTGCAGCTGATTTGCAGATAGAGAAATACCGAGGGCTGCAACACCCTCAGCTAAATCTCTATATAACGCAGGCAATTACTCTTCTTCACCTGTTAACTTACGAGCTATTTCGCTGTAACGCTTCATGAAGTTAAAGATCAACTCAGAAAGTGCTGCTGAATCTTCGGCATCAAGTTCATCAAGGTCTGAGTCACTAAGACCAGTAAGCTCTCGCATAATATAATGAATATGCTCTTCTTCAGGAATAGTTTGAAGCTTACGGAAATGCTTATGCTTCATACGTTCAACTTCAAGCTCTGAAGTTTCATGGTTGTCAGGCATTCCTTTTTTGGCATTAAGATCTTTAAATATACCTGGGTATTGTAATTTAAGTTTTACAGTTCTTCCAGCTGCAGCCATTGTAATATCCTCACATTTAAACTGTTAAATAAGTATTCACCATTAAAATGAATATAGAAAATTCTATTATATAAAAACAACTCTGTCCACAAATGAGACAAATTTTTTGTACTAAATTGTACTGAATTGCTTGCTATAACTAAAGCAACCCTGCAATAGATCCAGCAAGCTGATTAACCAATACTTTTTTCGCTTGTATAAACTTTAAGTTCATTTTGCGTGCGCTACTAATCACTCGAGTACGATATTTCTTCCAAGAAATACGATCGGTGCTAGTAAGGGTTTCAGAACCACTAGTCCCTTGATTTAAACGAGATTTCGTCTTGCGAAGCATGGAGTGACTATTACCAAGGCGTTGTGAAAGCTGGATATCTGTGATCATAGTGTAGTTAACATCTTTAACCATGGCATCAGCTATCATACCAACAGCAGCACCAGCAAGAGCACCACCAATAGGTGCATCACGATGGCCTGTCATCGCGCCAGCCACGCCACCGATAACAGCACCAGAAATTGCACCACCGTACCCCCCTGCTAGCATGTCATCAGCACGTTGACGATCCATTTTACCTATTTTCAGGACATTAGCTTGCACAATAAAGTGTGCTCTAGACATATCACTTACAACTCTGTAGCCCTTGGACCTAATCTTACGAACGATTAAGGAACGTAGACCAAGGTTTTGTTGATTGCTCGTATTATTAATTTGTACGTAAACTGTTTTCTGACTATTTGGCACCGGATCTAGAAAGATTGATTCACTCATTTTGGTGGAAACTTCTAGATTATGATGATTAAGAGCTGTACTCATAGCAGAACAGTTAGCTAAAAGCACGGTTACTATAAACACGCAAATACTTGCTATAGTTTTGTAAAAACTAGACATTATTAAGCCTCTTGGAATTTAATAACTATGATTGTTAATTCTAAATGTATGGTAGTTCTTGTCAATAAATAAATATTTTTGTTTAGAGTCTATAAAATTTCATCATAGAATAAAAAGCAAATAAAATTATTTACCTATACAGAAGCTAGAAAAAATTTCACCCAGAAGATCGTCACGAGAAAATTCCCCGGTAATTGTAGAAAGAGCTTCTTGGGCAATAGTAAGTTCTTCTGCGACAAATTCACCTGCATTAAATTTATTTAATTGTGTTTGCGCATTTATTATCGCAAGATGCGCTTGCTCTAAAGCATCAAGGTGGCGGCGACGAGCTGTAAAACTACCTTCGGTATTTGAGTTTCCACCTGTAACCTCAAATAAATGATTACGCAAGATATCAATACCTTCACCGGTTTTAGCGGATAAATTAATCAAATAATTATCTTTATCAATTTTTGATATTAAAGGTGAAGTTTTGGTTAAGTCAATTTTATTAAAAACAACTGTTAGTGGTAGGTTTTCAAAAATTGTACTATCAACGCCTTCAGGCAGAATAGCTTTAATATCGAAATTTTCGATATCAACTTTATTTGAATCAACCACTAGCAAAACTCTTTCAGCAGAATCTAGAGCATTTACTGTGCGACGAATTCCCTCTTTCTCAACAATATCATCAGTATGACGCAACCCTGCCGTATCGATTAAATGAAAAGGAACACCATTGATTTGGATTGACTCCCTAATAACGTCACGAGTTGTGCCGGCAATATCTGTTACAATCGCACTATCCTGTCCACTTAATTGATTTAGAATACTAGATTTACCAGCATTTGGTTCCCCTGCTAGCACTAAGTTTATGCCCTCAGCTAATAATCTACCAGTTGATGCTTTTCGCTGAATAATAACTAGTTGATCAAGAAGACCTTGAAGTTGAAGCCCCACCTGGCCTTCAGATAAAAAGTCTACTTCTTCTTCGGGAAAATCAATCGCCGCTTCTACATAAACTCGTAAAGCTATTAACTTTTTAATTAGGTCATTAATCGCAGTAGAAAAGTCCCCTTGCAGAGAAGACATTGCTGACTTTAAAGCTTGTTCTGAAGTGGCATTTATAACATCTGCAACAGCTTCAGCTTGCGCTAAATCAATACGATTATTGAGAAAAGCTCGTTCCGTAAATTCACCAGGACGAGCAATACGAGCACCAAGATGAACAACACTTTTTAGCAAGCAGTCAAGAACAATTGATCCGCCATGCCCCTGAAACTCAACGACATCTTCTCCGGTGTAAGAATTTGGGCCGGGGAAAGAAATAACAATACCATGATCAATCACATCACCACTATCGTCATAGAAAGAAGTGAAGTGAGCAAATCTTGGTTTCAAATCTATTTTGACAATTTTACTAGCTATTTCAAAGGCATAAGGGCCAGATACCCTAATAATACCAATACCACCACAACCTCTGGCAGTAGCTATAGCTGCAATAGTTTCAACTGGATGCTCATCACCAGAGGTCTGCTTTGTCAAAAGTTCACTCGAGATACTCATGTTGTCGTCATCACACTCAGCACTCTTATTCACTATTGCCTTGCAGCTCATCTTTTGAAGAGCCTCTCGACTATTTTTGTTGTTCATTTGCGACGTTTTTTACCTGCGCTTTTTTTGGACATACGTCGCATTATATACCATTGCTGTAGAATTGATAAGCAGTTATTTACCAACCAGTAAAGCACTAATCCAGCAGGGAAACTAGCAAAGAATATAGTAAATACAATAGGTAATGCCATCATCATCTTAGCTTGAGCTGGATCAGCAGGTTTAGGTGAAAGTCTTTGCTGCATAAACATACTTATCCCCATTAAAACAGGAAGCACATAGTATGGATCTTTTGCAGAAAGGTTATGAATCCAAAAAACAAATGGAGCATGGCGTAACTGAACACTTTCAATTAACACATAGTATAAGCCAATAAATACTGGTATTTGCACTAGCATTGGCAAGCAACCACCAAGAGGGTTAACTTTTTCTTTCTTGTAAAGCTCCATTGTGGCTTGACCAAGCTTTTGCCTATCATCTCCATAGCGGGACTTTAGGCTCTCAAGCTTTGGTTGTAATTGGCGCATACGAGCCATTGAGCGATAACTTGTCTCAGAAAGCTTATAAAACAATAGCTTAATAAATAAGGTAACTAAGATAATTGATAATCCCCAGTTACCAACCAAAGAGTGAATATGATCCATTACCCAGAAAATAGGCGTTGAAATAAACCACAACCAGCCATAATCAACTGTTAATGAGAGCCCTTTAGCTAATGGTTTTAAATTCTTAACAATTTCAGGACCAACATAAAACTTAGAATTTTGATCAACAGACTGATTTGGTTTTAACTTAAACTCAGGACTAGTAAAACCGATAGTATAAATATTATCTTGGCCTTTAAAAGCAAAATAGTGGTGTCGTTGATCCTGACTTGGCACCCATGCCGTTAAAAAGTAAGGTATTTGAAAAGCAGTCCAACCGCCTTGTACTGTTTCACTCAAGCCATCGGTAGCAATAGTTTCATAACTTAGCTTGTTATAAGGAACCTCTGGTGTTGAGTAAGCAGCTCCCGTAAAGGTTCGCATGCTTAGGTAGCCAGATTTTGATTTAGTTTTAAGCTTTTGAATTTGATGGAATAAATGCCCCTGCCAATTACTACCGGTAGTGTTGATAAGCTGTTGATTAATACCAATATCGTATTTACCTCGATTGAAAGTAAATATTTTATTAACCGTTAAGCCTTGAGCTGTTTTACCGGTCAACTTAACAGTTAACTGGTCTTCCCCATCAGCTAAAACATAGTTTTTCTGGGATGATAAATAAGTTACAGGAGTTGCCTTATTTAGTGATTTAGAAAAAACACCACCATCAGCAACATAAAAAGCATCATTATTTGGATTTAGAAGCTCTACAGGATCCTGCTTTTTCATAGTTTTAAAGTAATCAAGGAGCTGTGCTCGAACAATCTTGCCTTCTTTAGGATCAATTTGCACAGCTAAAGTATCAGTTTTAACTGAAATCCACTTATTATCCGGTGATAATTTAATTGATGACTTATTATCAGAGTTAACTAAAGGAGTTACAGTAGAACCTGCTGCTGAAGAAATAGCTTGATGTCCTTCGCTATCTGGAGCGGTAGCAGCACCTTGAGCAGAAGCCGCAATATTAGCCTGCTGACGAACAACTTTAACCTGCGAATCTTTAACCCATGCTTGCCATAACAACATAGAAACAAAAGCAAATGCTATATATAAAACATACTTCTTTGTCATATTCATGAAAAAATCTCTCTGTAAGTTGAGAATATCCTAGTTAGCACCAATAATATTTATTGCTCAGTCATTGTTCGTCAAGGGTTTAACAAAATTAGAGCAGCTTTTAAAATCATCCTGCGCTTTAGGTACAGGATCAATCCCACCTTCATGCCATGGATGACATTTACAAACCCGTCTAAATCCCAAAAAAGAACCCCTAAAAACCCCGTGAAATTTAACTGCTTGATAAAAATAAGTTGAGCAAGTTGGCCAGAAACGACAACTTGACGGAAGAACTGGGCTAATAAACCACTGATAAATGCGGATTACAAAACCTATTACTTTAGACCAAAACGAATTATTTTTTTCCATTGGTACTCTAAATGCTCAAACAAATCCTTATTCGTTAACCCACTTACACCGCGCTTAGCCAGGACTGCTATATCAAAATCATATTCAGCATTAAGCTCAGTTTGTATATTTCGAAAACTTTCCCTAATTATTCTTTTAACCCTGTTACGGCTAACAGCATTTCCTACATTTTTCTTTGATGTTATAGCTAACAACCTGCAAAAACCTTTATCGTTTTTTCTTAACAAGATTGTTGTGTGCTTGGATCTGTAGGCTTTTGAATTTTTAAATATCAACTCAATGTCAGACTTACTATTAAGCCTGACATCAGGTGGAAATTTATTAAATTTATCCAAAGAAAAGACTCAAACTAAGCAGTTAGGCGTTTACGACCTTTAGCACGCCGACGGCTGATCACTTTACGTCCATCAGCTGTTTCCATACGCTTACGAAAACCGTGAGTTTTTTTACGCTTTCTATTATTTGGTTGGTAAGTTCGTTTACTCATTGGAACCTCAATTTATTAGAATTCTGAATAATGCGAGATATCGTAGATTATTGGTTTAAAAATGTCAAACCTTAAATTAAAACTTCTGTTTAAAATATTAATCCACAAGTATAAATAAATAATAATTTCTTTATTTATAAGAATTTATTGTAGTTATTAAGGAGGAAAATTCTGTTGGTAACTTGCTTTACCTCTTTCATATCAACGTGTTTAGAGTTTTTGATTCCTGTGAATAATAACTGAATATAAACCTTAATAACTTGTGGATAACTTTTTCCTGAATTTTATTAACAAGTTATCCACAGGTTGATAGCATGTTTCTTCACAGTCTCTAAAATTAATATTTCAATTTTTATTGTTAGATTATTGTGCTGCTTGTATACTGTTTTATATAAACCAAAAAGGATGTTGAAAATGATGGCTTATAAAAAGATCGTTTTAGCTGTTGAGTTAAGCGATGAAGGTGATGAAGAACTAATTAAGCAAGCCAAAGAAATGGCAGATCAGTTTTCTGCTGATCTTTATCTAGTTCATGCTATGGAGCATATGAGTAGTTATGGTGCCGCTTATGGTGTAGCTGCTGGAGCTGAGATTGAAGATCTAATGATGGATAATGCGAGAGCTGAAATGGCTCGTATTGCTCATCTGCTTCATATTCCTGAGGAACATCAAATATTAAAATCAGGCCCTGCTAAATTTATAATTCTTGAAGAAGCTGAAAAAATTAATGCTGATTTAATTATGGTAGGTAGCCACGGTCGACACGGGATAAGACTTCTGCTTGGTTCAACTGCGAATGCTGTTCTGCATGGAGCTAACTGCGATGTTCTGGCTGTGAGGCTTAAACAATAACTGGTAATTAAATGTCTGTTGAAATCTCTGACAAAGAAAACTTAGAACTTAAGCAGTTTGAACTGTTTATTGACGAATTTTCATCCGAAGATAAGGTTGATGCAGCAATCGATAGCCCTGGTTTTGATGTTAAGTGCATAAAATACGAGCAACCTCTTAATGAGCAGATTAGACTATGCTTAAGGCTTGATCATCTGTTTCATAAGGTCGAGCATGCACGTATTGGCGATAGCGTTTCGCGCAGTCGCGATGCTATCCATTCTTTAGTGCAATTGGTACAAGTGTCTGATCGGCCAGATCTTAAAAGCAAACTTATAACCATGCTTAAGCAGATTAAAGACCATTACAGCAAAATGATGGATAAACCCCAAGTTGATCAAAATAAGTTAATCTTAGTTCTTGATCAAGCTGAACACTATATCAGACAGCTTACCAGTGCAGATTTTCGTCTTGCCGATCAAATTAAAAAAATAGAGCTTTTAAATAATATAAGAATGCAGCAAATAAACCCTGCTGGAGATAGTGTTTTTTCTTTACCAGAATATTACCTTTGGCTGCACCGAAGCTCTGAAGAGCGCAAAGCTGATATCAAAACATGGTCAGATAAATTAAAAGATCTACGTTTAGTTATATGTTTTATTTTAAAGCTGATTAGGCAAAATTCATTCTCCTCTCAAGAGATAGCCGCCGGAGGTTTTTATCAGAGTCATATTGACTCGTCATTAGGATGTCAGATTGTGGAAGTTAAAGTTGGTAAAAATATAGGGGTTTACCCTAAGTTTAGTGTGGGTCGAAATCACTTATCATTCCACTTTATGCATCTAAACGAGGATAAAATTCAAAAAGTAGTTAAAGATATTCCCTTTGAATTAAGCTTTTTTTGCGCGGGCTGAAATTTCAACTTGAGTTGATATTTTAATTTTGCGATACCAAATATCAATAGCTCTTAATTAAATAACTTGCCTCCCTACCAAACTTATGGTGGCACAAATAAATGCACCCCAAGTCATATCAACGATTACAATGATTGCGGGCCATTGTTTTAGTGTAGCCATATTTGTAAGATCATAAGCACCATATGTTACTAGGCCAAAAAATGCTCCATATAATAATGTTTTTAAAAAGTTATCATTTTGTAAAGGTATAACTACAAATAATAAAATACCCACCAAAAATAACACATAAAAAACAATAGCAGCCCACCAGTTAACAGTTGTAGCTAACAAATGATCAAGGTTATTTCGATAAAAGTTTTTTGCTACGACTCCAAGCCAAATTAAATCCAAAAAGATAAAAGTCGCCATCATAGTTAAATAGGCATAAAAAACTCTCATGCAAATAAACTCCTTTGCTGCTATATAAATTTAAAACCATCAAGTTTTAATATAACAATACTTAAGGAAAATTTCCTTTTTAGCAATCAATTCTTTTGGGCTTAACTATTTGAGGAGTGGCCATGTTGCTATATAGAGTTGGGTAAGTAAATCAAAGATAGAGGGGGAGATTTAGAGAGAAATAGGCGCCCCTAATGTTGAAAATTTAAGAATATTCAATGTGTCAGAATTTATAAAAGATAATGCGGAAAAATCTAATCGTTTGAGCCCCTGCTAGCCTCCTTGCTATTTCAGTAGAGCTTCATAGCAATAAGTTTTTCTATATTAATAACTAGGCTAGATTCCAGGGCTCATCCAGCAAAATAATGGTTTTCTTAAAATGACGTCAGCCCCATCATCTGCCATCTCCTTAAATTAGCAAACTACAACAGAACTCTTAAAATTTGCGACACTACCCTCCATATTTATGTATAATTTATCAGACCTTGGGCTGAGGGATGTCTTCTTTTAGTCTATCTTCAACAGCAGATAGTGTTTTGGTCTTGTTGTATAATAGAGGACCAAAATTAGTCATAAGTAATGAGTTGATAACATTGAACCTTCCTATGCTTAAAGTTTCTTTTATAGATTTTTGAGGGCTCCATCCCGCCGGAGTTTCACTTTCAGACAGGTATCCAGCTGCATCTTCAGAATAACATACTTGTCCATTTGACCATTTATTTTGCTTGAAATTCAAAATTTTATATATTGAGGATAGGTTTTCTGCTCTATACTGACTTACATCTGGGGCCCCTTGTTCTGGGTTTAGGTTTTTATAGTATTCGTCTTTATTCCTTTCATCTTCAGAGCAATTTTCATACTTTTTTTCAGCTATTTCAATTTCGTCAATTACAATACTAATTCTATAAAGTGCAAGCTCAATTTCTCTAGCTTTATAATCGGCCCAAATTGAAAAAGGTGAATGTTTTAGCCGATGGATCTCAGGATCGATAGCCTCTCTTATCTTTTTAAAATTATCTTTAACTTTTTTTAATTTATCTGTCATATATTAGCCCCTGTTTGTCTTTAACTAATTGAATAAATTTATCTTTATTAACCTGATTTATATATCTGAAGAATAAAGAACGGGTATTCTACTCAAGCGTCTTAAATAATACAATTTTTAATCTATAAAATTTTGTAGTGATTGATGAAATTTTAAGCATGCCTTGATCTAAAGAGAATGAAGACATAACAATTCTATTGTTAAGCAATAGCTCTTTTGCCTTTGAAGATATTTTCAAAACTTTAAATGATGAAGTTGCTCTTCTGGGAGGGTCTTGGGGGGGGGGTACTGCTCTAAGGTTAACACTCAATAATGGATAAAACCTCCATCAAACATTACCTGAAACAACAAGTTTTACGCCAGTAATGCTGGTTAGGTATTCCTCTATTTTTCTTTTGAAAGAATTGAGTAAACAAGTTGGGTGACTGTATAAATAGCTACAAAAAACAGTGCCGCAAATTTTTAGAAATATTTTAATCTTTATAACAACTCTTTGTTGTTATGTTGTTATAAATATTATAGTTAGTTATCTAAAGATTCCTACACGATGAGGTGGGTATGGTATTGGTTTTGAAAAGCAAAAATATCTGGCGTCAGTAGGTGCCATTTGTTGTTTTCTAGAATTTATGATGGTGTACCTTGACTCGATTGCCCCATTATCTATACTTACTTGCTAATTTTAGTTATTCTGAGAAGATAAAGATTAATAACTGCTCAATTATTCAGTTTAAGTTTGTTTTTTTGGGTAATAAAATTCGTGGCATATAAATAATGAAATCTTTGCATCAACCTGTGTTATTACAAAAGTCTCTGGAGGCTCTGAACATTAAGCCTGAAGGGGTTTACGTTGACGCCACCTTCGGTCGTGGTGGGCATTCTCGTGCAATTTTGAATTTGCTCGGCTCTAAGGGGAGGTTGATTGCTGTCGATCGTGATTTAACAGCACAAGATGAGTCTAAAACTATCGATGATAAGAGGTTTACTTTTTGTAGAAACTCTTTTGATAATATTTCTATTGAGTTAGAGAAACTAGGATTGGTAGGTAAAGTTGATGGCATCTTAATGGATATTGGTGTGTCATCCCCTCAACTTGATGTGGCTGAAAGGGGTTTTAGTTTTTCAAAGCCAGGGCCTTTAGATATGCGAATGGATACTGAAAATGGTGAAACTGCTGCTGAATGGCTTGCTAGAGTCGACCGTGATACACTGGTAAAAGTTTTGAGGGAGTATGGTGATGAAAGGTTTCCTGGTAGGATTGCCAACCGAATTATTGAAAATCGTACTCGCACCAAAATTGAAACTACAGACCAGTTAGCTGAGATTATTGCCTCAGCTATTCCAAGGTGGCCTAAGCATCACCACCCAGCGACAAGGTCGTTTCAGGCAATCCGTATTGCCGTAAATGATGAACTTGGTCAGCTTGAGAGAGTTTTGGCTGACACACCGAATATTTTAGCTAAAGAGGGGCGCTTAGTAGTTATAAGCTTTCATTCTCTTGAAGATAGAATTGTGAAGAATTTTATTCGTGATAATGCACGAACAATTTTTAAAAAAATTACTAAAAAGCCTTTGATAGCAAACGAAGATGAGCTCGAGCAGAACCCAAGGGCTCGTAGTGCAAAATTGAGGGTAGCGGAGAAACTGTAATTTATGGAAAGAACGATTGCAGCAGTACTGGTAGTTATGGTTTTTTTGTCAGCCGTTGCGGTTATTTATGTGAAAGATTTAAATCGCCGAATGGTGACTGACAATCAAGATGCAGATGATAAATGGCAGCAACTAGAACTTAAGCATAGCCAGTTATTGCTAGAGAGAGCAGCTTTAACCTCACCTGTTGAGGTGCAAAATATAGCTCAGGCGCAATTAGGCATGCACCAACCAGGACCAACAGAGATAAAAATAGTTTATGTCCAGGAAGACCAAGCAAACTAGAAGGCCAAAAAATAGAAGAGGCGCTCAAGAGGTAGAGTTTTCCTCTACTGTTTGGCGTTTTCGTGTTGTTAAAATTTTTATATTGATTGGTTTTTTGGTTGTAATAGGCCGTTTGGCTCAGCTGGGAATAGGGCAAGCTACTTTTTTACAAAAACAAAGCGATGCCCGAAGTATTCGTGTAATTAAAACTCCCGCAGTAAGAGGCATGATAACTGATCGTAATAATCAGCCTCTTGCTGTCAGTACAGTTGTTATGTCTGCTTGGTCAAACCCCAAAGTCTTTCATGCAACCCGTAATACCCAAAAGAAACTTATAAAATTACTCGATATTTCGCAAAAAACTCTTGATAGACGTGTAATCCATGCGCCACAAAACAGGCAATTTGCTTGGTTAAAGAGGAGCTTGCCACCAGACGTTGCTTATGACATTAAGGCTCTTCATATTCCAGGGGTGTTTTTCCAGAGAGAATATCATCGTTTTTATCCCCAGGGTCCAATTACTGCACAGCTTGTAGGTATAACTAATATTGATCAACAGGGGCAAGAAGGGTTAGAGCTTGCTTATAATAAGTGGTTGAGCGGTGTTCCAGGGAAGCAGCGGGTGATTAAGGATCGCCGGGGTGATGTCATTATGCCCTTGGAGGAAATTGAGAAGCCAGAGCAAGGCCAGCCTTTAAGTCTAAGCATAGATTATCGTATCCAATATTTATCTTTTCAAGCATTACAGCAAGCAGTGAAAAAATACCAGGCAGCATCTGGATCTATAGTAGTTTTAAACCCTAAAACGGGTGAAGTTCTAGCTATGGCAAGCTTTCCTTCTTATAACCCGAATAATCGAGTTGGCAGGCATGACGGTAGGTACAGAAACCGTGCTGTTACAGATGTTTTTGAGCCTGGTTCGACAATGAAAGTTTTTAGTTTGATGGCGGGACTTGAGAGCGGAAAATTCACACCTGAAACCAAAATTGACACAAACCCAGGTAGAATGAAGCTTGATGGCCATACCATTCTAGATGAGCATGTAAATCATGGAGTGATTACCTTTAGTGAAGTGCTACAAAAATCTAGCAACGTTGGCGTTGCCAAAGTAATTCTAAAATTATCTGAAGGTAAATTAATGCAAACCCTTGGCCGATTTGGCTTTGGTGCAAGAACTCAAAGTAACTTTCCGGGCGAGGCAAGCGGATTTATGTCACCAAAAAGTCATTGGGGGGATTTTGAGTTAGCAACTTTAGGTTTTGGTTATGCTATAACAACAACCCCACTGCAGCTTGCACATGCTTATGGAGTTATTGCTAATCACGGTAAAGATATTCCTGTAACAATGCTTAAAAGAGGTAATGAAGTTGAGGGGTTTCAAACCGTTGATAGAAGGCTGGCTGATCAAATGATTCATATGCTAGAATCTGTTGTCGAGCCTGGTGGAACGGGTTGGCGAGCGGCAATCCCTGGCTATAAAGTTGCAGGTAAAACTGCTACTGCACAAATTGCCGGGAATGGTGGTTATCTGCGACATAGTTACAACTCATCATTTGTAGGATTTGTTCCTTCTGAGAATGCTCGTTTGGTTGTATCTGTTGTTTTGAATAAGCCGAAATCTAAAGCATATTTTGGCGGCTTAATTGCTGCTCCCGTTTTTGCTCAAGTAGCACGCGGTGCACTAAGAATTTTAAATATCCCTCCAGAAGGTAGTCATGAAGTTAAGTAAATTGTTTCCGGGTCTCATATTTCGTAATGATGTAGAAGTTATGGGGGTTCAGGAAGATAGTAGGCTAGTAAAAAATGGTGATATATTTGTTGCTAGAGTTGGTGAACACTTTGATGGCAGAAAATTTGTTTCAGCAGCTATAGAAAGAGGTGCGGTTGCTATATTAGAAGAGTCTGAGTCAGATTCTGTTAGGGTGAATTATGTTGGCGAGATTCCTGTAATATTGGTTCGTGATTTAGTAAATCAAATTGGAAACTTTGCTAGTAGGGTCTACGGAGATCCTTCTCGTCAAATGAAGGTAATAGGTGTTACTGGAACTAACGGTAAAACTTCAATAACTCATTTTCTGCGCCAGGCTCTAAACGAATGTAATATTAAAACTGGCCTTATCGGAACCTTGGGGTTCGGGGTTGATGGGCTTACTCCTTTGCGTCGCACAACTCCGATGGCGGCAGAATTGCAAACAAACCTGTCTTCCTTGAGAGATGATGGTGCTATGGCTGTAGCAATGGAAGTATCTTCTCATTCTCTCGTGCAGGGTAGGGTTAATGGGGTTAATTTTGATGTTGCAATTTTTACTAATTTAACTCGTGAGCATCTCGACTATCATAAAACCATGAAAGAGTATGGAGATGCGAAAAAAAGATTATTTGATTGGCCTGGGGTTAAACATGCAATTATCAATATTGACGATGAGTTTGGTAAGAGTTTAGCATCAAAAGCTACAGTTTCTGACATTATTACATATAGTATTGCAGATAGTTCGGCTTCTGTGTTTGCAAAAAATTATAAGTGTAGCCAGTCTGGAATCGAGCTACAGGTTGTGACTCCAAAGGGTGAAATTTGTTTTTCAGTTCCAATTCTGGCTAAATTTAATGTAAGCAATATTTTATCCGTGATAGCGACCTTATTAACGTTTGACTTGTGTCTTGATGATATAGAAAAATCATTAAGCAGGTTAAGATCAGTTAGTGGTCGGATGCAAATAGTCATCGAAAACTCTTTGCCTTTGGTTGTGATTGATTATGCTCATACTCCTGATGCTCTAGAGCAAGTTCTGTATTCTGTTAAGTCACATTGTAATGGTAAGCTTTGGTGCTTGTTTGGGTGTGGTGGTGATAGAGATAGAGGGAAGAGGGCTCTCATGGGAGAAAGCGCTACAAAGGTTGCCGATAGAGTAGTTCTTACAGACGATAATCCTCGCTTTGAATCGCCTGAACAAATTATTTCTGATATATTGCAAGGTTGCGATAAAAGCAAAGTCGATATCTTCCATGATCGGGCCGAAGGGATACGTTTTATTTTAAATAATGCTGCAAAAGAAGATGTCATTCTTTTGGCTGGTAAGGGGCATGAAACCTACCAGATTTACGGTGATAAGAAGATCGAATTTAGTGATCAAAATTACGTTAAAAAGTTTGTAAAAGGTCAGTAATGAAGTTAAATCAATTGGCAGAAATTGTTTCTGGGGAGCTTGTTGGAAAAAGTGTGGCTTTTCAAGGAATAGCTATTGACTCAAGAAACGTTAATAAATCACAAGTTTTTGTCGCCTTGAAGGGAGATAAAACTGATGGACATAAATATGTTGTAGGTGCAAAAAAACTTGGTGCGGCTGCGGCTATAGTTGAAGACTTGCAAGAATTAGACTTTCCTCAAATAAAAGTCAAAAGCTGCCCTGATGCTTTAATTGCAATTGGCGAATATTATCGCAATCAAATGCATTGTCCGGTTGTTGCTATTACTGGGAGTTGTGGGAAAACTACAACAAAAGCTATGCTTTCTACTATTTTGTCAGAAGAAGGACGAGTTTTATCTTCTGAGAAAAGTTTTAATACATCCCTAAGCGTCCCAGTTACTTTATCAAGGTGGGATAATCAAGATTTTTCTGTATTTGAGGCTGGTGCCAGTAGTTGTGGTGAAATCAAAAAACTTGCAGATTTAATTAAACCTACTCATGCAATTATAACTAATATTGAACCTGCACATATTGCTGGATTTGGTAGCCTGGAAGGCGTTGCCAGGGAAAAAAGTAATTTGATTTCGGGGATTGTTGAAGGTGGTGTTGCTTTTTTAAACGCGGATGCAATTAACTTTGAATATTGTAAATCTCAGGCCAAGGTTAAATTGATTACCTTTGGTATAGAGAATAAAGCAGATGTTATGGCAAAAAACATAGTTTTAGATGATGATAAAAGAGCTTATTTTGATTTAGTTACAGATGAGCGTAGTTTTAAGATTCATCTTTCTTTGCTTGGCTTGCATCAGGTTGGTAATGCTTTGGCGGCTGCAGCTGTGGCTTTATCGTTAGGGGTAAGTTCTAAGTCGATTCAGGATGGGTTGAGCAAGGTAAAGCCCGAGGCTCATCGTTTAACTTTGGTTAAGGGTGTTAACAACTCAAGAGTTATTGATGACGCTTATAACGCTATTCCAACGGCGGTTTACAAGGCTGTTGAACTTTTATCGACTTACTCGGGTAAAAAGATTTTAGTTATTGGTGATATGAAAGAGCTTGATGAGGCTGATGCAGAGTCTTGTCACGCTAGAGTTGGAAGGGCTGCTAAAGATCTTGGTGTTGATATGCTTTATGGTTTTGGTGCGCTAAGTAAAAACGCGATTGATGCATTTGGCGACAAAGCTTACCATTTTGATGATAAATCGATGATGATAGATGCAATTAAGTCTTATGCGGATAAAAATACTACTATTTTGGTTAAAGCGTCGAGAAGCATGAGGTTTGAAAATATAGTAGATGAGTTGAAGGGGTAGATTGATGTTTCTTTGGTTGGCGGCATATTTATCGACTTTTGAGCCTGCTTTTAGGGTGGTGCAGTATTTAAGTACTCGTTATATGCTGGGGACTATGACGGCTCTTATTGTTAGCTTGGCAGTTGGCCCTGCAGTAATTCGTTATTTGCGGAAGCACCAAATTGGCCAGATGATTAGGAATGAGGGACCTAAGTCTCACTACAAAAAAGCTGGAACTCCTACAATGGGTGGCTTTTTGGTCTTGATAAGTTTATTTGTAACTATTTTCTTGTGGGCCGACCTTGGAAATTTGTATGTGCAGATTGCTCTTCTTGTGTTAGGTGGTTATGGTTTTATTGGTGGCTTAGATGATGTTTTGAAATGTAGGCATAAGGACAGCTCTGGCTTGGCGGCTAGGTGGAAATACTTATTCCAGTCAGTTTTGGCACTAGTTGTTGCAAGTATTTTGTATGCATCGTTACATGGAACTGAAATAGTTATACCCTTTATGAAACAGGCAATTTTTGACCTTGGCCCAACTTATTTCTTGCTAGCTTATTTTGTAATAGTCGGTTCGAGTAATGCGGTTAATTTAACAGATGGTTTGGATGGCCTGGCTATTTTGCCTGTTGTAATCGTTGCTGGTGGTTTAGCTGTTTTTTGTTATGTTGAGGGGCATTCTCAGTTTTCTGCTTACTTGGCTTTGCCTCATATTGAGGGTATTGGTGAGCTTGGTGTAGTGTGTGCTGCTGTAGTTGGTGCAGGTCTTGGTTTTCTTTGGTTTAACGCGTATCCTGCCGAAGTTTTTATGGGGGACGTTGGTTCACTTTCTCTTGGTGCCTTGCTTGGGGCTGTAGCGGTTTGTTTGCGTCAGGAATTAATATTTTTTATTATGAGTGGTGTTTTTGTTATGGAGACACTTTCTGTTATTTTGCAGGTTGTGAGCTTTAAGTCTACGGGGAAAAGAATTTTCGCAATGGCTCCGCTTCATCATCACTTTGAGTTAAAGGGTTGGCCTGAGTCAAAAGTCATTATTAGGTTTTGGATTATGTCTTTTATCTTTGTATTGATTGCCATGGCAAGCCTTAAGTTCCGATAGTTTTATGATTCTTTTAGTCGACAATTACGACTCATTTGTCTATAACTTGGCTCGATATGTCGCCGAGCTGGGCTTTGAGTCTGTGGTTAAAAGAAATGACGAAATAACTATTGGCGAAATTTATGAATTAAATCCTTCACATATTATTTTATCCCCTGGCCCGCGTGCACCAGTTGATGCGGGTATTACTTTAGATGTCGTGAATAATTTTGCTGGCGCAATTCCAATTTTGGGGGTTTGTTTAGGGCACCAAGCAATAGCGCAGGCGATGGGTGGGGTTGTAGTTAAGGCGATTGAGCCAATGCATGGTAAATCGAGGCCGGTTGAGCATGATGGAACTGGCGTGTTTTTTAACCTTTCTAATCCTTTGACTGTTGCTCGATATCACTCGTTAATTGTTGAAAAAGATTCTTTTCCGCACGATAAATTAAAAATAACAGCCAAAAGTCAGCTTGGTGAAATTATGGGGATATCCAATGATGAGATGAAGCTTTATGGTGTGCAGTTCCATCCTGAGTCAGTCTTAACTGAAAATGGACAAGATATTATAAGAAACTTTATTCGTTGTTAGTTTTTATACTGTCGACTATGGCGGCACCTAGTGTCCAGCTAATTTCTTGATTTTTGATTTTGTTTTTTGCATATATTTGTTCTGATTTATCTAATTTGTAACCATTGGCAAGTAAGCTGTAGCTCAGTGCTGCGTTAAAGCATTGTGCGAAAAGATGTTTATCTTTTGGGTATGTTTTGGTTAGTGTGTTCCAGTCTGATTCGCAGAAGTTTTTGGCGGAACTTTTTAGAGTGTTTAATGTGGTGTTTGTGCCTAAATGTAACGATTTTGCTGTAAATGTATAATAAAAACCACTAAGTGCGTATATTTTTTTATTTTTTGGTATTGGTGGGGTTTTGATATTTACTCTATGTGTTTCATTTACGAGTGAATTAAGTTCAGAGATGCATTGTTCCGCGTTGCCCAGGGCTTTTTGATCGTTAGGTAGTGGGTAGTTTTTAGGGAAGCAGTTAGTGTGATTTGAATATTGGTATCTGGCAAAGTTTAGGCCTAAACCAAGGTAGCTCTTAGAATATAGTCTGTAGTTATTGCCATTTATTGAAATATTAACTATATCACCAGGTGCCGTATTTTCATTTGTTATATATGCGATTTCAGTTGAACCTCCTCCCATATCTAAAGCACCAATTGTCTTGCCAGGCTGTAGAGTCTTGTTAAGGTAGTTTAGAGCTAGCCAATCAAAAAGACCTTCCTTTTTGCCAGAGATAGTAGTTATTTGCTTTATATTAAATTTATTGCTTTTGTTTAAATATGTTTTAATTTTTTTGTAAATGTTTTTCTGTTGTTGCGCTGGCATAATTCTCATACCAGCAGTTGCCAGCAGATAAAAGTTTGCCTTTTGAGATTTTGGAATTAAGATTTCAGTATAAGAAATAAGAGGTAAGATATATTTGTCGGCTTTATCGGGATGGCCAGCTAAAGTAGATAATCCTGGTTTTATTTTTTTGCTTCCAAGTAATGTTATTTTGAGTAATTTTTTGTTTTCTGATTTGTTGTACTTATATACGTAAACCCTTGATCCGGTGCTGCCTGCATCGATTATTGCTGCGAATTGGCTGTTGGTTTGGCTTGCTAAAACGCCAGGAAGGTATCCTATGGAAATTGTAAGTGTAGTTATAAGTATCCTGATGATGTTTTTCATTGAATTTCTTTCTCGTAATGGGCTGAATATTACCTGATATTTTCACTTTGCAGCGCAAATTGTCAATAGGGTCTAGTAAACATGATATTATTCAAAGCCTTAGTTTAATTTTTCTCAATATAATCATGGAAGACACAAAGTATTTAAATACATTTTTATATATTGCGGCAATTTTATTTATTATTGGAGAGTTAATTGATTGGATAACTTTTACTTTTTCGAGAAAACCTTTTTACAAAAGATTATTGGCATCTGCTTTAACAAGTGCCCCAGTTGATAGCATCATATTTTTGCATATGCTTAATCGTCTTAATTTTGGATCATTGAGCTTAATAGTTTTAGGTAAGGTAGCGGGAATTTTAATGATTTGTCAGTTATGGAGAAAAGCTGCAAGGCCAATTATCGGCAGACCTTAAACAAAATTAGATCCTTGCAGCGGTTATACGAAGTTACTCGCCCGAAGCTTCTTCAAATGCAGCTAGAGCCTCTGCGGCGTACATTAAAGAAGGCCCTCCTCCCATATAAATTGCCATGCCTAAGGTTTCAACAACTTCTTCTTTGGAGGCGTTTAGCTTGTGAAGCGCTTGTGTGTGAAACCCAATGCAGCCATCACACTTTGCGGCCACGCCAAGAGCTAGTGCTATTAGTTCCTTAGTTTTTTTGTCTAAAGCTCCATCTTTTGTTGCTCCTTGTGCCATGGCAGAGAAGCCGCTCATCACGTCTGGAATTTCTTTGCGTAGTTTTCCTAGTGCTTTTGAGAGATCTCCGGTAATTTCTTTATATACTTTGGGCATGGTTATTTCTCCTGTTTGTTTGTTGATTTGTTATAAGGTAAAAACATTAATAATTTGGCCATCCCGCAAAATCCGGTTATACCTGCATTTAGAAGTCCAATGCCTGCGATTATTGTAAGAATTATAAAATATGGTGATATGAGATAAGCTAGCAAAACGCCTAACAGAACCATACTGCCAGCAATAATTTGAACTTGACGCATTAGCTCAAGAGGGGCTTCTTTATTGGTTAATACATCGTTACCGATAAGCTTCCATTCTTCGATTCCGCCAGATAGGCATAGCTTTTCTCCATGTGGTATCTTATCAATCAATATTTGCGCCTGTTTGGTTCTATTGCCAGATTTGCAGTGAAAAAGGACAGTTTTATCTTGCCAGTTTGTTGTGTCATATTCTGTAAGCTGGTTTAGTGGAATGTTGATACTTCCTGGGATATGTTCTCTTGCATATTCTGAGGGTTCTCTAATATCTATAATAATTATTTCATCAATAGGGGTTGCTAGTTTTTTTAGCTGTTTTGGGTCTACCGTTTTCATACCTTCCTCCTAACGCTAAGTTCCTGGCCAACCAGTTGGCATAAAATCATTAAGCGTTCAGTGTTAGCCAGAGTTTTACAAAGTATAGATGCTTCTTTGGCGTTTTGCTTTAGGGGAAGCGGTTTACAACCCCTAATACTTTCTAATTTACTCACCTTACGCAGAGTCTGTAAAGGTTTAGGGTGAACGCATTTGAATTTATACAGTTAACCTCTGCAATCCCGATCACTATAATTGTCATCCCGATCACCGTAATTGTCATCCCGAGCGTAGTCGAGGGATCTGAACCTGAGCGCCTGTCAGATCTCTCCATTACGCACCTTCGGTGCTTCAGTCGAGATGACGTAGGTACGCAGCCTTGGTGCTTCAGTCGAGATGACGTAAGATGCTGGAGCTGTATAGGTTCGCTAATTCGGCTCCAAAACTCATAAAATTAAAAAATCTCACCTTAACCTTTACATGCTGCGTAAGGTGAGTAATTTAGCACACTCTAGATTGTTTAGGGGTTGAGTTTACCCTTGTTTGGCAGATAAAATGCTCTTTTCTGCTGTTGGGTAAATTCTTATGAATAATATAGTGTTACAACTTCTTGATAGGAACGTTGAAAGCTCTCCTCAAAAAGTAGCTATTAAAAATAATGAAGGAGCTTGGACGTACCAGCAGCTATTTCAGCGTGTATCTGACTACGCTTCTTATGTTGAAAGCCTAGGGTTAAAGATTGGAGCTAAAATAGCTATTATTCAGCATGACAGCTTTGATGCTGTGGCAGCTTTTTTGGCTATTATTCGTCAAGGTTTTGTTGCTTGCATTATTAATCCTGATCTAGATGATATAGATTGGCGGCTTGAGCATTGTGGAGTTGAGGAAGTTATTCCTAGCCGTGTGTCTGAGTCTAGTGAAACACCAAGTATGCACTTAGGAGATCATAAGCGCCCGGCATTTATTCTTTTTACATCTGGCACAACTGGGCATCCTCAGGCTGTTATTCATCGTCATCGTGATATTCAGATAATGAATAAAAACTATGGTGAAAAAGTCCTTGGGATTACTAAAGATGATGTTTTTTATTCATCATCAAAAATGTTTTTTGCTTATGGTTTAAATAGCATATTATTCGCTCTTTACCAGGGAGCCACTGTTGAGCTTGCAATGCAAGAACCAACTATGAACCAGCTTTGGAATAATCTTTCTAAAAAAGGCGTGACAATATTTTTCGGTGTGCCTACAGTGTTCGGAAGTATGCTCTGTGCTGATGATATTCCTGATAAGTTAACTCTGCGTCATTGTGTTTCAGCCGGGGAAAAATTGCCGCAATGGATTTTTGATGAGTGGTTAAGTAGATTTAATTCGCAAATTATAGATGGTATAGGTACAACAGAGATTTTAAGTACTTTTGTGAGTAACCTGCCGAATAAGTGTGTTAGTGGTGCTGCTGGAAAAGTTGTGCCTGGTTTTGAAGTTAAGCTTGTGCCATATAGTGATGAATATTTTGTGTTGTGGGTAAGGGGGGATACTTATCATCCAGCATACTTAAATAATACCAAGGCAACTAAAGATCGCTTTGTTGATGGTTGGTTTGTAACTAATGATCTTTTTACTAAGGACTCTGATGATTACTATTACCATGGTCGAGTGAGTGATCTTATAAATAACAATGGTAGGTATGCCTCTCCATATAAAGTAGAGGAGCTTGTTCTTATGCTTGAGGGAGTTGCTGATTGTGCTTTGGTCGACCGAGATGGTTTAAGTCTTTATGTGGTTGCTAAAGGCAGGGGTTGTTCAGTATTAAAAAATGACATTTTATCTATTATTGCTGATCATTCTGGTTTGATAGCCCCAGAAATTTATTTTGTTGATAATATTCCATCAACGCCGGCAGGTAAAAAGAAGAGATATCTTCTGTCTCGCGCCACTTGATGGTTATTTTGTTATATCAGAGTGATAGGCTTCAAGGTTTAATAAGTATTCAATGCACTTATGTTTAGGGTTATTCTTTCTATAAACGATTCCAATTTTTCTTGATGGTGTGGGTTGTGAGAATGGAATATATCTGAGATTGTCACTCTGTCGCATTGCTATTTTTGGTATTAATGTAATCCCTGTCCCCATTGAAATCATTTCTCTAAGGGTTTCTAGGCTTGTTGCTCTAAACATTTCATTTTTAGTATTGATATTAGTTTTACAATAATTAATAGCTTCATCTCTCATGCAGTGCCCTTCGTCAAGCAATATTAAGTCATTACTACTCAGGTCACTTTGTGAAATGGTTTTCTTTTTTGATAGTTTGCTATTGAGTGGCGCCGCAAGAAAAAAAGGATCTTCAAATAAGAACTCTTCTTTAAGTTGAGGGTCATTAATAGGTAGGCTTAAAAATGCTGCATCTAATTTACCGGTCTTAAGTTTTTCAATTAATACGTCACTTTTTTCTTCAATAAGAAATAATTTAAGTTTATTGTTATCTTTCCTAATATTAGTTGAAAGCTTTGGAAATAAGTATGGTGCTAGCGTAGGAAACGCACCCAAGGTGAAAGTGTTAGCAAACTGATCTTGATAGTTTTTAGCAATGTATTTGATGTCTTTGATATTCTGAAGGGATTTTTTTGCTGGATCATAAAGTTTCTTTCCTGCTTCTGTGATAATTACTTTCTTGTTTGATCTTTCAAATAACTTAACTCCAAGTTCATCTTCGAGCTTCTTAAGCTGTATGCTCAGCGCGGGCTGACTAACAAAATTTTCTTCTGCTGCCTTTTTGAAGTGCTTATGCTCGCATACAGATACGAAGTATTTTAAATCTTTTATGTTCATCCTGGTTTTCTCAATACTAAATAAATAAAATTAATCATAGCAATAAAATAAATAAATTTTACTTATTATAACCTGTTTGTTTAAATGCAGACAAGGAATGCAGCAAGGCTATATGGAAGCTTAGTTCTTAAAATATATGGGGATTTAACAATGAAAACTTATTATGCATATAAATATAAATTTAATGGCAAAACTTTCTCTGCGCTAACTGATAAACCATATCGTGGTGTATCTGAGGAGCGGGAGGACTGGTCTGGTAATATGTACAGAATATATTCTCCACCTGGCGATTGTGACGGTAATAGAGTACTAAAGCCTGTGTTTAAAGATATTGATTATCCTATAATGAGATATCGTCCAAACCTGAAAAGTAAATTAGAAGCAAAAACGGGTCTTCATGAAGATATGTTGGATTTATTTGTTCGTGGCGATGAAAAAAAGATTGTAGAGTATTCAGAAAAGAAGGAACACGAAGATTTCATTAAAGAATTTCTTGCTTGGTTTATGAGGTATTTTGACGCATTGAGCTTAGCAAGATTTTTGGAGCCTTTAATTATTAATCATCAAGTAAAACTAGAAAAGCACTCAGCTAGCAGTAAGCAGTTTTTGTATGAATCAGTATGCGATAAAAACCCTATAGGTAATATAGAGAAAATTGATAGCCTTATTGAGTGGTACGATGAGATGTTAAAGTATGATTTTATTACAAAACATCGTAACCCCAGATGGGATAGTTTTTTCGGTAAAATTCATACAAAGTCAAATTTAAAATTACTTGATAAGGCCTGGGTTAAGTTTGATGAGCTAGCCAAATCGCGCGTTAAAAGTGAAAATTATATGGATGCATCGGAGTATTCAAGCTTACGTGAATCAAAATTAATAAAAGATTTGCTGCAAGTAAAGGGTGACCAGATAAGTACATATTTAGATAGATTTAATCTTCCAGAGAGCAACCCTGATTGTGAGGAAAGAGAAGATGATAAAATGCAGCCATCCGCGCCTCCTCGTGATGATAAGGTAGTAGATGGTAATGAAGTGGTGCAGTATGAAGGCGGTTATCCTGAAATGGTGCCATTCTCTCCCTGCTACTCCTAACGTTGCGTGGTGTTCAGGTAGCAGATCCCAATAACTCTAAGTTGAAGTCATGTAGCGGCTGGTGGAGCGCATCTAAATTTAGAAGCGTTTACCCCGCACATGGCGGCATGTTTCTTGACATATTTCAGCAATTTCATGATTGTTAGCTTCAATAGCTAAATCATAAGGTGTCATGCCTTTGTGGTTGGTTAAATTAGTTTTTGCTCCAGCCTTTACTAGTAGGGATGCAGTTTGGGTGTCACCCGACTTTGCAGCATAATGTAGAGCAGACATAAAGGATGCATTGTTTTGAGTATTTAGATCAGCATTATGTTGTATAAATAGCTTTATAATATGAATGTTTTTGGCTCTTACTGCATAATGTAATGGAGTTTCCCCAAAAGAGTCCTTCATATTAAGCATTTCTAAAGGCTGTTCTAATAAATACTCACATATGCTAAAAAAACCTCTAGCAGCGGCATAATGTAGAGGGGATACCATCTCTTCTTGTGTAGTAATTAAGGGGTCAGCTCCGCCATCCATCAGCAACTTCAAGGAGCCTAGTTGATTGCCTGAAACTGAGTAAAAAAGAGCGTTAACTCCATGGGTTGACTTATCTTCAAGACTAAAGTTTGCTAAATTTATTTTTTGAATTAAATAATCAAGGGCAGCTAAATCACCATATTTAGCCGCAGACATAAGCATGTTATTGCCCGTTATAGGGTCAACAACGGTATTTAGGTTTATATTTTTAAGGTTTACTAATCTGGAGGGAAATGGCAAGCAAGGGTTTTCACTAAAAATTTTAAGGGCATATGAGGGGTAAATAGACTCTCCAAATGCATCAATTAGGGCGATTCCTATGTCTTCGATTGAGCTTACACTTTCAGTGTAGGGGAATTTGTTTGCATCAATAATATCAAAACTTTTATAAATATAATTATATTGTACGCAAATAGCATGGGATAAACTGCTAACTTTTATAAATATGTTTGCTTGGGCCTCATTGGCGATTTTTGCGATTTCTTTAAAAGGGTTGGTAATTGATAATATATTGCCGTTGATGACTTCTAAATGAACCATTTTTAGGTTGTCAGGCTGCGAAATTAGTTGATGCCTAAAAAGGCAGTCAAAAATAGCTTGATGGTCATTTTGTCCATAGTGTCCATCAAATATCTTTGGATACAGGTAGGGGCTTTGGGCTAACGAAATCCCCTGAAGGAAATTTTTAAATTCATAATTTATGTTTGCATCATCTAATGCAAATTCTTCATTTGGTGTATTATAGATCTGATAAGTTGCTTCTTTAAATTCATTAATTTTACCGCTAATACCATATCCAATAGCCATATAAGCATAGCCTGAGCACACACCTTTAGTATTTATGTCTGAAACATTGGCTATTTTTAGTTTATTAAGAAGGTTTAAATGGTTGTAACGAAGAATGTTGGCCGTTATATAATTTTTATAATGATATAACTGGGGATTTTTTTTGAGTGTATATTTAAACATAATCTATTCATTCAATAATTAAAAAACAAGTTGTCAACAGAACCTAAGCTAGCAATTATCAAAAGGTGCTTGTGCTAATCTTGGGGCTAGTTCTTTTAACCATGTCAGCTATTTCTTTATTTCCAATATCGCAAGCAATATCATAAGCAGTCATCCCGCTGGCTTCCACTAAATTAGGGTTAGCTCCAGCTGCAATAAGTAAAGAAACAATTTCTGTTTGCTCCCCTAAAACGGCTATATGAAGCGGAGATCTGCGATAATACAAATCTTGTGCATCCAGATAAGCGTTATATTTTATTAGTAATTTAACTATATGAGGGTGATCCTCAGACACTGCATAATGCAAGGGAGTATTGCCATATGAATCCCCAAGATTAGCTAGGACACAGGGTTGATCAAGTAAATATTCGCAAATGTCAGAGAAGCCATAGGAAACTGCCCTGTGAATAAGAGAAGTTCCGTTTTCTCCGGCTGGGATGGTAAGGTCAGCTCCACTATCTGCTAGGATTTTTAATGAATCAAGTTTGTTAGATGCAACCGCATGAGATGTTAGGTTGTATATATCGATGTCTTTTTTGCTGAAATCAATCGCACCTGTTTGAATTAAATATTTAAGAGCGTCTAGATCTCCATTTTTAGAGGCGATTGAAAGCATATTGAGCTTAGCGCTAGGATCGTTAATTATATTTAAGTTTATATTTTTAAGCGGGGATAATCTTTTAGGGAAGCTTGGTATGGGTTTGTCGCAATATATTTGTAGCCCATATAGCGGATATGTTTTTCCATCTAGCGCGTCTTTTGTTGCCTCTCCTATCTGCATTGCCTCAACAATTTCGGTGTGAGGAAAGTCGTTAGCATCAATGATTTCAAAGTATTTATGAATGTGGTCGTATCTAATGCAGATTGCATGGTGTGGGTTAGTTATGTGCATGTACATATTAGTTTTTGCGCAATTAGCTATCTCTGCTATTTTTTCAAAAGTTTTAATAATAGAGTTAACTTCGCTATTAATAACTTCATTATGAATAAATTTAATATTGCTAGGAGATGGCGTGATTTTTTGCTCAAAAAGATAGTTGAAAATTGCTTTAATGTCAGTTTGGCCATAGTGTCCTCCTAGTAACTTTGGGTATTGGTAGGGGGATTGGGAAACTTCAATTCCATGAAAAAAACTTTGAAATTCTTTTAGGTTTTCATATTTTTCGGGGGAGTTATATATTTCTAGTGACTTTTTTAGGAAGTCTTCTATTTTGCCATTAACTCCATACCCTATAGCCATATAAGCATACCCTGAGCAGACGCCGGAACAGTCTTTGTTTGTTGTTCGCGATGTTTTCATTTTTTTAATGAGGTCAGTGTGGTTATATCGCATAATTTGACGCGATAATACTGGCCTTTGAAATAAGGCGCGTGGATTATTTTTAAGTAAATATCTGAACATGAGAAACAAACCTATTACACTAAAACAATCATAATGATAACATTTTGTGCTAAATTTGGTCAAATTGTGGGGTTGTTTGCGCCATGAGTCGTGGGTATACCATTGGCTTAGTTCTTATTTGTTGATCTGAATAGTTCGCTTACTTTTGAATAGATATTTACTAATTTATTATCGCTTTTGTATTTTTTGCGAATATTAGTATAGGTTTGTTTGTTGTAGTCAGACCAAAATTCTTCTTCGGTGCTATATACTTGTCCCCACATCCACTTTTTGCCATTTAGCTCTCGTAAACAAAATTCAATTTCACGGTTACGTTTGATAAAGTCACCCATTCCACCTTTTGGGGGCCCCCATACCCCAAAATCAACATAACCTTCGCCACATGGTATTGAGAAAAGTTTTTCTTCTTTAGGAGCTTTTACAGGAATTAACCAGAGTGGGTAGACTTGAATGTTTTTATCTAGGAATCTAAAGAAATTCTGCATTTTACTCATTGGTAGTAATACATCTTGCAAGATGTTTTCATGGTCACGCTTCATGAGGGTGCGTTTGTAGAGGTGCTTGTAGAGATTGGCGCAAGATAAAAATGGTCCGATAAAAAGGCGATTCCATAGGTTATGCTTCCAGTGAAGCCCAAGCCAAAATGCTCCGCGGTCCCACCTAAATACATATTCATCATACTTTATATACTCAACGTAATTAGGTTTGTTAGTTTTTTCAATTACATGGGGTAGATACCATTTACTGAAAGGGTATTTTAGTGAAAGTTTGTGAAAGATAAGGTCTTTTAGCGATATTTTATCAACACCTATGCCCTCTGCCAGGCGAAAATCGGTTTTGCTTGTAGCGATGCATTCAACAAATTCATTGGCGTTTTTGTTTTGCAAGGATTTATCAAAGGCTGCATGAACCTCTTCTATACTGGTGAGCTTTGAGTATCTGAGCTTTACATATTTTGGGGCATGAATAAGTTTTAGTTTGATCTTTGTTATTATAGCAATTGAGCCAAATGATCCTGGAAGCGCATTATAAAGATCTTTATTTTTTTCATTTGTTGCAGTAATTAATGTGCCATCTGCTAGCAAAAGCTCGTATTCAATAACGGCTTCGTCTATAAAGCCGTGATTAAAAGAAGAGCTTTCGCCGCCCAGCCCTTGTATGGCTCCACCAAAAGTCATGTGTTTAAACTCAGTGATGACTGGAGTTGTAACTTTATGTTTTGTGGATTTTTTAATGAATTGCTCCATGCTGACTAAAGGCTCAAGTACGACATACATTTTGTCAAGATTAAGCTCGATGATCTGGTTGAGCTGTGAAACATCAATTTGTGTTTTGTTTTGTTTGTACTTAAAGCTTCGAGAGCAGCAGGTACTAGAGCGTTTTAAAGCTATTTGTCCGTTAGCTTCTTTTAGTTGCTGCTGAATTTTAGTTACGTCATTATTATGCTGTTCAATGCTTTTCATGGTGCAAATCCTTTGCGATTTAATTTTATATTATCACAATAAAATCAATCGATTAGTATTTATAGTACTATGTCACTCTGCGCTAATCGCGGGGGCATACTTATAGTAAAGCCCAGATCATTAAAATTAACAAATCAGACTGTACTGAGGGGGCGCATGGTCGGGTGCTTGGCTTAAGGACAAAAACATATGATTTGTTATAATGTATAAATTTCAGGGGGTTTTAATGAGTGATTTTCCACATTGTCCACAATGTAATGGTGAGTATACATATCAAGATAATACATTATTTGTTTGTCCGGAGTGCGCTTATGAGTGGAGTGCTGAAAGTCTTTCTGGTGATGATGAGTTGGTTATTAAGGATGCGCATGGTAATACTCTTCAGGATGGCGATACAGTTTCAGTTATCAAGGATTTAAAAGTGAAGGGCTCTTCTTCTGTGGTTAAAGTTGGAACCAAAGTGAAAAATATTCGTTTGGTTTTTGAGGGTGATCATAATATTGATTGCAAGGTGCCGGGAATCGGCCCTATGAAGCTTAAGTCCGAGTTCGTGAAGAAAGTTTAAATATCTCCGAAATGAGATTGGAGAGCCGCAATTGCAGCGAGTCCTGCGGTTTCGGTTCTCATGATTCTTGGCCCAAGCTTTAATAGGGTGCAGTTATTATCCTCAAATAGATAATTTTCATCTTGTGAAAATCCGCCCTCAGGGCCGATTGCAATATTTATGGGTGCTTCTGGGCATGTTTCGGCTATGTCTTTTAGTTTTGTGTCGCCTTGAGTTGCAAGTGCTAAAGTTGTGCCGGGTTTTTCCATCCAAATCCAGCTGTCTAGCTTCATTGGTTCATTGAGTTTTGGTAGTTTTACTCTGCCTGACTGTTCGCAAGCACTTATAATAACTTTTTGCCAATGATCCATTCGCTTTTCTTGTTTTTGTGCAGTTAGTTTAACTTGGGTGTGGGCTGTAAATATTGGTGTTATTTCGGCGACCCCAAGTTCAACTGCTTTTTGAATTATCCAGTCCATTTTGTCACCACGGGCAATGCCTTGGGCGAGATGAATTTTAAGAGGCGACTCAACTTCAGGTGTTGAGGTTTCAGTTATGGATGCTATTGCTAATTTGCCGTGAATTGCCTCGATTGTGCATCGATATTCGTTAATTGTGTTGTTAAAAATAAAAATTTCATCACCAATGGCAAAGCGTAGAACTTTCAATAAATGATGGCTTGCCTCGGGGGTTAGTTTGCAGGGTAGTGATGGATCAATTGTGTAGGGATGATAAATTCTAGTTTTTCTCATGTTCTTACTTGGATCTATTTAGTTTGGCTTGAAAACGAGCAACATCGTCTCGCAATTTAGCAATATCTTGATAGAAGGACTCGATTTCATTTTTTGAGGGTAAAATCCTTATTTCTTCTTGAAGATAATCGGCCATATTGAGCTTAACGGAGCCTATGGCGTTTTTGATAATGTTTCTGGTATTTCGAATATGTTTACTGATTTCGTGGGCTAGGATGTCTCCTGTGATATATGAAATCTTTTCTTCCCAATCAATGTCCATTGCTTGCATAATTTCCATTATGTTTTGCATTAGATGTAAATCACCTTGAATAGTCACACCTTTAAGCTGAGTTGGTTTTGTGCTCGGGTTCGTTAAAATTTGTAGCAAAGTTTCAGTTGTAAGCTTGATTTTTGCATCGAATTTGTTGTCTTGAGGTTTAAATTCAACACCATCTTTGGTAAAAACTGCCTTTAAGTTAAGGTGCCAGTTTTGCAGAGAAAAGGCTATTACTTTGCCATCAAGACTCACAATTTTAGGCCAAGTCTGTGGGTCAGCCTTTAAATACTGATTGCAAGCTATCGCCATTGTCCTGAGTGGAATCTCTCTAATCATGAAAATATCCCAATTTTAGCCTGTTAGGTTGGCCAAAACAGAATGTTACTAATCTCATAGCTTATATCCTCTATGAATGGCAACAATGCCCCCACTTAGATTATAGTGGTTGCACATCTCAAAACCAGATTTTCCCATCATTGATTGCAGGGTCTCTTGGTCTGGATGCATTCTAATGGACTCTGCTAAATAGCGATAACTGTCAGCATCCTTTGCAATTAATTGGCCTATTTTCGGCAAAATGCTAAAAGAGTAAGTGTCATAAATAGACTTTAATGCATTAACTCTAAGTTTTGAAAACTCCAAGATAATTAATCTTCCGCCTGGTTTTAAAACCCTAAAAATTGAGTCTAATGCCATTTGTTGGTCGGTAACATTTCTAAGGCCAAAAGCAATTGTGACACAGTCAAAAGTGTTATCAGCAAACGGCAGGTATTGAGCATCAGCTTGGGCAAATTTTATCTCAGCGTGGCCTTCATCGAGCAATCGATCGCGACCGCGAGAAAGCATGGCATTATTTAAATCTGATGCAACAACAGTGCCAGTTTTACCAACAGCTTTTGCAATTTTAATTGTGAGGTCACCGCTGCCTGCTGCAAGATCCAAAGCCTTTTCGCCGGGTCGTAAATTCGTCATCTTGATTGCCCGACGTTTCCATAAGCGATGTAGTCCAAGTGACATAAGGTCATTCATTATGTCATAGTTGGAGGCAACCGATGTAAACACATCTTGAACTTTTTCTGTTTTTTTCTCGGCTGAGTCTACTTTCTCAAATCCGAAGTGATGATCTGTCATGCAAGCACTCTAATTTTAAAAATTATGTGTATTATACCTAAACTATCTCTGTACGAGAAGTGTGCTTTTAAAAGCGTAATTTCGTTTTTTGTTTAAATAAAAAACAATGAAAGATTTTCGGCGCTGATTCCTGAATTACCTGCTAAACTAACTTAGTGTTTGTTGAAACTTAATCTTATTGTAATACCAACTATCAACAGACCCTATATACCTAATAAATAACATGAGGCCTAAATGTTTTCTAGCACAAAAAAAGACGAATATTACCAGGCTTTACTTGCTAAAGATTCTCAATATGAAGGGGTTTTTTATGTGGGGGTCAAAACAACAGGAGTTTTTTGCCGCCCTACTTGCCCTGCTAGAAAACCAAAGTTTGATAATTGTGAGTTTTTTTCAAATGCTCAAGAGGCTTTGTTAGCATCTTTTCGTCCCTGCAAGCGCTGTCAGCCATTGTCTCATCCTAATCAAGTTTCTGATCTAGTACAGGCTCTTGTTGGTGCGGTTGAAGAAAACCCTGAAAAGCGCTGGAAAGATAGAGATTTTGAAGAACTATCCGTAAATTCTTCTATTGCACGTCGCCAGTTTCAAAAAAGATTTGGTATGACGTTTGTTGAGTACGCAAGGGCAAGGCGCATGGGGATTGCTATGAAACAAATTAGGTCGGGAAAAAGAGTAATTGATGCGCAAGTTGCAAGTGGTTATGAGTCAGGAAGTGGTTTTAGAGATGCTTTTTCTAAAATTATGGGGACACCTCCATCTGCAAAAGGGACGCACAAAATTTTAAAGGCAGCTTGGATTGATACTCGGCTAGGCCCAATGATTGCAGTTGCTGATGATGACCACCTGTATTTACTTGAATTTGTTGATCGTAGAGGTTTGGAGCGTGAAGTCGAACGTTTACGAAAACGAACAAAGTCTAAAATTATCCCAGGGGATGCTAAGCCAATTGATTTAATTAGGGTGGAGTTGGAATTGTATTTTTCGGGAAAATTAAAGCAATTTACAACACCAATATGTTTGTTAGGGTCTGATTTTCAAAAGAGCGTATGGTGTGCATTACTTCAGATACCTTACGGGCAAACTTGTTCGTATGCTGATCTTGCTAAGAGTATTGGCAATAAGTCTGCTTATCGTGCTGTTGCAAATGCCAATGGCTGTAACCAGCTTGCAATTATTGTCCCGTGCCATCGGGTTATTAACTCTAATGGCGAGCTTGGTGGCTATGGGGGAGGCATTAAGCGCAAAGAGTGGTTAATACATCTTGAAAAGGAAGCTTAGGGTCTGTTGAGTGAGTTATCTAGGCGAGTTCATACCACTTATCAAGTTGATTTTTAGCCTCTTCGAGCCCGACTTTATCGAAAGAAGAAAATAGTTGTACAGTTACTTCATTTTCTAGCTCTTTTAGCTCTTTTCTAACTTCATCAAGCACTTTAACTCTTGCTCCATAGCGAAGTTTATCGGATTTTGTTAAAAGAATATGTACGGGAATGTTGTTATCAGCCGTCCATTCTATAAGTTTTATATCAAGAGGTTTTAACGGGTGGCGGCAATCCATTACCAAAATTAAGCCTTTTAGGCACTCTCTTTGATGTAGATAATTATTAATTAATTCAGCCCAGTGTGCTTTAGTATTGCCCGATACTTTTGCAAAGCCATAACCAGGCAGGTCGATAATACGGCGAGTGCCATCTAGATTAAATACGTTAATAAGTTGAGTGCGCCCAGGGGTTTTGCTGATTCTGGCTAAACTCTTATGATCAGTAATTGTATTGATAGCGCTTGATTTGCCAGCATTTGATCTGCCAATAAATGCTACTTCAATCCCTTTGTCGTAAGGAAGTTGTTTTAATTCAGCTGCGCTAATTTCAAATTCAGCTTTTCTGTAAAGTGTGCTCATGTTTAATATTCTCTATTTATCAAACTTTCAATTACACAACGTAATTCTATAGGGTCTATAATATTATCTAGTAAATCAAGTGCTCGTTGGTATGCTTTTTGCATATGAAATTTTGCACCATCTATACCTAAAAGGGCAGGAAAGGTTGATTTGTTACTTGCTATATCAGACCCCTGGCGTTTGCCTATAATTTCAGTTTTTCCCTCAACATCTAAGATATCATCTTGAATCTGAAAAGCTAAGCCTATGTATAAGCCGATTTCTTTTAGCTTTTGGCGTAATGCATCGTCAGCATTGCCGGCAATGCCACCTAACTCAATAGAAGCGGCAATTAAGGCGCCGGTTTTATGGTGGTGTAATGTTTCAAGCTGTTGAAGGTCGATAGCGTTGTTTTCAGCATCCAGGTCTAATGCCTGTCCTGCAATCATCCCTTTGTAGCCTATAGCTTGTGATAAGACCTTAATTGCTTCGATTGCGCTAGCCGGTTTTAAGTTTTTATCACTGGCAATTACTTCAAAGGCCAAGCTTTGTAGGGCATCACCCGTTAAAATTGCTGTGGCTTCATCATATTTAATATGACAAGTTGGCTTTCCTCTTCTTAAGTCGTCATCATCCATTGCAGGAAGATCATCATGAACAAGAGAGTAGGTATGAACTAGTTCAATAGCCATCGCTATTGAGTCAATATTTTGGATGTTAGCTTTACAGAGTTTGCCGGCTGCATAGGTAAGGCTTGGGCGAATTCTTTTGCCACCATTAGATATAACGTAATTTAATGCGCTATTAAGTTTGATTGGTGTAGAATCACTTTTGGGCAGAAGGGAAGTTAATAAATTGTCTACTCGTTCGCGAGTTTGTTGTAAAAAGGAGTTTGAAGGGGGCATTGGATTATTCGCTATCGTGCTCGAATTCGGTCACTGAATTATTTTCTGTGAGAATTTGGATTTTTTGCTCTGCCTTCTGTAAAAGATTTTGGCAGTGGCGTGAAAGAGCAACAGCCTGTTCATATTTTTTTAGAGACTGTTCTAGAGGTAGTTCACCTTTTTCCATTTCGTCAATAATATTTTGAAGGGTGTTTAAGCCTTCTTCAAATGGAATTTTGTCAACTTTGGGTTCGCTCATTATTATCTGACCTTATTTATCTAGAAACATCGAGCTTACAGATTCGCGTTTATTAACACGCAAGATTGTTTCGGCTAATGTATCAGCCATCCCTATTAAACGGATTTTATTGCAATTAGCAGCTTCATTTTTTAGAGGAATTGTGTCTGTAATAATTACTTCATCAAGCTCGGATTCTGCAATCTTTTCTATTGCTTGTCCTGAGAAAATTGGGTGGGTAGCATATGCGCTGACGCTTCTAGCGCCTTGATTTTTAAGAGCTTTTGCTGCATTGCAAAGTGTGCCTGCAGTGTCGATGATGTCATCAACAATTATGCAGTCATAGCCTTTTACATCACCAATGATATTCATAACTTCTGATTGATTTTCTTTTTGTCGGCGCTTGTCGATGATTGCGAGGTCTGAATTGGACAGGCGTTTAGCAATAGCTCGTGCACGAACTACTCCACCAACGTCGGGTGACACAATAAGAGGGTTTTCAATATGGCGGGACTGTATATCATATAACATAGCAGGGGTTGAATATACATTGTCGACTGGCATATGGAAAAATCCTTGGATCTGGTCCGCATGAAGATCCATAGTGATAATTCTGCTTATTCCAACAGCGGCTAGCATGTCAGCAATAACTTTTGCAGTAATAGGTACGCGTGCAGAGCGTGGGCGACGATCTTGTCTGCCATACCCAAAATATGGGATTACAGCAGTAAGGGTTGCTGCTGAAGCCCTTCTCATGGCATCAGCCATTATGATTAATTCCATGAAGTTATCATTGGATGGGGCGCAAATGGATTGCACTATGAAAACTTCATCGCCTCGAACATTTTCATTGATTTCAACCATGATCTCGCCGTCACTAAAACGACCAACGGTTGCTTTGCCTAGAGGAATTTGTAGGCGCTCAGCTATTTGCTGTGCGAGTTCAGGAATAGCATTACCGGAAAATAGTTTAATGTCCGGAACTGTTGCTGCTCTTTTCATGGCTACCTATTTATTGTTATTCCTTGTGCGCCTTTTCGACACTTGTGAAATTGGCTGGGGCGCCAGGATTCGAACCTGGGTATGCAGAGATCAAAACCCTGTGCCTTACCGCTTGGCGACGCCCCAATGTTTTTCTTGGTCTTCGAGTTTTAGCTTTATGCTTTGTTGCAACTTCATTCGGATCAATCACGTATTTAGCAATACGCTCATTCACCTCATTTTAGTTGCGCCTCGCCTAAAACAAAAACTCTGTGACCAATGGTTCAACGTTTCATCAAGAAAACGCTTGACCATGAGTTGGTCTTCGAGTTTTAGCCTGTCATCCCAGTACAATCTGGGATATAGGAACATAAGATTCCTTAGCGTAACTTTAACCAAGTATGGTTTCTGATCCTGTAGCTTTTATTTAGATAAAAGCACTCTCAGGGACAGCTCCCATTGGAGATAGATTTATACCTTTTACGACAAAACCTGTCAAGGGCTTTGGTAAAATTTCTACTATTTTTTTAGCTTCTTCTAATTTTTCAAAGGGTGCGAATAGGCAACTGCCAGTTCCAGTCATTCTGGCGTGAGGTGAGAATTTGCGGAGCCACCTTAGTGCAGCGCCAACCTGTGGGTATCGGGCGCATACCTTTGGCTCACAATGATTGACAGTGTTTTTAAGAGCAAATTGTTCGGGGCTAATTATTAATTCAGGTTTTGAAGTGATGCCACTTTTAAATATTAATTCAGTTGAAACATGGCATCCTGGATTAACTAAAACATAATACAACTCGGGTGGATCTATTGGCGTGAACTGCTCGCCTATTCCTTCTGCAAATGCGCTTTTACCATATATAAAAATTGGGACATCGGCACCAAGTTGCAAACCTAATTTTTGCAGTTCTTTATTGCTTAAACCACAATCCCAAAGCTCATTTAATGCAACTAAAGTTGTTGCTGCATTTGAACTTCCACCACCAAGGCCGGCCCCCATCCAGATATTTTTTTTAAGATAAATATCGGCGCCAAGTTTCGTTTTTGTATGTATTTGGAGAAGCTTGCCAGCTCTTGTGACTAGATTATTATCTATATGTTCACTAGCAGGCTCTATGAAACAATTAATTTGACTGTCTTGTCTGGTTGCAAACTTTAACTCATCAGAGAAATCTAAAAATTGGAACACTGTCTGTAGCCGGTGATAACCATTCGGTTGTCGTCCGGTTATATGGAGAAACAAGTTTATTTTAGCTGGAGATTTAACCGATAGTGCCATAGTTATTAAGTTCCACAGTTATTTCTTCTTCTCTCGCATCCTGTTCTGTGTCTTTATTTCTTGCGATGCTCCATGGCGTTGAACACTCTCTGTGAAAATATAGTACATTGTTAGGAGAGGTGTAGTTGCCATTAAAGTATTTGTATACATCATTTTTCATGGCTTGACACTCAAATGCTTCAGTGCTTAATTGCTTTCCGCCGGCGAGAATTGCTGCCCCCACAAATATCGGATATCTCCATGCCCCAAGTGCAGATAAAAACTCATTAACTTCATCATATCTGCTACCCATTCCGAACCAACTGTTTGATAGGTTGTTCGACATTTGTAGAAACTTAAATACGCCAGCAATCGAACTGTTAAAATCTGCAAATGAATACACATAACCTATTGCTGCTGTAGTCCATACAGTAAAAGTTCCAGCCCAGGACATGCCTCGTGTCATTTCTCTAATTGAGGGAGATTGGGCAAATCTATCATATCCATCAATTAGTGAAGTTGATCGGATGAAAATTGATGGAGGAAGAAAGGCAACTGATGTAAGGAATGAAGCCGCTTCCTTACCAGTTATTGAGTAGAACCCACCTTGGTTATTGGTAAGATCCATTGCTGCAATTCCTGTTGGAAGAGCAAAAAGCACGTAAAGTTTGCCGCCAAGCAGGGCTAGACTGTATGATTTTTGTGCGAATGTTAAGTCGGAAAAACTAGGGGTGCTTTCGCTTTCAATATCTTTATAGGTGGTTGGCCAGCTTACAATGCTAGATATCTGTGATGTAATGTTTGTAATAAAATTTTTCGTTCCTTGGCGAGCACTTGGTTGCACGAAAAAAAGATTTGAGCTGAATGCGCAGACCGGGATGTAATAACCGAAGAATACTTTTGATGCTTTTGTTGCCGCTGGTGATTCGACAAATAAGTTTATCGCATCTCCTAGGGTGCCGCCAAACTTAATTCCACCAAGGTGAGTTGCTACAAGACAGAGCACAGTGGACATAGCAAATGCCCCTCCATGTATAACCGTGGTTACGCACTCGGTGCGATTAAATAGTTTGGCTGCTACATCAGAGTAAGAAATATTTTTGATTTTATTGAAGGCGCTATAAAGTTCTTTGCTTGAGAAATTTTTAGTATCAAGTTTTTGCCATATAGCAGGAGTTCTTGTAACAAAAATAACGAAACCAACAGAGCCTGCTATTCCGTAGCCAAGAGGAGTGGTGAGCCACGGGGCATCTATTCCAAAAATGCCTTTAAGGGTGAAATCTAATCCCAGGTGGGCTCCGTTCAAAGCCAAGCCAAAACTTGAACCTGTTTTACCCAGGCTTAGGCCAGCAGTTACGATAATTCTTGCGCCAGTTTTTAGTGTGTCAACAGTTGCAAGTTTTTTAAATGCTAGTTTTGATACGTGAGAGAAACAACCAGTTATTGCGCCGTGGTTTATTTTGTCTTCAGGATTTGATGCATAGATTTCATTTTGTGAAGATATTATTTTAGTAATATCTGAGTCTCTTATGGTGTTGTGCTCAGCGGTTGTGTAGAACTCATGTTTATTTATTATCTGTTCTATATAGTCGCGCTGTGCATGATAAGAGCCTATATTATTTGTTCTGTATTTATCTTTTATGCTTTCAGCTAGTTGCTCCACATCATAGAGTAAAATGGTAATTGCTTTGTATATAACTGCTAAATCAACGTTTTCAGCAGTGGCGCCTTCTTTCAATTTTCCAGAGAATACGTCTAGATTTAGGTTGTTATTGCCCGCCTGGCTTAGAAGATCAGATATTTGTTGGTGAAGAATTTCTAAATCATCGTTATTAAGCAATTGCACTAGTTTGTGCTCAGGCTTTTTGGCCCAGGGGTTGCAATAGCTAAACCATGATCCTATGGCACGCAACGAGTTACACATTTCGTTGATTTTATTTGTGGTTTCTGAGGGAGTGCAATCGTGTCTCTTTCGGAAAATATTTATGTCGATATCGTTGGTCGAATTGCATGAATCAATAACGACTTCAACTGTTTCACTGCTTTCGCTTGTTAAATCATCATAATCAAAAGAAACATTTTGTGACATGAGCAAACCCTCCGCTATTTAGCGCTCCATTGGCGCACTACTATGGTGACTTTTAGCGGTCCATTCGCAAGTTGAATCCTTTTCGGTAAGTCTAAGTTGTTATTAAAACCAGGCTGATAGCTTTGATAAACAATGTACCAGCCATTTTGAGTTAGTCGTGACAAGCGATGTTGCTTGTCAATTAAAGTTGAGCTAGTTGATCCTGGCCTTGGAATGCCTCGAATCCATGAGGTAAGTCCACTGACAGGAAGATACCAGCCAAGCTTTTGTTTGAGCAAAGATTCTGGTGAGCTAGCTTTGGATTTTTCGTCCCCCTGCTTAAGTGTTACTTGCCCTGGTGAGCCAATTAGTGCGGCATGCCCTAAGTAAAAAGGACCAGACATTTGAATGTCAAACTTTTGTTTGTTTTGCACCCAGTCAAAATGTAAAAACTGTGAATCTATTTTATCGCCGTTTTTGTATTGGACGCTGGCACTACCGTATGCACGCCAATGCGGGGTATTTTTAACTATACTCTTACGCTTTTGCCAGGATGGATATTTGATCGGGAGTGAAGTGGGGGTTCTTTGTGTGGTGCAACCGGAAATCACGACTATCAAAGCCGCTGATATAAGTGCAATCCAGTTGTTCTTTCTTAACATTGTGTTAGATCTCCTACCAATTTCTATCCGAGTCCGTCGGTTGATAAAAAAATGTACTGGCGCTATTTTAGCAAAACAGAATTGTTTTGTAAATGATCAATATTATAGTGGGTGTATAAAACATAAACAGAAAACCTTGTTCAACACAAGGTTAGCATTAGAAAATTAAAGAAAAATCCCTTTAAGCATGCTGTTGATACGATATCCTGTAGTGTTTATGGATATGACACATTAGATAGCGAATATTTTTTGCGAATTTTTATCGTTAATTTAAAGAGCAATTTTTTTCTCTGGTATTAGTATTGTTGGAGGATGGGCGAGCTATGATATCAGGATTAATCGGAGCATTATGTGCATTAAGGCATATGTTCACAGCATATTTATCTTAACGGCCAAAGGTAGATAAATTGTGGTTTTGTTAACAAACAGAATTGTTAGCGCATTGAGGTAGGAGTATTTTTCACCTCGTTATCATAATCTAGACCAGCTTGTTTATTATTAATTGAGTCAATTTTTTTTATTAGTTTGTCTAATGCTCCATACCTTTTGGAGCTAACTTTTTTATCTGTCTTGCAGTCTTTTGCTTGCTCTTTTGCTTTTTCTAAAAGGGTTTTATATTCTTTGGAGTTTTTATCCTGATGTTTTTGTATTTTACTAATAGTCGCGTCCAGTCTTCGTAGTGAGCGTGGTCGTCTATGTCGGAAGTTAGATATTTTACTTTCTTTTTTCCAGCCTCTTAAATTCAGTAAATTTTTATTAAAGGTATAGTATATTTTATACTGAGGATAGGCTCTTGAGCCTTTCCCAATGATAAATTCACTAGAATTAAATTTTGATTTAGGATCAAGCTTTTTGGATATGCCAACTGACGAATCATATCCGTTTATAATATTTTTAGAATATTTTCTATTTTTTGTAGTATCCTTGTAAGCATTTCCTAAAACTACTCTGCTTAATAAAGCGATTCTTGGGGCTGGCTGGCCATCTTCTGTTTGACAGCTACATCGAAATTGACCGCATTTATCGCACGATGAAAACGTCGCATTTTTTGAGAATTCATCAGTAAAATACGTCCCTTTTCCTAATGATCCATATCCAGAAAATTTGTTATAAGTACATAACTCTGGTTTAAATCCAGTGTCTGATATTAGGTTTGATATAGAATTGCTAGTTCCATGAAACAACATGTGCTCCCCCTTTTCAGTATTGAGAGAAAAAGTTGTTTTCCAGCTATCAGGGTTGTAATGGTGGTTTAAAGAGTATGTGCTAACTTTGGTATTAACTTCTTGTTCATATGCGGTTCTTAAATCTTGGTTATCTATTTTTTCAACTTTATGTAATATGACTTGTTCATCATCTCCGCCAAATTCTTTTTGATCAGTTGTTACCATAGAATAAAGGGTTTTCAGCAGGCCTCCAACCCCTCCTTTTCGAGCGGCTTTGTTGAGGTATGCAGGTTCAAAGCGCATAGCTTTCTTTCTATGGTCGGTTGATTTTTGAAGCTCTTTTGCAATAGCTTTAAATTCGTCACTGTCTCTATTTAATTGTGTATAATTTGCTGTCATATAATATATTGTAGGCTATAAATATTAACGTGTGATTAAATTATATGCATTATTTGATGGTTTTTCCTTTTTTGGCAATTTTACTCTTTAGTTTGTTTGTTTTGTTGACAATTGATGTTTGATTCAGTTTTTTACAGAGTTAGTTATTAATCAACATGGTTGAGGCTAAGATATCTGTCTAATTGCTTTGAGAATAATATACTTAATTGCTAAATCTTGAAGCCTTTATTATGATCATCGTCATCATCGATACCTTTATTATCATTGGCGTTGTGTTGATTTGTTGTATCAACAGAAAAAGTAGACTTTAATAGTGCGACTGTTTCACTGATTTTATTCCATGCTCTTATAATAAGAGAAGGGTTGGGGTATTGTGATGCTTCTTCTTTTGTAGCTACACCAAATTTAACTGCTTTATTTGGGTACCTAATTAATATTTCTTTTTTGATTTCTTCCATTACAGTTTCAGCATTAGGCCTTTCGGTTGGATCTTCATCCATCATTTTAATAACATTAGGATTTTTAAGACCAAGATCTCTAGCAAGAGTTGCTCCCATTGCATAAATATCTATAGCGTGGTGCATTTCAGCTGTATCGTATGAATTTAAAACTTTATTTTGATACCTCCCATATCCTTTATTGCGCAATTCAGGAGCCATATACAAAGTAGATCCGACAAAACTAATAGAAGCATTATTTTGTTTGGCAAAATCAAAGTCTATTAATTTTATATCTATAAGGTGAGACTTTAAGTTGAGATCAATCATCATATTCTCAGGTTTTATGTCATGATGATGATAACCAGCATCGTTTAGTTCTTTTAATGCTTCTAATGCTTTATAGGCAATTACTAGTTTTGTGGAGTGAGAAGATTTTGATTTGGGAATCAAAGGTCTGAGGATATTAGCTGGATCAAAAAACACCCCTAAATTAGCGTATAGATTTTGTTTTGAATAATATTTATCTGCATTAAGTTTTACTCCTTTAGATAAAGTGTGCATTTTCTGCGTTATTCTATTTTCTTGTTCTTTGCTTGGGTTAATCAAATAACGTAAACGATCTATCATAGGCAATGCGTTCATTCCTTGTATGTTATACGATTCACCTAAATTTTTGCCGGCTATTAATGTTTCTAACTGGTAATGTTTATTTTGAACTTCACCTAAATATTTATCTATTTTTAGATCTCTAAATCTAATGGTTTCTCCAATATACCTATTCAACTGTTTTAAAACATTAACTGATTCAATATCTTTATGGTCAGACCTGCTAATTTTAACAGCAAATAGTGATCCATCTTTTCCTTGGCAGCGCTTAACTTTAGCAAACCCTCCTACTCCTAAAATTTTTTTTGCCTCTATAGCGTAAGGAGTATTATTTATTATAATAAAAGAATGCTTAAGCTCTGGATAATTGCGTTTATCAAATTTTACTGGGGCACGTGGGGAGCGCATAAGTTTTGCAACTTCTTCCCATTCAGATTCACTTACTTTTAGCGGATTGTTTTTAATTCTTCTAGCCATTTGTCTTAACTTTATAGTAAAAATTATTTATATATTCGTAAGTTTAGCAAACAAACATTAATTTAAGATTAAACGTATATGATGTGATTAGGTTGGTGGTTTTGTTAACTAAACAAGCTACTCAAATATATGTTGAAAAATTACACGCTGGTGATGAGGGTTTTTCTGCGTGTGATTTCGCATAGTTTTCCAAGCTTCTTGTTTTTGTTTGACATAATTTTTGAAAAAGCTGCGCCGTCCCTATCGTCCAAAACGACAGCCTCTGAGGCCCCCAGGCATCCGCGGCATAATTAAACCCAAGACCAGAACAAGAAACAAAATTAATAGGACAAAAAGAAGAATTATCAGCATGTTTAAACTTAAATGAACGATTTAATTTCTCATCATTTTCAACAATATAATAAATTCCCTGCGCAAACGCTTGAGCATAACAGCTAGGGACGAAACGTTGGAAATATCCTACTGCTTGGCACCAGAATGCCTGGCATTGCTCTATAGTCCAGTTATCGTAATTTTGTTCGTAAATTTTATATGCTTTTAGTAAGTGGTATGGATTAAATACGTGGTTGTTTTTATGCTCATCTTGAAAGAGTTTAGTAGATTCTTCTCTGAAGCGATTGAATACCTCAACTAAAGTTAATTGATCAAATTTCTTTTCTCGAGCTTCCTCGGTTTGGGTGAAGCTAGCGCCTTTTAAGTCAATTACATCTTGAAGCTCTTGTTTACCTTTATCAGTGTTATTAGCTGCTGTTAAAGCTTTTGCAAGGTTATCAAGTAATGGGGATTGCTCCGCTGCTTTTTTCTGCTCTTTCACTAAAAGATCCATGCCTTTAGGGAAAATCTCATTATACTGTTCTTGCATTTCAGCTTGACCATTTTCAAGCTTGGCAAAATATGGTTTCATCATTTCGCACATTTCAACATCACCATTGCAAAGTGCTAATTGAAAAGGAGTTAATCCTGAATATTTTCTTCTAGAGAAATCTTTAACTTCATATTTTTTATCTTTAGGCAGCTTAATTTGTAAAAAACTAGAATCCTCATCTAGAAGTGACTTAACATTATCAATCAGGAGTTTTTTAGCTAAATCTTGCTCCTTATTTTCTTCTAAAAATTGTTTAAGTACTTTGCACTCCTCACTATTAAATCCTTTATATTTGTATGTCTCTTTCTCTATTGATAGTGATTGAATTTTTTGTTTAAGTTCGTCTTTAAGTTGGTTTTTAGCAACTAATTCTTGAAATAATTCAAACTGATCTTTATTGAAATCAAGAATCGCAAAACTTATATCTTCTTGCCCATAGGCAACTAGTTGCATTAGCTCTTTTAGTGCGGCAAATTTCTTGTCCATTTCAGGCTTTGTTTCACACCAAATACTTTTGCATGTTTTTGCTAAAGAAAGCACACCTCTTGCATTAAGGTAAGTAGCAACTATCCCCAAAGGATCTTGAAGTGCTCCTATTTGTTCATCTGTTAGTGTTGGCTTTTTGCTATTATTTTCTGGCATGCCTGTTGTCTCATTAGCTCAATTAAATTTTGAAATTTATGGATTAGGGGTTAATTTAACATAATCCTTATTATTGTGTAAATATTGGGCAACCAAGCTTTGGTGCTATAATAGGTAAAAATATAATTTTATATTTGTTGGAATGCTCGGAATTGAGAAAATACTCGTGAGATTTCCTAAATTATATTCACGAATAGGACTTGTTCACCAATTTAAAAATCTAAGCAAAAATGAAGTAACCTTCATCCTGGAAAAACATCTTGGCAAGTTGAATTCAGGTGCAGAAGAAGATGATTTTAACGATCAAGAATTGATATCAACTGTTACCAGAATTACAAATGGTGGTTTTTTTAACGGTTGATATAAGCTTAGACTGAGCACCATCAAAAAAATAAACATTTCTTTGTAATCCTTTTTCTACATAGCATTCCAAGCTAATTGTGAAAAATTTATATGTTGTTTGTAAACTCACTTAAAAAATCTATGTAAGACTGTATAATGCATACAACAGTTTTTTAACATTGTTTTGACATTTGCGACAATACCCTGTCATCCCGCGACTTGATCGCGGGATCCGGCAAAAATATAACTTAGGTTTCATTATGAAAATTGGATATGCCCGAGTATCTACAGTAGATCAAAACCTAGATCTGCAAAAAGACGCTTTAACCAAAGCCGGTTGCGAAAGAATAATCACTGATGAAATCAGTGGATCAGTTATTACCCGCCCAGGCTTAGAAAAATTAAAAGATATTGTGAGATTTGGTGACACCATAATTGTCTGGCGCATGGATAGGTTAGGGTGCTCATTAAAACATCTGATAGAATGGGTCTCGTATTTCGAAGAGCATGGTATTGCTTTTCATAGTCTAGAAGAAAATATTGATACTGGATCAGCATCAGGAAGGTTAATTTTTCATGTCTTTGGTGCATTAGCTGAATTTGAACGTCAATTGATTAGAGAGCGTACTCAAGCTGGATTGAAAGCGGCAAGGGCGCGCGGACGGCTGGGTGGCCGCCCTAAAAAATTAAGTGATGAAAAATGGCAGTTGGCTTTGAAGCTTTATAAGGAACAGGAAAAGACAGTGGATGAGATTTGTCGGTTAGTTGGAGTGAGTCGGCCGACTTTTTATAAGTATTTAAAAAAACGCTAAATTTAAACGGGAAAATATAATGACAAACAATCAACAACGTGCCACCCTTCAACGCCAAATCTGGGCTATTGCTAATGATGTGCGTGGCTCAGTAGACGGATGGGATTTTAAACAATATGTCCTTGGAACCCTGTTTTACCGCTTTATCAGCGAAAACTTTGCTCTCTATATTGAGGCCGATGACGATAGTATTCATTACGCTGAGCTTAGCGATGAGGTTATCACGCCCGAGATCAAAGAAGATGCCATTAAAACCAAGGGTTACTTCATCTACCCAAGCCAACTGTTTGCCAATGTTGCTAAAAACGCCAACAGCAACGAAAACCTAAATACCGATTTGGCCGCCATTTTTTCCGCTATAGAATCCTCGGCTAATGGCTACCCTTCAGAAGGCGACATCAAAGGGCTGTTTGCCGATTTCGATACCACCAGTAACCGACTCGGTAATACCGTTAAAGATAAAAACAGTCGTTTAGCAGCGGTATTGAAAGGCGTGGCAGGTTTGGATTTTGGGCATGATTTTTATGAAAAAAATGATACTGCCCAGATTGATCTATTCGGTGATGCTTACGAATTTCTGATCTCGAACTATGCCGCCAATGCCGGCAAATCTGGTGGTGAATTCTTTACCCCGCAGCATGTTTCCAAGCTGATTGCCCAGCTTGCCATGCACAAACAAACCAACGTTAATAAAATTTATGATCCTGCCTGTGGTTCCGGATCTCTGCTGCTACAAGCCAAAAAGCATTTCGACTCTCATATTATCGAAGAGGGATTCTTCGGTCAGGAAATCAACCACACCACCTATAATTTAGCACGGATGAACATGTTTTTGCACAACATCAACTACGACAAGTTTAATATGCAGCTGGGCAATACCTTAACAGACCCGCACTTTGTTGATGACAAACCCTTTGACGCCATCGTCTCCAACCCGCCTTATTCGGTGAAATGGATAGGTAGTGACGACCCAACCCTGATTAACGATGATCGATTTGCCCCTGCCGGTGTGCTCGCACCTAAATCCAAAGCTGACTTTGCCTTTGTGTTACATGCACTAAATTACCTTTCAAGCAAAGGCCGCGCGGCAATAGTCTGCTTCCCCGGTATTTTTTACCGTGGCGGTGCGGAGAAAAAAATCCGCCAGTATCTGGTGGATAACAACTATGTAGAAACAATCATCTCACTCGCACCCAATCTGTTTTTTGGCACCACCATTGCGGTAACTATTCTGGTGTTGTCCAAACATAAAACCGATACCAGCACACAGTTTATTGACGCTAGTGGTTTATTTAAAAAGGAAACCAATAACAATATTCTTACTGATGAGCACATCAAAGAAATCATGGCGGTGTTTGATAGTAAAGCAAATGTGGAACACTTCGCCCAGTCCATACCGTTTGAAACCATAGCTGCCAACGATTACAACCTGTCAGTAAGCAGCTATGTGGAAGCTAAAGACAATCGTGAGGTCATTGATATTACCAAGCTTAATGCCGAGATAAAAACCACCGTTGCAAAGATCGACCAGCTTCGCAAAGATATTGATGCGATTGTGGCTGAAATTGAAGGTGAAGAGGTTCAGGCATGAGCAATATGAGCTATATGGAGAAACTGCTGGGTGGGGTTGAGGTGGAATGGAAAACATTGGGCGAAGTGGCTGAAATCAAACGCGGTACATCCATTACAAAAAAGAACGTAACACGAGGGGAAATCCCTGTAATTGCTGGAGGGCGTACACCGGCTTATTTTCACAATGTAAGTAACCGTACTGGCCAAACAATTGTGATTGCTGGATCTGGGGCATACGCGGGATTTCTAACTTGGTGGGAGCAGCCAATTTTTGTATCGGATGCTTTTACTGTAAAGGCTCAAGGTGAAGTTCTTCCTAAATATTGTTATTACTGGCTCCAAGGCAAGCAACAACAGTTGCACGAAATGCAAAGTGGCGGTGGTGTCCCTCATGTTTATCCACGAAATGTAGCGCCACTCCAAATCCCCATCCTCTGCCCAGAAAACCCCAAGAAATCGCTAGAAATCCAAGCTGAAATCGTCCGCGTTCTGGATACCTTTACCGAGCTAACTACCGAGCTAACTACCGAGCTTAATGCCCGCAAAAAACAATACAACTACTATCGCGACAAGTTGTTGAGTTTTGAAGAAGGGGAAGTGGAGTGGAAGATGCTGGGAGATATTGCAAATATAAAGAATGGTAAGGATTGGAAGTCATTAGGGACTGGTGATATTCCTGTTTACGGCTCTGGTGGTATTATGCAGTATGTTGATAAATTTGCTTATGATAAGCCTACGGTTCTGATTCCTAGAAAAGGATCTATTACAAATATTTTCTATGTTGACTTACCTTTTTGGAACGTTGACACCATTTACTATACCGAGATAGATACTAACCAAATCATTCCAAAGTTCTTCTATTATTTTATGAAGACCATAGATATGATGCAACTAGATACTGGCTCAGGTAGACCAAGCCTTACTCAAGCAATATTAAATCAAATTAAAGTTCCATTGCCTGCACTAACTGAACAAGCTCGCATCGTTGTCATCTTAGATAAATTCGACGCTCTAACCAACTCCATCACTGAAGGCTTACCGCGCGAAATCGAACTGCGCCAAAAGCAATATGAATACTACCGCGATTTGCTGCTGAGCTTTCCCAAGCCGGATGCAGAGGTAGTCGCTTGATATGAGAAAGACACTAACAGAAATAGCTCAGCAGCTGAAACTGAAGGAAGAACAAAATGGTTGATTACACAAAGCCCATCGCCGAATCGAACAACTTTATTGTTTTGGATAAATACAAAAAAGAATGGGAAGTGTCTGAAAGCTACCAGAGCGAAGATTCGTTAGAGCGCGAACTTATTCAAGATCTGCAAAACCAAGGATATGAGCACCTACCAAGCCTTAATAGCCCAAAGGCCATGCTGGCTAATGTGCGTGTTCAATTGCAGTCTCTCAATAATGTGGAGTTTCTTGAGGGTGAGTGGCAGCGTTTTGTAGAAACATATCTCGATAAACCCAGTGATACCATCATAGACAAAACTCGCAAAATCCACGATGACTATATTCACGACTTTGTGTTTGACGATGGCCGCATTAAAAATATTGCTCTATTAGATAAAAAAAACATCACTCGCAATAAAGTTCAGGTAATCAAGCAGTTTGAACAAACCGGCAGCCATGCCAACCGTTATGATGTGACTATCCTGGTGAACGGCTTACCGCTGGTGCATATTGAACTGAAAAAGCGAGGTGTCGCCATACGTGAAGCTTTTAACCAAGTGCATCGTTATAGCAAAGAGAGCTTTAATAGTGAGAACTCGCTGTATAAGTACTTACAGTTATTTGTCATCTCTAACGGTACCGATAGCCGCTATTTTGCAAATACAACTCAGCGCAACAAAAACAGTTTTGATTTCACCATGCACTGGGCTAAGGCAGATAACAGCTTGATTAAAGACCTGAAAGATTTTACCGCCACTTTCTTTCAAAAGCACACACTGCTTAACGTGTTGCTACATTATTCGGTGTTTGATGTGAGTGACACATTGTTAGTTATGCGCCCCTACCAGATTGCTGCCACCGAGCGTATTTTGTGGAAGATTAAAAGCTCGTATAATACCAAAAACTGGAGCAAGCCCGAAAGTGGTGGTTTTATCTGGCATACGACCGGTTCGGGTAAAACCTTAACCAGCTTTAAAGCTGCACGTTTGGCTACAGAACTAAAGTTTGTCGATAAGGTGTTTTTTGTAGTGGACCGAAAAGATCTTGACTATCAGACCATGAAAGAATACCAGCGCTTTTCACCTGACAGTGTGAATGGCTCAGACAGTACCGCTGGCTTAAAGAGTAATCTGAATGAAGATGATAATAAAATCATTGTCACCACCATCCAGAAGCTCAATAACCTGATGAAAAGCGAAAGCGAGCTACCCATCTACAACAAACAGGTGGTGTTTATTTTTGATGAATGCCACCGTAGCCAGTTTGGTGAAGCCCAGAAAAACCTGAACAAGAAATTCAAACGGTTCGTTCAATTTGGTTTTACCGGCACGCCCATCTTCCCGCAAAACGCTTTAGGTGCAGAAACTACCGCCAGCGTATTTGGCCGTGAATTGCATTCCTACGTGATTACCGACGCAATACGCGATGAAAAAGTGCTCAAGTTCAAGGTGGACTATAACGATGTGCGCCATAAATTTAAAGCGATTGAAATGGAACAGGATGAGAAAAAACTATCTGCTGCTGAAAACAAAGCGGCGCTGTTGCATCCGGAACGTATTCGCGAAATTTCCCAGTACATTCTGAACAACTACCGCCAGAAAACCCACCGCTTGCAGATGAATGCCAAGGGCTTTAATGCCATGTTTGCCGTGAGCAGTGTGGATGCAGCTAAGCTTTATTATGAGACACTGAACCTGTTGCAGGCTGACTCCTTATATAAAAACAAGGACAAGCCGCTAAAAATTGCTACCATATTTTCCTTTGCTGCTAATGAAGAGCAGGATGCGGTAGGTGAAATTCTCGATGAAAGCTTTGATGTCTCAGCTATGAATAGCAGCGCCAAAGAGTTTTTAACTGCGGCAATAGGAGATTACAACGCCTTTTTTAAAACCAGTTTCAGTGTCGATAGCAAAGGCTTCCAGAATTACTACCGTGACTTGGCCAAGCGGATGAAAAACAAGGAAGTTGATTTGCTGATAGTTGTGGGAATGTTCCTCACCGGATTTGATGCTCCTACGCTGAATACTCTGTTTGTTGACAAAAATCTGCGTTACCATGGTTTGATCCAAGCCTTTTCTCGCACTAACCGCATTTATGATGCAACAAAAACATTCGGTAATATTGTCACGTTCCGAGACTTGGAAATGGCAACTGTGGATGCTATCACCCTGTTTGGCGACAAAAACACCAAAAACGTGGTGCTAGAAAAGAGCTACAAGGAATACATGGAAGGCTTTACCGATGTGGTGACTGGTGAAGCCAGGCGCGGTTTTATGGATGTGGTTAGAGAGCTAGAGCAACGCTTTCCAGATCCAAGTGCCATTGAAAAAGAGTCCGATAAAAAAGACTTTGCCAAGCTCTTTGGTGAATACCTGCGCGTAGAGAACGTGCTGCAAAACTATGATGAGTTTGCCAGCCTGAAGTCGCTGCAAAGCCTTGATATGAATAATCCTGAAGCGGTTGAAGCGTTTAAAGCAGAACACTATTTGGATGATGAAAAACTATCTGAGTTACAAACCATACGCCTGCCAGTCGAACGAAAGATTCAGGATTACCGTTCTACCTACAACGACATCCGCGATTGGCAGCGCCGACAAAAAGCAGCTGAAGAGAAAGAAAAATCAACCATTGACTGGGATGACGTGGTGTTTGAGATAGATCTGCTGAAATCCCAGGAAATTAATCTCGATTATATTTTGGAACTGATTTTCGAGCATAACAAGAAAACCAAAAGCAAAGTCGATTTGGTTGATGAAGTGCGCCGGGTTATCCGTGGTAGCCTCGGAAACCGTGCTAAAGAAAGCCTGATAGTGGATTTTATCAATCAAACCGACCTAGATCAGATTGGCGAAAAGTCCGGCGTGATCGAAGCATTCTTTTCCTTCGCCCAAGCTGAGCAGCAACGAGAAGCCGATGATCTGATAAATGCAGAAAGTCTGAATGCCGAAGAAGCCCGACGCTATATCGCCTCCTCACTCAAAAGAGAGTACGCAAGCGACGCAGGAACAGAACTTAATGCCATTTTGCCCAAGATGAGCCCGTTAAATCCGCAATATCTAAAGAAGAAACAGAGCGTTTTCCAAAAAATAGCCGCATTTGTGGAGAAGTTTAAAGGTGTGGGTGGGAAAGTATAATAAAGAAAAAGATGGGGCTGATTTTAGAATTGGCTAATCTTAAAGGTATTCAGGTATGAAAAGTGCATCAGATATTGTGATTGAATATGATAGCCAAGAAGGGCCTTTATCTGAGATTGATGTGTATTCTAGACTTGAGTCAATAGCAAAAGATAAAGATAACATATCAAATTTCGATGAGAAGACTTTTAGGTCGGAGCTTATTGCTTTTGCATTTGATGAAAATTACTCGTGGGACAGGTGGCGTGATGAGGGATGGAAGACTTATTTTGGTCCTTTGGCAGTAATGAGTACTCAAGAATACGGTAGTGATTCAGCGATGATATTTCCGCATATTAGTGAAGTGACAAGTGAAACAATTGATTACTGGTCTGATCGTGCAAACAAAAGTACTCATCCGGTAATTAAGGTCAGATACTTATCACTAATCTGGGATTTCTATAAGTATGCAAAAAATGCTAATCCTCCAGTCAAGGTACCTCAGGAGTTAATTGATACAGTAATAATCATGGCGCAGCAAAGAAAGCATAAGTATGAGATTGATGAGTTAAATAAGCTGAAGCATGCTCTTAAGATATCATTATCTATTAATGATCAAAAAAGAGTTAACGCTGTAAAAGATGAGATTTTAGCGTATGACAGGAATGTTGTGAAAGGTGATATGGCTGCAGAAGCATGGAGTGTTCCATTTGATCACTTGCTTGTAAATAAAAAAATTTCGCTATCAGAGGAGGAAATTAATGAAATTTTGTCAAGGTTAGAAGTTCGGTTTGACAGGCTATCTGTTTGTAAGGGAGGGGGAATACAGTCCTTATTGCCAATTAAACATGCTGTGGATAGGCTGGCAAAATATTATAACCGTAAAAGTATGAAGGAAGAGTTGAAAGCTGCGTTGCGGAAGTATTTTGATGCTGTCTATAAAAAGGTCGAACTTGGTTCTCCTATACAGCAGTGTGCGTGGTTGGATGAGGCTATGAAATTTGCTAAAAAATATAATATGGCTGATGAAGTGAATCAAATTACTTTGAAATTACAGGAAGCAAGTTCCAACCTGCATAAAGATATGCAACCAATCTCTGTCTCATTGCCGGTTGATATTAACAAAATTGATCAATGCATAAATTCAATGGTCGATGGTGATATACATGAATGTTTAAGGAGATTAGCATTCTGTCAGGTAACTCCCGTTAAGTATATTGAGGATATGGTAAAGAACTTAGCGAGAGAATGTGTGTTTGTCTATAATATTTCGATCCCTATTACTGACCATGATGGTAGGCGTGTGGCTGTGATTGGGCCCGTTAGAGAAGATTTAAGAGGCCATACATATTGGCAGGCAGGGAAGAATTTAATGCTAAATATTGGCTTCGGAGCTCATCGGAGAGTAACGTCTGAGATATTTAAAAAGCATAGTGTTGATGCTGAAGTGCTGTTGAAGCATATATGTCTTTCCCCGCTTTTCTTAGAAAATAAAAAAGAGATCTTAAAAGAGGGGTTGCATGCTTATCTGAAAGAGATGCCTACATCTGCGGTGCATATTTTAGTGCCCCAGGTAGAGGCTGCCTTAAGGACCTTATTGGAATTGCAGGGGCAACCGACTTATAAACAGAACAAAAATGGCGGATATAATCTAAGATTGTTGGACGATATTTTACGAGATGGTGCAGTAGTTGGAGTGCTTGGCGAGGATGTTTGTTTTCATTTTCGAACGCTTTTTACCGACCAGCGAGGTTTGTGTTTGCGGCATAATTGTTGCCATGGCCTATCTGGATCAAATAGCTATACTATGGGTATTGCAGATTTAGTATTCCAAGCACTTTTGATGTTGTCTGATATAAGAGAAAAATCTGAAGATAGCGTTGCGTAGAAATGTTAATCGCAAATGTTGGCAGTGACTCAGGTGAAGTGCGAATTTCTGTTAAGAGATAGTTAAAATAATTTTTTAACTATCTTTTTTATAGGAATTCAAAATGGGTAATTGTTATCGCCAATGGCTGGATAATTCCAGTAAGTTTTCTTACTGGAAGTATGAAAGTTACCTCAGTCCTGAATTCAACTCATAACCGCAACGGATTATTTTAAGTTATCCTAGCCCTTGATTGATTCAGTGCTAAGTAGTAATCATCGTCCTTAACGTATTTATTTTCTGCTAAAGGTTTTTCGTGCGGACGTATATTAGTCAATACAGGTGCCGAAGACAGTGCTTCTAATACTTGCTGGTCAAGATTATTTTGTGAAGCTAAATGATAAGGTGTATTACCCTCTAGGTCCTCTATATCTGTTTGAGCATAATGTTTTAATAAAGCTTCAATAATATCTACTCGACCATTTAAAACTGCAATTGCTAGCGGAGTACGTTTCTTGTCTGTGCATGGAAGATCTGGGTTGGCCCCTTTTTCTAATAATAGTTCTACTTTCTCAAGGCTGCCATCGACAACGGCAATAAAAAGAGGCGTCATGCCTTTTTTATTGTATTTATTTATACCAGAAAACAAACCATGTTGATGATAGACAAGACGACTCATGTTATCTAGATTCTTAGTTCTCAAAACTGCAGCTTTAAAACTTTCGGCTCGTTTAATAAACAAGCCTCTGAATAGTCCTTGTTTATGAGGATTAGTATAATGATCTAGTGCTCTAACTAAAGCTTTTTGTTGAAGTTTAAATAATAAGTCTTTGATAGTATTAGCTTTCATAAAAGCAGGAGCCAGGAAAAGGCATATATGCAAGAATATTTCCTCAGGAATAGCTGAAGGAGATTTAATTAGCTCCCCATGTTTATCTTCTCCTTGAAATTTTCCATTTACTATAAACTCTTCATGCACTTTGAAGTTGCCTCGAGTAAGTGGCGTATAACACTGAATCATAAAAGATCTAATCTCAGGCCTTACTTGCAAGAAGAGAGCTTGCTGGTTATCAAGCGAATATTCTGATTTAAATTTATAAATATTGTCTATTTTCTTGTCTATATTAGATAATTCTTTTTTTACAGAAGCTTCAACTTTGTCACAATTTTTAAGTGATTGAATTAAGGCCTTTCTATTTTCAGTATTTTCAATGTTAAGTAAAACCTGAAAAGCACCTTTAGGGTTAGAAATGTACCCGCCTAGGGCTGCGAAATAAGCAATCTTATTGATATCAGCACCTTGCTCTTTAAGCTTTAACACAAATTCAAAGTGTCCGCCTAGGGCTGCGCTTTGAGTGATATAATTGATATCAGCACCTTGCTCTTTAAGCTTTAACACAAATTCAAAATGTCCGCCTAGGGCTGCGCCATAAGCAATCTTATTGATATCAGCACCTTGCTCTTTAAGCTTTAACGCAAATTCAAAATGTCCGCCTAGGGCTGCGCCTTGAGTGATATAATTGATATTAGCGCCTTGCTCTTTAAGCTTTAACGCAAATTCAAAATGTCCGCCTAGGGCTGCGCCATAAGCAATCTTATTGATATCAGCACCTTGCTCTTTAAGCTTTAACGCAAATTCAAAATGTCCGCCTAGGGCTGCGCCATAAGCAATATTATTGATATTAGCACTTTGCTCTTTAAGATTTAACGCAAATTCAAAATGTCCGCCTAGGGCTGCGCCTTGAGCGATATAATTGATATTAGCGCCTTGCTCTTTAAGCTTTAACGCAAATTCAAAGTGTCCGCCTAGGGCTGCGCCATAAGCAATCTTATTGATATTAGCGCCTTGATCTTTAAGCTTCATTGCCCTGTCAATGTGCCCACCTATAGCTGCGCCCAGAGCTAATTTATGTATATTAATTTGAAATCTCTTTTGAAGTTCTTTGACGATTTCAAATTCACCTTCTGAAGCTAATATACCAGCTGGGGTTAGAAGAAATTTAGTTCTAACATCAATAGAAACCCCCTCTTGATGGAGGATAGTTTGAATTAAATCAAATTTTTTATCTTTAGCGGCATTATAAATTTTGTCAAACGAAGTCATTAAATTACCATAAGGTTGTTAAGATGGTTTAATATTAGACCATGTTAACCTTAAGTAAAAATTAAATTGATTTATAATTGTGCTTTGATTGATCCTAAAGGGTGGTTGGCGGTCAAGGTTTACTACATTTCGAAAAGAGTTTTGTCTGCCTCTTGATTTAGATAATCCGAAAGTTTTTTTGTTTCTTCTGAATTAAAAACCCGGCCTGAATAGTCATCAGCTACCCCTGTGGCATTTAATAAAAGTTTTGGGTTAGCTTTGAGCATAGCTTCTGCCTGTTTTTCTCTGCCGCAAACTATATGGTTTAGAAGCACATTTATGGCGAGTTCTTTTTGAAAAAATTTGCAGGTATTTGCAAGTGCGGTTAATGCATTAGGTATAAACTTTTTTCAAGGGTTTCTATTTGCGAAGCCCGAATTTGATAGTTGCCCGCTATAGGGTTCGATTCTATTTTATAACCCCAGCATCTGTATTAAAAGTCAACTTATATGCTTTAACAGTAGTAAAGAGATGAGAATACAGTCATTCCGCGACTTGATCGCGGAATCTAGTTTGATGGATCCCGCGGTCAAGCCGCGGGATGACAGATTCGAGCCGCGGGATGACAGATTCGAGCCGCGGGATGACAGATTCGAGTTGCGGGATAACCGAATTTTAGCACATATTATCCGTAAGTAATTGATTTTCTACAATTAAAACTCGAAACGCGGGTTATTTTATAACCTAATTCACTTCAAATTAGAGTATAAAATTTTCTAGCGCCTTAGCGAGTTTAATGGGCTTGCTGGGATCACAATTATCTTCAACGAACCAAGCTGCAGATAAAACAAGGCGCACAAAAGTCCATTTAGTAAGACGACCTGAATCGATCGATAATTCATTGCTTAGCGTTTTTAATCGAGATTTAAAGATTATATATATATCTTGTGTTTTTTGAATTTCATTATCATTAATAAAATCAAAAGCTGCTGCTTCAAATGCGATTTCACCAATAATACCCTTAGGATCAATTGCAAGCCATTTATGATCATGTCGTAAAATATTATCATGGTGCAGGTCTCCGTGAAGAACATAGTCTTTCTCTGAAGTTGCAAGCAACTTTTCTTTTAGAGTAATTGCTTTGTTAAGTAAATTAGAAGGAATTTCAGCGTAAGCTGTTGCTCTATCAATCGCTTTCAGCCATTCTCTGATGTGTATGAAATTTTGGGGATTTGTGTGTTTGGTTGATAGCAGATTTTTAATTACTTGGGCATAGGCTGTAACCACCATATCAAATTTTTGTGGGTAAATAGATTTCAAAGAATTACCAGGGATAGCTTGGCTAAGTAATAAAGAATTATATTTAGGGCAGTAGTCAATTAATTTTATACATCCAGAACCACTATAGTACTTGAGAGCTTTGATTTCATCCTCAATTAGTTGCTTGTTGTAACTTACTTTTATAACAACATGTATGTTATTGCTTGTAACTGCAGTAGCTACAAAATTATAACTCATGTTCTTCACTTCTTTAATATTAGTTAAAGACCAATGGTGAGTTAATTGTGCAATAATATTTGGCAAATTATTAATCCAAACTTTGCCTGGCTTACCAAATAAATTTTCTATATTTTGTTTTAATTCTTTAATGCTCATTTGATTAGGTTGCTTTTAATTGATTCATAATCAATACGTTACAATTGTGACTTCGTCAAGGTTTATTAAAGGTAATGACCTGGGATTATAATTTTTTATCCAGAGCATTACCCTTAATCGCAACCCCAGTGGAGTTAATTGTTGGATCTTTTTATAGTAGCTACGCTCAGGATTGCGCGTCTTATAAGCTTTGTAGGCTGTGAACATAATGTGGCGGCCAAATGTATAAGTTTAGACGCAATCATCCTGAACTTTAAATTGACAGCGTGACAGTTATAAATTAATAGGTTATTATGTGAACAAATAAATTCCTTGATTTTTCTTTTAATATGAGCAGATTTTTAATATTCATCTTCGCTATATTAGGTAGAGTGTTGCCTCATCCTTCAGGGTTGAGTCCGTTGGTTGCTTTAACTTTGTCTTTTGCAAATAGAGGTAACAAAATAGAGTCTTTGTTTATTTCTTTATCTTTTCTTCTAATAACTGATTTTATTTTAATTTTTACAGGTCATTTTTATTGGGGTGAGTGGGTTTTATTTACTTATTCTGGCTTGGCAATTATTTCACTAATATTTTCAGGGGCTTTGACTTTTTCAAAATCAGTACAGGCAGGAATTTTTTATTGGGTGTGGACAAATTTTGGAACTTGGCTTGAATCTGGAATATATAACCATACATTTTATGGTTTGACCTCTTGTTATACAGCAGCTTTGCCATTTTTAGGTAAAGAAATCTTAGGAGATTTGCTTTGGACTGGCTGTTTTCTTTTGATTATCAAGTGGTTTTTGGTAGACTATCGATCAAATAAATTGGACAATTATATCCATGACTTTAGTTATATACGGTTTTAATCACAAGACAGCATCCATACAGCTGCGAGAGCAGGCATGTCGGGCCTTTGCTGATACAACGAAAACACTTCAGGAACTGACTAATCTTTCTGCGGTAGCAGAGGTTATGACTTTATGTACCTGTAATCGTGTTGAAGTTTATTGCATAACCGAAGATGAAAACACGATATCTGACTGGCTGAATCAAAAACACAACCTTGATCCCGCATCATTTGAAGATTGTTTATATTCATATACTGATGAAGAAGCTATAGTCCACCTGTTACGAGTGGCTTGTGGCCTAGACTCAATGATAATGGGCGAGCCACAAATATTGGGACAAATGAAAAAAGCTTACTCAGAGGCTAAGAGTCTCAATGGTGTTGGTAAGCGATTATCTCGTTTAATGGAGTTTATTTTTTCATCATCAAAAATAATTCGCACTAGAACGGGGCTCAATCAGTATCCAGTTTCAGTTGCATATGCTGCAACTTTAGCAGCACAAAACGATTTAGATAATTTTGAAAACCTATCTTTCCTTTTGATAGGTGCAGGTAGTATGGTTCAGCTGCTTGCAAAGCAACTCAAAAAATTAAATTGCAAAAAACTATTTATTGCTAGCAGGTCTCAAGAAAGGGCTGCTGCTTTACTCCATGAGTTTGATGGTGAATATGTTGCCATAGACAAAATAGTCGATTATTTGCCTAAAGTTAATGGTGTTATATCGGCAACAACTAGCCCTTGTTTTATTGTTTCAGCTCGCGATTGTGCTGATGTTAGTAAAGATGATATGCCTTATTTTTGGGCCGATTTAGCAATTCCTCGCGATATTGATCCTGTTATTGGTGAACAGCATAAAGTTGCTCTTTATAATGTGGATTCATTAAAAGAAATGGTTGCCGAAAATTGGCAACGCCGGGAAGAAGCAGCACAGCGCGCCGAATGCCTTGTTCGCAAAAAAGCTATTGAATGTATAGGTGAATTGCGTACTCTTGGTGCTGGTTCAACTATTAAAAACTATCGTGAAAAGATCTATTCAATTCAAAAGAAAGAGTTAGAAAATGCTTTAATTCAGTTAGAAAAGGGTGGAGACTCGGTAGAAATTATCAATCGTTTAGCGCATAATTTAACACAAAAGTTTTTGCATACTCCAACAAAAAATATTCGCCAGGCAGCTTTTGAGAATAATCAAGCACACCTTGAGTCTGCAAAAGCACTTCTAGAAATTGAAGCATAGAGATAAATATGAAGGCATCTATTGAATCTAAACTAGAAAAACTAGTTCAACGCCATAAAGAAATAACTGATTTGTTATCTGATCCGGCAGTTATGAAGGATCAGAACCAATTTCGGGATTTATCAAAGGAATTTTCTCAGCTTGAGCCAATCGTTGAGCACTATAAAAACTATCTTGAAATTAAAGAAGGTTTAGAGGATGCAAAATTGATGCTTGATGATCCTGATATGAAGGAAATGGCTCAAGAAGAATTGTCTAATCTTGAGGAAAGAAAATCTTCAGTAGAGCATGAATTACAAGTTTTACTTCTTCCTGAAGATCCGCACGAAAATGCAAACGTTTTCTTAGAAATAAGAGCTGGTACTGGAGGCGATGAAGCAGCAATCTTTGCTGGAGATTTGTTCCGCATGTATAGTCGTTTTGCTGAGCGAAATGGTTGGCAATTGCAAGTGTGGAGTGCTCATGAAGGAGATCATGGCGGATATAAAGAAGTTGTTGCCAAGATTTCAGGGAAAATGGTTTATCGGGAGCTTAGGTTTGAATCAGGCGCGCATCGTGTGCAGAGGGTTCCTGAAACTGAATCTCAAGGTCGGGTTCATACTTCAGCTTGTACAGTTGCTGTGCTGCCTGAGCCTGAAGAAGTGGGAGAAATTAATATTGATCCTTCTGATTTGAAGATTGATACCTATCGTGCAAGCGGTGCGGGCGGTCAGCATGTTAACACTACTGATTCGGCTGTTCGTATTACGCATATTCCGACTGGGACAGTAGTTGAGTGTCAGGAAGAGCGTTCACAGATTAAAAATCGTGCTAAAGCTATGTCGTGGCTGCAGGCAAGGATTTTAGAAAATCAGATTGCAGCACAAAAACAAGAAACTGCTGAGCAAAGAAAGAGTTTAGTTGGGTCGGGCGATCGTTCTCAACGAATCCGTACTTATAATTTTCCTCAGGGTCGTATTACTGATCACCGTATCAATTTAACTTTGTACAAACTAGATCAGGCAATGGATGGTGATTTGGCTGAAATTATTGGTCAGTTGCAGAATGAGCATCAGTTACAGTTGTTGGCGTCTGTTGGGGATGAATGAAATGTCATCCTGTGGCTTGACAACGGGATTAATAGATTCCGCGATCAAGTCGCGGAATGACAGCGTGGCAAGCGGAATGACGGATTGGGAGTTAGAATGGATTATTTGTCATGTTTTGGGTGTTTCTAAAACTCAACTTAGATTGCTGGATCGAGAATTTACTCAAGCAGAGCAAGAGCAAATTGATCAATTAGTCCAGCGCAGAATGAAGGGTGAGCCGCTTGCATATGTGTTAGGTGAGTGGGAGTTTTATGGGTTGCCGTTAAAAGTTACAAGAGATACTCTAATTCCACGTCCAGAAACCGAAGGTTTGGTCGAGCACGCTATATCTTTAATGCCCAAGGATAAGGAGATTGTTATTGCAGACCTTGGAACTGGCTCAGGAGCTATTATTTTAGCTCTTGCCTCAAATTTTCCTTGTGCAAAATGCTACGCCGTAGATCAATCAGCACCGGCTTTGGATGTGGCTCAAGCAAATGCACAAGATTTGAATATAAATAACATTGAGTTTAGAAAGGGTAGTTGGTTTGACCCTCTTAAAAATTTGAAGTTTGATCTTATTATGTCAAATCCCCCATATATTGAAGAAAATGATCCGCATTTAAATGATATAAGTTTACAATTTGAACCAAAAACAGCGCTTGCTAGCGGTTGTGATGGGCTTAATGATATCCGAATTATTGTGAAACAAGCATCGTCCTTTTTGAATGAAAATGGATGTCTATTAATCGAGCACGGCTATAATCAGCAAGATAAGGTTGTTGGCATTTTTGAAGATAATGAGTTTATAAGAATTGAGAGATTGTTTGATTTGGCTGGCAAACCGCGAGGCGTGGTTGGAAGGATTCTGTAGTATTTGAGAAAATCTAGTATATGCTTAGACCTCTTTCTACAAGGCACTCATTATGAGCAAGCCTAGTATAAACATCAAAAAATGAAGTATTTGTTCTTTGGTTTTTTCGGTTTTTAGTTGTGGTATCAAGTCAGTTGCGCCTATATATAAAAAGTTTCCTGCACCAAAGGCTAGGAATATGGCGATATTTATTTCAGCTGAGATAGCATAAGCAAAAACTGCGCCTAGTGGGAATGTTAGTGCTGAAATAAAGTTAAATAATAAAGCTGAGCGTTTATTCCAGCCGCTGTGAATGAGTATTCCAAAGTCACCAAGTTCCTGCGGTATTTCATGTGCAGCGGCAACTAACCAGGTAATCATGCCCAGTTTAATATCGATGACAAATGCCGAGCCGATTGCAGCTCCGCCAATGAAATTGTGTAGCCCATCTGCGAGTAAAATTAGGTAACTTACAGGGTGGTGCTGCATTAACGATCGATGGCAATGGTGCCAATGAAGAAATTGTTCCAAAATAAATAAGGCTACAAAACCGACTACTAAACCAATATAAACTTGCTTTGTATTTCCTAGAACTTCAACAGCATGAGGGAGTAAGTGGAAACAAGCGCCGCCAATTAATGTGCCTGCTGCTAGGCTTACTAAAGGGAAGATGATGCGTTTAAAGATAGGTTCGGGCAAGATTAAAGTCAAACTACCAGCGAGTGCAATTACTGCCATAGCAAAGCTAAATATTAAAATCCATGTTAACGTTAGCATGTTTAAAAACTTATTTTAATGGAGCATGTGCTTATTAGTTTAGCTTTAGAATGGCATCAAGAAAAGGGGTGTTTCCATCTGGGAAGCGGTAGTTTTTTAAATGGTGGATATGTGTCCATGTGGTGAACTGGCCTTCACATCCGCTTGGGTTGCCATCAAATACAGTAACTAGGTGTGCATAAAGTTGGATTTGATAATCAGGTCGTTCGCAGGAAGATGTCATAAATGGTTTTGACTGAGTGACGTTGATGCCAATTTCTTCTTTAAGTTCTCGATTGAGTGCTTCTTCTTGGGTTTCCCCTGTTTCAATTTTGCCGCCAGGAAACTCCCAAAATCCTGCAAATGTTGTGTGGCTAGGGCGTTGGGCAATAAATATTTCTTGTTTATCGTTAATAATTATCCCAAGCACCACGTTTTGAGTGGGCTTGGGAGATAATTTAGAGTCTGTCGGCGATAGGTGTTGCATAGCGAAACTTTTCACAAAGTATAAAAATTTACAGCTATAAACATAGGGGCTGTTAAATTTTTCCGTGACACTGTTTATATTTTTTGCCAGAGCCACAAGGGCAAGGCTCGTTACGGCCAACTTTTGGTGCTTCACGTATGAAGGTTGTGTTAGCTGATTCTTGTTGCTCTTCTTGTGGCTCTTCTTCATCACCAGCTAAGGCATTAACTTCATTATGCACAAAATGCTTAGATTGGTTAGCTGCCATTTTTCGTCTCTCAGCTTCCATGACTTCGGCATCTTCTTCAGCTTGTAAGTGCAGGCGACTTAAAATTTGAATGGTTTCAAACTTCATGTTGTCCAGCATTTCGGAAAACATTTTGAAAGATTCGCGTTTGTACTCATTTGCTGGGTCTTTCTGCGCATAACCTCGTAGGTGAATGCTTTGGCGCAGGTGGTCCATCGCTGCTAAATGTTCCTTCCAGTTGCTATCAAGAGTTTGCAGCATTACAGTTTTCTCGACTTGACGCATCACTGAGGAGCTAATTATTTCTTCTTGGTTTTTGCGATGCTCATTAAGTTTTTCAATAATTCTTTCGCGTAAGCTTTCTTCGTGAAGATTACTCTCTTCATTCAGCCATTGTTGAATTGGCAGTTGCAAGCCAAAATCATTTTCTAAGGATTTTTCAGCGCCAGATATATCCCACTGTTCTTCTAAGCTAAGTGGCGGAATATATTGATCAATAACATTGTTTAAAACATCGTCAGTGATTGCTTGAATAGTGTCGCGTATATCGTCAGTTTTCATCAATTCAAGACGCTGTTTGTAGATAACTTTGCGTTGATCATCGGCAACATCGTCATATTTAAGAAGTTGCTTACGAATATCAAAGTTATGTCCTTCAACTTTTCGTTGTGCATTCTCAATTGAGCGAGTAACAATTTTGCTTTCCAGGGCAACATCGTTTTCCATGCCAAGGCGCCTGAGCATATTAATGACTCTGTCTGATGCAAAAATACGAAGTAGATGGTCATCAAGAGATAGATAAAATCTTGAGCTACCAACGTCACCTTGGCGCCCACTACGACCTCGGAGCTGATTATCTATGCGGCGTGACTCATGGCGCTCAGTGCCAATAATATGTAATCCTCCGGCTTTTAGAACATCTTTATGACGTTGCTGCCAGTCTTTAGTGATTTCTTCTACTTTAGCTTTATCATCTTGGCTAATTTCGGCTAATTCTTCTTTTAAGTTGCCGCCAAGTACGATATCTGTACCGCGCCCTGCCATATTTGTAGCAATTGTAACAGCGCCTGGGCGACCAGCTTGTGCAATAATGTGTGCTTCTTTGCCATGATTTTTAGCATTTAAAACTTGGTGAGGAATTTTAGCCTGCTTAAGTAGCTTGGAAAGCAACTCTGAACTTTCAATTGATGCAGTACCAACAAGAATTGGCTGCTTATTGTTGCGGCGTTCCTCAACCTCTTTAATAATGGCTTTATATTTATCTTGTTGTGTTAGGTAAACAAGATCGGCACTATCAATACGAGCCAGAGGGCGATTGGTAGGAATAACCATTACTTCTAGATCATAAATTTGTTGAAACTCATAAGCTTCAGTATCTGCGGTGCCCGTCATACCAGCTAGTTTTTCGTAAAGCCTGAAATAATTCTGAAAAGTTATGGAGGCAAGAGTTTGGTTTTCGCATTGAATTTTAACACCTTCTTTGGCTTCTACAGCTTGGTGTAGTCCGTCAGACCAGCGGCGACCCTGCATTAATCGCCCTGTATGCTCGTCAACAATTATGACTTCGCCATTTTTTACAACATATTCAACGTCTTTGCGGTATAGGTGGTGGGCTCTGATTGCGGCACTTAAGAAGTGCATAAGCACGATATTGCTCGGATCATAAAGGCTTGTACCCTTGAGAAGACCGGCTTCTTCAAAGAGTTTTTCTACATGTTCGTGACCTGCTTCAGTCAAGTGTGCTTGGTGGTTCTTTTCGTCTAATGTAAAGTCGCCTTCGCCAACTTCTCCATCAACTTCCTTTGCTACTTTAAGTTTTGGAACCATCGCGTTTACAAGTTCGTAGCGGTCAGAATTTTCTTCAGTTGGTCCAGATATGATCAAAGGAGTTCGTGCTTCATCGATCAAGATAGAGTCAACTTCGTCGATGATCGCGTAAGATAAATCACGCTGAACTCTTTCTTCAAGAGCAAATGCCATATTATCGCGAAGATAATCAAATCCAAACTCATTATTAGTGCCGTAGGTGATGTCGCAATTATAGGCTTCTTTCTTTTGTTCCGTAGACATTTCGGCAATATTTACACCAGAAGTCATGCCAAGAAACTCATAAACTGGAGCCATCCAGTCGCGGTCACGTTGGGCAAGGTAGTCATTTACAGTAATGACGTGAACGCCGCGACCGGTCAATGCGTTAAGATACGCTGGCAAAGTTGCAACTAAAGTTTTACCTTCACCGGTTTTCATTTCACTTATTTTGCCTTGGTGCAGGGCGAGTCCGCCAATTAACTGCACGTCAAAGTGGCGCATGCCAAGTACTCGGACGCTGGCTTCTCTCACAACAGCAAATGCTTCTGGTAGTAAGCTATCAAGTGATTCACCTTTTGCAAAGCGAGATTTGAATTCATCTGTTTTCGCTTTTAGTTTATCGTCTGAAAGTTTCTTTATTTCAGGTTCTAAGGCATTGATGCTTAGAACTTCCTTGTTAGCTTGTTTAAGTAAACGATCGTTACGGGTTCCAAAAATTTTACGAAGCAATTGATTAATCATTGATTATTTAATACCTTGTTATAAAATATATGACTGCAAACATTATCTGATATGGCAAAATCATTAGCAAGTATTCTTTCACGTAAAAATCAGAGTCCATTGGACTCTATCATGCGTCGTGCCAACAAGATAAATCAGCTTGAAGCTGAGGTCCGAGCGCAATTAGATTCGCATCTTGCAGATTTTGTGAAAGTGGCCAGTTTTGAAGAGGGGGTATTGTTGCTATTTACCGATAGCGGCAGTAAGTTAACAGCGCTTACTTTTGAGAAAAAAGCATTGATTGCAAACCTTCAAGAAAAGCCAGAATTTAAATCTTTATCAGAGGTTCAAATTCGCGTTGACCCATCTTTATTTTAATTTAAATTATTCAGTAAGGTCTTAGACGGCGGAGGGCCATATGATTTTTTAGGCGCGCGGTTTTTTGCTCTGTTGAAGAATCGATGAGCTTTATAAGCAAGAAAAATATTTTTCCCTGAGACATCCATTTTGGCTCGTTTATTTTCTGACTCTTTAAAGCATTTAAGCCAAAGCGTTCGAAATTCATTAAATTTATTTAAAGTTTTTTTGCAGCTTTCCAGGCCCTGTGCATTGCTATTTTGTTGGCAATATCTGATTGCAGAAGCTAACATGCCTTTAATGGTTTCTACCTTGTGTGTTTTGCCATTATGCTCAAATTTAGCCTGGTCTTTATCATTTAGCATTGCTAAAAGTGCTTTGTTATAACGACTTGACTGAGAGTATTGTAAAACTTTAGGGGGCGGAAAAAAATTATAGCTTAATTGCTTTTCACCAGTATTTTCATTTTTTGTAACGTGCGGAAAAGTTAAACAATTATTTTCTAGTTCATTAGAATTGTTTTTTAGGAGTGTTTTTAAATAGCAAAGCCCAAGTGTGCCGCAAGATATGCTATCAGCCTGTGGGTGAATATCTATTTCGAGAGTTTCGTTATTTTCGTCAAGTAAATTTATTTCAGTGTAGCTAGTTTGTGGGAATTTTGATTCAAGAAGATTGCATAGATCAAGGCTTGCTTCATTGTAATATTGTATAGGAATTATTATTTGTTCGCTGCTGATTACGAAAACATCGTAATGGCTAACGCTATCAATTTCACAATTAGTAAATATATACCCTACACTCTCACCCTTTGTAAGGTTCTTTTTGATGTGTGTAATTTCTTCAAGTGCTCTTGAGGCATCTATGCATTGGTGGTGAATTCTTTCTTCTTTAAGTTTGCTTACACATTTGTTAATAGCTTCGTCAATGACGGTTTTTATATTTGATGTGGCTAGGGTTTTGTTGAGTTCTATTATAGTGGATTCGCTATTTTGAACTCCAGCTTTCAGTTTTCCTGTGTTTTCATCTAAAAAATTCTTGGTTAAGCTCTTTATGGTTTTGTAATGATCACACCAATAACTCAATGGGTCTTCATTAATAGCAAAGTCACTTTCATAGACCGCCCCTTTTTCTGGTTCGGCCCAATAATCAAGAATAAACTTTGCATACTTTTTTTTAGGGTCTTCATAGGTTGCTATTAAGCTACGAACCTGTTGAGAAAAAAGGCCTATTGTCCCGTTGTAAATAATTTTGCAACCATATTTTTTTTTGTAGAAATTGATGTTTTCTTCAATTTCAGACCCTTTAAGCATAATAGAGTTTTGCTGGGCCTCTTTTTTTAAACTTTGTTTCATGTTTTCTAGTGTTGTCATCGCTTTGCAAGGTATTAGGGTCTGTTGGTAACTCATTTTACAGCTGCAAATCCAGATAATTTGTGAAAATTTGCTCTGCAACATGAATTGTCAACAGACCCTAGTTGATTTGTGCTAATATTGTGCATAACTCAGATTAAATAAACCTTAAGAGCTAAGTTATTTTAATGCTAATCTCGGTTTGTATTTGTTAATTTTGAGTAGCGATACTTTACTTGTATAAAAAACAAAAGATACTGCCACCAAGTAGGATAGGCCCCAAGCAGCTGCGGCATATCTGCCAAAGGGGACCCAAAAAAGCAAAGGTAGTTGTAAACCTAGAGCTGCAATGCTAAGCATCTTAATATTAAAGCAATATTTGTCTTCAATAAATTGTTTTAATTTTTTCAAGGGCGTGATTGCTGCTAATACTGTTATTAGTAAGGAGGTGATTTTTAACGATTTGAAGGGGTAATCAAGCCATAAGGATATTTGTTTGTAAATTGTGTGTATTTCAGCTTGCTCATTATAGCCAATTAGAACTCCTAGGCTTTTGAAATAATCTATTGGGGTGGTGCGAAGGTTGTCTGGAATGCTTGATGCCGATGTGAAGATAATAAATTGGTGTCCAAATACTAGATTATGTAATAGTGAAACACCACAGAATAAAATTCCTGAGTGGTAGTATATTAATTTACTAATTGGCGTTGATTTGCGTTTATAGAAAATTGATGCTCCTGTTATAAATAGAACTCCGAATAAATAGTTTGGTCTGAAGAAAACAGATATCGCTAAAAATAGAGTGCCAAACCATAATTGTTTATGATTTTCTTCAAAGGTTAAGAGTATACCGCTCACTAGAAAGAAAATTGCTATAGGTTCTGCATATCCATCTAATCCAAGGTTGTAAATGTCGGTAAATGTGGCGAAAAACATCAAAAATGCAACAATTGCTGGAATTGTGGGTAAAACTTTTTTTGTTAGATAGTAGCATGAAGTCAATAAAAGAATTGCTATACAAAAAACACCTAGATTGGTTTGTCCGAAAATAAGGCCCTCAATGAACCTGAAGTAAAACATCCCTGGCATGTTGTAGTAAACATCTGATCCGCCCCTTAAGACTTCAATAAAATTACCTAATCTAAAGGCGTCAATCATGTGTAGTCCAATGCTTTTGTAGGTTAGGCCATCATATCCACCTGAAAGAGCAAATTCGTAGGTGTATAAGTTAATGTTTTGTGAGGTCGCATAGAGGGCGATTAGACAAATTCCAAATATAAAAATATTTTCTGCGAAAGCCGATGCTTTGAGTTTAAAAAATGATAGCAAAGAGATAATAAGACAAATTGATATGAAAGTTTGGATATATTCATAAATTTGCCATTTTGTGCTTGGTATTAATTTTATTTCCAGTGGATTTTTAGGGTTCGCGCTGACCGCATAAACATGGAATCCTATTTCATTAGGAGATATTTTGGCACAACTGAACTGGGTAGTTTCAATTGATGCTGGAGCTTTGTTTCCCTTTGTCCAGTAAGTTTTTCCTGTCCAACATAGTTTTGATCCTACCAGGTCTTTGTTGATTTCGATCATCACAAAAAAAGGCATTTCAAATCTATAAAGATTAGTTTGCCAGTCATACCAATTGTATATATCACGATTGACAAATCCTCCTCTTAGAGTGGATAAGTGTTTAATATCTAATGAGTGCAAGATTCTCGTGTATTTGGGGTGGTGCCAGATAGTTTCAGCTGAAGTGGAGTATGTATCTTTTATTATATCTGGCCTTGTTTGTGGGGTATTAGTCTTGGTGTGGCGCCAGCAGCTTGGATTTTTTTCATCACACCATTTGTGTTTGGGGTGATATTTCATGAATTCATTAGACATTTTGTTTCTTAAAGTTGGTGGAAGATCTGAATAAGTAACCGTGCCGTAAGGTTTCGGAAGAAATATGTTGTCGCCTTCTTCAAAGCTAAGTTCGGGTATGGAGAATTTGGTAATTGTTAGCAAAAAAATTAACAGTAACGCAATGTATGAATATTTATTTAATTTAAAATTCGAGTGCCATAGATAAATACCAATTACTAATAAAAGCGCTGCTTTCCATAACTCAATTATCGGTAATCCTAAAATTATGAGAACGAAGATAAAGGATATAACTTTGTATAAATTATTAAATTTTAGCTCTTTAAGCATAAGCATTCCTAGGTCGTTGCTAGAAGGAAAAACACTATAAATAAAATTAAAGAGACATAACTCCATTTATCTTGCAATGTATAAATTACGGGGTCTTCATCAACCTGAAATCGATTAAGGAGCAGCCACATTCTCAAAATCCATGTGAGAATTATGGGGCATATTCCCCATAAAAATATTGGATTAGTATATAACTTTTCTGCTTGTTGGGAGTTTACGTAAAGAGCCAAAACCAATACTGATAATAGTCCTGATGTTAGACCTGTTGTGTAAATAAATTCTTTGTCTGCAAAGCTATATCCACGTGAATTATTACAAGATCTGTTATCTTTTTTGGCATTAGAAAGCTCCGCATAACGTTTTGCCGCTGCTAAGCTTAAGAATAGAAAAATTGAGAACGCAATCAACCAAGCAGATATAAAAACATTAATAGCGATAGCTCCTGAAATGATTCTCATTACATAAAATAATGTCAGTATTAAAATATCTACTACAGCAATACTTTTTAGGATTTTTGAGTACAAGAAATTTGTTATTAAATAAAGCCCTAAAAGGTAAGTTAATTGGTTAGAAATGATTAAGCATAAGCTCAAACTTATACCAATAAGCGTTGGTATCATTATTATTAATACATATTTGGATACTCTTCCTGAGGCAAGTGGACGATTTTTCTTTATTGGATGTCTTTTGTCATATTGAAGATCGGCAATATCATTGAATATATATACTGCTGATGCTGCCAGTGAAAATATTATAAAAGTTAATGCTGCTAGATATATTGAATGCGCACTTGTGTAGCTATGGGAGGCAATTAAGGGTAAAAATACAAGAAGATTTTTTATCCATTGGTGCGGTCTTAATGTTTTTATGTAAGACAAAATCATTTTTGCATCCTTGCTTATGCCTCATTTAGCAATCTCTTATTATATTTGAACCTAAGTGACTGTAAAGATGTGCTTTGGTAATATAAGTTTGTCATGATTTAAACAGTGAAATATTTATGAAGCTTGCAAAAGCCGCAATCAAAGGCGGATTATGGACTGCCGGAGTTCGCTATCCTTCTTTTATTTTGAATTTTATATGTAATTTGATATTGGCAAGGTTGATTGTGCCAGAGCAGTTTGGTGTATTTGCTCTTGCTTTTTCGCTTGCTGAAATGATTTTTTTTCTAAATCAGCTAGGGTTATCTCAGGCCTGTGTGCAATTACAAGATGAAAAAGATATTTTTGATACAGGTGTCATTATAGCCTGGGGCTGGGCGCTGTCCCTGTTTGCAATTGCATTAATTGGTGCATTTGTATTATCGCATTGGTATTCAAATGAAATCCTCGAGATGATGGTAGTGATCTGTGGTATCAAAATGCTAGAGCTGCCTTGCTCTATATATATGGCCAAGCTTGATGTGGACTTAAAATTTAAAGAGCGTGCCTTATGCGATGGCTTGAGTAAAATGCTCGGCGTTTTTCTTGCTGTATTTTTAGCGTGGCTTGGTTTTGGGATATGGAGTTTAGCCTTTCGTGAAATTCTCTATACAGTTTTGCTTTTTGCAAGTGTTGTTTGGATTGCGAATTATCGATTCCATTTTGATTTTCATTTGCAAACTGCTAAAAAAATTCTCAAATTTTCTTCTAATTTATTGTTAATTGGTTTAGCTCAAGTGGTTTATGTAGAGTCTCCAAAGCTTATAATGGGGACGCTCTCTGGGGTTAGAATGTTGGCACCATTTGAGCGAGGGCTTTATCTTTCTGAGTTGCCAAACAGGCTTTTGTCGCAATTTTATGGTCATGTTGCTTTTTCGGTATATGCCAAATCTCAACACGAACCGCATAAAATTGGCGTAGGGCTCGAGTGGTGCATGTTTTTTACTTGTAGATTAATGTGGTTGGCAGGATTAGTCATTTTCTTATTTCCTAAATTTATTTTTACCCTTTTGTTAGGAAATCAATGGGTTTATGGGGCACCATTTTTCCAGGGTTTCTTTTTGTATCTTTTGTTTAAACCAATTTTTGAGGCTCAGAAAAATGCATTATTAGCAGTTAATAAGGGTCGGCTAGTATTTCTTGCAACTTTAACAAGTATGTCTGTTGTTCTGCTCGGAATATTTAGTGTCTGGTATGCAGATCTTAGCTGGACTTTGATGTCTTGGATTTATGGCTTAGGTGTGTTTTTTGCATCTGTTTTGCTAGGTATTTTTTGTGAGTTTATGGGGATAAAAATTCAGTGGTTTAAAGTTTTTGGTTTTCCGATAATTATGGGTGCAGTATGCTCTATTGTTCACTTTATGATTAATAGTGATTTAACTCCATTTATCCAGGTTCCAGTTTTTATCGTTGTTTGGGGGTTGGTAAGTTTAAGTTTAGAGTGGCCTCATTATCGCCATTTTTTGAGTTTTTTGAAAAACTAAAATAGTCTAACTATTTGTGCTTGATATCCGCAAATAGTTTGAAATATAGACTCATAAATAAGGCAGTAAATAAATTAAATATGATCATAACTACTGCTAACGGTAGAGCTGATTGGCGTATCACTAACCCCATTATAAGGCCAACACCTGAGGATAATATAAATCTTGAAGTTCCGGCAAGAGCTGAAGCAAGGCCGTTATATTCAATGACGTGTTTCAGGTATAGTCCCATAAATAAAGGAAATAACAGGCCCATTGATAAAGTCATTACAAAAGAAGGTATGACGACACTCCAAATCCAGTGTGGGAATAAATTTATCAGGGCCAGCATTGATATGCCAGCCACAAAGGCCATGCCTATTGCGCCAAACACTATAGTTTTGTCTTTAACTCTATCTTTAAGGTGGTTAACTGAAAGGCTACCCATTATTATGGAGGATGCGTTTATTGCAAAATAGTATCCAAAATGCTCGGGCGTTACATTATAGATATTAATATATATAAAAGGAGATGCTGAGATAAAGGCAAACATCATAGAGAAATTTGTGCTCGTGGCGAGAGTAGGCAGTAAAAAAGGTATATGTTTGAACTGATGCCAGTATGCCAATGCTATTTTATTGGCAGGTAATAATGTTCGAGTATGTGGAGGGTGACTTTCTTTGATAAAAAGAGCCCCAATAATAATTATCAATCCGTAAGTTGTGAGAAAATGGAAGTTAGCCTGCCAGTTAAAGGTGGTAAGTAAGTATCCACCTATTATTGGTGCAACTACTGGTGATGCCACCATGATACTCATCATATAACTTAAAACTTTAGCCATCTGGTTATGATCGTGAAAGCTGTCTTTAACAATTGCGATAGCAATAACAGCCCCGCAACATGCCCCAACTGCCTGTAAAACTCTAAAAAATATTAGGGTTTCAATATTTTGGCTTAGTGAACAACCAATTGAGCTAAGAACAAATATCGCTACACCAATTAAAATAACTGGCTTTCTGCCAACTTTATCAGAAAGTGGTCCCCAAAATAGTTGAACTATTGCGAAGCTAGCAAAAAATAGGGATAAGGTTAATTGTACCTTAGTGGCTGAAGTATTGAATATACCTTGAATAATCGGCATGGATGACAAGTAAATGTCAGTCGAAAATGGAGCAAAAGCAGCCAGTGCTGCAAGATAGATTATAAAAGTTAACTTCGACATATTTTTACCATGCAAGGGTAGAAGATGGTTTTAATTTTAAACTATTTAGCGACTTTGAATAGGCTTTTCTACGTTTGATATTATGCCCTATTAACAAATTTCTTTGTTCAATTTACTATCCTAAGCGCTACAAATAAAGCTTGGTACTTTAGATGAAGGCTCTTTGTTATATGTTAAAGGTGACTCACTAATATTAGTCACTACTCCACCTGCCTGCTCAACAATGCATTGCCCCGCTGCAGAATCCCATTCCATTACTGGAGTAAGCCTAGGGTATAAATCAACTACACCTTCGGCAACTTTGCAAAATTTTAATGCACTTCCGAAAGATTGCAGATCGTACTCTTCATTTCGTTTAGCTAGGAATGCTTCAAGTTCTTCGCGGCCGTGGCGTAGGCTGCCAGCTACTTTTAGTGTTTCAATTTCTGATTTTTGACGGACTGAAATAGTTTTAGGTTTTTGGTGATTAATTTGTTTGAATGCACCTAAACTTTCTGCTGCATAGTACATTTCATTTAATGCTGGGGCAAAAATAACTCCTAAAATAGGTCTGTTATTATGGATTAGGGCAATATTTACGGTGAATTCATCTCTTTTATGAATAAATTCTTTGGTGCCATCAAGTGGATCAACGATCCAGAATGTTTGCCAGTGTTTTCTTATTTCAAAAGGAATTTCATCTGCGGATTCTTCTGAAAGTATTGGGTATTCGGGATTTAAAGTTGCAAGAGATCTAGTAATAAAGTGATGTGAAGCAAGGTCTGCTTGAGTCAGTGGAGAGTTGTCTTGTTTATTCTCAACTTCAATTGAGCCTTTGTAATAGCTCATGATTTCTTCACCTGCTCGGCGCGCTATGTTTATTACTAATGGAAGAATCTGATTTAAAGGGATATCCTGCACTTTGCTAACTCCTGTTTTGGGCTATGGGATCACATTATGCTATTTTATTTGAGACTTCAACAATCCCAGCATATAATGATTACCTTATTTGGAATTAGGAAGGACAGGAGTTATGTCTTATATCCCCCATGGAAAAAAGTGGCAGCAGATATTTATTAATGAATCTAGTCGCGAAAGCTTCTTACACGAATCAGCTAATTTGCCCTTCTGGCAGCTGACTTCTCGCCAAATGTGTGATCTTGAATTAATTCTAAACGGCGGGTTCAATCCTTTAAATGGTTTTTTAGATAAGAAAGATTATGAGTCGGTATTAACTAGAACTCGTCTCAATTGTGGCTGGATATGGCCAATGCCTATAACATTAGACGTAGATCAAGAATTTGCTGACATAGCGGTTGAGGCAGGCCAGGTAGTTCTTTGCGATCCTCAGCGAAAGCCATTAGGGTTGATGCAGATTAAATCTTGTTGGTTGCCTGATAAGAAACAAGAAGCAGAAGCTGTATATGGAACTGTAGATGAAGCTCACCCTGCAGTTGATTACCTGTTTAATAAATCAAAATCTGTTTATCTCGGTGGTCCTGTTACAGGTATTGATTTGCCAAAGCATTATGACTTTCCAGAGCTTCGTTTAACTCCAAAAGCTTTAAGAAATCATATTGAGCGACAAGGTTGGGATAAGATTGTAGCATTTCAAACTCGTAATCCCATGCACAGAGCTCACCAAGAACTAACAATTCGTGCGGCTCGTGATTTAGATGCAGCTCTTTTAATTCATCCAGTTGTGGGTATGACAAAACCAGGTGATATTGAGTCATATGTGCGAGTTAGATGTTACCAGAAACTTATGAATCACTATCCCGCTCACCGCACGGCACTTTCACTATTACCTTTGGCGATGCGTATGGCAGGTCCTCGCGAAGCTTTATGGCACGCATTAATTCGTAAAAATTATGGTGCAACGCATTTTATTGTTGGTCGAGATCATGCCGGTCCTGGTAATGATTCAAGTGGTAAGCCTTTTTATGGCCCATATGATGCTCAGGAAATGGTGGCAAGTTACCAGACTGAAATTGGTATTGAAATGGTGCCATTTAAAGAAATGGTGTATTCAGCAACCTCAAAAAGTTATAAACCACGAAATGAAGTCCAAGAAAACGAAGAAGTTTTATCTATTTCTGGTACTGAGTTTCGTCGTAAACTTCGAACTGGCGAAGATATACCTGAATGGTTTTCGTATTCTGATGTGATTTCTGAATTAAGACGCCATTGCCCACCTCGAGCTCAACAAGGTTTTACTATATTTTTGACAGGCCTTTCTGGTGCTGGTAAATCCACAATTGCTTCAGCTTTGTCTATGCGATTGAGGGCCATGGGTAAGAATTTAACATTGCTTGATGGTGATGAAGTTCGAAATCACTTATCTAGTGAACTTGGTTTTTCGAAAGAGCATCGTGACTTGAATATTCGTCGGATTGGTTTTGTTGCTCAGGAAATTACTCGTCATAACGGTATTGCTATTTGTGCCCCAATTGCGCCCTATATAAGTGTGCGACGCGAAGTTCGCCAGATGGTAGAAAGCTGTGGTGGTTTCATAGAAGTTTATGTATCCACTCCATTGGACGTTTGTGAGAAGCGTGATCCTAAAGGTTTGTATAAAAAAGCACGTCAGGGCGTGATCAAAGGATTTACTGGAATTGATGATCCTTATGAGGCACCACAACAGGCTGAAGTTGTTTTAAATACTGCCACAATGAGTGTTGAATCCAGCGTGGAAATGATTATTTCACGTCTTGAGGAACTAGGGTATTTAGTAGAATCCTCAGAGCAAGCACAATCTGAGGTTGTTAAGAAACAGGTTGTCACTTCAGCCGACGATATCGTTACAGCATAGGTTGAATTAGGCAGCGCTAACCTTGTCATTCCGCGACTTGATCGCGGAATCTAGTTTAATGGATCGCGCGGTCAAGGCGGGATGATATAAAAATACTTTATTAGAGGTGAAAATGCACAAGGACAGTCAAGCTAGGAGTTTTGCCAAGGCGATAAGCTGGCGAATATGGGCGACTCTAACCACTTTGATAATTAGTTTATTTGTTACAGGAAGCATTAAGCTTGCATTGTCGATTAGTAGTATAGAGGTTGTAGCAAAGCTTGTTCTTTATTATGCGCACGAAAGAATGTGGTCAGTCATGCTATGGGGAAAGGGTATTGCTTCTTTAGAGTCTGGGCGAAATCAAGGTTGAACTGTTATTGTTCTCAACCTCATATTCATTAGGTCGTCTAAAAATACCTAAAGTACCTAAGGTTATTGAGTGTAGGCCTTTAATAGGGGCGAAACTAATTTCAGCTACTTTTCTTATAGCTTTAAATATACTGTGTATTGCTTCAGCAACCTTAACAATGCTTTTCAGAATAACTCCTAGCTCTCTCTTGTTTTGATTTGATGAGTCCTTAAGTTTGTTAGCTTCTGCTTCTAATAGCTTTCTTTGCTCAGGTCTTAGGGCATTTTTTATAAGAAAATTATAATGCTCTTGTTCATCAGCAGTTTGCTCGTGATTTTCTCGAAGTTTGCTTAAAACATCGCCCGCTTTAGAGATCAGATCTTTTAATTCAGCATATTTTTCTTTACCTTCTACAGCTAGGGCGGCATCATTTTTAACTTGCTGAACAATCTGTGCCATTTCATTTTCAATTTCTTGAGACCATGTATATCCCATAAGTTTGAGGCTATCAGTAGTAGCTTTAAATTCTACATAAAGTCGGTTTAATTTTTCTGCATTAAGTATTGCAATATCTAAGGCTCCCTCATTCGGATGCAAGTTGTTGAATCTGTCTCGAGTTGCCCTTGCGAATTCAAGAATATTTTCAATTTTTTTATTAAACTCTGAGGCTCTTGATGAAACAATTGCTGTTAGTTGAGTTTCATAAGTTATAAGTTTATCCCATAGCTCATCCTGGGTTGAATAGTCTTTTACGAGGCTTTTAAGTCGATCTATCTCCTCAAGGTTTGGTTCTTGTCTATTTAATTCAACATGAAGCCTTAAAAGGTTAGCGACATTTTCTTTCATCTGCTCTTTTTGACCAGCAATAGGTGCAAAATGCTCGATTTCAATTTTATTGAGGATTTCATTTGTTTGTTGAGCTTCATCTTTGTTTTGATCTATAACAGCTTCGATTTTATTAATAATATCTGAGTTAATATTTTTTACTAAAGATAATTCAGCTTCAACAAGGTATTCGTTACATCTATGAATTCTGCTTTTAGCTATAATAAGGCTTTCTAAACTGCTTTTGGTGTTAATATTCCAGTCATCTAAAACCATGTTGACGTTATGAATGAAATCTTCTTTTTTTGCATCTCTAGAAAATTTGATGTTGGCTGATACAGTTTCAATTATTTGGCCAAAATATTTGGTGAACTCAGAAAGTTCAATTTCAGAATATGGAGAAAGCCCCAATTTTGCAGAGTGTTTTGAGTTATTCTTGTACTTTCTGCTTAAGCGCCCCCAAGGGTTTCTTAGCTTAACATACTTGATCATAACTGTACGTTCATTATTCTTTTTATCTCGCACAATTATAGGTTTCTCTGTTACGCCAAGAATTGTATAGGCATGGTTGCTTACTAAGCCAGTAACTTTTTTATTAAACTTATTTATTGTCCCGGTTGTAACTAATTTACCTTGTTCTAGGCTAGATTTAAGGTGATTGTAAAAATCAATCTGGTGCTGATGGTAATATCCAGAGAAAGGACGTTCTTTTTCAAGCATAGCTAAGAATATTTTAGATGCCCCACTTGGAAGCTTTGCTTTTTTAATTGCTTGAAAGTTTGGATTTTTGAGTAGTTTTTTATATTTATCTTCATTTGTGCAAGCATATAAAACAAGTTGTGTGTAGTCATCTATCACCTGTTTTGCTTGATATTCAGGGAGCATTTTTTCTAATTTGTTGAGGTTTAGAGTTGTTCTAATATATTTTTGGGGTAACGATTCAGGGAGTTTTGCTCCCTGTTGATCTAAACTATTTTGGGCATCAATGAGTCCTTTAATTTGATCTGTGTCTACAAAATTAAATATGTCGTACGGAGTAGGATCTATATGCTTCATATGTGATGCTTTTACATCAAGACCAGTAAGTACGCGTAACGCAAAGTTTTGGGAAATACCATTAGAATATGCTGATGCTATTGAGGCATCTATATCTTTATTTGGAGATTGGCTGCTTACAATTTTTATCCATTTAGTAGTACCATGGATTACATTTTCAAAAGAGTAGGTTTTTGATTTTTGCCCTCTAGCAGCAAAAGCTTTTTCTAAAATATGAACCCATAGTGCTGAGTGATGGTTAAGTCGACCAAGACGGTTGGCGATTACCGAGTTTGTAACGGTGATGTATTCAGGTTTTAGAGTCTCTGGATTGAAAAGCCTCACTGTTGTGGTGCCATTTGGGTTTTGGCGCATCATTCCTCGTATAAATGCTTTACCATCTTGGTGGGTCAATATCGACTGGATCGACGCAAGTAGCGAGCAATCTGGAATGGCTACCTGTTTTATATCATTTAAAGAAGGGGAGTCATCATTTGGGAAAAGGTTAGCGTTAACTTTGTCAAAATATTCATTGTTAAATTTGAAATATTTTTTTTGCGAATTTGCAGGAATCTTTATTTCATAGGTGGTCTGAGTTTCAACACTACCCCTAGACTCAGGTTGATCTTTGCGAGCTGACTTTTTATCTTTTTTAAAAGGAGTAATTTTAAATTTAGTAAGATCTTCTTGTGGCTCAATAATTACTTTCATGCCTTTAGGGAGTGTTATAGCACCAATAGTTACAGCTTGTTTAAGTTTGGCTCGCACGCCAGGATAAACAATTTTTTCATTGTTTGTGATTGACTCCGTTTTCTCTAAGTGTCCATGATGGTGGTATGTTTGGTGTTTGGGCATATTCTTACACGGATTATCTTTAGTCTATAACATATTCTACAGGCTAAAAGTTAAAGTAATATTAAGCAAAGATCCAGAATTTACTAGTAAGATAAAATAATCCTGGCATGATAATTAAGCTTATAAGCAATGAGATTTTATAGTCTAATCCTGAGCCTAATAATATAGCTGCATAAAGCAATTCATTAATAATAAGTGCCATAATTAATGTTGCAATATACTTAAATGTTGATTCAAAAAATTGACATTGGTTCTTGTGAAAAGTCCAGTTTTTATGACCCCAGTAACTAATTTGGGATGAGAAGATGTACCCTATTATATTTGCTACAAGTGGATGACGAGTTATTATTGATACTAATGTAATAACCAGTAAATAATGAGATGTGGCGGCAGTAGTTCCTACCAATCCGTATTTAACAATTTCAGAGAGCTGCTCTTTTAAATAGCTTCTAGTCATTTTTTGTGAAAGCAGCCATTACAGCATGATTTAAGTAACTTATTTGTGTTTTGCAAAGTAGTTTAGCAATGCTAGGCGTTATAAATGGCCCCATATACATTCTAGTTTTCTTAGATAAAGATAAGTTATATTTCTTTAGGGTGTTAATAAGGTTTTTTTCTGAGAAGAAATTATGATTTGGTTCTCTCCTGCTTTTGGGACAGATGCTGTCCTGGTTTAGAAATGAAAGGATAAAGTTGCCATTTTTATTTAGGATGCTGTTAACTTTACTGAAAAAACTTTCTACATCATTAGTTGTTGTTATGACGCCAATTGCCACAATGAGATCAAATTTTGTTGGTGGCTCAAACTCTTCAAAACTTGTGTGATATACGTTTGTATTAGGAAAGTCTTCTTTTGCTTTTTTTAATTGTTGCTCGGATAGGTCTAAACCAGAAATATCTATATTAAATAATTTGTATATGTCAAAATAGTTGCCAGCTCCACAGCCTATATCAAGCGCAGTTTTAGGTTGCGGGTTAATGCTTTTCAGAAGTTTAGTGAAAACTCGACGTCTTTCTATATAACCATTTTTTGTATATAGAGATCTTTCATGTGCTTCAGCTTTGTTGGCTTCAGAGTTGTAAGTGTTTTGTATATCAATTTTTTCCATGTTTCATAACTCGGGTAAGAATTTTATTAATTTGGGTCCCAAAAAATTTACCACCCAACTTGGGGCTTTTTTCCAAGCTTCTATTATTTGATTATATTTATTGTTGGTTGCATCAACAATAGGTGGTCTTGATGCTTTGCCTAAAATGTATTCGTAATGCAAAGGAAACTCTTTAGCTCCCCAGCTTTGTTTGTATGAGAAAGTTCCTGTATTAGCAGTGGATCTTCCCATATCTAACCATTTAAGAGTCTCATGGTGGTTTTTAATTACTTCCCAATACATTAGGTTAGTTGGACAGTATTTATTGTACTCAACTAGAGAGCAAGCAAGAGGTGTGTAAACGGTATCTTTATAATGACAAACAAGCATTGCGGCGATATTCACATTGTTTTTTGTTACTTCTAAAAGGTAGGAGTTACTTATAAATACATCTAGTTGTGATTGGATGAATTTCTTAGAGTAGGCCGGGGTGCCAAGTCTGTGCATAGTTTTTTTAAAAATTTTATAAAAACTGGAAACATTATTAGTTTTATTAATAGAAAGACCAGATTTCTGCGCTTTTCTAATTTGATTTCTGACCTTGCCTTGTAAAGTGTTCTGCCATATTTCATCTAAGTTTTTAGAGATGTCTACTTTCATAGTGACAAAGTTATCTCTTTTGGGGCTATTAAGATTTAGTTCTTTTATCTGTCTAAATTCACAATATTGAGAATTGGTTTTTTTGGTGATTTCATCGGCCTTTGCTAAGAGTAAGGATTCGGTATCTCTAGAATTTGTAATTAGTCCAGAATAATTAGTAAATGGCGATGAAATTAAAAACTTTTGTTGCATTATATTTTTCATTTCAAAGAGCGGTAAGATGCCTGTAATTTCTGAATTTTCAATAGCAATTAAGGATTGATTTTTGATTTTGAAGTTATTTTTAAAGATGTCATTCCAGGCAGATAAATGATAGAAACAGGCCTTTTCATTGTTTAATACAAACTTATCCCATTGTTCTTGGTGTTGATCTTGATACGAAATTATTTCAGTTTTCAAGCTGCTTGCCTTATTCTATATTTCATCCTGATTGAAAGATTATATGGAGTGTTGCATGGATTGTAAAATTGCTAATTCACAGCAAAAAATTATTTTTTTTATTCCACATTTTGATGATGAGTTGTTCCTTCTACCTTTACTCAAAAAATATAAAGGTTTTTCCAAGAATTGGATTTTTGTTTATCTGACTAATTCTTCTTTAAAAGATAATGATATTTATTCAAAGAGAGAATCCGAAAGTGAGAGATTTTTTAAAAAATTAGGAATAGAAGCTAGATCTATACAGCTTGGGAAAATTCTAAATATATACGACTGTGAATTATCATATAACTTGATGGATGCCCTTTGTTATATCAAAGAAACTCTATCTCTAGATGGCAGAATTATTATTGCCCCAGCTTGGGAAGGCGGTCACCCAGATCACGACGCAGCGTATTTATTAGCTTCTGCAATTTCTAGAGAAGTGAACATAAGTTCATATGTCTACCCTACCTACAATGGAAGGGGTAAGAAGGGTAAATTTTTTAATGTTTTTGATAAATTATCTGACCAAAAAGTTATATTTGAGGTAAATGTCTCATTTCTTCAGTCATTTGAATATTTCTTTTTGGCCTTTACTTGTTTCCCATCTCAATTAGGGTCTTGGGTTGGTTTGGCACCTGTAGGCTTCTATAGTTTAATGCGTAAAAGTAGATGGTTTTTGTATCGTCAGGGTCTTTCTCAATTGGTTAGGCCTCACTCAGGAGATCTATCTTATGAGAGATTTGGAAGAATCAGTTGGGAAGATTTTGTTTCTTCTATAGAAAAGGATTTTGTGGGTCTTTTGGGGTATTGCTAATGTCATAATTTAAAAATGATATTAACAATTGGAAACCAATTATAATTGGAAGGGCTGACAGCATTACTGTCCCTGAAGGAGTTGCAACGCCTTTTGTAGCGTTATGTTGCCACTGATATATACCAAATATTAATCCCCAGCTAATAAGTGGTATTCCGCACAATAATGCAATAGAGGCAATAGAGAAGTCTCTAACGTAATAGTTATAACCAATTCTTTTTATGAATCTCTTGAGGTGTTTGGGTGGAAACTGTAATAAGGTATTCCAGTTGCTTAAGTTGCTTTCTTCGTCATTGTATATAGCATTTATTGGAATATCTTTAACTGCGGCTCGTATGGTATTTAGGCGAAATAGCATGTCAGTTTCAAAGAAGTATCTCTCATCTACTTTTTCTAACTGGAGCCAAGGTATAAGTTTACAGTGTATGGCTGTGAAACCATTGGTTGGATCAAATATATTCCAATAACCTGTGGATAGCTTGGTTAAAAATGATAGGCCAATATTTCCAACTTTTCTGATAAATGGCATTTGCGAAAATGTGCCTCTCGAGAAAAATCTATTACCTTTTGTATAGTCTGCTTGTCCTTCGAGAATAGGATTGATTAATTTTTTAATGTGCCCCGGATCCATTTGTCCATCACCATCAATCTTTACGGCTATGTCGCAATTTATTTTTGATGCATGAAGATATCCTGTTATTACAGCCCCGCCAACCCCTTTGTTTTTTTCATGGTATATAACTTTTAATTTTTTAGAGTTAACGGTGTTTTTAATATATTGACCTGATTTCTCTGGGCATTTGTCGTCTACGCATATTATTTGACTGACAAAATCAGGTATCTTATTGATTACATCTATAACTTTGTTTTTAACTTTGTAGCAGGGGATGACCACGCAGACTTTAGGGCTATCTATTTTTGGCATGATTTTTCCTTTGCGATTGAAGATATTCTGAAATGCTTATTGATCCTAAAATTAAAATAAATGGCAGTACTGTTATTCTGTATCTAAAGTCATAGTCTATGATGGTTAATGTGTGAAATAACCAATATCCAATGACAATTAATAGTGTAAATAAATAAAAGCTCTTAAATCTTTTGACATGTTTTGCTAGGACAACGCTTGTAAAACCGACCAAGTAAGCTGGAGTAAGACTTAAATAGTTTGCCATGCTATGTAACCTAGAGTATCCATCCAAGCTTATGGCCCAAAAGTAAATCAATCTTTTTATATATAAATGCAATATGAAAAAATGAGTTGATAGTGGAGTGTCATATAAGTGCCTATCTATTATTACTATTCCCTTTGTTCTGTTATTTAAAAAGCCATAAAGCTTTTCGGTTTCAGATGAAAATGCGGATAAAAAACCACTGAAAACTAAAAAAGATGCTACAGAAATAAAACCTATAGTCATTATTGTCAATTTCTTCTTTTGGCTTATAGGGTATTGATAAAATAACAAACTTAGACAAAGTCCGATGTATGGATAATTTGTTGGCCTGGAAAATGCAAATATAACAAGTGGCACTAATATAAAGAAATCTTTGGGCTGTACTTCTTGTGAATCCCACCTTAAAGCAATTTTTATCAGGTAGTAGTTACATATAATTATTAAGCTGAGGTTAGATGAATCTGATAAAAGATATATGGACCATTGGAAAATTTCCATTGTAATGCAACTTATTAAAATCAATATTAAAGCTATGTTTTTATCAAGGTTAAATAGTCTAAATGTTTTGTATAAAAAAATGTTAGCAAGACCTAAGAGCAGTATTTGAAATAAGACAATTGAGTAGTTTGTGGGAATCGTTTTAAAAGATATAATCTGACAAAAACTTATTATTGTTGGGTAAAATAAATACCCCCAGTTTTTAAAGCTGCTAAAAATTTTGCCAAATTTAAGACTTGCTATATTGTCAGCGATATTAATATATTCTTTGCTGTCAAAACCATATTTAATACCTTTCATCTTCAGGTAAAAACAGCATAGTGAGACGGTTATAAAAAGGATTATTAAATAAATATTTTTTTCGTTATTGAGGGCTTTGAACAATTTTAACTTCCCTTATTTCTGCCAACTTTGAAACATCAAAACATTCCATAAAAATGCTGACCAATTACGTTTGCCAGACTGATGTTCTAACCAGTATTTGTTTATTAAATCGTAATTTAGCAGATCATTTTTTTTAATATTGTCAGACGATAATAAATCAGATGCCCAAGAATTTAAATCTTTTCTGAGCCACTCGGCAATAGGGACTCCAAAACCCATCTTGGGGCGATCAATTATATTCTTTGGGACATGTTTATACAGAATTTGACGAAGAGGGTCTTTATTGCCAAAATTTTTAAATCTTGTTTGATATGGCATTCGCCAAACGTATTCAACGACATTATGATCTAGAAGTGGTACGCGTGCTTCAAGGCTTGCATGCATGGATGCCCTATCGACTTTTGTGAGAATGTCATTAGGTAAGTAATTTATAAAGTCATGAAACTGCATGTCAGTTGGATATATGACTTCAATATTATGTTGGTTTTGCCTAATATTATCTTTAAGAATTTTTTGTTTTTTTGGCAAAACTATTTGCTTTAAAAGGTTTTCATAAAGCTCGGTTTTGTTTTTATAAGGTAATAGTTGTGCAAGTTTTAATGCTCGATCATTTTTAGTTATTAGTTTTGCAATATGTGGGATTGAGAATCTGATTTTACTTGGCACCCAAGAGCTTAAATCATAAATTTTATTTGCCCATTGGTATCTTGTATAGCCACCAAATAACTCATCACCTCCATCACCAGAAAGTGCGACTGTTACGTGCTGTTTTGCTAATTTTGATACTAAAAAGGTAGGAATTTGTGATGAGTCACCAAATGGCTCGTCGAACATGTTGGGTAGTTCTGGAATTACATTCAGCGCATCCTGCATGGACACATAAAACTCAGTGTGATCAGTGCCTAAGTGATTTGCGACTTTTTTGGCATGCTCTGCCTCATTGAATTTGTTCTCAGAAAACCCAATTGAAAAAGTTTTAATTGGTTTATTACTTTGTGATTGCATGAGGCTGACGACAAGAGATGAATCAATTCCTCCAGATAAAAAAGCACCAAGGGGGACGTCTGCAATCATGCGTTTTTTAACTGATGATTTTAGAATATCTTCGAGCTTTAAGATTATTTCTGCTTCTGATCCTTCGAGAGGTTTTTCTTGCGCTGATTCTTTGATTTTTCGTAGAGACCAATACTTTTTGCTGATGATGCCATCTTTTGGTTTCTTGTTTGTGTCGATTTCGATGTAGGTACCTGGCATTAATTTGAAAACAGCATCATAAATACTGTGAGGTGCTGAAACATACCCATATTCCAAAAATTGCTGTAAGGAGGCTTTGTCTATTTTGTTTTTAAATGCGCTGTGTCTGGTTAAACTTTTTAATTCTGAGCCAAAAGCTAATAGGTTGGGTGAAAGCCAGCCAAAATATAGTGGTTTAATGCCAACTCGGTCACGAGCAATAGTTAGTTTTTTGTCTTTGTTGTCCCAAGCAGCGAAGGCAAACATGCCATTGATTGTGTTTAGAGTTTTTTCAATTCCATAATGTTCAATCGAGGCTAGTAAGACTTCGGTATCGGAGTTGCTTTTAAATTCGTAATTTTTAGTTAGAGATGTGCGAATTTGATGGTGATTATAGATTTCACCATTGTAGACAATTACAAATCGGCCTGAATTGCTAATCATCGGTTGGCGGCCGTGATTAGATGTATCGATAATTGAAAGGCGGCGATGGCCAAGTCCAACCCCATATTCTAGAGAACTCCATATTCCGCAGTCATCTGGGCCGCGGTGGGTTAGGCTGTTTGTCATACGGTTGAGATCAGACTCGAGAGATTTTTTTGGTGTGGATTTGGTAAAGTCGATAAGTCCTGTTATGCCGCACATGATTATTTCCTTATGGCTTTAGGGGATGATGCTTAGCATACCTGAGTTATTCTTGTTTTTGGAGTAATGGGTTTGTTTTTGCTTCAGATCCCTCGGCTACGCTCGGGATGACTATTGTGGGAAAAGTCATCCCGAGCGTAGCCGAGGGATCTAACCTTGTCGCTTATTGAGTTTTGCCATAGTTGAATGAAATGGAGTTGATTTGCCGTTTTTTGAGTTGCAGCTAAAGTATTATCTTTTTAATGCGCTATGATCGTAATCCAATTTTTGTTGTTGTTAAGTTATGATATTTGATTATAATGCTTTGATAGCTATGGATTGTTAATGGAGCGCCAGCATGAGTCAGCAAAAGGATAATTCTCGGAAAAATCAAGATGATTTGACTATCTGGGATTTTGTTGTAGCGATTAAAAACTGGTGGTGGTTATCCTTAATAATTTTCTTTTGTTTTTTTTCTTTTGGCGTTTATAAGTTTTTTCACCTGCCAAAAGTTCAGTATAGTCATACTTTTTCTCAGTCTTATCAGTTAGCTCATTATCAAAATAATGCTGGAGTTGATTTACCTCTACAGTCTATTGATTTAGTTGTAGCTAGAATTCAAGGCGTGTTTTGGCCACAAGCAATCAAGAGGTTTAATGAGAGTCATCACGAAAAGCTTAGTGCAGGTAACATAAAGGTTACTAAGTTAAGCCCTTCGATTATTTCTGTGCAAGTTGAAAAAACTGATTTTGATAGAAATCAATTACATGATGCTTACAAACAAGTTTTTCTTAATTTAGAAGCTTTGATTCAGTCTTATCAGGATAGATCCTTGAGTACTAGAAATAATCTTTTAACCTCTGAAGTGTCATCAATAGAATCTAGAGTAAAATTGATGTCAGAAATTGAAAAAAAGGTTTTGAAGGCTGAAGATAATAAAAATAATTCTATGACGATGATTAATAGGTTGCTTTCAGAAGATCAAACTATTCAGTTACTAGACAAGATGGGAGCAATAAAATCTCAGATTAACTCTCTAGAAAATGCTATTGCTTTGGGAGTTTTACAATCTGAATCTCACAGGGTTGGGGTGGAAAAAATAAATCCAATTTTATTATGGTCGGTTGTTGGATTGATTTTTTCTTTACTTTTAGCAATGATAGCAGAGATTTTCCATAATAGTTATTTGTCTTTTAAACTCCGAGATCAGGGATTAGGTGCTTAGATGATTTTAGTTACAGGTGCGGCAGGATTTATTGGTTCACATGTTACAAAAGCTTTGTTAGCTCGCGGCGAGAAAGTTTTAGGCCTTGATAACTTAAATAATTATTATGATGTGAGCCTAAAAGAGGCGCGCCTGGGTTTATTTGAAAACCATCCAAATTTTGAATTTATAAAAATGGATGTTGCTGATACAAAGGGTATCGAAAATTTATTCCAAAACTATGAAATAAAGAAAGTTGTCCATTTGGCGGCTCAGGCAGGAGTTAGATATTCGCTTGAAAACCCACATAGTTATGTTCAATCTAATCTTGTTGGATTCATGAATATTCTCGAGGGTTGTCGTCATAATAAAATTGAGCATTTAGTTTATGCCTCGTCTAGCTCTGTGTATGGTGCTAACACTAAATATCCGTTTTCTGAGCGTGA
>JAUIAT010000028.1 GCA_030425295.1 Gammaproteobacteria bacterium
TTTACTGCTTTGTCCACCAGATTTGATTGATCATATATTTGTTGTATTTTGACACCATTTGGTAAGGATTGTTGGATGCTAGGCAATCTTTTTTTGATGCCATCGATAGTGGCTTTAGTGTTAGCGCCCATACGCTTTAGTACTATGCCAGTTACTACCTCTCCCATATTTTTGGGCTGCCCATCTTGATCACGAAGAATCATACTGACTGCTCCTTGACGTATTTCAGGACCAAATGATACTTCTGCAACGTCTTTAACCCTAACAACGGTGCCGTGCTTTTCTTTGACAGGTATATTAGCTATTTCCCTAAGCCCTTTTTTGCCACTGTCTAACCAGCCTTCACCGCGAATTACTAGCTGTTCATCTCCACGGTCTAAGTACCATCCACCTGAATTTCGGTTGTTATTTTCGATTGCGTGTATAACTTCTTGGGCGGTAATTTTATACCCCAATATCTTTTGTGGGTTAAGTTGTACTTGATATTGCTTAACTGTGCCACCGAATGATAAAACATCCGTTACACCACCCACTGGTAATAACTGTAATTTTACCAACCAGTCATTTAGACTTCTCAGTTTCATCCCATCATACTTTTTTGGGTTATTGCTGGTTAAAATATATTGAAAAATTTGACCCAAGCCAGATGTGTTTGGACCAATCTCAGGCACGCCAACACCATCAGGTATATTTTCTTTAGCCTTTTGTAGTTGTTGAAAAACTTGCGCTCGTGCAAAATAAATGTTCGTTCCTTCTTTAAATACAACTGTTACTACAGACAGACCAGTTTTGGAGATTGAACGGACTTCCTCAACGTTTGGTAGAGAGTACATAACTGCTTCAATAGGATAAGTAATCAACTGCTCTACTTCTGTAGAGGCAAGGCCTGATGCCTCTGTATTTACTTGTACTTGAATGTTAGTTACATCAGGAAATGCATCTAGATTAAGTTTAGGTAATACAAGGTATGCACTAATAATTAGGGCAAGCAATGCTAAAACGATCAGTAACCGATTTTTAACAGAAAAGTCAATTAAACCATTTAACATGTGATAAACCTTTCAAAACTAATGATTATGCGCTTTAAAGCTACTCTTAAGAGACTCAGAGTGCACAAAGAAAGCCCCTTTCGTGACGATTTTTGCACCAGCATTAACCCCGTAAATAACACGCCAAGGCCCTATCTTTCTGAGTATTTGAACTTCTTTTGCTTGAAAATGATTCGGATTTACCTGGATATATATTGACATGTCACCATCCGGCATTCGCATTAATGCGGATTTATCAACTGCTAGTACGGGAGGTGTTTCCCCAGTTTTAATTAAGCAAGTCACAAATTCACCCGGATGCAATATATCATCTACATTAGGAACAATTAATCGAACCAATCTAGTTCTAGTCATTTCATCTAGTTTATGATGAACCTGCAATACTTCTGCTTCTATTTTATTATGATCAGTTTGGATAATAGCACTATCTTCTGGCTTGATTGTTTTAGATTCATCATTTGATAATTTAGCATCTACCCAGAGACTTTTTTCATCCACAATTTTATATAGTAATTTTCCTGGTTCAATTATTTGTCCTTCGATAAAATCTGCAGAAAAAACAATCCCATCTCGTCGTGCTAATAGAGTAAATTCACCATTAGCTTTGTTTGGGTCGTTTGATTTGAGGAAGGTCTCTATTTGAGATTGTGTCATGCCATACGCTAACAAGTTAGAATATGCTTGCTGTCTGGATACTTCAGCGGCCCGATATCGTTTGGCTGAAACTGCTTGCTTGCCTAATTGTTTGACTCGCTTCCACTCATTTTGCTTAAGTAATAAATTTGCCTGTGCTTTTGCCATATCAACACTTGATAAGCGTACCAGTGGTTGGTTCAACTTAACATGCTCACCTATGTGAGCTATTCTCTGGATTACTTGTGCTAGTATTCTAGGGGTAGTAATAGATGTTAATTTAGCATTGGGAATAACCTCTCCGGGAGCACTTATCCAAATTGGCAAAGATATTTTTTGCAATATTTCAGTTTTAATTCCCGCAGCTTGCTGTCCTTCTAAGCTAATTTCTACTAGTCTTTTTTCTTCATGACTTGGTTCCATCTGCGCTAATTTTGAGTGTGAACTATCTTTTTCATGTTCATGGTCGAGTTCGGCATAACTAAGTTGTATATACGATAACAACAGACAAATAAGTAGGTATTGTAACCATAATTTTTTCATATTAATCT
>JAUIAT010000021.1 GCA_030425295.1 Gammaproteobacteria bacterium
GAAATCTCCATTTTTGTATATAGTTTTTTTCTAATGTTTTATCTTCGGTATTTCTTCTCATTTTGCCTCCAGAATTGTATTAAATAATTTATACATTCTGTCAGCGAATTAGTTAACATCTACAATCCCGAGCGTAGTCGAGGGATCCGAACTCATACAGCAGTAAACTATATGAATTTAGATAAGTTTACCCTGTTAAAATACCTGCAACAGAGCTTAAACTGTTTGCTTAGCCTTTAGTATGCTAGCTATTTGTTGAACTGCATTCGCTAATTCTTCTTCAGTTACCACCAAAGGTGGAGCAAGACGGATGGTTGTATGCCTGGTATCCTTACATAGCAGACCTTTTTTAAGAAGTTCCTTGCATACTGGCTTAGCAGGTATGGTTAACTCGAGTCCGATCATTAGACCTCTGCCTCGCACATCCTTAATTAAAGGGCTGTCTATTTCTTTTAGTTTTTCTGTAAAAAATTTACCAAGATCAGCAGCGCGCTCAGTTAGCTTCTCATCTTCTAGTACACTTAGCGCTTCATAAGCGACAGCATCTGCAATTGGATAGCCACCAAAAGTACTTCCATGTGAACCCGGGTCAAAAACATCCATTACCTCATCATTGGTTAAAAATAATGAAACTGGGATCATTCCTCCACCAAGAGCTTTACCAAGGACTAATCCATCGGGTTTAATGTTGTCATATTGATAGCAAAATAATTTGCCTGTGCGGCCTAAGCCAGTCTGAATTTCATCACAAATTAACAATACATTATTTTCTTTGCAGATTTTAGCACATTCTGCGAGATACCCTTCAGAGGGGACTATGATGCCACCTTCTCCTTGGATGGGTTCTACTATAAATGCTGCAGTATTTTCAGTTATAACCTCCCGTAATGCATTTGAGTCACCATGTGGAATATGTTTGAACCCAGGAGTGTAAGGACCGTAATTTTTGCGAGCCTCAGGATCAGTAGAAAAGCTTATAATTGTTGTCGTTCTGCCATGAAAGTTATTGTTGCAAACAATTATTTCAGCTTTGTTTTCTGGAATATTTTTTACTTGGTAGCCCCAGCGGCGCGCGGCTTTAATAGCAGTTTCAACAGCTTCTGCTCCAGTATTCATTGGCAGAGCCCTGGGAAAGCCCGACATATTACAAGCCTTTTGTAAAAATGGGCCAAGTTTATTTGAGAAAAACGCTCTTGATATAACCCCGAGTTCGTGGGCTTGTTTCGTTAGAGCTTCGACTATTCTAGGGTGGCAGTGACCTTGGTTTACTGCAGAGTATGCAGACATCATATCCAAGTATTTTTTGCCGTCAATATCCCATACGTATGCTCCCTTGCCTTTAGCGATAGCCACTGGGAGAGGGGAGTAGTTATCCGCGCCATAATCTTTTTCTAATTGTATGTAGTCCATGCTTTTTCCTTATTTTTATCCACCGCACTTTTCTAGTTGAATCTTTTGCTGACTAGCATAGCCTCTGCCATACTCACTAAAGTCTCTTCAGTTTTATTCTCTTGATCATAGTATGGATTAAACTCAACAATTTCAGTCCCAACAAACCTGCTCCAATATTTTATGCAATATTTAGATAGCAAAGGTTTGAATTCTGAAGTTTTAATGCCATCTGCAACAGGTGTTCCAACACCTGGAGCGTCAATTGGGTCGAAAGCATCTAAGTCTAAAGATATACCAAATCCAGCAGTATTTTTGTTTACTATTTCAAAGGCTTCCTTCATAACTTTATCTAAACCTCTTTCATGAATTTCTTTCATATAAAAAATTCTTATATTTAGAGATTCTAGTAATTCTTGCTCAGCTTTTTCAAAGCTACGTATACCTATTAAACAAGTATTTTCCGGTAGAATTTTAGGTCTACTTGATAAGATATTGGTGAGCTCAGGTTCCCCATGACCAAGTAAGCAAGCAAAGGGCATTCCATGAATGTTAAGAGTTTCTGATGTAAGAAATGTGTGCCCATCCATGTGAGCATCAACCCATATCAACCCAAGTGGTCCTTTTCCAAAAAGCGCCTCGCTTGCTCCGCTCCATGTTCCAATTGCGCTACTATGATCACCGCCAATAACCAAGAACTTTTCTTTATTAGAAGTTGCTTTAAATGTGTTGTTTGCCAAGTTTTTGTTTATTTCAGCAAGGTAGGGAAGGGCGGTCTCTTTTTGGCAAATGGCTTTAGGTTTATATGTTTCTTGCCATGCAAAATTATTTTTTATCTTGGCAAATAGGTTACTCTTTTCTATGGTTTCTGGCCCGATATGAGTGCCAATGTCGCCCGCACCATTTCCGCAGGCATATCCTATCAATGGATAGCGATTCATCCTGAATCCTCCTGATTTCTTAGGGTCAATTAGGGTCTGTTGACAATTGGTCTTACAGCTGCAAATGCTGAGAATTTATGCAAATTTGCCCTTTAATTCGTTAAATAGCAAAACTATTCGCCTTATTAAAGAGCAAATTTTCACTAAATTCTTAACATTTTCGCTTTGCAACACCAATTGTCAACAGGACCCTATCGAGACTAGTATAAAGTTTTAAATTAAACAAGATGTGTTTGCTATTTCACCTTGCATAATCTACAAGTTATTATAGTATTAGGGCATTTAATTTATCATATATAGGATAAGACAATTTTTTCATTTTTAAAGGCATTTAAAAAGGCAAAGCCGCCAACACCAAGTTCTTGCCATCCAGGTCAGGAGCCTTTCGTGCTGCCAAGACCAAAGCATGATATATCTAGGAAACGAATAAGTCGCAACACTTTACAGGTTTTATATCGTCTGCATGAGGCAGGACACGATGTTTTTATTGTTGGTGGGGGTGTCCGCGACTTGTTGTTGGGTAGAAGTCCAAAAGATTTTGATATTGCAACTTCAGCCCATCCAGAAGAAATAAAAGCACTGTTTAGAAATAGTCGTATAATCGGCCGTCGATTTCGACTCGTTCATGTATTTTATGGGCGAGAAATTATTGAAATTGCTACTTTTCGAGGCAAGGGAGAAGATTCTGAGCAATGCAAGACAAGTGGCATGATTTTGCGTGATAACGTTTATGGCACGCAAGAAGATGATGCTTGGCGCCGTGATTTTACAGTTAACGCGCTGTATTACAACATTGCCGACTTCTCGGTTATTGATTATTGTGGTGGTCTGCATGATTTGAGCGAAAGAAAAATACGTCTAATTGGTGATGTTAGAAAACGTTTTCATGAAGACCCTGTAAGAATGCTTCGTGCAGTTAGGCTGGCTGTTAAATTAGGTTTTGAAATAGAAAAAGATACTAGAGAGCCAATTCCTGAGCTTGCTGGCCTTATTCAGAATGTTCCTCCAGCACGACTTTTTCATGAGTTAAATAAACTATTAATGGAAGGGTATGCAAGCCAAGTATTCCCTGAGCTAAGAAAGTTTGGTCTATTTGCTGTTATGTTCCCATACACAGAAAAGTATTTAGAGGACGAAAATAGTATTTACTACAAATTAATTGAGATTGCTTTGAAACAGACCGATTTGCGTCTGGAGCAGGGAAGATCATTAAATCCTGCCTTTTTGTTAGCTGTATTATTGTGGCCTATTGTTCAAGATAATTTAGTTCATTTCCAGGCTGAAGGTATGCATCTTTATCCAGCTCTTTCCGCTGCCATTCGCAAAGTTCTTGATGATCAGAGGGTTCATGTCTCCATGCCGCAACGTCATGCGATTATGATGAGGGAAATATGGAATCTACAATATCGTTTGCAATCTAGTTGCAACCCTAAGGCTAAAAAATTAATTACTAACCCTAGGTATCGTGCAGCATATGATTTTCTTGAGCTTAGATATCAGGCAGGGGAGCCATTAGAATCAGTTTATATTTGGTGGACTGAATTTGCCGCAGGTTCTAAAGATCAGCGTGAAGCAATGGTAAAGGCAAGCCTTAAAGATGGCGCAAGGAAAGGTCGCAAGCGTCGCAAGAAAAAGCCAAGAAAACCTAAGGACAATCCAGAGGTTAGTAGTGATGAGTAAAGTTATTTATCCTGGTACTTTTGATCCAATAACCCTTGGTCATGTTGATCTTGTTCAGAGGGCTTTAAATATTTTTGATGGTGTTACGATAGCGATTGCTGAGAATATTCGTAAAAAACCTGCGATTGACCTTGATAAAAGAGCTGATTTGGTAAGAGAAGTTTTTAAAAATGATTCCAGAGTAGAAATAACAGTCTTTAGTGGTTTGCTAGTAGATTTTGCTAAAGAACAAGGTGTCAAAGTTATGATCCGCGGTTTGCGAGCATTCTCTGACTTTGAAATGGAGTTCCAGTTAGCTGCTATGAATCGTCAGCTTGATCCTGAGTTTGAAACTTTGTTTTTAATGCCAGCGGTTGAGTATCAATATATTTCTTCATCAATGGTTCGCGAAGTAGCACAGATGGGTGGAGATTTATCTAAATTTGTTCCTGATGTGGTTGCCAATTATTTAGGCTCAACTGGCAGCTAACATTTTCAACAGACCCTATCATATGCTTTTATAGTTGAGTTGCTAAATCCAAGCACCTACTAAGATTATAGTAATTGCTATAGGAGCTATAACTCTTAGAGACCATAGCCAAGTCATAAATACCCATCGCGGTATGAGTTTTAGGTCTTTCCTTAGAGTTCGAGATGGCATTACCCATCCACAAAATAATGCTATTAGAAGCCCACCTAATGGTAAAGTTATTTTTGCTGTGATGAAGTCTAATGTGTCAAACACATTTGCTCCAAATATTGTGGCATGTTTTAGAATATTGAATGAGCTAATATTTAGTACGCTAAAAAACCATACAATGAGCCCCATTGTTAGGGCGGCAATGGGGCGGGACGAAATATTAAATCTTTCTTTAAACCACATTACAGCAGGTTCTAAATATCCAACACCTGAAGTAAAGGCTGCAAACAACAGCATTAGAAAAAATAAGGTGGCAAAGAAGCTGCCCCCAGTCATTTGGCCAAATGCTACCGGAAGGGTGATGAATATAAGGCTAGGCCCTGCATTTGGAGAAAGCATCTGTGAAAAAACAATCGGAAATACTACTAATCCGGAAAATAAAGCGATGCCAGTATCAATTGCAGAAATGGCAAGGCTGGTTTTGGCAATTGAAAGATTAGATCTAAAATAGGCGCCATACATCATTAGAACGGCAGAGGAGATTCCAAGGCTAAAAAAGGCCTGTCCTAGAGCGTTTAGAACACTTTGACCGGTTACCTTATGAAGATCAAAACTAAATAAAAAATCCATGCCTTGCGTGAACCCGCCTGAATTTAGCGCGTAAATAAATAAGATGCCAAGCAGGACGATTAAAGAGGGGAAAAGGATATAAGCAACCTTTTCAACCCCTCGATGAATGCCTAAAGCAATAACTCCAGCTGTGCCGAGTGTTAAGACTGAGTCTAACAATAGTTGGTAGTTGAAGTCATTCATTAGTCCATCAAACTCGGATTGAGCTGCAGCTGAAGTTATATTGTTAAGGTTGCCAGTGAGGCTAAATAGAAAATAGTGAAACACCCAAGCAATAATTACTAGGTAATATGAAAGAATTAAAAAAGCTGAAGCAACAGTAACTGTACCGACCCATTTCCAGGCTTTTGCTGCTCTGATTTCACGGGCGCAAGACAGCATGGTGTTCTCAGGGTTTTGACGCCCGTGCCTGCCTAAAATAATTTCTGCCATCATTAGTGGAACGCCTAAAAATATAACGCATGCTAAATAAATTAAAATAAATGCGCCGCCACCATTTTGTCCGGTTAAATAAGGGAATCTCCAGATATTACCAAGACCGACCGCAGCCCCTGCTGTTGCAAAGATAAAAGCAATTTGTGATGACCAGCGAACATTTGTCTTTTCTATTAGTGTGGTATTCATTCCTTTGTCTATTAATGATTGGTTCGCTGGCATTTTGATTTCCTTTTCTTGGTCTTTGTCTTATCGTTTAATCAGATCTCTCCATTACGCAGCTTTGCTGCTTCAGTCGAGATGACGCTTTTGTTATCACGAGTTGCGGTTTTTTGTCATCCCGAGCGCCATAATTGTCATTCCGAGCGTAGTCGAGGGATCCAAAACTAGTATTGTGACCAGTATTACTTTAGGTCTTTCCAGTACTCTTGTTTTAAGAGAGTAGCAAGCACTAGTAGGACAGCCAAATAAAGTAGTACCCACGCTCCAATCCAGTACCTTTCTGCTTGGTGTGTGTCTTGTATCGAACCCGCCATTTCCTTTTTTATAGTTTGTTCGATTTTTATATTTAATCCTTCTTTTTCAGCATAAATAAAAGGGCAAAAAGTCATTAAACAAAAACATATGCTTAAGCAAAATCTCTTCATTGTGAAATCCTTTTTGGTGTTATCTTTGCTTTTTCATAGCTTGTGTAATAGGGCATTAGAATGAAATAAAGAAAGTAAATTAGACTCAGTATCCTGCATAATGCAATATTAATCGGCGTGGGAGTTAGCGTTCCAAGGTAACCAAGTCCTAAAAAGCTTACTACAAAGAATAAAAGAGCGATTTTTGATAGAGTGCCCTTATAATGAATCGATCGTACGGGGCTTTTATCAAGCCAAGGTAAAATAAACAAAAAGGCAATTGCGCTCGCCATGGCAACTGCTCCAAAAAACTTATGTGGTACTGCTCTTAGAATAGAATAGTAAGGAGTTAGATACCACGCTGGACTAATGTTTTCAGGAGATTTCAGGCTATCAGCAGGTATATTGTTGGTTGGTTCTATAAAAAAACCATGCATACTTGGTTTGTAAAACATTACAAGTGCAAAAATTATGAGAAATATGACAATGCCAACTAAATTTTTGGCGGTGTAATAAGGGTGATAATTAATGCAATCTTTCTTGCTTGTGTCAATTCCTAAGGGATTGTTAGAGCCAACATAATGTAAGCTTGAGATATGTATTAAGGTTAAGATTATAATAATTAGCGGGAATAAAATTACATGGAAGGCAAACATGCGATGTAAAGTTATACCTGTTACTGCATCTCCACCTTGTAGCCAAATTACAAGCTGTTTTCCAATTAGGGGTATAGTGCCAAACAGTTTTAAGATTACACTGGTTGCCCAAAAAGACATTTGTCCCCAGGGAAGTGCATAGCCAGTAAACCCTTCAGCAAGTATTGCAACATAAAGGGTCACTCCTATAACCCATAATAGCTCTCTAGGGTATTTGTATGAGCCATACATTATGCTTCGGTATATGTGAAGATAAATTACAATGAAAAGCGCAGAAGCCCCTGTTGTGTGCATGTATCTTATAAACCAACCATAGTTAACTTTTTGCATGATGTTATTTATTGAGTTAAATGCTTGCTCTTCAGTTGGAATGTAAAACATAGTCAAGAAGAACCCAGAAACAACCTGCATCACTAGTGCGACAATTGATAGTGAGCCAAAAACATACCAGAAATTCAAATTTTTTGGGGCAAGATAATTAACATAGTGCTTTTGCCAAAATTTATGAATAGGCATGCGAGTGTAAAACCAGGTTTTAAATGGCCCTCGTCTTGGCATTATTTTGATCTTCCAATTAGGATTGTGGCGTCGTTTATAAACTTATATGGGGGGACAACTAAGTTTGTAGGTGCAGGCATTCCTTTGTATACTCTGCCAGATAAATCAAATTTTGAACCATGGCATGTGCAGAAAAAACCACCTTCCCACTTTTTTGAAACTGTACCTGGTTCAGGTCGGTATGTTGGCACACACCCTAAATGAGTACATAAGCCTACAACCACTAACCATTCGGGTTTTATTGATCTAAATAGGTTGTCTGCATATTTTGGTTGCTGATTCACTTTTGATAGAGGATCTTGCAGTAAGTTATTTAACTTTTTTAGGTTTGCTAGATCTTTCTGTGTGCGGCGTACTATCCATACTGGTTTATCTTGCCACTGGATGGTTTTTTGATCTCCAGGTTTCATGTCACTTAAATCTACCTTTACAGTTTCCTTTGTAGTGACCTTTTTCATCGATGGAAACATTGAGGCAGCAAAAGGGAAGCAGGCTGCTGCTAAACCAACTGCACTGGCAGCAGTTGTAGCTTTAGTTAAAAACTGCCGGCGATTTAAATTTATATGGGCATCGTGTGTTTTTTTATTTTTGTCATCCATGACATCTTGTCCGCTTCAGGCTTTAGACTTAATCTTAATATTCACATTTAAAGTCTAAAGTTACAATATAGTCATCATCTGAGCCTGTGTCTGTAGAATATACATCTATATTGTCATTTGGATGGCGACGATGGTGCTTATGTCTGAAAATTTCTTCGGCAATATCAATCGATGCTTTTACGTTACGATCTATGCCTTGGTATTTTGTGGTAGTATTTGTATATACGGCATGCATGTTTTTAGCTTGGCAAATGGCTTGGGCTTTATATTTAGCTGCACTAAGAGTTGAGCCGCTATCTCGACCATTATTTACTGCTTGATACTTATTTTTACCTTTGGAAAGGATTGTTGTGTTGCCATAGAATAGATCTGCGCAGCCAGTAAGCGCAATGCCTGCAGCAAGAATAAAAGCTAATTTCTTTTGCATGTTTTTTTTGCCTTAGAGTTAAAGTTTGTAGAGAAATTTTATTTTATTGTAACTAATAAATTAGATCAAATAGTTGTTTTTTTAGAATAAAAGTATCTAAGTTATTTACAATAGTGGCTAATAGGCTTTCAATGGCTACCTGTTGGGGGGGGGTCGAAGCGTGTCATCTCGACTGGAGCAGCGAAGGTGTAGGATATATCGTCATCTCGACTGGAGCAGCGAAGCTGCGCAACGGAGAGATCTAACTAAATGATAAATTTAGCTTCTTGGCTATACTGTAAACAATACTTTAGAGATGCATATGTTAATAATTTTAGACAGAGATGGCGTAATAAACCACGAATCAGACGAATACATAAAGTCGCCTGAGGAGTGGCTGCCAATCGATGGTAGCCTCGAGGCTATTGCTAGGCTGCAAAAGGCAGGTCATACAGTCGCTATTGCTACCAATCAAAGTGGTGTTGGACGTGGTTATTATAATTTAGAAACTTTGCACGCTATGCACGCTAAAATGAATGTTCTGCTTTCTGCGTTTGGTGCAAAGGTTGAAAATATTTATTATTGTCCGCACACTCCTGATGATGATTGTAATTGTCGCAAACCAAAACCTGGAATGCTTTTGGAGGCTATGCATGATTTAGATTTCTCTCCCGAAGATACTATCTTTGTGGGGGATAACTATAGAGATCTCGAAGCTGGGTGGGCTGCAAATTGTCGAGTTGCCCTGGTGTTAACAGGGAGAGGTCAAGAGGCGCTTCTTAAGCTTGATGATAGCAAAGATATAGATATTTACCCTAACTTGGTGTTGGCGGTGAATGCGATTCTAGATTCAAATCGTTAGCATTTATTTTTACTGTTGGGACTGTTTGCGTAAATATGTTTTTTGTATGTATAGCTTGATCTATAACATATCCTTTCAGTTTGCCAGTAGCCTGCCATACCAACTTTTCGATATCTGTTTCGTAATCTTTATTGTCCAAGTATTTATTAAGAATTTTAGTGAGGGTGCTTTTCAGTTGCCCTTGATTTTTGAATTCTTTGTTATGACACCTATAGGCTCGCATAATAAGCTTTGCTGCGATATCTATTGGGTTTTGAGAATACTGTCTTTGTTCTTCTGTATTTTCTGAATCAATATAGCAGTCTCTTGCAAAATAATAGCACTCTTCAGTTGTCAGTTGTTTTTCAATGTTATTTATTTGGATTATCTCAGCAAATAAGGTTTTATTTTGCCTGATAACTAGCAGAGAAAGGTTTTCTTCGGTGGTTGAAATAATGTATTCATTAAGCTTTATAGCTGTTTTCGTTGTAGGTTTTTGCTTTAATAGTTCTCTGTTGATAAGAATTAATTTTGCTACCAGGATATTATCGGCAAGTAGGGCTTCCTTTTTTTTCAAGAAAAATGCATCTGCTTCAAATAAGGCTTTGGTAATTTTATTGGCTATATCAGTTTCTGTATTATCTTGTGCTGTATTGCTTTTGTTTGCCAAAACTTTATCTAGGATTTCCTTTTTTATTTCTGAATAGATTAAATTACCCTCAGCATCTTCATAAAAATACTCTCTAAATGAATTGATTTCATTCAGAGTAAGTGTATACATATTGAGGCTAGTAGCACTGGCTAGTAGTTCGTCTTGTCTTTGTGTGGGGTAATCCATGGCCGTATTTTCTTTTCTGCTTAATATCATGATAAGCATTTCGTATGGTTTTATAAGATAATGATATTTTGCATCAGCTTTTATTATATTGTTAAGAGTTTTGACAAGTTCTTGCTCTTGAGTTGGTAATAAAGAAGAAAATACTTTATAGCAAGTTTTTTTTGCCAATGATTTTATGCTGGGTGGTGTTGTTGTATCAAAGTGTTGAGCAAATGTAGTACAAAATGAAAGTAGCTGTTTATTGTCCATGTTAGTAGCAAAGGCTTCGAACAGCTTAGCTCCAGCTTTTTTTTCTTTATAAGGGGTGGGTTTGTTTAGAAAAGACAAAGCGTTATTAATGATACTTGGAATGAATACAGATTTAATATGATTTTTATTCTCAGATATTAAGATGGCGTCATCAGTAGATAGGTGTCGATGTTTAGCGTGCATATCCCAAAACACTACATGTTCAGGTGTTATCTGGTTTATATGTTGGAGCATATTTAAAAATGTTGTAAATAACTGTGGTATTTGATTGGTGAAAGCTAGAGTGTTTATTATGTGAAAGTGGTATTCAATTTGGCTTAGATCAGGGGCGTCTTTTTTATAAATCTCGGTAAGAATAAAACCAATGTTTTCAGCTTCAATTATATTGTATTCTTCTGGCCATTTATGTGGAATATATTTTAATAAAGTTTTTTGGGGGTATTTTGATGCAAGTGCAGCATAAAGAATCATATTAGCAATGCTTAGGTTTTCGGCTTCATATTTTTCTTTTGCTAGTTTAGAGATATATTTATCTTCATTCGGTGTAATGTAGTCTTTGAGATTGTTGAGTATATTGAAAGATGTTGCTCTTTTGTGGGGATTTTGATCAAGCAAAAAATGTATGGCGAATTCTATTAATTGTTTGCGATTGTCTGCTGATAGATAGTCCTTAATGCTGGTTGACAGTGCTTCAGCTACAGCAGGATTGGCTCTGTTCTCATTTCCAAAACTGTTTGTGTTGCAATGTTGCCAAATCAATAAATCTAGTCTGTTAGCTGAAATTTCTGGGAAGCTTTTAAAAATAAATTTAATAAACTTACCAATTTCTTCAGGGTTATTTGCATTAAGTATTTTTTTGCGTTCTGAGAAAAGTGTGATGTCAAAATACTTGTAAGAATGTTTGGAAAGAATATTAATTATTCTAAGTTCATGATTTAGTTGTGAAAGGGGTAAGCTGTTTCTGTCAAGATTATTAATTAGCGCTTTTATTGCTTCAGTAATTATGCTTTCAGAAAAATAATTTGCTGCTATTTGCAGGGTCTCTAGTGCATTATCTCTAATATATTCATTATTATTTTTGTCTTTTGCTATGTTTATTAGGTAAGTCAGTAGGAGTTTGATAAAGTGATCTCTATTAGTTGAAAGGGCCAATCTATAAGTTGATAGGTACTCTTCAATATTATTTTTCCATTGTGATATTGATATTAGATCTGTCGCTATTATGCTTTTAAGTGAAGGGCTAAGTTTATTTTGTTTATCTAGTTGCGCGACCTTTTGAGCATATATTTTTTTAAAGTCTTGCCAAATATTTAAATGTTTTATAATTGAGCTTTCTTTAGTGAAGTATGGCTCGTTATTTATCATTAATATTTCTGTTTTTAGATCGTAAATATTTTGAGGTATATATGGAGGTAGTGGTTTAAGATTTGTGATCTTTTTTATTCTGTTTGAAGTTTGGGTAAATAGCTTTAGTGCCAGAAATACGCTAGCTCCAAAGCTAGGTAGTTGAGCAGCTAGCCTAAGCTGAGCGAACTCTCTATGTGTTATTGGAAGTCGATTAACTATTTTTAAGCCGGTAAAAAGTATATTTCGATCAAATTCATATATTTTAGATTTAATCTGCCTTGGAACGTAAGGAATTTTATAATTATATTTAAGTACATTGGTTAATGTTTTAATGCTTTTGTCACGTTTCAATGCTTCTAGAAGGGCGAGGTTTCTTGAGCTTCTATCCGTCCTCCAGCTTTGTAGCTGCTTTAAGGGTAAGAATTTGAATATATTTGAAAGTATAATTTCACAGTTAAATATGGGGGGGCAGTTAATTTTTTCTGTTGCATTATGCGTGCTTATGTTATACATAATCGATCCTTCTTACTTATGCACTGGTATACATTGTTACTGGAAGATTTTGATTATGTCAAACGGCCCAAATTTTATCTTAAACAGTGAAGCTTACAACTTCTTTAAAGGATTTCTTGTTGAGTTTAGTCATTAATAGGCGGTCAATTCCTATTGATATGCCTGCGCAAGCTGGCATTCCATGCTCTAGAGCAGATATTAATCGGCTATCTATTTCAGGAATATTAAGGCCCAATTTTTTTCGTTTTTCTTGGTCTAGCTTGAATCTGAATTCTTGCTCTTTTGAGTCTAAGAGTTCATGAAATCCATTGCCTAACTCAATACCTTTGTAGTAAACTTCAAATCTTTCGGCAACCTGTGGTTTGGAGTTGCTAAGTTTAGCTAGGGCTGCTTGGCATTTTGGGTAGTCGTAAATAAATACTGGTTTTTCTAATCCAAGTTTATATTCTATTAAATGGCTAATCATTAGATCAAGCCATGCGCT
>JAUIAT010000008.1 GCA_030425295.1 Gammaproteobacteria bacterium
TAAGGACGAATTACAACAGTATTTAATTTACTATAATAACTATCGTCCTCATCAAGGTTTAAACAATCAAATTCCTAAAAATTTTAGGGATAATTTGTCAACGAATTAGTAAACCTATACAATCCCGCGGCTTGACCGCGGGATCCATTAAACTAGATTCCGCGATCAAGTCGCGGAATGACGGTGTTTTCATTTATTTACTACTGTTAAAGCATATAAGTTGATTATTTAAAACTTAAAACTGGGGTTAAGTTGAAAGTATTTTAAGCAATCATCAGGATGTCTGCATTCTTCGCGGTAGTTCATCCATGGGATTTTGGTTTTGTGGGTTAACCCTATAAAATGCTAATTTATTGGTTATAGGCGTAGGATCTGACTCTTCTTGTCTTTCATCATTACCATCTATTATTACAACTGGTGTCATCTTTTCAGGAGTTACTTTATTTTTATTGGAATTTAGTTTCCTTGAAATTTTTCGAGAGTAAGTTAATAGCCCAATTGGAGTAATTATGCAGCATGCTCCAAGACAAGAGTATAAAACTGCAGATATCGCGAAACCGCCACCTAAAGCAGATATTAATAATGGTAAGTTTTTGGTACTTCCATTAGATTTGGCATTAACAACTATTGCAGAGCATTTGGAAGAGACTTTTGCAAAATAGTTACTTATCTCGGTAAATGCGGTTAAATTTCCTGCCGATAAAGGAGTAATTATTAAAGAGCCATTAGTTTTGTTGTAGTTTAATTGAATCCCTGAAAATTTAAAAATATTATTAGTACAATTTTTAAAATAGAATTCAAATGCTTTACCAGTTACTAATTTTTCATCAATAGGTAGAGGGCAGGGGCAACTTAATACAGGTGGCTGTTCACTCTTTGGTTTAATTTTAACAGGTTGCTTTATAGGAGGGGTTTTCTCATTTTTTATTGTAATTTCAACTTCAACGGTTTTCTTTTCATCGTCATTATCCGGGTTTATTATAGCTAGATTATTTTCGTTTTTTCTCCATTTTTCTATTTGTTCGCTGGGTCCTGTTATAGAAATTTTCTTGTTATGTTCAGAAATTGTAATTTTTAAATTTGGATATTCATCATGATCAAGGAAATATTCAAAATAAGTATTAGAGTCTTCAGTAATACTTAATATTAGAGTTGAATTACCATTTAAACCTATTCCTATTTTACTTATATCATCAATGGGTTGATTGTCTTTGGTGCATGTTGATATTTGGTCTTCATTTACCCTATACTCAAAAGCTCTTATAGACCTTTTATGGTGTACTTCTCCAGTATTAGGATCAATTTGTTTGATTCCTCCTTGTATAGCGTATATTCCATGGTCATTTATATCATTACAAGTTGGTTCAAATATGAACCCACAGGTTAGGCTAGTTTTATTTGTGAAAAACGTTGCATAAGATGGGATGTTCTGTCTCTGATATGTCGGGTCGAAATACGAGCAGTAAAAGTCAGATTTATCATCACTAAGCTTATCAATCACGTATAGTTTATAGATTTTTTGGTTCTGAGTATTTGGATGCAGTTTCATCCTACTGTAATTTAAACCGTCGAAGTATATATGGTCTTGGTTACCATTAAAGGTAACAGCTATGTTATGCTCAAATTCACTATTTTGCGGGCCTAATATTTTTAAAGGGATATTAATTGTATAAGTTTCGCCAGCTCTAAGTTTTTGTATTGTTGGGTGATAATAGTTGAATGATAACTCAAAATCACCATTTTGCTGAACTGAACCTTGGTATAAAACACTTTGAACTCTTCTCTGCTCGCCTTCAAAACTTTGGCCATTTATTTCAGTAATTTTATATTGATGAGTGTCTTTTACTTCTTTACCAAGAAAGTTTCCTGTGAATTTCTTGGTATCATCTTCGCTTCGGTGGTATTCAGTTGTGATTTTTGAAATTGTAATATTTATAGTTTGTTTACCTAAGCTATCATTTATAGAGTAGTTTAATGTTTTATTCCCATGACAGTTTGCGCTTGTCCATACATAGTCAACGTCGTCTGATCCTTTATGCTGTGGCTGAGCTTCAAATTGATTATTAGTATTATTAAAGCTCCACAGTCTATTTTCATTAGAGTCCAAATTAGCATAGTAAATGCATTTTTCATCACTTAAATTTAAGGTAATGTTTTGATCTCTGAATGGAGTCTCAAGAGTATAGCTAATTGCACATGGGAAACCAGCTAAGCAATATTGATTAGGGGCTTCGCTAAAGTAAGTTGCACCAGTAACAAGAGACATATTTTTAAATGCACTTTGTCCTTTGTAATTGGTTGCCATAATATTTATATCAAAGGTCTCCACTTCTTTGTTCTCTCGTATTCCGGTCAGAAAAGTGCCATTTAATATAATGTTGTTTGGTAAAGTAGTTGTATTACTATATTCGTATTGCCTATTGATTCGATTTGGGTTTTCAAAAAACTGACTAACATCAATTTTAATTGGTTGGTTTTGGTTGTATCTATATTTAATATTATTTTCGAAAGGTACTGGTGCTAAGGTAGGTTCTATAGTTATATTAGCTTTTATAATTTCTTCTGGGTTAAGGCCGTCATTGATTTTTATAGCAACCTGTTCAAAACCGTGTTGGTCTGCTGCGCTTATAACAGTAATATCTTTTGATTTTTCTATAACTTCTTGGCTTGGTCCTTTTATCGAGAAATATAGCTCACCTTTTTCCGTTGTTGCATTTAGTGTTTGAGGTGCAATAAATTCTAGAGTTTGTGGGTGTTCAATTTTAATTTCAAGATATGGGCTTTCAGTATGTATTTCTATTGGGAATAATTGGGGGTCGCTATTTTCTTGGAAAATGGTTTCTAATGGCACTGCTATAGCTGGCTTAGATATGATATACCCTGCAACAATTTCTATAGTTTGGGCTTCGCCATCTGAAGCAGTGAAGGTAAGTGTACAGTTTCCAGGCTTGATTTGTTGCGAAATAGGATCCCATCTAAATGACTCACTAATAAATGGAATTGTTTTTGTTTTATTGTTAGGTGTCGAAATCTTTAATTGATAGTTTAGTGGTAAGCCTTCAGGGTCGGTTGCATCAGGCTTATTTAAAGTTGAGTTTGAAAATGGCAAATAATAAATTTCAGATGTAATATTTTGAACTTGAGGAATTAAAACATTCAAATATGGTGGTTGATTTGGGGCTCGTTGAACTTCAATCTGTTTCTGAATGTTTTGCCCATTAGATTCTAATGTAAGTGTTATATTAAATGTAGTTGGGCAATTAGGGGCGCAATAAAACTCCAGAGATTGCATGCATTCATACATGTCAACGGATGAATTTTTTGTGCAATTGTTTGATATAAAATGTCCGTGTTCTGGTGCAAAAGATAAAGTGGAATTTCCATTGTAATTGATTGGTAAAGCCACAATTGGTGTTTTCTCATCAGAAGAAAAAATCTTAGTTTTTGTGTTAGCCGAATATAATGGTAACACTCGTGAAGCAGCTACAAATGGGTTAAGGCAGAAATTTTGAATTTGAGGAGGAGTTCCAAATAGAACTTGATAGCATTCGTTTCCAGCTCGCACCGCCATTACAGCTTGATTGCCAGGAGTAACTGGTTTTGTGTTTATTTGTTTATTATATGAGAAACTAGAGGTTGTTAATTCTTTGATCCATAGATTTGTAGTGCTAGGGGTTGTTTCATCTGAGCTAAGATAAGGCATAATAAATGTATTTGTATCGTTGGGGTCGCTTTTAATAAGAGTTCCGCTAACTTCTCTATTATCATTTACAAGCTCCATGCTTATCTCATCATTATCTAAGTTAGTAGTTTCTAGTTTGAAGCGACCAGATTTTCCCCATAGATGCGTTAATGTGCTTGGAGTATTTGGAATATGTGCTGGACCTCTCATGACGCCAATTCCCCAGTCAGGAAGCTCTCCTGAAGGTGTAGCAATTGGTGCTAGCTCAAAGTCACTGCCATCTAAGTATCTTGAAAAGGCTACCCTAGAATTCTCCGTGCTAGGCGTATCAAAAGTATAATAAATTGAGAAGTAATCTTTGTAAGTTGAGGAAGGGTGAAATAAAGCAAATTGAAACCTGCCATGGTGGTTTGAGTTTGGTAATTCTGTACTGATTTCTTTTTTGTTGCTAGATGATATTTTCAGTTGATTTATAGAAAGTTTTTTCCCGTATATTTTATTTGAGAATCTATCATCAATGATAGGTCTTAGTCTGGCAGCAGTATATATATTATTTTTTAATGTAACTACACTTTTAGATTCAAAGAATACTTTATCCTGACCGCTAAACAAGGTTTCAGTGGGCCCTTGGTTGAGCTGATTATTCTCATCAATAATAAATGGAATAGCTGTAATATTGTTTCCATGATCAAATGTAACTAGCCCAGTATTATTAATAGTAACAACATAAGGGTTATCTAATTTAGAGTTATTACTATAATAAAATGATTGCTCTGAAATTAACTCATTATATTCAGGAGAGGTCATTTTATACATAATTTCATGAGTGCAGTTATTAGGTTCAAAGCATGTTTCCCTAGCCCAAAATGAAAGAATATTTTCTCCCCACTCCATTTGCACTGAATTTGTATCAATGTCGAATTCTGTGGCTCTATTTGATAGATTTGTTGTTTTGGCGAAAGGATTTGCATTTGCCCCTTTGTTTTGGATTATTGCCGCTACAACAAATAAAATGCCTAAAGCCTCAGCTAGATTGCTTTCAGAAAGCAGCTTATAAAAATACAAAAATAGGGTTGGAATGCTGCTAAGTAGATTATTTGATTCTTGATTAGTCTCAGTGGGTGTGAAGTAATTTTCGTTTTTACGTGACTTGTCCATTGCGATTCCTTTAATTTTTGTAAAAAAATTGATCAAAAATATGATCGAATTTTAATCAAAAATTAATAAAAAGTCAAATGAAGGTGTTAGGGGCTGTTGACAATTGGTCTTACAGACCCTATAAATTGCATCTTAATATTATTTCTTTATCTAGAAAGTCATTGGAAATATTCCTTGTAAAAAAATCTGTTATGACTTGGGTTCAGGAAATAAAGCAACAGCTATTTTTTCCTTCGGATTGTTTGTGATTATGTTTGTATTCTTCTTTATTTGAGTTAGAAAAGCTTGCTACAAATCCTTTACCTGCGACATAAGGTTTATATGCCACATATTTGACTCTCCCAATATGCGTCACCTCAATATCTGTATCCAAACTGCTACCCCATATATCTGGGTAAAGAAGTTTTGCTTCGAAATTTAAAAACTTTGGTAGGGTGACTTCTGAAAAGTCTTGAGCGTTAAGTTTTTCTTTCAGTATTTCTAAAGAAACTATTTCTTTAGATTCAATATTGCTTTCGGCTAAAATATAAGCTAATTGGAAGATTGTTATTACGAATTCATGGCAAGCAATTTCTTTTTCAGGGCTTATGAAAAAGTTGTTATTTATGAGATTATCTACAGAAATTTCTTTTTTTTCCTTTTTATCTCTGCTCTTCTTATAAAGTCCATCAACATAGACTGCATCCATTTTAAGCGGCAAAGACTCTGCAAAACTTGCAAGTGTAAGAGCGATATCTACGGCTTTTTTATTTGAGGCTCGATATATGTTGAATTTGCCGTTATATAGGTCAGTTTTTTTTAATGTAGCAATTTTGGGGGAAGAATTTTCATCTTCATTTAAAAATGTAATATGCTGTACACAGATTGTATTTGAGGTGGGGTTTTCTTTAACTGCCAACATAGCATGATGGTCTGGAGTGTTTCTTCTTTCTTTCAAAGAAACTTCTCTAATTATTATATCTCCTGCCTTAACTCGCTTGGACAGGGGGATTGCGTTGTCGGAGAAGTAGTACATCCAAAAGCTCTGGTGACTAAAATTTGATCCATTATGCCATTACTAGATATTTTGTTCAAGTTTTGATCGCTAGGACTGCCATTGCAAGATTTCTTAATGTGATGAATAGCTATCATTTGCCTCTTTTTATTTGAAATTGCAGGAGATGCGGTTGCATGTAGCTTAAATAGTGGATATTATTTGCTTAATTTCATTAGAAAACATAGAGTTATTCCGTGAATAGACAAGATGATTTATCAGCAGAAATCGCCAAAAGATTAATGGAGCGTCTTGAGTGGATCAAGATAAATCCGGAAGTAATTATTGATCTTGGCTGTGGAAGTAGCGAAGATATAAAGCTTCTACAGAATCGATATCCTGGCGCTGTAGTTATAGGTTGTGATAAGTCTAATCGCTCAGTAGGAATAAGAGCAAATGCAGAAGCTTTGCCATTTGCCTCAGGCTCAGTTGATTTTATTTATTCTAATATGATGCTGCCATGGGTTGTTGATCCACAGTGTGTTTTCAATGAAGTTAGACGTGTTTTAAAGCCAAATGGGTTATTCTTTTTTGCCAGCCTTGGACCTGATACCTTGCGCGAGGCTAGGTTAGCTTGGGCACAAGTTGATTCTCATAAACATATAAATGACTTTGAAGATATGCACAATATTGGTGATATGCTGGCAAAAGCAGGGCTAGTTGACCCGGTGGTTGATACTGAATGGCTCACCGCAACTTATAGTAATCCTATTTACTTATTAGAAGAACTTAAGCAAGCTGGCAGCTACATTCTGGATAGGACTCAAAAGGGAACGACTAGCAGATCAGCTTTAAATAAATTCAAATCAAGTTATGAAACTTTAATAGAAGATAACGAGGCTCGTTATCCTGCAACCTTTGAAATAATCTATGGCCATGCTTGGGGCAACAATATGCCTGCATATTCTCAGGAAGGCAATGAAACAAGTATTTCGCTTGAGGCGTTACGCCGTAATTTAAGGCGGTTAGATTAGTGGCTATTTAACAGGCCTTAGTTCTGACATTCTTTATTTAAATAATCTGCAAACAGAGTATTCAAAGTTTCTCTGTCTGTATCAGCTTGTATACATATATATTTTGATTGGTCAGGCTTTGGCATGCGTACAATGTTAGATAATCCGCTAGCATTTGCTTTCAAAGACGCACTTCCATCGCCCTTACAGTATTCAACATGTTTAGCTGCTTGTGCCTGGCATATTTGATTGCGAGCTTCCTTATTTTCACTTAATTCAGCTAAGATATTGGCGAGAGATAAGTGCTGCTTGGGGCAGGTATATTGGAGCATAACTCCTTTAATTGAACTAACCATGTTGCAGAAGTTATTAGCAGCTAAACTATTGGTGGAAACTAAAAATAAAATGCAGAAGGATAATCTGGAAATGATTTTCATAAGCTTTCCTCCCATTTTTGTCGGTGAGGTTATAAGTCACAACTAAAAGTATAGTGCAATTTGAAGGTAACACAATTGAATTATACTTTTCTTAATTTCTCGACTGCGCGCGAGATGACAACTATAGTTCTTGAGATGGTAAATTAGAAAATCGTGATAACCTAGGCGGTGAAAATTGTTACGCAGTTATTTGTTACGTGAGTTTTAGTTAACTGTGCGAATTTAGATGCGTGTGATTTTATTTAACGGCTAAAGCCCAAGTTTAAGTCGTTCCCAGTACTTGCCATAAATCAGTCTAGCTTTGCCTAAGTCTTTTTGAATTACCATGCGGTTGATGACGCTTTCTGGTGGATTAAGCGTTTTGCTTTCGCGCATGGTTTTAGGCATAAGTTTGATTGCCGCCGAATTTGGTGAAGAATAGCCTTCTCGGATTGCGATTTCTGCAGCGATATCTGGACGCATCAGGAAATTAACAAATTTATAAGCCCCTTCCGGGTTTGGTGAATTAATGGGTATTGCAGTGCAGTCAATCCAGAAAGTTAAAGGATTTTTTGGAAAGATAAATTTTATGTGCGGGTTATGTCGCATCGAGCGAAACATATCTCCATTCCACCCCATTCCAATGGTGGCATCTTCGCCTATGAAAGCTTCCTGTGCAGCATCTGTCCTGAATAATTTAATATTAGGTAATAGTTTGCGAAGTAGTTCATATGCTTGTTTTATATGATCTGGGTCAGTGTCATTGAGTGGATAGCCAAGAACTGAAAAAGCCATAGAAAAGACTTCTTGCATATCATCTAAAATTAATAATTGGTTTTTATATTTTGGAAGCCATAAAGCTTGCCAGCTCGTTATATTTTTAGGATTGTGATATTTGTCATTAACAATTATGCCTGTCGTTCCCCAAAAATAAGGAATGCTGTAATCCATCATCGGGTCGACACTATGTTGAAGCAAAGCATTATTTATATTTTTTATATTGGGTAGTTTTGAGTGATCTAGCTTTCTAATTAAGTGTTCATTTTTCATGCGAGTCACGTAGCTGCTGCTAGGAAATATAACGTCATAATAACTTTTTGGCACTGTTTTTAATTTTATATAAAGAACAGAGTTGCTGTCATATTCAGAAAGGTTTACATGAATGCCCGTTTCAGCTTCAAATTTGCGCAATATTTCCTTGGGAATATAGTTCCCCCAGCAATAAATATTAATCTGAGATTTCTGGGCAAAGGCGTTAGTGCTTAAAACTATTAGGAGTAAGGAAAAAAGTCTTTTTATCATTTTTTTCTCCTAATCAACGTTGCGCCAACCACGAATAGAAGCGTGAACCCAAGAATAATGGTGCTGATAGCATTAACTTCAGGAGTTACTCCGGTTCTCACCATGGCATAAATTTTTAGTGGTAAGATTTCAAAAGAAGGACCCGCCACAAAGTAACTAATGATCACATCATCAATTGAGAGGGTAAAGCTCAACAGCCAAGATGAAATTAGGGCTGGTCCGAGTAGTGGCAAAATAATTTGCCTGAATAATACAAATTCACTAGCTCCCAAATCTTTTGCAGATTCGAATAGATGCTTGTCGAGCTGCCCAAGGCGAGCATGCAAAGTCACAATTACAAATGGCAAGCAAAAAGTTGTATGGGCGAAAAATAGACTCCAGAAGCCAAGTGGTACTGGTAAAAAATGAAATAAAATCAATAAGGCTATTCCCATTACCAAATCGGGTATGACGACTAAAGTGAATACCAGCCCATGTAAAAGTTTTCTACCCTGAAATTTATAACGCTTAATGCAGACTGCAGCCAAACTTCCTAATAGAACGGCTGAAGTTGAGGCTAAAAAACCAAGTAGCAAAGAATGCCAAGTGGCCGTTAGTATCTCATGATCGTTAATTAGTTCTCTGTACCATTTGAGACTAAAACCTTCCCAAATCATAGAAAATTGAGATTTATTAAATGAATAAACAACTACAACAAGTATAGGAATATACAAAAATGCATATATTAGAAAACTAAAACAGTTTGTTATTATTTTTTCATTTATTTTAATCATGATTTGGCCCTAGTTGGCTTGGGCTGAGATTTCCAGTACGGAATCAACAATAATAAGGTAATCAACATTAAAATTACACTTGCCGCTGCTCCCTTTGGCCAGTTACCAATTACCAAAAACTCATGCTGAATAAGATTGCCAATTAATAAGGTTTTTGCTCCACCTAGAAATTCTGGAATATAAAATAATGTCATTGCTGGTAAAAAGACTAAAATGACTCCAGAAATGATGCCAGGAATACTATGCGGTAAAATCACACCTTTAAATGTTTGCCAACGAGTTGCACCAAGGTCTTGAGCTGCTTCAATTAGTGTGTGGTCTAGTTTTGCAAGATTGGCATACAGCGGTAGTACCATGAAAGGGAGTAAATTGTATAAAAGACCCGACATAACTGCAAAATCTGTATAGAGAAGATGTAATGGCTTATAAATTATACCTAAATATATAAGTGCAATATTAATTAATCCTTGAGCTTTTAACATTATCACCATTGCGTAAGCTCGAATTAAAGAGCTAACCCAGAATGGAATCATTAAAAGCATTAGCATTAGTGGGCGAAATCGATTGCTAGCTCTCGTTATGATGAAAGCAAATGGGTAACCAATTAAGAGGCATAATAGGGTAGTTGTTGCGGCTATTAGTAATGAATACAAGAAGATGGGAGCGTAACCCCCAGTTAGTGTGTCATAGAAACTTTGTATAGTTAAGGGGGTAGATACAATGCTGATTTCATTTTGTGTGAGTATGCTAGTTATGCCAATTAGCACTATAGGAGCTAGCACAAAAATACCAAACCAGGCCCAGGTGATACTAAGAGATATAAATTTAAATCTTTGACTAGCCCTCATATGGTAGAATCACCTCCCAGCCAGGAAGCCAATGAATCCACACTTTTTCACCGTTCTCATAGAAAAGGTCTTCATCATCTTCATCGAAGAATTCAGTGGCTGAAATGAGAGGGCCATCAATAAGGCGAACAATTAAATCTACTGTACTGCCTTTGTAAATTACTTGTTCAACTTGACCTGGCAGCATATCATCGGTATTTTTTACTTCTTTCTCAGTCCAAACTCTCAAATCTTCTGGGCGTACAATTAAATGGACTTTTTCTCCAGCTTTAAATTGTTTTGGTTCAGGAAAGGTTATCGTTTTGTTTTGAACTTTAAGGGTTGTGTTTTGTTTCGTTGATTCTGTAACAATGGCATCAAATACATTGGCTTCACCAATAAATTCAGCTGCAAATAAGCTGTTTGGTTCCTCATAGATATCCCGTGGAGTGCCAGACTGTAAAATTTTGCCATCATTCATAATTACAACTCGATCTGACATAGAAAGAGCTTCTTCTTGGTCGTGAGTAATAAATATGAAGGTTAGGCCTAGTCTGCGCTGCAGCTGTTTGAGCTCTATTTGCATTTTTTTTCGAAGCTTATAATCTAGAGCGCTTAACGGTTCATCCAGTAGTAAGACGCGAGGCCTATTAACGATAGCTCGAGCTATCGCAACTCGTTGCTTTTGTCCCCCACTAAGTTCATTCGGCTTGCGTTCAGAATATTTTTCAAGACTAACGATTTTAAGTGTTTCTTCAACTCGTTCTTTGATTTCATTTTTGTCGATACCATTGCATTTTAAGCCAAAAGCAACATTGTTAAAGATTGTCATGTGTGGGAATAGCGCATAGCTTTGAAATACTGTGTTTACAAGGCGCTCTTCGGGCGGTAGGTTAGTAATATCATAACCGTCAATAAAAATATGTCCTGAATCAGGCTGTTCGAATCCGCCCATTAATCGTAATAGTGTTGTTTTTCCACAACCAGATGGCCCGAGTATAGTCAGAAATTCGCCATTATTTACTGCAAGATTAAGCTCTTGGAGCGCAATATGTTGGCCAAATGCTTTAGTAATATTTTTTAGTTCAATAATGGGGTTATGCATTTAAAATCAACGTTTTTTATATTGTTCAGGTAAATGAAAGATGATATCACGAACTTTTAAATTCATAAATAGCGGCCGATAAAACTTTATAGACGTTGGTTGAGGGGGCATAATACCAGCTATTAACAACCCGAGATTCAAGTTTTATTAGCTTACCTTACGCAGGCTGCAAAGGTCTAAGTTAATCGCATCTAAATTTATACATTTAACTTATACAATCCCGAGTCCTACAACAGTTCGCCCGAGCGCTACAACAGTCATTCCGAGCCCTACAACAGTTCGCCCGAGCCCTACAACAGTCATCCCGAGCGTAGTCGAGGGATCTGAGCCCGTACATTAGTCAGATCTCTCCGTTATGCACCTTCGGTGCTTCAGTCGAGATGACGCAGGCAAGTAACTTCGATTTCTCAGTTGATATGACGTAGGATGCTGAATTTCATGGGTTCGCTAATTCGGTTCTAAAACTCATAGCCCAGGTTAGTAACACCCTCTAGTGCCCAATAAGAATTGCTGCTTTTAAAAGAATTCGTATTTGCTTCCAGGTTTCTTTTTAGCCCTATAAAGAGCCTTATCCGCATTATTAATTAAATCTGTCAATTTCCCTTCTTTTGAGTTAACAGGATAAATCGCAATGCCAATACTTAAATTTATCTGTAATTTATGGTCCTTTATAAGGGCGGGTGTGGCGACGCTTTCAATGATTTTTTGTGTCAAAGAGGCGGCTTCTTTTTTATTTTTGGTTTCAGTGCTAAGTAGTATGAACTCATCCCCGCCTAATCTAGCTAAGATATCCTCTTCACGGATATTTTTCTTTATTCTTTCTGCAGTATATTTTAGTACAGCGTCTCCTACCTCATGACCATACTGATCATTAAAACTTTTGAATTGATCGATATCAATGTACATGATCGAAAGTTTTTTCTTATGACGTTTGGCATAAGCTAGAAATTTTTTTGCAAATGAGAAGAATAGATGCCTATTTGCAAGTCCTGTTAGTTGATCATGCTCTGCTATAAATTGTAGTTTTTCTCGCGTTGCTATAATTTCGCTAATATTTCTAAGTATTACATTAATAACCGAGCATCCCCTAATTGTATATTGATTTGCACTGACAGAAACATTTATTTGTTCGCCGCGGTTATTTACAATCATCGTTTCAAATGTTTTTGCTGAGCTTGAGTTAAATTGATTAAGTATTTTTTTGAGGCATTTTTCATATTCATGTGTTGATGGAAAAATTCTATTAAAGTAGCTACCTATTAGAGTTTCTTTGTCTCCTCCAATTATGTAGGTAGCATAAGCATTACAGTCAATAATTTTTTGATTGTCTTTAGATATAACAAAAATAGCATCTTGAGCAAAATTAAATATTTTGCGATATTTTTCTTCCGACTCTTTTATTTTTGATTCTAGTACTCTGATTTCAAAATGTTTGGATCCGGTTGTTTTATTTAGTTTTTTTTTCAGATTAGGAGAACTATTTAAATATTTATTGATATGTTGCTCTAGCTTATCTGGGGGAGCCATTATAAATTGACAACTATCGTCTCCTAAAGCCTTGCAGGTAATCTCTTGTGTCATTAACGGCATACCAAAACTTTGTTCGCACCACCCAGCCGAGTATCCTGAGTTCATAATGCAGGCATTATATTTAGGTTTACGTTTTCGATCCATCCATGCTTCTGATTCAAAAGAATATGGATGTGAAAAAAATAAGAAGTAATTTTCGTCTTGGCTAGGGGTTGATTCTGGAAAAATATTAACCATTGCCCAGCCTGTATGAGCAAAGTGTACTGGGCCTGTTGCAAGTTTCTCTATAGGGGTTTTTAAGTTTAGTTTTTTTTGAAAATCTTCAGCGTCTTTCATGCCAATTGAGTGGGCTAAATTATATAGAATTTGCGAGGCTATAGCCTCTGTATCTTCGTCAGTTATATCATTTCGAGTATAAATTTCTTGGATCATCTCAAAAAAATCTACAGACAAAGATGCTGATCGCACTAGTATGTATCTTTCACCACATATATCTATATTGCCTCTGCTTGGGCGATAGTTTATATTCTGAAAGAAATCATGCACTATTTTTTCAGCCTCTTTAAAGATAGCTGAAAATTTTTCTGGGACCCCTACATACTTCATTTTCGATTCAAATTTGTACTAGTCATCTGTATTAAATATTAGCACACATATTTTCTTTTGCTCTGTCTAAGATGTTTAGGCAAGTAAAATGCCAGGAGTTATTTGTAATTGTTTGCGCAGCTACAAATTTCTACAATTTGTGAGCATTTGCTCCTAAACTCGTTAAATAGAGAGGATATTCACTAATTAAAGAACAAACTTTCGTTGCATTATAGCTATTTTTATTTTGCGACACTAATTATCAGCATAACCTGGTAAAAATCACAGGTATTTTGTTAAAACGTCCCATGGTAGAATCTATTAAATGTTTCTTTCTCGGGTTTTTCATGCAGCAAGAAAAAGTATACGGTGTAGTCGAGCGCGTCACTTTCCATAATGAAGAGAATGGATTTTGTGTGCTGCGCGTTAAAGTTCAAGGCCAGAAAGAGCTTGTTACCATTATTGGTAAAACTGTCAAAATTAATGCTGGCGAACACATCGAGTGCCATGGTGAGTGGATCAATGACAAAAAGCATGGCATGCAATTTAAAACCGAAGATCTAACAATTGTTCCTCCTACAAATACCGAAGGGATTCTAAAATATTTAAGCTCAGGAATGATAAAGGGTGTTGGGCCTCATTTTGCAAAAAAATTAATATCTGCATTTGGTTCGGATGTCTTTAATGTTATTGAAAATGAGCCACACCGCTTGATGGAGCTTGAGGGTATTGGAGCTAAGCGTAAGCAGCAAGTGATTGTTGGTTGGGTCGAGCAGAAAATGGTCCGCAACATCATGGTGTTTTTGCAATCTCATGGTGTTGGCACGGCTCGTGCGGTGCGCATTTATAAAACTTATGGTGATCATGCCATTGAAATAGTTCGAGACAATCCTTATAAGTTAGCTCTTGATATTACTGGTATTGGTTTCAAAACCGCAGATGATTTAGCCGATAAAATCGGAATACCTAGAGATTCTCATGTTAGGGCTCAAGCTGGAGTGAGGCATGTGCTTTCGGAGCTTTGTAGTCAAGGGCATTGTGCTATTCCAGTGGAGCAATTGATTAAGTCTAGTGTCAAACTGTTGGATATTTCTGAATCAATAATTGAAGAATCAATAGATGCTGAAGTTCATGAAAAACGCTTAGTTGTTGATGAGATAGATGATATTAGTTGTATTTATCCGGCGAATTTATATTTTGCGGAAACTGGAGTCGCCGAGCATTTACATCGATTAGTTGATGGAGATGCTCCTTGGGGTGAGGTCGATATTGAGAGTTCGATTCCTTGGGTTGAACAAAAAGCTGGCATTAAGTTTTCTGCCTCACAAAAACAAGCTCTTTCCACAGCTTTAAAGAGTAAGGTCTCCATTATCACAGGTGGTCCTGGTGTTGGAAAAACTACTCTTGTGAACTCTCTGTTAAAAATTTTGCACTCAAAGCGTGTGACTATTCAGCTTTGTGCCCCAACTGGAAGGGCTGCAAAAAGAATGTTTGAAACTACTGGTATTCAAGCAAAAACAGTACATCGTTTGCTTGAATTTGATCCAATAGAGCGTGGGTTTAAGCATAATGAAGAAAACCCTTTGCGCATGGATGTGTTGGTAGTGGATGAATCATCAATGCTTGATATTAGGTTGTTTCATAGTTTGTTGCGAGCTGTCCCAACCGCTGCTAGCGTGATTTTAGTTGGAGACGTTGATCAGCTTCCATCAGTTGGTTCAGGCTCTGTTCTGTCTGACCTTATTAATTCAGATTTTATTGAAACTGTTAGGTTGACTGAAATTTTTCGCCAAGCTGCGAGTTCTAAAATAATCATGAATGCTCATCGCATCAATCAAGGTGAAATGCCTTTGCCAAATGATGGAGCAGATAGTGATTTTTTCGTGTTATATAATGATAGTGCCGAAGTCTTGCACGATAAGTTAATCGAAATGGTGGCAGCTCGAGTTCCTAATAAATTTAAGTTTAATTCTATTCGTGATATTCAAGTGCTAACCCCAATGAATAGAGGAGGGCTTGGTACTCGTAGCTTGAATATTGCTTTGCAGGAAAGACTAAATGGTGGGTCTGTGCCAAAGATCAAGCGTTTTGGTTGGACTTTCGCTCCAGGTGATAAAGTTATCCAAACTGTTAATAATTATGATAAAGATATTTTTAATGGTGATATTGGTATAATTGACTTTATCAATACTGATGATCAGGTGGTTCATGTAAATTACGATAATCGAGTAATTGAGTATGATTTTAACGAGCTAGATGAAATAAATCTCGCTTATGCAATAAGTATCCATAAAAGCCAGGGCTCGGAGTTTCCAGTGGTAGTAATGCCCCTAGCAGCGCAGCACTTTATGTTGCTGGCCCGTAACCTTTTATATACGGGAGTAACCCGTGGCAAGCAGCTAGTGATATTGATAGCCGAAAAAAGAGCTGTAGGTATGGCCATTAAAAATAATAAAGTTAAAGATCGTTTGACTAATTTGGCTAACAGGCTGAAATATGGTTCAGAAATTACTGCTTAATTTTTTGGTGTTGTCATTGGCTGCTGTTGTTTTAGCGACATCTTGTGTGGCTTCCAATAAATTGTTAGAAGGAGATAAGAATTTGTTATGGGTTGATAATGTGTCTGATTTAGCGATCCAGCCTCCTGAAAGCTTATATTCGTGGTTGCATGACGTAAAGCACATGACTAATACCATGTCGAAAAAAATTGGTAAAGTACGTTTGGAATGCCTTGATGAGAACTGGGGTAAAGCTTATCAATACGAAAGAGAGGCGCTAAATCTAAAGCCTTCAGACCCAGCTTGGGTTAGAACCGTTATGATTTATGCTGATGAAAAGCCATTTATGTATGCCAGAGTGGTTTTGCCTAAAGAAACAATCGAAAAATTTCCAATTTTTGAAAATTTCGGTGATCGAAAATTAGGTCAAGATTTTATGTATGGCAGAGATGATTATTCTCGCACCTCATTTAAGTATGCAGTTATTAATCCTGAAGTAAACTCAAATATGTATTCAGAAATACCAGGGTTTAAGTCTAAAGGTTACCTATGGCTTAGGTGTTCAACTTTTAAAGTTGCAGGGGTTAATCTATTCTTAACTGAATTTTTTCTGTAATTTCACGGATTTTGGGAATTCACAATTTTAAGATGATATAGCGTCGCCCACTTATTTTTAGACAAGGCGCAAGCGAAATGAGGGGATATGAGTGTATGCTAAATACATGATTGAGCCGAGTGAGCTTGCAACGAAATATAAAGCTTAGTGGGCGGCGCTATATAAGTGTATAAAAATGACAAGGAGTTGTTCGTATGACCATTTTAACATTGCCAGAATTATTTAAAACAATCTCTAAAAATAGGAGGGAGAACCCACAAGCAAACCCTGTAGCTGCGATAAGCTTGACCGATGCTATTAATGCTTCGTCGGTTGATGGAGGTGCAGATGATAGGTATGAGTATCGCGATTCTTATATTGTTAGTAAAGCTTTGTTTGAGGGTGTTATAGATTGGAATAAAGGGGAAGAGGTGTCTTTAAGTATTCCGAGAGTTTTTATAAATAAATTCGATTGCATGGATGCTATTATAAGAATCAGTAAAAATGCTGATGCATTGCAAAAAATTGTTTTATGCTCAGAGCTTCGAGATAAATTTTTAATTTTTTCTGCTCTTGAAAAATATTATGCGCAAAGTATTAATCGAAGCGTTGTACATAAATTATCTGATAAGCTCAAAGAAAGTAGTAGGGTATTAAGTAAAGCCAAAGAACTTGGTGGAGAGGCAAGTAATTTTGTTTATTTTATAACACAAGCTTTTGCAGACTATATGTCATCTGAGTTTGAACAGCCTTCTAGATGTGCCTTAAGCTCTGCTATATGTTCAAAAAATAATATAGAGAAAGCTTTCAATGATAAATATAAGCTTATTCTGCGTTTAACTAGTGGTAATTTATGTAGATATGAAAAAATATTTAATGTTTTGTCTTTATCATCTGCTGTTGTTGCAGGGGTAATAGTGGCGTCTGCTATGGCTACGTCGTTATCTATTATTGGTTCAGTATGGGTTTCCTTGCTTAGTGCGCCTTGGTTAATGTTTGCTGCAGCAGCTTTTGTTGCTGGGGTCGGCTTGTCTTTGCCCACAGTGGCAGTTAGTGGTTGCATGCTAGAATGTAGTCAGGGCGTAAAGATAAAGCAGGGTATCGAGGGTTTAAGTGAGGTATACCAAGAAATTTATAATATTTATGAAAACACTCGCCCTATAAATTTATATGCGGATTTTGGTTCCAATGATAGTGGCTCACAAAATAATAGTAATTCAAATAGGTTTGATTACGTTTCATTGCCGTGAATATAGCACCTATTTCAAGTTGAGTAATGGGATAAAGTGTATGAGGTCTTTGTGTATATGCTTTATCTTTAAGCTTCAAGCATTAATTTAGCACGCAATTAGTTGATTTTTTGAACACTTGGTAGTAAGTTATCTTTCAAATTTATATTCTTGTTGGGGTTTGTAGGCATATGAAAGAGTCAATAAATTTAGCTTATGGGGCTAGGAGTAATGCAGCTAAAACTACTAGCCATTTGGATAGTAAGCAATCCCCTTTAGATGAAATAGACCCAAGCTTGCTACAATCTAAGGCTGATGAACTTTGGGCAAGTTTCGCTTGTTATGATTTTTATTTTTTATTTAGTAACTTGGTGGAGCTTGTGCGCAAGCAGGAGAAGATAAAAGAAGAGTCTTATCAGAAACTAAGGAGCGTAGAAGTTAGTGTAAATCATGATCGGCAAGTTTTGCACACCTCTGATTTAGATATACGTATCCAGTCCATTTATCAGGAAGAGCGAAAAGCCTACATGGTGCAGAGTAGGCTGTTGGTAGATTTAAGAGCTTTCTTGTTAGATCCAAATTTTTCAAATTTGTGTTTGAAATTAATACAGAGTAAGAGTTATGTCCAGGAGCGTAAAAGACTATTAGCATCACTCTATGAGTATGCTAAGCATAATTTTCAGAATAATTTATTCAAAGCAAAAATAGTGAAGATTTTATCTAGGGATCACAATATTCTTAATGTAGTTTTAAATTATCCTGCTAAAAAAATCGCAAATTTGATATACAACATCGATTATAAAAATAAATTACTTCAATCAGCTAGAAAGCCTGTTAATGATAGATTATATGATCTTGAGGCAACTGTTATGTTGATACAGCATTCTTTTTTGGGAAGAAATAGGGATAGTTCAATGAATAAGTATATAAATTTTTTATGCGAAAAATTTAAAGATACTCAAAATCTTAGGCTATGGGAGATATTTTACAGAATTGACAATCCAGAGCTGCAAAAAGTTAAGTTATCATTTTTAATTAAAGAGCAAATCATGATTGTTAATACTGCTGGATGCATAAAAAACTTAAATTTTTTATATGAACTTATTGCTTTAAATTATAGTAAGGAGATTATTGATCTGAATACTATTGAGTTTAGAAATAGCTGTTTAGAGTTTGTAAGTGCTGCTTCGAAATTTGTGAATTCTATTTCGAGTGGTTGGCAAGGTGTAATAAATGATTTGCAAGTAAAAATTGATGAAATACGTATCCTTATTATTGGATTAGATTTAGATGTTAATCAGAGCCAAAGTGAAGCAAATATGTCCATAGATGCTCCGAGGGTGTGAGTGTCTTTATTTGTGTATATATTTACTCAGTATTTTGGTGAAAGTTTCTGCAGCTCATCAAGTTCTTTTTCATGCACATCGATAGTGCTAAACTGCTTTTCTAATGCTGATCTGTGAAGCCTCAAACTTAGGATGTCTAGCCTATCGCATAGCGCCTTAAACAACCGAATAATCTTATTAGAGCCTGCCAATTCTTTTCGGGCGCCAGCTATAAGATCTCGCAATTTTTCAGGGCTTGTTTGGCTATCCTCACGCAGAGCTTGTTGTAATTTATATAAGTTTGAGACATTTTTAGCATTACTAGCAGCGCTAGATTTCAAACTATCAGCATTAGGGTTTTTGTTTTTTAGCCTCAGATTAATATCCTTAACAACTTCATGTAAATGACTTTTTGCGTCTCTGAAATTTTCACACTTTATATACAGATCTAATGCGTGCTTATCAAAACTCTCCTCATCTATTATATAAGAATCCAAATATTCTTTTATCTCATCACGAAGAGGCCTATCAAAAAGATTATCAAAATAGTCTTTTCCAAAAAAATTATCTGTACAAGACCCCTTTTTCTTTAATAATTTGGCTGGATCACCATCTTTAAAATCCTTGTTTTTATTGTTTGCATACTCTATAAAAGAAAGTGCAGTATCAGTATAGGGTCTATTCACGGGGTCAGGGTCAATCATTTTGCTAATAATATATTTCCTGAAGTCATTATTCTTGCCAGCCTCAAGGTCAGCATCTGTATAGCCATATATAAGTTGCAAATTTCTGCCCATAGCAAAAACTTGGGCCTTTCTTAAATCAATATCTTTTTTACCCTTCTGTATCTCTGGTGAATTAAAAGGCCCCCAAGATTTATGCACTTCTGACTGAAGCTTGTCATTATGAATATTACCTTTCAAAGGATCGAAAGTTACAGCAAAAGTATTATCTATGAAAGTTGCTTTATACCCGCCAGCTTCAAGTTTAGAAATCATGATATTGTCAGGAAACGCATCATTATGCACACTACATTTAGTAGGACCCTCAAAATCTGCAGCTTCTTCAAGTAATGCTTCTGCAATACCATTTTTGTCTTGCTCCGTCAGATTATTATCAAAGTTACCCATAAGCTCTTCACTAATAGAGTGATCATGGGCGAATTGTTTAAACTTAAATCCTTTTTTAGCTCCTAGTGAATTACTAAAGTTTTCGCCTTCAATAAAATCTTCAATAAGAACAGCCCCTAATTTGCCATTTACATGCACTCTATCAAAAAACTTTTCGTATGTAGTTTTCTCTGCTTCATTTTTAATATTAGTGTGCTGCGTATCATAAATTTTATTTGGCAAAAATATAGATCCTGCAGCTGCAAAGATACTCATATCTCTTGGGATTATGATTTTTAAAGCTTTGTCTTTCTTATGCTCCACAGTATTACAAAGGCCATCCTTTATACGTAAATAAGATTTATCAATACGACAAACCATCCCAGCCTCGCCACGATTTGGCTTACCCTTGACCTTGTAAATATACCTTTCATTAGCATCTTGCACTATTACTAAAGACTTATCTGGATAATAACCAGGCTTTGCGCTTGCATAAAACTTTATTTGTTGTAGCGCAGTAGATCGTAACGTCTCAAAAATTGTTGCAAAATAAAGCTTTTGTTCCTCTTCTGGGGCAGCGTTCATATCAACTACCAAATCTAAACATTTACTTTCATACGTACCAAGAAAAGGACTAGAATCAAGCATGTTGGCTAATCTAATGGAAGTGTCTCCAGCACTATCTTTGTGGTTAAACCATTCATCGAAAACTTGCTTCAATTTGTTATGTATCACCCCAGTTGTAATATAAGGACCAGTCACTTGGTAAAACTCACGATCTTCTCTGTGCTTATAAAGCATATCGCCAAGATTGGCAAAAGGTAGAAAAAAATTTTCTTGCGCTTTTTCATCATAAGGGTTATCAAGGAATTTTTTAATTGCCTCATTTTTTAAGTCAAATTCAATGGCCTCGCTCATAGTCACTCCGCTAGCTAATTGCCTTATTAGCCTAATTATAGTACAGGTCAATTAAGGGAAACTTAACTAAGTTAGATTGGTCTTATGCAAAATATATAGGGTATGATTTTTTAATTTTATGAGCTTTAGTTTTTGCTAGAAGACTGTCATCCCGCACTTGTTGCGGGATCCGGTGAACGATTCTTCCAGGCCTTGCAACAAGTGCGGGGTGACATGGTAAGCTAAATTTATGAATTTATACAACCCCGAGCGTAGTCGAGGGATCTGAGCTTATCATTCAACCAAATCTCTCCATTACGCAGCTTTGCTAATCCAGTAGTGATGACGAATTTCCCTAACACATGCTCCAAGTAGGTGGATTTTTAAAGCTTCATTATCACTGAGATTATTTTTTGACAGCTTTATTTTTTGTATATAATATGCTCATCTGTAGCCCGGTGCTGCATTTGCACATAACGTAAAAAAATAATACTGCGAGAAAGTCATCATGATATCAAAGAATAAGGCAAATATTTGCGAGAATAAATCTGATTCAAACGAATTGGTGCTAGATGCCAAAAAGTTATTCGTCCCCCAAGATTTGAGCGATCTATTGCTGCCAGAAGTTGTTCAAGCAGTATGTGCACTTTCTAGTTTGTTTAAGTTCGGGAATAAAAAAACAAATAATCAACAACAAAATGTTGAACCTTCAGAAGTTGAGATGAAGGAATATGATTCTCAAACAAACTTTCATGAAGGGCAAAACTGTAAGTAATAGGGTCTAATACATTTATTGAAAAAGCGCATAATTGACAATCTTCCTCTACAGCTTTATTGTTTTTAGTTCGCATCTTCCGGTGCAGGACTAATATTAAGCGTAAGGAAATATTTATGGGAAGCAATGTCGATGACAGAGATGGGGTTGTAAATCTAAGCATGTTAGGTTGCAGCGCGATTATAAAATACAAATTCCTCCACCGACAAATTTATATGATCACTGGGATGTTTTTAGAGCTATCGTTAATAGCCCTGCATCTGATTGTGATTGGCGTTCTTGTATTATGTATTTTTCTGAGAATTGGGTGGAAAAAATTCATAATGACCCAGCATGGCTGCGCATTAAAATGTATTTGTATGAGATTGGGTGGTCTAGGTTTCAGTATGAGAGTAATCGAACCTACTATGATATATGCTTTTCAATTATAAAAAATAAAAGAAACTTGAAATTAAGTCCATACTTAATTGACACAGCCAGTCACTTATATTCAGTCTCTCTAGGTGTGGCCCCGGGCTACTCTCCTGCCATCGATGATGATTCTTTGCCAGCCAGTTTTTTGCAGCAAGCATTCGTTGAATCTTATGATATGAGCAAGTATTACCCTACAATAATGAAGCCTTCCCATTTCCAGTTTGAAATAGATGAGGATCCTGTTTTCTATTCGTTGCAGAAACCATCAACCTTCACGTTCTCGCCAAAAGCAAGAAAGGACTCAAGTGCAATTTCGGAACTTAGAGAGCTTGCGCATATTTTGCGTGTTTTTAAAGAAGAGTTGTTAAAGGATAGTAATATATGCTCAGATACCGTTTTGAATGATGTTTCAAAAGGGGTTGAATTTGAGTTTTTCCATAACGTTGATGACTCTCACGGCGTAGCAGTTGATAGCAAAAATCTTCTTGAGTGGGATAGTAGGCTGGAATCTTCTCATGTGGTTTCAAAGAGAGGTTCTTGCTTCGCAAGTGACGCGCCTTTTTTTAGAGGGAGTGTGGGGATTAGGTCTTTGCAGAATTAACATAAGTGCAAAGTAGCAAGGATACAATGCCTAGAATGCCTGATAGATACCATATAGATTGTCCGCCCATATGCTGATACATTTGGCTGCCAATTGTCGGGCCTACAATAATGCTTGCAGCGTAAGTGGATCTAAATAGTCCCAGCCCAAATCCTTTTTTCTTGTCCGGACTCTTGTTGTAACAGGATACTTGAGCCATAGAGAAGAAAATCATTTCTCCTGCTGTATAGATGACGCAAGATAAAATCGCTAAGTAAAAATAGTTTGCAAATGCTAGGATTATTGAGCCTGTTCCCATTAAAAGTGCCCCGACTCCTGTCATTAAGATTTTATTCAAATTATGCAATTGATTTACTAGTGGTGCTTGAAAAAAAACAATGAGTAATGGGTTGAGTGCAAAAATTGCGGCAGCTCCAGCAAGGCCCAGGTGGGGAAAAAGTTGGTGCAGGTAAATTGTATAAGTTGTACTCCTTTGAGATATTATTATTCCTACCATAAATAGGCAGGTAAGAACTGAATAGAGAGTTAATTTATCCTTTCGAGATTGTTTAGTTTGGGGGTTGCTTTGATTTAGGCTGCAAACCGGTTTTAGTTTATTATGTTGTCTATAAAAAATTGATGAAGCAAGCAAAGATAAAGCTGCTAACACAAATATCTCATGAAAATATTTTTTGCCGGCCATCATCACAATGGCTGCAGCCAGCCCAATACCGAAGTTTGATGATGCGTAGAAAATATTAACTGATTTTAATTTTAATCTTTCATCACTTTTTACTAAATTCATTACTGAAGTGTTGTTCGCGGTAATGAATCCATATGCACTAATTCCTAGAAGAAACATGGTTGTTGATAGGGCTAACATAGATTTAGAGAAAATAATCGCCATAAAGGCCATGCTTTGTACGAAAAGGCTATATTTAGCTATTTTTTCTGGACTCAGTATATCGGCTAGTTTGCCACTTGTTATTGCTCCAATTGTTGTGCCAACACCATAAATTGACATGATTATGCCAGCATTAACTATGTTGAAATTAAGTATGTGCACAAAGTAAAAAGATAAGAAAAAACAAATGCCGCCAAAAGTAGACTCAACTAGATTAAAAAATGCCTTAAGCCAATATTCACCTGAAAGGTCATTGTAGCTTTTGATTAGATAATTTGGTTTTGAGTATTCCAATCACTTTCTTCCTTTTTTAGTCCAAGTCTTATGGCAATTGTATTGTTAATTTTAGGTTTGTTTAGCGAAGGAACAAATAGCGTTGAAAGTCTGCTGCATTTATAATTGCTTAGATTTGAGAGTTCAGTTGTATTAATTATGGGCGTTTGGTGTGGGTATTGTGATGCCTCGTATACAGTTACCAAGTGATTAGGTGGGTAATGTTGAAGTAGATAGTCTGCTAGCACTGTTAATCCTAAATAGTTGCAGTCTTCACTAGAGTGGTTTAAAACTCCTACTACACTAATTTGCCATAAAATAAGGTGGCTACAAGTGTCAAATTTTTTAGTGTGCAATACAAAGTCGGTTGCATCAAAAGATTGGCATCCATATGGCCCTGGGTCGACATTAAGGTCGGCAAATAGGCAATCTTCTGCTGATATGCCCGGAAGAATTTTGGCTTTGTGCCCCAAATCTGTAGCTTTTTTATAGGTGAGTCTTGTTGGTGTAGAAAAAACGATTGGGTGACCATAGGTAACCACACAAATATTAAGCCCTTCTTTTAGATGTGAGATTATGTGGTTGGATATTTCTTCGTAACATTGTTGTCTTGGTTTTTTTTTGGTTGTATATAGGGTGTAATGACTCGGTTCTAGCATTTTTGGATTCAATCCATTCGGCCATCTCTTCAATGTTTAGAAGATATAGTACTTTGTCTGAGGCCTCTATGTGGCTTATTGCCTCAATAGTTAGATGAGATATAGCCGTTATTCCTGTTCCAACAAAGGTAAGATACCCTTTTTTTCTTTCTTGAGATTTCATTAAGAGTTTATTTGTACTACATGGGTTTCATTTGCAGCATGAAAAGTTGTTTTGCTATGAGATTTATTAATTTTATGCGAGTTGTATATCTCTTTTAGATTAGATGTTAAATTGATAGTCGCATTAATGCAATCAGGTTCAAAATAAGGCGTTTTTGCTAATAACTCTAAGGAATCCATTGTTTTCATCGCTTTCTCCTTCTTGCAGTTCATTGTCAGCAGGCTCTAATCTGAATAATCATATTGGTTTTGGTGGCTTAAATCAATTCTTTAATACCTGGCTTCATATGAAAATATTCAAGGTAGTAGTATTGCACCAAACTATCCAACTCATTATCATAAGCAAGTCTTCTGATCTAAAAGGAACTCACCATGAAAACCATCGTTCTAGCTACCTCCAACCAAGGCAAATTGCGCGAGCTGCAGCATGCTCTTGAAGGTTTTAATATCGAGCTTAAGCCTCAGTCGGCTTTTGGTATAACCAATGTCCCAGAAGATAATGACACTTTTATCGAAAATGCTATTGATAAAGCTAGATTTGTTGCCGAAATGACAGGACTTCCTTCTATTGCTGATGATTCTGGTATTGAGGTTGATTATCTTAAAGGTGCCCCTGGTGTTTTATCAGCAAGATTCGCTGGTGATCATGGTAATATGCCAGCTAATATTGATAAACTATTAAAAGAATTAGATGGAGTTGCTGCGTCTGAGCGTTCAGCAAGATTTCGTTGCGTGACAGTATATCTGCGTCACCCTAAAGACCCTTCGCCACTGATTTGTCAGGGAGTATGGGAGGGGCAAATTTTGACCGAAAGGCGAGGCGAGCATGGTTTTGGTTATGATCCTGTGTTTTTCTTGCCAGATTTAAATTGTTCTGCTGCTGAGCTTACAATAGAGGCTAAGCAGAAGGTGAGTCATCGAGGTCAAGCGTTACGATGCATAAAAGAAAAGTTGGGGAAAGAGTTAGCTGATGGATAGGGTAATTAAGCATAAAGTTGGAAGTTTAGTAGTTGGTTTAGCGCTATCAGCCGGGGCTTTTGGTGGATCCGGCCCAGGCATTATCGGTGGAGGGCATAGTTCTGAATGGGGCCCTTACTTTTATTGGGACTTCGCGAATAAAGCCTCTGCAAATACAGCAGTTAGTGTCGGCATGCGTTTTGGTAGTGATGTCTTTAATTTTGGTGGTAGCATAGCTTGGCGCTTTCAGCCTGAATATGTCTATAAATTAACTCTGATGCATCTTGCGAATGATGTGAAATTTAATTTCTCTGATAGACCTACCAAGGAGTGGATAGGGCAAGAGATGGTATCAATGGCTCTTAAAGGTCCGGTGCATTGGCATAATTTTAACTGGGAAGCTAAAGGTTATATCGGTCGCGCTCGCGATGAAAATTATGGGTCGCAGCGTTTTGGCAGTGGCCGTTTATATCGTGAATCTACAGGTGCTTTACTTGCTGGTGGGCGCTTAAATTTATTTAGATCATTTGAAGAGTGGGGCGACGGTAGAATTGGTGTTTCTTATGATTCGGTCAGATATAATATGGAGAATGAAGCGCCTCGAAATGAGTACGGCCCAGGGTTTTTAATAGGTTATAAAAAGTCTTTTCGCGGAAAATCCCATATTGGACTTAGTGCTGAATGGCGCGCACCATATGATCAATATACAGCTGAATTTTCCTATGAATTATTGCAAAAACCTGCCAGCCATCTTGATGTAACTCTTAAGGATTCCTATATTAAGGTTGAGCTGCCATATGACAATGATAATCAAATATCTGCACAGTTAAGTTATTACTGGGGCGCTAATACCAAAGATAAGAATGGGGTATCTAAAAATCAAGAAGATTGGGATTTAACTAATTATGCAATTGAGCCGGCGGTGTTCATTCCTGAAGTATTTACATTACGTGATCAAGTGCAGAGGTAGGTAGCTATGAATAAAGTATTACCAAATTTTTCGAATATCAATGTTGATTCAATAGATACGGATTTATCTTCTATTATTGATGATTCTAGAAAAAAAATTAATAGCTTGTTGAGTATTTCGGGGGCAAAAACTTGGCAAAATTTTATTATGCCAATGGAAGAGATTGATGATAAATTAGATCTGTTTTGGTCGCCAATTCGACATCTTCATTCTGTTAAAAATGAGTCTAAACTTCGCGATAAATATGAAAAGTCTCTGTCTCAATTGGTCGCGTATGGTACAGAAATGTCCCATAACAAAGCCTTGTACGAAGCTTATGTTGAGTTGAAAAATAGTGATGAGTTTGCATCATATGACAAGGGTCAGCAGCAGGTTATTAATCAGGCTTTGCGTGATTTTCACTTATCTGGAGTAGATTTGCCAGAAGATAAGAAAAAAGAGTTTGCCGCACTTTCTGAAAAATTGGCGAAGTTAAGCAATAAGTTTGAGCAAAACCTCTTGGATGCTACCGAAGGATGGACTTATCACGTTACTGATGAAAAAGATTTATCGGGTCTTCCTGATTATGCTATTCAAACGGCTCTTGATACTGCCAAATCAAAAAGCCAGTCTGGTTGGTTATTTACTTTACATCAACCAAGTTATATCGCGGTTATGTTATTTGCCGACTCTCGTGAAATGCGTAAAGCGATGTATGAAGCTTATGTGACTCGGGCGTCTGATGCTGGCCCAAATGCTGATAAGTGGAGTAATTCCCATAAGATGGCACAAATCTTAAAGGCACGTGCAGATCTTGCTAGCTTGCTAAATTTTAAAGATTACGCTGAATATTCTCTAGCTACAAAAATGGCAAATCATGGTGAAGAAGTGGAGTCATTTTTGGTGGAGCTTGCAGGGCGTTGTAAAGAAAAAGGTTTGGCAGAGTGGGAAGACCTACAACAATATGCCAAAGAAAAAAATGGGCCTAATAACCTTGAGCCTTGGGATGTTGCTTATTTTAGTGAGAAATTAAAAGAAGAGAGATATCAATATTCTGAAGATGAGTTGCGTGAATATTTTCCTTTGGAGCAAGTTTTATCCGGCCTTTATGATCTAGTTAGCAAGCTTTTTGGTATACAAGTCAGGCTACATGAAGAAGTTGATATCTGGCACCCAGATGTGCGTTTTTATGATGTATTTGCAGAAGACGGTAAGCTTAGAGGACAGTTCTACTTAGATTTATATGCGCGCGATAAAAAGCGTGGTGGGGCTTGGATGGATGATTGTCGTGGTCGTCGTCGTTTGCTGGATGGTGGAGTGCAAACTCCAATTGCTTTCTTGACATGTAATTTCCAGCCACCGTCAGGCAATAAACCTCCGTTATTAAGCCATGATGAAGTTATTACCTTATTCCATGAGTTTGGGCACACTTTACATCATTTATTGACGCAGATTGATCATTCTGCAGTTGCTGGAATTAATGGTGTGCCTTGGGATGCTGTTGAGTTTCCTAGCCAGTTTTTAGAGCATTGGGCTTGGCAAAAGCCGGTTGTTGATAAGTTAGCAAGACATTATAAAACGAATGAGCCTATACCAGATGAGCTATTTAATAGGTTAGTAGCAAGCCGTAATTATCATGCGGCAATGCAAACTTTGCGTCAGATTGAATTTGCACTGTTTGATTGGCGTATTCATGAGCATGTTGATTCTGATCAATCAGAAGAAGAAATTATTAAATTTATCCAAGATGTAATTGATAATGTCCGTAACGAGGTGAGAGTAACTCCAGTTGCATCATTTGATCGTTTCCAACACGGGTTTGCTCATATCTTTTCAGGTGGTTACGCTGCAGGTTATTATAGTTATAAATGGGCTGAAGTTTTAGCAAGTGATGGCTTTGCTAAGTTTGAGGAAAATGGATTAGTTGACGCTAAAGTTGGTCGTGAATTTTTAAATTGTATTTTAGAGCGTGGTGGTAGCGAAGATCCTGAGGATTTGTTTATTGAGTTTCGCGGCCGCAAACCAACAATGGAGGCTTTGTTGAGGCATTATGGGATTTCAGACAGTGAGTAGTGAGAAAAAAAGAGCGGCAGAATATGCTTTAGAATATGTTAAGCCTGATATGATTGTCGGTGTTGGTACCGGTTCAACGGTTGATTATTTTATAGATGCCTTAGCGAGTGTTAAAGGTAAAATAAAGGCCGCTGTGCCAACTTCTGAGAGAACTGCTATTAGGTTGAAAGAAGCTGGGATTCCGTTAGAAGACTTAAATGCAGTTGGCAACTTGTCTCTTTATGTGGATGGCGCAGATGAGGCGAATCATCACCTACAGTTAATTAAAGGTGGCGGTGGAGCTCACACTCGTGAAAAGATTGTTGCAAATGCGAGTAGTCAATTTGTATGTATCGTAGATGAAACTAAAATAGTTGGTGTCCTGGGTGAGACCCGCGCAGTGCCGGTAGAGGTTCTCCCTATGGCCAGAAGTTTTGTAGCGCGTGAAATCGTAAAGCTCGGAGGAGATCCAGTTTATCGTGAAGGATTCGTAACTGATAATAGCAATATTGTCTTGGATGTTTATAATTTGCAGCTAATAAATCCTTTAGAAACAGAAAGAGCGCTAAACTGTATTCCTGGAGTGGTTGAAAATGGTATTTTTGCTAAGCGACCAGCTGATATTCTAGTTATAGGAAAGTCCGGAACTGTAGAAGTTCAGAGGGGTTAGTACTAATGGGGTCATGGGGAGAAATGACTCCATGCTTAAGAGATGTCATCCCACGGCTTGACCGCGGGATCTAGCTTTTTTTTGAAATCGAAAATCCTTGAAATACAAGGCGTTTTGTTGAGATTTTTGTCGTAATTTGATAGATTAGTTCTTTGTGAAAGATTGGATGGCTTAATGAAGAACCCTACAATAAATATCTGTGATGCAACTATTCACCCAGGTGAAGTTGCTAATCTTGCAATGCCCCTACCTGAGCAATATACATGTTCTCCAATGTATATGCCTATTAAAGTTATACATGGTAAAGAGAAGGGGCCATGTCTTGTAGTTTTTTCTACAATCAATGGTAATGAGCTAAATGGTCTGGAAATTGCTAATCGTCTTGTAGATGTAACAGATTCATCTGTTATAAAAGGCACTGTGATTGCCATTCCTGTTCTAAATGTTTACGGGTTAACTCACTATCCGCGATCTTTGCCCTCTAATCATTCTTTAGCAGAGTGCTTTCCCGGGTCTGAAGATGGTAATTTCGGTGAAAGGCTAGCTCACTTATTTACACAAGAGATACTAAAAAAAGCAGATTATTGTATTGAATTACAAACTGGTTCACTTAATCACAATATATTGCCTCAAGTTTATTGTAATTTTGAAAATATTAAGGCTAAACAGTTGGCAAAAGCTTTTCAGGCGCCAGTTATTACAAATGTTACTCTAACGGGTAATCATTTAAGGCAGACCACCGAGGATTTGCAGATACCGTTTTTAGTCTATAAGGCTGGTGAGGCAATGCGTTTTGATGAAAATGCTATTCAGCTTGGTGTTAGTGGTGTGCAGAATGTAATGCGAGCTATTGATATGCTTCCCAAGGCTCCAGATACTGATATTAACCCTATTTTTTCACAAGATGAGGATTGGATAGTTGCTCATAAGGGTGGAGTTTTTCACACTGATGTAACTTTAGGCCAAATGATTAAAGAAGGTGAAAAAATAGGAAAAATTACTGACCCCTTTAGCTCTGACGTGACGGAGTACCTTAGATCAACTCAGGATGGAATTGTTGTTGGTATAAATACAACCCCACTTATTCATGAGGGTCTCTCTATCTTTAAAGTTGCTTCGTTTATTGATTATGAAAGAGCTGGAAGTGTTATTGAAGGCTGGGGGGATATGCAACCGGATAACCAAAATTAATTTTTTATGCTGCAAGATAGACCCTTTACTTTAATTGGAACCCTTGTTTGGATAATTTGTGCATTATTTTTTATGTATGAATTTTTACTCCGAACAATCATTGGTACTTTTCAGCATCCAATAATGTATGACCTGCATATAACTCGTTTTGAATTTGCTGTTCTAAGTACCACTGCTTACATGCTGGTATATGGTTTTATGCAAGTGCCTGTAGGGATCATAGCAGATCGTTTGGGTTTGAAAAAGACCGTACTTTTTGGTGTCAGCGTTTGCCTAATATCTTGTATAGGTTTTGCCTTTACGCATTACTTTTATATGGCTATAGGTTTTAGGTTGTTAATGGGGTTTGGTTCTTCTTTTGGGTTCATTTGCTTGTTAGTTGCCGTTTATGATTGGATGCCAAATAGATATAGTGCACTATTTATTGGGTTATCCCAATTTATTGGTACCATGGGCCCAATGTTGGCTGCTGGTCCCGTAAATAGTTTGGCATCTGGTGAGTCGCCTATTAGTTGGCATGCTGTGTTTATTTCGCTTGGTGTATTTGGCATTTTTCTTTCTTTATTAATTATTTTCTTTGTTAAAAGCAATCAAGATAAGGCTGGTAAGTTTATTATTTTGAGAAAACCTGGTCCAATATCACAAGATTTGAAGCGTATATTTTCAAACTCTCAAGTTTGGATTATTGCTATATATTCATCTTGTATTTATTTTGCTATTGAGTATCTGTCAGAAAATGAGGGCAAGACTTTTATCATGATGAATGGTTATTCATCTAACTTTGCCTCATTTATGATTACTATTTCATGGCTGGGTTATGCTATAGGTTGCCCTTTGCTGGGATTTTTATCTGATTTTTATGTCCGTCGAAAAGGGGTGATGGTTGGCGCTGCTATCTGCGGGTTGTTATCTGTGGTCACCATATTTTATTTTCCTTTTAGTAGGCTAATATTGTTTTCTGCTTTTTTTCTTTTGGGTATAGGTGCTAGTGGCCAGAGTGTTGGTTTCGCTATTATGAGGGAGCAATGTAAGAGGGGGTATCTAGCTGCAGGGTTAGGGTTTAATAATGCAGCAATTGCTTTTTTAGCTTCTTTAAATGCGCCGTTGTTAGGTTTGTTGTTAGCCCACTTTTCACAAGGAGAACCTATCTCTTTATCCGATTATCATTGGGCCTTTTCTTTGATTGTTTTGTTGGTTTTGTGTTCAAGTGTTCTAGCAATTTTCTTTATAAAAGAAACATTTTGTAAGTCTGTGGGTGAGCCAACTTTACTTTCTAGAAATTGACGCCAAGTAGATAAGTGCATAAATTTAATGTAAAATCGGCCTGAAAATCCATTTGAGGTATGAAAATGAAGCAAAATGATATCTTACATGAGCTATTTATGGAGCAGGCAGTTGAGGCTGGATTCGGTAAATTTCATTTAAAAATTGACCCTGAAACTCAGTTATTTGCAATTATTGCGATGCATAGCACTAAGCTTGGGCCTGCCCTTGGGGGTTGTCGTTTTATTCAATATGACTCAATTGCACATGCTTTCCGTGATGCTATGCGCCTTGCTCAAGGTATGAGTTATAAGTCTGCACTTGCCAACCTACCCATTGGTGGCGGTAAATGCGTGATCATCGAACCTAAGGGTGAGTACGATCGAGAAGCTTTATTTGCCTCTTACGCTAAGTTTGTTGACGAATTAGGCGGAAATTATATTACTGCAGTTGATGCAGGAACTCAGCTTAATGATATGGATATAGTCAATAAATATACTGACTATGTTACTTGTACTCACGCTCAAGGTGATGCGTCTCCTTCAACTGCTTGGGGCGTTATGCGTGGTATTGAAGCAAGTCTTCAGGCTAAATATGGTTCCGGTGATTTATCTGGTAAGCATATTGCTATTCAAGGTGTTGGTAAAGTCGGTTTTGGTCTAGCAAATCTACTTTCTGCTCGTGGTGCTAAATTAACCGTTGCTGATCCTAATGAAAGGTCAGCAAATATTTTGGCTGAAAGCGTTGGTGCAAAAGTCGTTGGTTTAAATGAAATTGTTTCTGTCAAGTGTGACGTGTTCTCTCCATGTGCGCTTGGGGCTATAATAAATTCTGAAACTATTAATAAAATTCAAGCACCTATAATTGCTGGAGCTGCTAATAATATTTTTTCAACTCCAGAAATTGGTGAAGAAATTTATGAAAAGGGCATTCTTTGCGCTCCTGATTATGTTGTGAATGCCGGTGGTTTGATATATGCTGCAATGTACTATTTAGGTTCTTCTCACGATGAGATTCGTGCCAAAGTAGATGAAATTTATAATACTTTAACGCAAGTGTTTGAGCGCTCAGCAAAAGAGAAGGTCGCTCCTGAAAAAATTGCTAATGAAATTGCAAAAGAGCGAATTGGTTGAGGCGCTTTTGTTAATCTAGGGCTATAATATAGTTGTAGAGAACTAAAAACACCAAGAGAAAAGAGGTCTGATATGAAGCCAAGAATTACCTTTCGTGATATTCCTCAATCCGATGCTGTAGAAAACCGCATTACTGAATATACTAAAAAGCTAGAGCGCTTTAATGGCATGATCGAAGATTTTCATGTTGTTGTTGAGAAACCAAAGAAAGACCAAAATCAAGGAAATCTCTACAAGGTTAAAATGGAAATTCAAGTTCCTACTCGCACATTGGTCGTTGATCATGATCAAAACGAAGATGTTTATGCTGCGGTACGTGATGCATTCTTTAAAGCTAAGCGTCAGTTAAACGATTATTCTGAGATTACTCGTGGTGATGTAAAGCATCATAGTCGCGAAGAAGAAATCTAGTATTTATAAGCTCTACTTATTATGCAAAGAGATGTTTGCCCAAGGCGTAAGGCTTTTGGGCAAGTGTCTCTGTAACCAATAAAGCAACTAATCCCACTGCTACAATCAGTTTTGTAAAAGTTTTCCTGTTTACAAACGTCTTAAATTATCACTAACTTTGCGAGCTCTTTTCCTCTTTTTATTGTATCGTGTGCTTTCTTCTAGAGGAGGTGCTTCAGTAGGTTTTGAGTTTTTCTTGTTTGCACTGAATGTTAGATTATTATTTGATATTTTTGTTGGAGGTTCTAGCTGTTTGGAGTCTTCGCTCTGATGCTTTGGGGTTGGATTAGCTTTTAGTAAAGGTAAGCGATTCAATAGCATTTCTGCGGTTTCAAACTGTTGGTTTTTTACTGCAATATTATAACATTTTTTCATTATCTTGCTTGTATGTTCATCTATCTCTCGCCTTTTTAAGAACAAATTTATTGCTTCATTGCAGCTTTCAGAAACCGCATGCTCTATTGCAGATATGTATTTTCTAAAGATGGCAGGATGGTTAATTGCATGCTCTTTAAAAGGATCGGCGCCCTTTGTAAGCAATTTTTCAAGTATTGGCATAGGATATTTGTATTTCATCATGGTTAAATATAACGGAGATAAGCCAAGTGTGTTAGGCTCGTTAACTATGTTTTCATTTGCCGAATCAATTAAGGAATTGATTATTTTTGTCTGTTTGGTCGAGATGGCCATTGTTAATGGAGAGTTGAATCCGTGAATAAAATTCTGATTTGCCTTGTGGTCTAATAAGAGTTCTACTATATCTGACCATCCTTTAGTTACAGCGTGAAATAAAACAGGGCGGTTATTGTGTTTTATTCTGTGATTTGGATTCGCTCCATATTTTAAAAGAACCTCGGTATCGAAATATTCATGATTTAGTACAGAGATTTCCATTAAATAGTTTAAGAATATTTCTAATTTGGAGGGGGGTGACTCAGCTAGAAATTCTATAAGACTGTGGTCGCCATCGTTGTTAAATAGTCCAACTTCATAAATTTTAAATATAGATTGAATGGTTGAAAATGCGGTGGTTGTATTCTTGATTATATATTCTGAGTCTATTATTAATTTTATATCGCTAAGAAAATATTTTTTAATATCAAATTTGTTTAAATTTTTAAGTTTTGTTTCTACGAATTTGAGCTCTTTTTTTAATCTTTTATTTCTTATAAAGATAAAATCTTTTTCGGCAACTTCGTTATTTTTCTTTTTATTTGAGCTTTGTGGGTAAGACTGGGTGAATTTTAGTAAGGAATTTATACTCAATAGGGGTCTGCTGTCCTTTGGAAGTATTTTTATTATCTCTATACTTTTTTCGCCATTAATTAAATCAGAGAAAATGAGGTGTATGAATTGTGGTGATAAATATTTATAGATAGGGCGCAGGGCGATGGTTAGCTTTTTGTTTAGTTCTGCTATTTGCTTTGTATTTAGCATTTAATTTGTATCCAATTTATGTGGCTATTCGAGGGTTAAGATATCTCGACAATTAGTGTTCAAAATATGGTCGCATAATAACGTTAAAAACATAAAAGAGCAAATTTTTATCGATATGGCATAGAGGCTGTTGGCAATTGCTATCAGCACCTAAGGTTTTTTTAAGCTTAATTCCTTATAATGCGCCATAAGTTATAAAATTATAGGTGAAATAAATTTATGGGGCGTCTTGCTTGGAATTATCATAATGCTAATAGGGTTAGAGTTATCGAGAGAGAACAAGTACACTCTAATGAACCAGATACCACATGCAACGATGAAAATAACGATCATAAAGAATCACAGATTACATCTTATGATGAAAAAACTGCATACATATATGATCATAGGGATCCGGATAATGGTGACTTTCTTCGCGCCTTGAATCCTTCCCCAGGTGAAACTCAAAGACTAAAGCGCCTTGAATATAAAAAACATAAAAATAGTGATGGCTCTTATACTTGTTATTATAAATATACAATTAAAGATCAAGATACTTATTATATAACCGGCAAGTCTTTGTATAGAAGAAAGATTTGTAGGGTTTTTATGGCTTATCCTAAACTCAATGATGATTTTACTTCCACTGCTAGTGATCCAGTTGTTTGTAAAATTGTGGATTTTAATCCATATATCAAAAATAGGGTAAACATAAATATGAATACCCCAGAATTATTTAAAGAAGAATCTGAAATCTCTAAAGATCTAGGGTTATGTGTTAGTAGCTTTAAGTCTCATAACAACCAAGGTGTGATGATTCACAATTACAAAGGTGAATCTCTTGATAAAATTGTACCTGATGCTGGTTTTAGTGAAAATGAACTTGATAAAGCCTTAGGTCTGGCTATTAAAATGTGTATTCAAGTTCGTAAGCTCCATTTAGGAGAGTTATCTGAAAATAGTACTCCATATGCTCATCGAGATATTAAGCCCGCTAATTTCGCAGTCAAATCAAATGATGGAGAGGATGAAGTTTCGCTAATTGATTTTGGATTGGCTAGAAAAGACTTGAATGAGCTTAGTAAAGACACCAGTGGCACTCCTTCATGTATGCCATATAAGCGAAAATACATAAAAAAACTAACAAACAAAGAGTTAGATTTATTTGCTTTGCAACGTACCATTTATCTTCCAAAGCTTTACAAACATTTCAATATTGCTAACCGCAATGAGCCAAAAATAGTTACTAGAGACCTTGATTATAAACACAAATGGCTCCTTTCAGATGAAATTGTTGAAAAGTATAACTTGTTGCCATTACTGGATACTGTGCATGGTAAGCTCAAATGTGAATCGCTAGATCTTTTGCTTATTTCTTTGATTACTATAAAGACAAGCAAAGAACCAATTTCAGATAAATTTATTTCTCTTTATAAAAGTAATGCTAACTATAAGTCAGCAGTTAAAGAAATTATTGATGCTTACAATGTTAATGATTCCGTCACTATGAAAGATGTTAATAGTAAGTTTTTAGATCGCGGGTTTGAAAAATTAAAAAATAAAATCTCTTCGAATGGTTTAGTTGTTAAGAATAGCAAAGAACAGAAACTAAAAGACGCTTTTCAAAGTATTGAATCTAAGATGTTTGAAATATCATATCTAATACCTAGAGAAGAGGCCAAGCAAGCTTTTGATGAGCATAAAGATAAATATATAGAGAATGTTTGTAATGCTGTTGCAGAATATTACGCAGTTAAGGTTGTTACTGATAATGATAAAGTAGCGCTGCGTAATAAAATTAAGCAAGCTGAGTCAGAGTTTTATAATAGCGCTACCAAGATGAAGGTTTCTCCTATATTTACCGGTATTTTAGTTGCTTTAACGAACTCATTGTTAGCAATGACTGGTGTTGGTTTGTTACTTATTGGTGCGCATAAAATGCGTACTGGGCACATTTTCTTTAATTATTCGCATATTGACGTAGCTCTTAAGAAAGCTGATGCTAAGTTATTTAACGAGATAGTTAACCCTACTGAACCTGCTTCTTCCCTTCAGATGTAGAGTTAGTTCTCAATGCCACCTGATCTTTGCTATCGTTTGCATTAGTTTTTGTTTTTTGGTCGGCTAGCTTTGGTTTTGCATTCAGAAGGTCATTAACTTTCATGCCCATTGTTTCATAAACTTTGGGGTCAACACGGGGGGCGCGTTTTTTGTAAACTCTAGGTCCATCAGCTTGGTCATAGTTATAATATTCTGCATCTTGATAGCCGTAGTGTTCTTCGTAAGAGTTATCGCTTGTGTATAAACCAGCACAGCCTGAAAGTATTAATGGGAAGCTAGAAGCTAGTATGATTAAGGTGATTTTGCGCATCCTAAAGTCTCCCTTTTAGCGATGACTTGTCATAAGTACATTGTAGATCATATTTAACAAGCTTACCTATTTTCTAATTTGTTAATGGCATTTAAAACTCTTTGTAGCATATTGTCAGAATCTCCAGACATATTTTCTTCGTCAGCAACCATAAGCTCTAGAGCGTCATGCTTCCATTGTTTTAGAAGTTGTATTTTCTGCTCTACTGATAATTGATCATCTTCTACAACATTTTCTGGTAAATTGTAGTGGCGTTGGGGATCATGCATTGCGTCATCAAATTTAATCATGGTTAACCTCCATTTAATAAAGATTAACTTAAGTATAGCAGTTTAATTTATAATCTATATATTATGGATTAAATATGCTGAATTACGGCATCCCAGTTATCAATTTTATCATTCTTAAAGTGAATCATTGTTGTGATTAAGTCATGAAAGTGCTGTCCATTTTCTCTGATAATGTCAATTTCATATGTAACAGCTGCTGAGTCACCATTAATTACCATAGAATTAAGAGGAAACTTTACTGTATAGCTTTTTAAATGATTATTCATATTTTGAAGCCGAAGAAGTAAGGATTCGGCATTAAAAGCTGCAATGTTTTTATTAACTTTATATGTGACTTCTTCGCTGAAGTATTTGTCTAAGTTTTCTTTATTTAAAAGCTTATTGTTTTCATTGGTTTCATTAAGCCACTTAAATGTTTGGTCGATTTTAGTAGCAATGATATTTGCATTTTCATGAGATATTTTAGTATGAACACCGTTTGTATCCCATGGTAAGGCGGTGCAGGTTACTGAAGTCCAAAGAGCTACCGCGGCAATTATATAACGCATGAGATTTTCCTTCTTAGTATGCAAAAAAATAAAAGTAATTTTATGTTAGTGGTATATAAAGGTCAATTTGCTTTTTGGATATGATGTCTTAGAATTATGAGTGCTTGAGCAGGTGTTGATAATTCTAGATTATTCAATTAGTTGTAGGGTGGCCAAGGCTTTTAATTTTGAAATAAAAAATAAAAAAAATCTTGTAAGGCAAAACAATCGACTTTGGTCTACAATTTGTTTAAAATGTTTTCTCCTTAATAATTAACCCCAATTGAGCCCTATGATTAAGAATTTAAGAAACATCGCAATTGTCGCTCACGTCGACCATGGTAAAACTACTCTAGTAGATAAAATGCTGCAGCAATCAGGTAGCTTGGAGCAGCGCGGCCCGTCTGTTGAGAGAGTTATGGATAGTAATGACCTTGAGCGCGAGCGTGGGATTACTATTCTTTCTAAAAATACTGCAATTCAGTGGAAAGATTACCGAATTAATATTATTGATACACCAGGGCACGCTGACTTTGGTGGTGAAGTTGAACGTATTTTGTCGATGGCGGACTCTGTGCTTCTGCTAGTTGATGCAGTTGAAGGCCCTATGCCCCAGACTAGGTTTGTAACACAAAAAGCATTTGGTTGGGGTTTGAAGCCAATTGTTGTTATTAATAAAATTGATCGCCCAGGCGCTGATCCTGATCGTGTTATGGATGAAGTTTTTGACTTATTTGATAGCTTAGGCGCGACTGATGAACAGTTAGATTTTCCGGTTATTTATGCATCAGGTATTAATGGTTTTGCTAAACGTGATTTAGATGAAGAAAGTGATAATCTTGATCCGTTATTCGAGGCAATCATCGAGCACGCCCCTGCGCCAGATGTGGATGAGAACGGACCATTCCAAATGCAAATTACATCATTGGATTACTCTACTTATGTGGGTACAATTGGTATCGGTCGTATTTCCAGAGGTAAGATCAAATCTAATACGCCTGTGAAAATTATTGATACAGAAGGCGAAATTCGCCAAGGCCGTATTTTACAAGTTTTCCGTTACCTTGGGCTTGATAAAACTGAAGTTGAGGAGGCAAGTGCGGGGGATATTGTTGCTATTACTGGTATAGAAGAAATACATATCTCTGATACAATTTGCGACCCTGAAAATGTCGAAGCTTTGCCTGCTCTAAGTGTTGATGAACCAACAGTTAGTATGACTTTCTGTGTAAATGATTCTCCATTTGCTGGTAAGGAAGGTAAGTTTGTAACAAGTCGTCAAATTCGTGACAGACTTGAGCGCGAGCTTATTACCAATGTGGCACTTCAAGTTGGCGATTGCCCTGAAACAGATCAATTTAAAGTTTCAGGCCGTGGTGAGCTTCATTTATCAATTTTAATTGAAACTATGCGCCGTGAAGGCTATGAGCTAGCTGTATCTCGTCCATCTGTTATTACCAAAGAAATTGATGGTGTAATGCACGAGCCATATGAGCATTTAATTCTGGATATTGATGAAAATCATCAAGGTACTATGATGCAGATGATTGCTGAACGTAAGGGTGATTTGAAAGATATGGTTGTTGATGGGCATGGTCGTGTTCGCCTTGAATATATTGTGCCGACTCGTGGCTTGATTGGTTTTCATAGCCAATTCTTAACTTCAACTTCTGGTACTGGCTTGATGCACCATGTATTTGATCATTTTGGCCCAGCGAAACCTGATGCTTCAATTAAGCGTAAGCGCGGTGTGCTGATTTCCAATGACAAAGGTAAGGCGACAATTTATGCATTGTTTAATCTTCAAGATCGTGGTGAGATGTTTATTGACCCACAAACTGAAGTTTATGAGGGTATGATCGTTGGGCTGCATTCTCGTGACAATGATTTAGTTGTAAATATTATTCGTGAGAAAAAACTTACTAACGTGCGTGCAGCTGGTTCTGATGATTCAATGTTGCTAACTCCACCAATCAAGCTTACTCTTGAGCAAGCTATGTCATTTATTGATGATGATGAGTTGATTGAAATTACGCCTCAGACTATTCGCTTACGTAAAAAGTATCTGAAAGAGACTGATCGTAAGCGCGCCGGGAAGTAACATTCACTCGAAACTAAGCCCACGCAGTGGGCTTAGTTTCGCTAAGTGAATGTTATCTGGATCACAGAAGTATGCAAGGCATTTTAAACCTATAATTACTTTGTTCTATTTCATCAGAGTTTATCTGTGGGTCACTTGAGTTTAATTCAGAAGTAGGTTCTGAATTACTTTGTTCTAGAGCATTAATTGTATTATTTTGTTTAAAGTTAGGGGATATTTCAATTACAATTTTCTGCGATATATTACATAGGCACATTTTTATATAATTGAAGTCATCTGCCACTAAAAGCTTGCCTAACAACTTCATTATGTCAAATTCTAGATCAGGGGTCTCATCAACATTTGATAGATTGAGATTATCTAGCTTTTCCGCTAAGCCTTTAAGGGATTTGTGTGCGTCAGGATAGCGAGATAAGGTCTCTATCTGTGATTTTAATTTTCTAAAAAAACTCGTTCTTGTTTGAAGGTTATTAGTTTGTAATCTTGCAATATGAATAATTGGTTCTTCTTTATCTAGATCATCAAGTGTGAATTCAGTATCGCCGTGATTAGCTCCATTGAAAACTGCAGCGAGTTGATTATAAGTTGAATTTCCATCTGACATAAATAAATCCTTGCATCATAAAATAACTTCAATTCTGGTAAGTAATTTTAATGAAAGTAATATTTTTTTCAAGGAGCTAGAACATTATCCAGAGTAAACTCACTTAAATTTATATAATAGAGAGGCTCAGGGGGCTTTAAACAGCTACCTACTTGGGGGTAACTGTGTCATCTCGACTGGAGCACCGCAGGTGTGTAATGGAGAGATCTGATTTGATGGAGAGTTCGGATCCCTCGGCTATGTTTGGGATGATGTAACTTTAAAATACTGTAATAAATATTTCTATTTAATTGAGCAAGTTGTGGTTAGTCAACGGCAACAAACAAGTGCAGGGTCGCAGTGTTTTAAATGCGAGATTGCAGTGTTTTGACTGCGTAATCTCGCTATTTTGGGCTTGGGAATATAAGTTAATCTACGTAAGATCGCCTCTTGCCCGACTTTTTCTTGCCGTTACCGCCAGATTTGCCATTGCCGAATGAAGGTGCGCCGGCCCAGCTGCTGCCATTAGACTTGCCTTTGCCGCGTCTTTCGTTGTTACGACTACTGCTGCCATTGCGACGACTGCTACCACTACCGCCACCGAAGCCTCTATTTCGGCTACGATTGCGTTTTCTGTCGCGTCCAGTTGGTTTTTCTTTTCTTTTGTTCATCTCGTTAAAAGATGGAAGGTCAATATTGCGATCAAACTGTAGTGAATCAGATTTGCGAGCCATGCTGGCAAGTGCTGCTGCAACTTCCAGTTGAGAGTAATTAGACTCATCAACTAATTGCTCAATCATGCGCTGATATCTTTTGAGGTCTTCAGTTGTAATGCATTCAACAACTTGGCGAGAAAATGCTTCATGGCGTGTTTTTTGAACATCTTTTGTTGAGGGTGGATCAGTTGGAGTTATTTCCGCCCTGGTTGTGCTTTCAATACTTCTTAATAAGCGACGTTCATTTGGAGCTACAAAAAGAATTGCTTTTCCAGATCTTCCAGCACGGCCAGTACGGCCAATACGGTGAACGTATGGCTCTACTTCAGTTGGGATGTCATAGTTAATAACATGGGTGATTCTTTCAACATCAAGTCCACGGGCAGCAACGTCTGTAGCAATAACAATATCAAGTGTGCCTTTCTTAAAGCGATTAATAACTTTTTCACGAGCATTTTGATTCATATCACCATTTAGTGCATCAGCTGCATACCCAGCTTCACAAAGTTTATCTGAAAGCTCAACTGTATCTCTTTTAGTTCGAGCAAATACAATTACAGCATCAAAATCTTCAACTTCCAGCGTTCTAAGTAGAAGTTCAAATTTATTGCGTCCTTCTACCAAAATATAAATTTGCTTAATTGATGAAACAGTTTCATGTTTCGCTTCAATTCGGATGTGTTCTGGTTCATTTAGATAGTTATTAGCAATCTTTTTAATTCTTGCCGGCATTGTCGCAGAGAAAAGGGCGGTTTGGTGATCCGATTTTATCTGCTCAAGGATCCACTCTACATCTTCAAGAAAGCCCATATTAAGCATTTCATCAGCTTCATCTAAAACTAGCATTTTTAAGGTGTCTAGTTTTAATGTGCCGCGACGGATATGATCCATAACACGGCCCGGGGTACCCACAACAATTTGAGCTCCTCGTCTCAATCCTTTTAGCTGGGCGTGGTAAGGTTGTCCGCCGTATATTGGTAATACTTGAAGATTGTTTACTTCAGCCGAGTAAGCTTTAAAGTTATCCGCTACCTGAATTGCTAGCTCTCGAGTTGGCGCTAAAACAACTGCTTGTGTATTAGAGTCTTTAGTATTAATGCCATTCAAAATAGGAAGGGCAAATGCAGCTGTTTTACCTGTCCCGGTTTGGGCTTGTGCGACTATATCTTTCCCCTTAAGAAGTACTGGAATGCTTTGCTCCTGAACAGGGGTTGGATTTTCGTATCCAAGTTTATCAAGTGCGCCAATTAATTGGGCATTTAGACCCAATTGTTTAAAAGTTATTTCTGATGACATTAAGGACTCTATATTGTTTAATTATTGAACGAACGCCAGAATAACACATTTAGTTTATATTAGCAATTAAAGCTTTAGTTTTAGTTTCCAATTTAGATGATATTTTTCTAGATAATTTGCGCAAAATTTGAACTAAAAAGATTTGTTGCCTATAGTTTTAATATATCCATCAAAAGGAGAATTACTATGTCAAGATTCTGGATCCTTGTTGCTGATGGTAGTCAAGCCTATATCTATTCAGCAAAGCGCGTCGGCGGCCCAATAAAACGTTTAAAATCATTTAAGAACCCAGCTGGAAGAGAAAAAAATATTGATCTTGTATCTGACAGACCAAGTTCAGGAGGGAATAAAAAAATTAACGGAATTGGTACCGTGCCAACTTCTTCAGATCCAAAGAAAATTGAGAAAGAAAAATTTGCATCGAAGATTAGCTTGTTTCTTGAGTTTCACGCATTAAATGATAGTTTTGATCAGTTGGTATTGGTTGCCCCGCCCCAATTTTTGGGTCTGCTAAGGTCGTGTAAACGTCCTCACTGGGAGGAAAAAGCTACCTTGAGAATACAAAAAGACTATGTAACAGTTCCGAAGCACAAGTTGCCATCATTTTTGTATAAAGAGGCGGCGTAAGGAATGCAGACAATTCGCTCTGCAATAACAGGACCAATAACATTAGGTATTAAAAAAGGGCAATTATATTTTATTGCCCTTTGGTGTTAAAAGTATAGGGTCTGTTGACTAGGGTAAACGCATCTAAATTTGCACAATTGGCTAAAACCAACGCTACAAAATAACTTCGTAACAAGTTTCACCGTCTAGAGGCTATCACTATCTCCTAATTTACGACTTCAAGAACTATAGCTGTTATCTCGAGCGTAAAACATAGTTGTCATCTTGAGCGTAAAAAATAGTGGTCATCTCGAGCGTAGTCGAGAGATATGAAAATATAATTCAGTTAGATCTCTCCATTACGCACCCTTGGTGCTTCAGTCGAGATGACGCCATACATAGTCATCCTGAGCGTAGCTCTCGAAGAGAGCGAAGTCGAATGGATCCGAATTTGCATTGCAGTTAGATCTCTCCATTACGCACCTTCGGTGCTCCAGTCGAGATGACGTAGGAGCGCGCCTATTGTGCTTCAGTCGAGATGACGCTTTTGGGGCCTCCGTATTAACAATTGCATAAATTTTCAGCATTTGCAGCTGTAAGACCAATTGTCAGCAGACCCTACAGAGAGAATCTTTATTTTGCTTTGGGTCTTTGTTCAGGATTTCTACCATCTACTATGTTGAGATTTGTAGCGGTTCTTTTTCTATTTGTTTCAAAAAATTTAGTTCTATTGTTAATGTATTCTTTTGCTTCTTGTATGATTTTTGCATTATTTTCTTTAAGTTCGTCTTTTAGTTCTTTATGTTTTGTAGATAGCTCGCCAATATCTTTTTTAAGTTTTTCAGCTTCAAGCAGTTTTGAGTTTCTTTTTTCAGAAAGTGAGTTAACAAGTTGTGATAGCCTATTGAATTCTTGTTGAGCCCATTGAGTCAATCCAAACATTTGATCATTTGTAACTATAGTTTGGTTGATTTGATACCGTAAATTATCTTTGGCACTTGTGGCATTATTTATTTTTGTAGCATATTTTGTAGCTATATCATTTAGCTTTTCAAGCTTATCTTGGTTAGAAGCTATGTGATCTTTTATATTTTTAATACTTTTTTTTAAGTCATAATCTCTATTTAATAGAGATGTTGAGTTTGAGTTCATCATGATTTTGCCTCACTTTTTAGTGAGCAATTTTAGTTCAATAATGAGATCTGTGCAAGTAATTTTCAATACTATTTTAGGATGGGGTTGTAACTGGTCCTAAGCTTAAAAAAAGATGGGCGTGCAGAAGCGCCCATTTTACCCTCTCGGGTCACCCTGATAAGCACGCTATGAAATCCAAAAGTCCGTTTAGGGCAGAACACCTCTAAATCCATGTCCGTAAGGTGTCGCATATCGTGGTCAAACCAGGCCAAATAAATTGTAGTGTGGAATGACTCCTTTGAGTATAAAAATAGTATATGAAATGCAAGGTTTCAAATTTTTTTTGTAAAAAATTTAATTTATCTGCATTCTAGATATTTTCGCCTTGCAACACCAATTGTCAACAGACCCTAATACGGATTCAATGATTTATCATTTGATCTTTCTGTAGGGGTGTCTCCTTCATTTGAAAAAAACAATGAATTGTTTTCTGCTATCCTTATAAATTTAAAGGGCCTTCTATCGTCTGTTTCAGCAGCATTTAAGTTATCATTTTTAGGTCGAGACCTTTTGCCATTAGATCTTGTATTAGTCTTAAGCGTAGACTTTATAAATTTATATATAAAATGGTGTTTGCCAAATCTATGTTCTGTATAGATTAGCAAACTAGATTTAGTGGCCGTTAAGTATTTTTTTATGCTCTTATCTTTAATAAGATATTTTAAAATGTTTAGTAGGATGTGTTCATCTCTGGAATGCTTGCACGCATCAATGGTCATGAATATAGCTTTTTCTTTTAAATTTAAAGAAAGGTTGGCACCGTGGGCAATCAGGAGGTTTGCTATGTGTAAGGAGTTATAAATTAATGCTTTATCCAGTGGATAGTCTCCATCTGGAAAAGCCTGATTAATCTTTACTAGTATTTCATTTTTACTAGGATTTATTCTATTTACGATAGCAAGGACATTTTTATATTTGCCAGATATGATTGCGGTTTGGAATGCAGAGAGGCCATTTTCATTGCATTTCATATTAGGGTTGGCCCCTCGTTTCAACAGTATATCTAGTGCCTTAAAGTTTCCAGCCTTTATAGCATGGTATAAAGGACTGTTATTAATGCCATTTGTCAAATAAGGGGAGTTGTTGTATTTGTCCAAAATGTATTGAAGTATTGTAATATTATTGCTCTCAATTGCCAGGATTATAATATCCTCTATTTCAATTGAATATTCAAAATATGGGTGATCTTTAAACTCATCTAAAATTAATTTAAATATTGCACAATCATTGGTTAAAGCGGCATGCCTTAATAGAAAATATGGGTGATGCCTAATATCAAAAGTTTCATCTGTAATTAGATGCTTTATGAGATCTAATTTTTCCGAATTTGTATTGGTATTGCTTCCCCTAAAAACATTAATTGGGTCAAATTGCTTTAGCAAGCTATCTATATCTTTGTCCACATCATGTGGGTCGTTATATGGGTAAAAAGGATCAGAGAATATAGTGTTAAATTTTAAAATAAAGTCTAATATAGGGTTGTTTGGCGTGCTCTCTTTTACTTTAAGGAGTGCTTTTCTTATAAGATCGGAGGCATAGGACACAACATCTTCTCTGTTAACGGGATCATCGTCATCTCTATTATAAACAGTTAAGCTTAATAGCCCTTTGGGCTCAGCTATGATACTCCCTTTTTCATCATAGTAACGAACGTTTAGTACCCCATCTATATAAATATCTCGTGTATAATGGGCCCCTGTGGTTCGGTTTTGTGGGAATTGATGTATGTGGAGCAACTCTGTAAGACTATTAAATTCTTCGAGAATTTTTTCTTTTTTAAAGTGTGCCTCTATTTCGCGTGTGCATATGTTTTTCAGTATGTAAAATAGGGCTCTATAGACTAATTCTGGAGATCGTGGAGGCGAGTCATCCAGCTGGTCTAATTCTAGAAAATTAGTGTTTTCAGGCACAGTGTGATCGAACTGGATTTCATCTAAAAGGTCATTGATATACTTTTCGATTACTTTTTTTTGAGTTGCATTTAACATATTTGATTGCCTTAACCTCAAGATTTTTAGAGGATTGTACCAGTAAATTCATTATTATCAAGTAGATATGTTCTGAATGATTATTATGAAATTTAGTACTCACCATACATATGAACTTCGTGTTTTAATTGAATTCCTTTTTCTTGGTTGACTCGATTTCTGACTGTTTCGATTAGCTGTTCAATGTCGGATGCCGTAGCTGATCCATCATTAATTATAAAATTAGCATGCTTTTCAGAAACGTATGCGCCCCCTATTCTAAATGATTTTAGTCCTGTTTCTTCTATGAGTTTGGCTGCAAAATTATTTGGTGGATTACGGAAAACTGAGCCACAATTCAGTTGACCTATAGGTTGACTATCCGATCTCTTTTTTAGAATACTTTTGATTGCCTGTCGTTGTCTTTCTGAGTTGCCTTGGGGAAATTTGAAATAACCAGCAACGAACCATTCGTCTGGCTTGCCATTAACTTCTCTGTAGTTGACTTCAAATTCATCAGGAGTTCTATGGTGGATATTTCCCTGGCGGTCAATAGTCTCAATGCCTACGACATAACGCCAAGTCTCGCCGCCAAATGCTCCGGCATTCATAGCTAGAGCTCCCCCAACTGTGCCAGGGATGCCGGAGAAAAACTCAGACTCAGCTAGTCCAAGGTTGGCACAAAACTTGGCAAATTTAGCTGAAGTTAGTCCTGCTTCAGCTCTTATGGTGTTGTGATCAACTTGTTTTACTTGATCTAAATGTTTTTGGGTTGCGATTACCAATCCTCTAAAACCAGCGTCACGAAACAAAATATTGCTGCCTAGGCCAAGCCATAAAATTGGTGTTTTAACGTGACACTCTCGTAGGGTCTCACTGAGCTCTTCAATTGATTTTGGTTGATAGAATAGGTCAGCAGTGCCGCCAACTCTCCAAGTGTTGTAGCGTTTGAGTTCATGTTTTTTAAATAAATTATCGCGACACTCTATAATTGCGTCCATCACTTTGTCCTCAGGCTTTCTCTGTTTCTATGTTGTGATTTTTTATCATCTTGTGTGCCATTTGGCTGATGCTTCCTGCACCCATCATCATAATGATGTCCTGGTCTTGAGTTAAGTCTTTTAGGCAATCTGCTATATCTTCATTTTTTGCAACAAACCTGACGCTGGGCTTTATTTGCTGAATGCATTCAGCAAGGCGCTTACTAGTTATATTTTCAATTGGCTTTTCGCCAGCAGGATAAATATCTAAGATAACTACTTCATCAGCTTTATCAAAGCAATTCACAAAATCATCCCATAGTTCCTTTGTGCGGGTGTAGCGATGGGGCTGAAAAACGGCAATTAATCGTTGCTCTGGCCAGCAAGCTTTACTGCCCTCTAAGGCAGCAGTAACTTCTGCTGGATGGTGGGCATAATCATCAATTATCAAGGCTGAGCCATTATCTTTGGTTCTGATCTTGCCAAGCTGTTGAAAACGGCGACTTGTGCCAGAAAACTTAAGGAGAGACTGGTTTAGCGCATCAAAGTCTATGTTGTAGTTATAAGCTACTGCGCATGCCGCGAGAGCATTTAATACATTGTGTTTTCCAGGCATATTAACTGTCATTTTGAATTTTTTATTGTCTGGGGTTTTAAGTGTAAAATGACATTGGCGGCCAACTTGCTTGATGTCAACAGCTTGAATATCAGCATCTTCGCTTAAACCATAAGTTAATATTTGTCGGTCAATTTGAGGCAGAAGCGCTCTGCATACTGGGTCATCAATACAGATTATAACTAAACCATTTTTAGGGGTTTGATGCATAAACTGCACAAATGCCAATTTTAGTTCAGCATCTTTATTGGCGTAAGTTTGCATGTGGTCATGATCAATATTAGTAACAATAGCAACTTCTGGATAAAAGTTTAAAAAAGAGGCATCACTCTCATCAGCTTCAATTACAAAAAATTCGCCCTCATCGAAGTGCGCATACGATCCTAAGTCAAAAACGCATGCGCCAATAACGAAACTAGGCTTAAGTTTAGCGTGAGCGCAAAGATTGGCGATCATGCTGCTAGTTGTGGTTTTTCCATGGGTTCCTGTTATAGCTATGCTTTTTTCTTTGGGTATTAACTTAGCAAGATATTCTGCTCTATGGAGCATGGGAATGCCAGATTTCTTTGCTGCGAGCATTTCAGGGTTATTTTTTGGTATTGCTGTAGAGTAAACAACCATTTGAGAATTGGCTACATTAGATGGGTTGTGGCCAATAAAGGTTTTTATGCCTAGTTTTTGTAGAGCGACAGATCTTGGGTTTTCATTTATGTCAGATCCTGAGACATCATAGCCTTGTTTTTTTGTATATTCTGCAAGACCACTCATGCCGCAGCCACCAATTCCAATGAAATGGATAAAACCTTTGTCCTTATGCATTAAAAACCCTCTAATGAGCGACGCAAATGGCGCAGACAGCTTTTGTTGCATTTGGTCTAGAGACCTTATGGGCGCTTGTCGCCATTTTAATTAAATCATTTCGGTTATTATGCATTTTTTGCAGTTGTTCTGCTAGTAAATCAGGAGTTAAATCATTTTGATTTAATAGTATTGTGGCATTATTTTTTGCAAGAAATTGAGCGTTTGCTTTTTGGTGATCATCTGCAGCATATGGGTAAGGAATAAGCATGCTAGCGACACCAGTTGCTGCAATTTCACTAACTGTTAGTGCTCCGGCACGAGCAATTACTAAGTCAGCGTTAAAATAAGCATCACACATATCATTTATGAAAGGGGCAATTTCAGCTTTAACATTAAATTTTCTATATGCTTTTTTTGTTTCTTCAAGCATTTTTTCCCCTGCAATGTGAAATACTTCAGGTCTAATATCCTCTGGCAATTTTGATAGTGCTTCAGGTAAGTTTTGATTTAAGAATAGTGCCCCTTGACTGCCTCCCATTGCAAGAATTTTTAATTTGCCGGTACGAGTATTTAATCTAGTTTCTGGAGTTTCAGTTACTACTAGCTCTGGTCTAATTGGATTTCCTGTGGTTGTTATTTTATTACTAGGTTTAAATGAACCAGGAAAACTTTCCATAATTTTTTTTGCAAAAGGCTTAAGCACTCGATTGGTTAGCCCAGGAATTGCATTTTGTTCGTGAAGATATAAAGGCTTTCTCATCATCCACGCTGCAATTCCAACAGGTCCTGTTACATATCCGCCCATAGTTAAAACTGCATCAGGATTAAGTTTTTTTAGTAGTTTTCTGCTTTGAAATAAGGCTTTTGTGCCTTTGATGGCTGTTTGTATCAGCCCTTTAATCCCTGAGCCTCTTAATCCCTTGATATTAAGGCTATAAAATGGGATTTTGCTTGCAGGAATTAATTTAGCTTCTAGTCCGTGAGGTGTGCCAATCCAAGCTACTTCGTGACCTTGTTTGATAAGTTCGTTAGCGACTGTCATGGCGGGCATTACGTGCCCCCCAGTTCCACCTGCTGCTATTACGATCTTCATTATTTAAACACTCCAACTTTGGTTCGGCCGTCTTTGCGCTTTGCTTCAGAGATTTCATGGCTGATTCTAACCACGATTGCAATGGCAATGATATTTATTAAAAGGCTAGTCCCACCATAGCTTAGCAGAGGGAGAGTTAAGCCTTTAGTTGGTAATAACCCACAAGTTACACCTACATTTACGAGTGCTTGTAGACCAATCCAAATACCAACGCCAGTGGAGAAGTATCCTTGAAATAACAACTCTTTATCGAGTGCGAGTTGCCCAACTTTTAGTATGCGTAAAGTTAAAAAGAAATATAGACCTAGTATGCAAATGGTGCCTATTAATCCTAACTCTTCTGCAGTAATAGCAAATACAAAGTCTGTGTGAGCTTCGGGTAGGTAATAAAGTTTTTGTACGGAATTTCCTAGTCCTTGGCCAAATATTCCACCGCGACCAAAGGCAATTAAAGATTGTGTTAGCTGGTAGCCGCTACCAAATTGCTCGACCCAGGGGTGTAAAAATGCAGTTAATCTTGCCATTCTATATGGTGCCATAATTGCTATTAAGGCCATTCCAGAGGTTAGAGCGCTCGAAATTCCTATGAAGTAAAGCCAGTGGCTGCCAGCTACAAACATCATACCGAGAACCGTGACAAATAATACTGCAAGCGCACCAAAGTTAGGTTCTTTTAAAAGCAATATACCAATGATTCCAAGTAATAAAAAAGGGCGCATAAAGGCCCATATTTGGCCTTTTGTGTTGTTAAATTCTTTTTGGTGGCGGCTGAGAAAGCTTGCTAAGAAAATTATAAAGCAAAGTTTTACGGCTTCAGAAACTTGGAAAGAAAATGGGCCTAGTCTAATCCAGCGCAGGCTTCCATTAACTTCGTGTCCAATGCCAGGAACTAGAACTAAAATCGGCAAAACAATTGCTAATGCGAGTACTATATTTCGAATTGAGTACCAAAATTCAGAGTTAATTCTTGAAATAACCCCGCCGGCTATGATCGCTACAATTAAATAGATTGCTTGTCGCAATGAAAAGTGAAAAGGATATTTGAAAAGTTGTTCGGAGATAACAATTGAAGCCGACGTAACCATTATGATACCAATTGCCAGTAGGGCAAGGGTAGTCAGCAGTAAAGGCATGTCGTAAAAATATTGTAAATTTTTGCCTGAGCGTTGTTTTGGCACTTCCGTGTTCACTATAGATTTTTAACTAATTCTTCAAATATTGTACCGCGCGATGCAAAATTCTCAAACATATCAAAGCTTGCACAAGCTGGAGAAAATAAAACTTTATCTCCTGGTTTTGTTAATTTGGCGGCCATGCCAACCGCCTCTTCAAGGTCTTTTACTTTATAAGTATTGCTGTAGTTTTTTACATCATTGAATATTTTGTCTGTATCTTGGCCAAATATGAGACAGTTTGAAACTTGTGGACTTAAATTTTTAGCAAGCTCTAAAAAGTTATCTTCCTTGGCAATTCCGCCAAGAATTAAAATTATATGCTCTTTAGTATTTTCAGATTTTAGGCCATTAATTGCAGCAATGGTTGCTCCAGAATTTGTAGCCTTTGAGTCATTATACCACTTGGCACCCTTGAGCTCTTTCACAAATTGGCAGCGGTGAGGCAGCCCTTTGAACTCGCTAACAGCTTTTTGCATTGCTTCTGCAGATATTCCTGCAGCATGTGCTAAAGCGCAGCAAGCTAAAATATTGCTCCATGAGTGCTTGCCCGGTAATTTGCAGATTGAAGTAGGAAATAGTAAATTTTTTCCAAATGCAAACTGAGGGGTGCCGTTGTGATATCTGATGCCAAATTCATTATTTTCTGGTTCAGACATTCTATAGCCAAATGAACCTTTATTTTGTAATCCATTGGCAAAATCTAAGTTATAAATTTGATGTGTGCAATTTTTGTAAATGCGCCATTTGAGTTGACGGTACTTGCTCATTGTTACATGACGATCAAGGTGGTCGGGAGTAACATTTAAAACTACAGCAGATTTTGTTTTTAGTGAATCTGTTGTCTCTAGTTGATAACTAGAAATTTCTAAAATATAAAAATCTTTGGGTTTTTCCATAAGCAGGGTAAGTGCTGCAGGACCTAAATTTCCACCAACTCCAACAGAACAGCCGGCAGCCTCAAACATTTTGGCAGTTAAAGTGGTGACGGTACTTTTACCATTTGAGCCAGTTACGGCAATGATAGGAGCTTTGACATTTTGGCTAAAGATTTCAATGTCGCTTACAACTGGAATCTGAGATTGCTTTAAAGCATGAAATATAGGGAGGTTTGGGTTAATTCCGGGGCTAATAAGTATTCTGCGGGCTGATTTAAGTAGTCCTAGATTAAATTCACCAGAATAAATAGGAAGGCTTGGGAACTTAGATTTTAGTTCTTCAATTTGTGGAGGGTTTTCTCTTGAGTCAGCAATTGCAACTCTTTCACCAAGAGATTGAAGAAATGGTATGGCTGATCGGCCAGTCTCTCCTGCCCCTAGAATTAAAGTGTCATATTTAGACATTGTCTCAGCTCAAATTAATGGGTATTTGAGCTGAGTATATCAGACTTATATAAGGGTTATCACTAGGCACCGTCCCCTATAGTTTTATCATACGAAAAAGTAGGGTCTGTCTAATAGTTAAGAAATTTTTAGTCTGCAGTTTTTGAATTTATCGTTACCTTCCTTGTAAGGACCACATTCCATCAAAAATCTCGTTGGTAGTTTGTGAATATTAGGGTCATAAGTATTGTTGTAAATATAGGTAACTTCTTTATCAATGTATTTATTTGCAAGTTTTAGCCACACTTTGCGCGCTGGTTCTTTGTCTAGATCAAGTAATGCGCAGGAGGCTGATGTTTTCCAGGTGCAAACTCCGTTATGGCAATATTTTTTATTTAACCCACCATAAACTAATCTGTAGAAAAATAGCCTCATGTTCATATATTCATTAGAGTGGTTTGGGTCCTTTCTTTGCATTTTAGCAATCATATTTCTATAGGTTTGCAGTGAAGATTGGCATGCCTGCTTGTTGGCGTAATTATAGTCATCAGCAAATGCAGTAATTGTAAAAGTAGAAAATATTATTATTGTGGCAAGAATTTGCTTTAGCATAAGATATCCCTTTCAATTTTTATTTTGGGATTATATCTTAACTCATATCCTAACAGGATACAGCTTTCTGTGGGCCAGCAGCTCCCGCTCGATTATGGAACACCCAGATTTGGCACACTTTTGATTAAAAAACTTGCTCCGCTGCTCATGTATCAATCAATACACTGCGCTGCTCGCTCATTTTTTCATCAAAATTGCCCTCAAATCTGAGCGTTTCCTTAAATTGTACAATTCCTAGCGGGAACTACTGTCTGTGGGCTCTAATTCCAAAAACCTTTTTGCAAGACATTGCCTAATTTTGATGTTTCTTCAATTAGGTAAGCTGGGGTTTTATAATAGCTAATATTATTTGTGCCAAAGGCAAAAGCTGCCAAGAAATTAGTGGCTAAAACATCAGCATGAGAACGGTCTTTAGTTTGTACCCACATGTCCTTTGCTCGTAGGTATCGACTATCCATATAGGAACGTTTGTGTAAGGTTGCTCGGATATGCTTTGCTTCACCGGCTAGCTCAATAGCACCTTTGCCAGTAGCATCAATTTGGATATTATTACTATTATCAACCCAATTAACTTTAATAGGGCGTGCGCTATTTTGAATGATCTGTTTAAGGCCAATCATCCCGTTTAAGTCAACATATCCTGATTCCTGGTTAACAATAGTTAAATCTTTGCATTTAAATCTTTTACTGAACACAGTAGTTGTGTCATACAAAACTACCTTCTTTATGCTCGGGGCTTTAACTGTAATTTTTACTTGGTCAGGGTGGTAATGTGCTTTGTCTTCTGGTCCAACTAAATGCTGGATGGGCATTCCATGCTTTTGCCAAGAGAAGTGAGGATGGTTGTACACCGTTTTTTGTTTTGTAAAGCCATCATATTCCCAGCTTAGAGTAAGGTTGTTGTCTTTAGTTTGGATTAACACCGGTGCTGGTAAGTCTTTAGGGCGGGAAACTATTACTTGATAGCGACGACCGTTTTCAAGTTTTACATGTAATCCATCTTTGACGTACACGTTGTCAAACTTCTTTAAGTTAAACACTTTTGCTTTTAATCTCGGTGTGATCTTCCCTTTGTTGTAGGCAAGTGCCATGGGGGAGCAAATGACCATTAAGCCAATGCTAAAAAGAGTAGCAACGCGTTTAGACATCCCAATCATCCTTAAATTATTACTCTTTCATGATAATTTGTTAAGTGTTTTTGTGCAAGAGTTCAAAAAATTATCTATGCTTGTGAGCCTATGGGCTTATAGGAGTACAATGACTCCACCTGTGACAACAACTAATCCAATAAAACCAAGCACAGTGACACCAGCTCCAGCTCCACCAGCAACAGCAGCAGTTTTATATGGGTCTGTTTTAGACTTTTCAATACGTGATATTTCATTTTTATTAAATGTAGATCCTTCACCTTTAATTGTGTTTTTGGTAACGCTTGAAACTTTAAGTTCGAAATCGTCACCAGATTTACTTATAATTCTAACTTTATCACCTTTATGAATTTGTCTCTGCATGTCGTCAAGGTTTACGCGATAAAATGAAGAGCATCCGGATAATAAAATTAAGCCTAAAATGAATATAACGAGTTTTTTCATGTCTAGATTCCTGGGTTCTAAAAAGAGTTGGAATCATAGTTCGTGTAAAATTATTTGTCAATGTTGTGTTGTTAATAATGATGGTTTGAATGCCTTGGTGCGAAAAATAGTCCTAGCTCAAATAGCAGACAAATTGGTACTGCAAGCAATATTTGAGAAAAAATATCTGGCGGAGTTAGAAGCATTCCTGCAGTGAATGCTGCAACAATTACATAAGGTCTTTGCTTGGATAGAGTTTGTTTTTTTACTAATCCAAAATAAACTACTAACCAAACTATAACTGGTAACTCAAATGCAAGGCCAAAAGCCATCAACATCCTCAATGCAAATGAATAAAACTGACTTATATCAGGTGCAAAATCGACACCTACAGGAGTTAAGCTTGCAAAAAAATTAAATATTAGTGGAAAAGCTATAAAATAAGCGAAAGCAGCTCCAGCAAAAAATAAAGCAATACAGGCTAGCATAAAAGGCCAAACCATTCTTTTTTCATGAGGGTAAAGCCCTGGGGAGATAAACGCCCATATTTGGTATAGCATCCATGGCAGAGTAATAAAAAATGCCGCAATACACGTCAGCTTTAGTGGAATAATAAAAGGTGCCGTAATTGATGTTGCGAGCATGTGGTGGCCTTCAGGCAATACTTTTAAGAGAGGGGTGCTAAAAAGAGTATATATTTGTTGGCTGTGAGACCATAATCCTGCAATACTGATGACTAAAACAATTGAGTAGTAGATTAGACGTTTTCTTAGCTCTTGGAAGTTATTCATGGCTATCAGATTCAGCTGGTGTATGTTTGAGCGCATTTTCTTGGTTGGATTTGGGTTGGATTTCAGTTTGCCCAAAGTCAAATGATTTTTTTAAATTAGCTAGACCTTTTCCTATAATATATGAAAGTTCTTGCATCCTTTTGGGGCCAAGAACTATTAGACCTATGATTAAAACAAGCAGCAATTCACTGAAACCAATATCAAACATGTTTAGGTTTCTTTTTCATTGTTTTCAGTTTCATTCATTCCTTGGCGAAACTTTTTAACTGCCTTGCCAAGGTCTTCTGCTACCTGACTAATACGTTTAGTGCCAAACAGAACACCAATAATTAGTAGTATGAGTAAAATTGAACCAAGACTTGTTCCGCTAAAACCCATGTGAAATTCCTTTTTTTTTTTTAAGTAGAGAGCTTGTTGCCAATTTATCTTCATTTGCAGCCGTAAGATGAATTGTCAGCAGATCTTAACTGATTCTATCATTTTTGTGATGAAAGCAAACACTATTTTTAATGTGGAATTGATGCTCCATGCTCTGGCTTTAATTTGCACTTCAGACACCAATTGTATATATTGTGGCAATCTAAAATTTATACTCAGGAAATTATGAAAAATAAAATTAAAGCCTATGTAGAACTCAGTAAGCTACGCGTTGTGACTTTGATGTTAGTTACAGTTGTTGTCGGCATGTTGATGGCTACGCAAGCTGCTATTTCACCTTTATTAATTATTAATAGTCTGCTGGGTATTGCTTTATGTGCTAGTTCAGGAGGTGCAATTAATCACTTTCTCGAGCGTGAGTCAGATAAAAAAATGGCTAGAACTCAAAAGCGACCAATTCCCTCTGGTCTTGTAAGTCCTGCTGAGTGCTTAATCTTTGCTGGGGTTACCTTGCTGCTTGGCGTTATAATTTTAATCAAGTTCGTAAATATTATTACTACTGTGCTAACTGTTATGACAGTTGTTGGTTATGGAATTATTTACACTGCTTTTTTAAAGAGAGCTACCCCGCAGAACATCGTTATTGGTGGACTTGCTGGAGCTATGCCCCCACTATTAGGATGGAGTGCTGTGACAGGTAGGTTTGATCCGTTAAGTCTATTGCTAGTTTTGATAATTTTTGTATGGACTCCTCCTCATTTTTGGGCATTGGCTATTCATAGAAAAGATGAATACGCCAAGGCAGATATACCAATGTTGCCAGTTACTCATGGGGTCGAGTATACCAAAATTAATATTTTGTTATATACGATTGTAATGATTGCCTGCACGTGGTTGCCGTTCGCTGTTGGTATGAGCGGATTAATTTATCTAACAGGGGCTACAGTTCTTGGTCTAGTGTTTCTTTGGTATAGCTACAATCTATGGAAAGAAGAGGGCAATACATGGGCCATGCCAACTTTTAAATTTTCCATAATATATTTATTTGCTCTGTTTATCGCATTATTACTAGATCATTATATTTAAGGACGTTGCCTATAGTCTCGCTCTAGCAATTGATACGTGCAAAGTATTGCTACTAGAGATGAGGCTAGCTTTTCTAGGGCCTTTCAAGAACTTAGAACTTTTCACCTTTAGTACAAACCAATAGTATCTTTTAGTTTTCCAAACGGTAATATCATCATCAATATTCAGTTGAAATTTATCCCCAATTATATTTGCTATTTTTAAGTTAACAGCAGGGGCTAAGTTACTTGCCTTAACCGTCATGTGAGGACCAATAAAATTGTCATCTGCTTTTGGGGATATTTTTAATTTATGAGATTTTACATAGCTTTCTATTTGTTGTTTATGTTTCCCATAAATAATTTTGTAGTTAGTCGATTCAAGGCCGCAATAAAAGTAAGCTTTCCCATCTTTTTTCATTGAGCATTGAAAGGTTGTGGCGATTGATAGGGGGGAAAAGAAAAAGGCGATAATAAACAGGACAAGAGTGGGTTTTCTCATAACACTTCCTTGTTGTTCTAGACCTTCTTAAAAAAAGATTTTAAATTTTGATGAAATCTGCTTTCAAGAAAGCCTAGTTGTTGTTCAAATACAATTCTATTGTACACTTTTTGTGATGCTAAATGCCAATCTCGCAAAAAGCTAGGCTACATGGTAGAATTCATCCCATCATAAATCAACCAAAAGATAGTTTTATGCAATATATACAAAACTTTTTTGCTGAGTCTAAGTGGATAATTGATAACCTTGATCTTGCAGCTATGGAGAAAATGGTAAGCCAAATCGCTGAGGTTCGTGAGCGTGGCGGGCGTTTATTTTTTATTGGTGTAGGTGGCGGTGCTGGGCACTGTAGTCACGCGGTGAATGATTTTCGTAAAATTGCTGGAATTGAGTCATATACGCCAACTGATAATGTTTCTGAATTAACGGCTCGTATTAATGATGATGGGTGGGATACTGCTTTTGTTAATTGGCTTAAGGGCAGTCGTTTGAATGATAAGGATGGCATCTTTGTATTTTCTGTTGGTGGGGGAGATTTAGAACATAATATCTCCACAAATATTGTGAATTCTTTAATTCATGCAAAAGAAGTAGGCTCAAAAATATGGGGTGTTGTTGGTAGAAAAGGTGGATATACAGCAAAAGTTGCGGATGCTTGTGTCATAATTCCATCTCAACAGCCTGGCACTGTTACCCCGCAAACTGAAGCTTTTCAGGCAGTTGTTTGGCATATGATTGTTTCTCATCCTATGCTTCAAAAGAATGAAATGAAGTGGGAGTCAGCTGATCTATCCTCGAAATAGGGTGTTCAATGATCTTGTCACCCCTCAATCGATGAAGGGTGACAGCTCTCCAATCTAAGGGATTATTTTTCTGGGTTCGCCATAAGCTTCTTAATCCAAGGCGTAAATATAAGCGCTATCATCATTACCGTAAGAGCCATGAGCGCGTAGCTGATAAACGCATTTGTATATATTTGATCAATTTGTTCAACGTTTTTCATTGTTCTGGGAATTGCTGCAATTGAAGCAATCTTTCCAGCAATCTTAGTTCCTAATCCTGTTGCTACGTACCAAATTCCCATCATCATACCGACCCATTGTTGAGGAATAAGCTCTGAGGTCATAGCAAGCCCAATAGGGGACAAGCAAAGTTCAGCAATTGAGACAATCATAAATGTAATTACTACCCACCAAAGACTGATTAATTCCCCTGCGGGGTGAAGCTTAAGTACTAGCAATATGAAGCCAAATGCAGCAGCAAGTGCAAGGTTTGCAAATGTGAATTTCATTGGTGTTGAGGGGCTATATTTTGTATGTTTTAGCCATACCCAAACTCTACTTAATATTGCACCAAAAGTTAATATTCCCAAACCTTCGGATGCCAATAGCATTGGTGTAGGGATTTTTATACCGAAAGCCATTAATTTAACCGCATGGCCTGAAAACATATTCATGGACATAAATATTTGGCCGTAAACTGCCCAGAATGCAATTGATATAGTAGTAAGCAGCAAAAACGCTAAGATATGATTTCGTTTAATTTTATTATCAGCCTTAATTGCGCAGGTAATCACAATTGCTGCAGAGATCGCTGCAATAATAAAGAAAAATGCTATGGCTAGGTTATCATTTTCCATCAATAAGGTGCAGAGAGCTATACACAAAAGTATAACTAGGTAGGCATACGTAACTCTTGCAGCTAGTGGGATAGATAGCTTGTGTTTGGCTCTACCTTCTGCAAAATACTTTCTGCCACCAATGAATGTGATTACACTCAAAGTTAGGGCGGTTGCTGTGGAGTAGAAGGTTATGCTCCATCCCCAAAATTCTTGAATAAACCCGCTTAGCCCCATAGCTAGAAGGGCGCCAATATTGATTCCGATGTAATAGATGGTAAAACCTGAGTCGCGACGAGGATCATTCTCACTGTAAAGAGTGCCTAGCAAGCTTGCGGCATTTGGTTTGAAAAGCCCTGTGCCAACACTGATGACAGCCAGTGAAATCATTAATACATTCTCGCCCGGTAGGGTTAGCATGCCATACCCTAAAATTAGCATTAAGCCCCCGAGAATTATACTATGGCGAAAACCTAATAATTTATCAGCAATAACACCGCCGAGAAGGGGCATGATTAGTGTTAGCGCGGAGAATGACCCTAAAATTGTAAAGCTGCGCTCTTCGCTAAAATTAAATACTTGGGTAACATAATAAACAAAGAATGCCTGGAGCACCCAGTAACCGTAGCGCTCCCACATTTCAGCAGCAGATATTGGCCATACTCCTAAGGGTTGTTTGTCAGTTTTATTCATTCATGATTCCTTGCCAAAATTCCCTGTCTATTATAGTGGCTTATTATTACTTAGTAGGCAAGACAAGTCTTTTAAGACTTTTATATATTGGTCGGCTGTAACACTTTGATTGTATGGTCTGCTAAGAAGGACGGTTTTGCATCCTGCTGACTTACCCGCAGCAATATCTGACCCCCTATCTCCTACCATATAACTATTCGCTAAATTTATATCCCATTTTTTGGCTAAATCTAAAAGCATGCCAGGCTTTGGCTTGCGGCAATGACAGTTATGGTGATTATCGTGAGGGCAAAACATTAGATCATCGATTGGTAGTGTGTTCCAGACTTTTTTATGAAAATTATCAAGAGTTTCTTGAGTCATTAATTCTCGAGCAATATCAGGTTGGTTGGTTACAATAAACACTAAATATCCGGCTTGTTTGAAATTATTTACAGCATCCACAACACCATCTTCCCATTGCCATTCAGATAGTGTCCTGGGAGATCCTTCTTTTTTTCCGCGCATTACAACTTTATTGATAACTCCATCTCGGTCAAGAAAAATTGCTGGCTTGCTCATAGTTTTTTGCCATAGAGTGAGTTTAGGGTTCTCATTACTTTCAAGCCATCTTCAGCTGGAGCAAAGTAGTTGTGACTATGATCGTTAATTCCGCAAATAAAATCATTCCATTCGTCACGCCACGAAAAATCTTCGCCAATAAATTCTTCGAACTCCATCTCTGGTGCGCCGCCTTCAGCTTTTCTTTTGGCGATAGTTAAAGTCTCCACGCCGTAGCTGCCACCTAACCCATTTATGCTAACTGATCCTTTTTCACAGAAAATTTCAAATACAAATTGGTTTTTCCACTGGGTCCAGCTGGTGTGAAAACTAGCTACTTGACCGTCTTTAAATTTAAGCATAGCAAATGCATTATCTTCTAAAGGCTTGATTGGCCAAATTGCATTTTGTAAATATGCAACTGAATCAGTTGGCTCACCCAAAAACCACTGGATCAAATCAATAATATGCACGCCTTGGTCAGTTAGCTCACCGCCACCAGCCATATCCAGGTTGCCACGCCATTCATTTTCGTAGCCAGGTCGTCCTCCGTGCCCGTAGTTTGCTCGGATATTAATTATTTTGCCCATTTTGCCAGAGTTAACTAACTCCCAAGCTTTTAATATTGCGGGGTGATAGCGATGGTTAAAACCAATTTTAAGTTTTTTATTATGTTTTTGAGTGGCTTCAAGAATAAGCTTGGCTTCTTCTAGATTTCTACCCATAGGCTTTTCTATTAAAACATGGCAGCCATTCTTCATAGCTTCGGTCGCAATTGGGTATAAAAATTTGTTGGGAGTTGCAATTATAACAACATCAATTTGCTCCATCTTTAGCATTTCTTGCCAATCAGAGTAAGATTTAACCCCCAAAGTTTCTGCAACTTGATCAGCAAGAGCTTTATTAATATCAGACACTGCGGTTAGTTCTGATTTGTCATTGCTATTTGCTTCTCGTGCGCGCCTTTGGCCAATTAATCCGCACCCAATTACTGCTGTTTTTATCATTTTATGCTTTCTGCCCTGTTTAGTAATTTTAGGGTCTGTTGGCAATTGGTCTTACAGCCCCTAGTGGCATTATAAACCTAATTTTTAGTTTCTACTATGCCGCTTAAAAGTGCTTAAAGTTTAGTTTTTGGTATTAATTGTCGCTGAATTTAATGGAAAAAAATTATTTAAGTGCTATTTTTATACAAAATGATGGAGTTATTACGTGGGTGGATACAGTAAAATTAATGAAGAGTTAGGTGGTTCTTTTTTGAAAAAACTTGGCTCTGCTGTGGAGAATTTACAAACTAATCTTAACTCCCTAGAGCTGGGGCATATGAAGTTTGAAATGAATGGTAATAAAATTTTAATTGATGATGATTTTTTATCTGAAATGCAAAATAAAGTAAACTCAATAGATTGTGACGGTGCGTTAAAAAGGCAGGTTAAATCTTGTGTTAAAGATATTAAAGAAGGCAAAGATATTATAAATTTACTGTCACAGTTAGATAATATTCTAGAAAATATAGTTAAGATTGTAGATCTTAATCAGAAAATTAAGCTGAAGAAAGAGGATATTTCTGAATCATTAAAGTCCTGCCAAGATTATGAATTTAAGGATGCTAATTCTTTAGGAGATGTTGATATAACATATATGACTATTGATGTTGCTGAAGATGCTTTGGAAAAATTAGAAGGCACGCACAATGTTATTAAAGGGCATATAGAATTTGAGTCTAACCTTCATGAGATTGCCAATAAGAAAGTTGATTATGTGCAGAATAAATTACATGAAGGTGGCTTTGACTACATTCTTCCTCAGATTAGGGAAAATGCAAGTTTTGATGAGAAAAAAGAATTTTTAAATGCTGCTGAATCAAAAGTAAAAGTGATTGATAGTTTAAGTGATTCGTTAAAATCTATTGACTTAGAAGGAGCTTCTGAGGAGTGTAAAGGTGTAGTAGGTGCGGCTTTAAAATCTGTTATTGATGATCCCTCGCTTTCCAATATTGAAAAGAATATTGAGTGGCTTAGCACTTTTGATCATTTATATAATGCCGGTGAAGTTGATGATGCTTTTATGTCTAATATAAAGTCAATAAAAGAAGGTTTGGAAGAGATTAGTCCATCGCCCCAGGCGCCAAATCTAGGTGCTTAGTGGTTGATATCAGGAGTTTCGCACAAAGTACGAAACTCCTAGATATTTATAGCCTTCTAAGCATTCCCTTGTCATTCATAATATAGTCAGAGTTGTTTGCGTAATCTTCATATGCTTCATTTACATGAATTAATCTTCCTGATAATCCATTATTTTTAGATCTATCCGCCAAAAATAAGCAAAGTTTAGCTGCTTTTTCTGGGGGTGAACCGGCGCCTTGGGTTACTTCTTTAGCATTTTTGATTTCATTACTGCCAGCACAGCCTAGCCCACTTTCAATTATTTCTGTCATCATTGGTGAGTTAACCGCACCTGGAGCAATGGAATTAATTTGTATTTGTTTATTTAGGCCTTCTTCTTCAAGTTCGCGAAATACAGTTTCGGCAAGCCTGACTACAGCGGTTTTGCTACAGCCATAGGCTGAGAAATTAGGTCTGGCGTAGGCAGCACCTCCTCCTGAAAATAGAATAATAGAGCAGGGTGAGTTATCTGCAATTGCTTGTTTGATAGCATATTTGGTAACTAAGAAACTGCCAAAGAGGTTGGTGTGGATATTTTTTTGCCAGTCATCATTTGAGGATTCCCAAGTTTTGCCTATGGGGGCTTGTATTGCTGCTAAATTAATAACGACATTAGGGGCACCATATTTAGCGTGATGGTTGTTGAAAACATTTTTTAGACTTTTTTCATCGTCAATTGCCGAAAATGTTTGGCAGAATATTTCTGGGTGGATCCCGCGGTCAAGCCGCGGGATGACGGATTTTGGTTGAGAGGTGGCGGATTCTGGTTGAGAGATTGCGGATTCGAATTGATGAGGGGTAGTGCCATTCCATTTTTTGTCATCCCGCGGCTTGACCGCAGGATCCATAATACTCGCTGTAAGAGCGTCTAGCTTGGCGCTATTTCTTCCGGCTAGTGTTAAGTCGTAACCATCTCTGATGAATGCCTCAATTATTGCTTTCCCAATAGTGCTTGTTGCGCCGATTATTAGTGCAGACTTCATGGCCTTCTCTCTTTATGATTTAGAGTGTCATCCCAGTGTAGGCTGGGATTCAGTTAAAATTAAAAGCTGTAAATTCATATGGCGACAGATTCTAGTGGAATCAATCGGTCAAGAAATTTGAAACAACGCTAGTACCAACTGGGCATATTGAGTAATGTAACCTTTTCATGCCTTGAGTTGCCATATACTCTTCTAGTTTTTTATGATTGCCTGGGCTATAAAGCATCAAAAAACCGCCGCCACCAGCACCAATAACCTTGCCGCCCAGTACCCCATAGTTTTTACGAACATGCTCATATAATTCATCAACTTGGCTGAGGCTGATTTTATTCGACATCCGTTTTTTAGCTTCCCAGTGCTCATTTAGCATGTTGCCCCATTCGTCGAAATTTTCTCTCTTAATTGAATCTAAAATTTTGTAGCCTAAATCTTTAATGAAATGCAGACTTTGCTCTACTTGGTTTTCATCTTTTTTCGGAGACTGCATCGCTTTGTTTTGATCTTTTAGCACATCTTCAGCGCCGCGTCGAACTCCTGTGTAATAGATATGAGTGTTGGCGCAAAACTCGGCTTGCGCACTTTCGCTTAGATCAACGCGATTGACTTTTACCTGCCCATTCTTTGCGATATCTAAAGTTGTGAGGCTACCAAAGGTCGCCATATATTGATCTTGTTTGCCAATTCCTTTATTTAGAGTGTTTAGCTCGATATCACAGGCTTCTTCTGCCAACGATTGTAAAGGTATAAAATCGCGTTTGAAGGCGTGAATTGCATTTAAAAGACCGATCAAATAGCAGCTAGAGGAGCCTACGCCGGTTCCTGCTGGAATATCAGATAGAGAGCTTATCTCAATGCTGTTGCGAAGGCTGTGGCGCAGTAGGGCTTCTCTGGCTAGCTCATGCTTAAGCTCGCCTGCATCGCTTACTTGCTCACTTTGGGTATAGTGAAGACGTACCCAGTCATCAATCATCGGGCGGTTAAGGCAGACATGCATGAACTTATTGATACCCATGGCAAAAATAAAACCACCATGTTTTTCATAATAAGAAGGAAGGTCGGTACCGCCGCCACCAAGCGTTACACGAAAAGGAGTTCTGGTAATAATCATATTGAAATCTCATTATTCTTAATCATTTCTTCAGCACGATTAAAGCTTTCTGGAGTGTCTAATCCTAAACAAAATCCGTCAATTAAAAACCCATTAAATGTAAGGTTTTGTTCTAAAAGCTTTGGGAATACGTCATGACCAAAGTCGTAAAAAGTGTTATTAGGTATTTGCTCTAAAATTTCTGGTTTTAAAAAGTATGCTCCAGCATTTACTAAGGACGATAAGTCATCCCTCGGCTTGACCGCGGGATCTGCTCCCTCGGTGAACCCAGTAATTTTATGAGTGCATCCCGCGGTCAAGCCGCGGGATGCCATTTCTGGAGTGCAGAATGACAACTTCTGGCTGCGGGATGAGGTTAGCACTTTTCCACCTGCAATGCCTGTATGTGGGTTTGCATTTTGATTAAATAAAGCCATTGTCAGAAGTGCGTTATTATTTGTATGTGATTGGTAGAATGCATCTAAATCGAAGCGCATCAAGTTGTCGCCATAAATAACTAATATGGCATCACATTTACTCCAATGTTTGGAGGCATTTTTAACTGCTCCTGCCGTGCCTAAAAGATTTGGTTCATAAAGATATTTTATTGCTACATTGCCAGCTTTTTTGCCAAGTGTGGACTGAACCTCTTGGGCACGATAATGAGTATTTATATAAACTTCATTTATGCCATAGTCACCCAGCCAAGCAAGTTGGTGTTTTATTATTGCTTTGCCAGCAATTGGCACTAGGGGTTTTGGTCTTCCTTTTGATATCGGCTGAAGCCTCGTGCTTTTGCCAGCTGATAACACAATTACATTTATGCGGGCCATGGGATCTCGTTTTCTTGATAATATTTAACGAAGCTTTTAAGTCCTTCACGTAAATCTACTTTTGGTTCCCAGCCAATTGCCTTGGCTTTATTAATATTGGCCAGGGTCTCAAGAGCTTCCCCTGGCATATCGTCAGCATGAACGGCTTCAATGTTGGAGTTAAGTAGTTCTTTGGTGATGGCCAAAATATCGTTCACAGAATGACTAACACCGCTGCCAAGATTAAACACCTCGTTGTCAGTTTTTTGATCCTCTATGCACATTAAATGAAATTCGTTAATATCATCAACATGGACAAAGTCACGGCGTTTAGTTCCATCACCATAAATCGTTGGTTGCTCCCCATGCATCAATTTTAAGATAAAAGCGCTCATAACGGGAGGGATTGTTCGGCGATAATCTTGGCGTGGGCCGTAAGCGCAGAAGTATCTTAGCGCGGTAGTTTTTAAGCCGTAATATCTAGTGTAAGCCTCTGCAAATGCCATTCCTGCAAGTTTACTAACTGCGTAAAAACTCTCAGGGTTGATCGTCTCTTCAATTGACGGCAGGCTAGAGTCTCCCTCATAAAGAGCAGACGATTCAGCATAAATAACTTTTTTTGCATCATTTTTACGGGCAGCTTCAAATACATTGACCGTGCCAGTTACATTGATGTGTGCAGTTTCTACTGGATCTTGTTGGCAATCACTTATGCAGTTTTTGGCTGCTAAATGAAATATCACATCATCTTTTTTAATGATATTAAATATCTCTGGGCTTAAGATATCTACTTTATGAAATTCAACGCCTTCAGGTATTTGCGATTCGAGGCCATAGCTTAGATTATCTATGCCAACAACTTGGTAGCCTTTATGAATTAAGAAATCAGCTAAATTACTGCCAATAAAGCCGGCAACTCCAGTTATAATAATGCGCGGTTTCATACAACAAAATCCGCAGCCATTGCGTCTTGATAAAACATTTCAACAGTTTCTAATGAAAATTGAGTTAAATCTTTGCCAAAGTTTTTGGTAGCTTTAATTAGGGATGGCGGTAAAGTAATGATATGGCAGCCGCACTCTTCAGCTTGTTTGACGTTGAATGCTTCACGTGCGCTTGCCCAAAGGACTTCGGCTTTCGGTTGTGCTGTTTTACACATCTCTACAGCTTCTGCCATTATTGGCATAGGGTCAATTCCTGCATTAGCAATTCTGCCGGCAAATATAGAAATAACAGAAGGGGTTTCTGGGTTAAGTGCGTTAATTACTTCATCTGTCTGATTTAATGTGAAAATAGCTGTCACATTTAGCTTAATACCTTCATTTGAAAGCTCAGAAATAATAGGTGCAGTTGACTCGCCTTTGGTATTGGTAACAGGAATTTTAACGTAGACATTTTTGCCCCAGCTAGCAATTTCACGAGCCTGTCGAGTCATTTCTGGTAATTCATCAGCCAACACTTCAAATGAAACTGGTTTATTAGTTATATGCCCCAAGATTTTTTTTGCATATTCAGCATAGTTTTCAACGCCAGCTTTGCGCATCAGACTCGGATTGGTCGTGAATCCTGTGATGTCATCTGTGTTATGTTCTAAGATTTGTTCTAATAAAGCTGTATCTGCAAACAATTTCATTTTAGTTTTCCTCTAAAAATTTCTAAATATTTTTGAGCGTAAACACCCCATCCGTGATCTTCTTTGATTCTTGCTAGTGCGCTAGATCTCATTTGATCTTGAAGGTCTGGTTCGTCAATAATTTGCTGCATTTTATCATATAAGGAGTCTACATCCCTAATTGGAATAATAAATCCTTCTTTGCCATTTTCAATATACCCAGGTGCTCCAGTGTGCTCGGAACAGATAACGGGACAGCCGCAAGCCATAGCTTCTGTAATAACCTTGCCAAAGCCATCATCAATGCTTGGTAAAACCATTACATGCGACTTGCTCATGTAGTTTTTGAGAGAATCTCTTGGTTGCCGTCCTACAAACTCGACGTTACTTATATCAAACTGTGGTAATAGTGCTTCAATTTCAGGTGAGATTTTGCCAACTACAGTAAGTTTTTTATTTGGGTGTTTTAATTTGGCAAATGCTTTAAGTAGGTAAGGAAATCCTTTGCGAAGAGAGACATCTCCTACAAAAATTGCATCAAATCTATTTTTATCTGCTTTAGTTGTTGGGTAGAAGGCGCTTGGATCAGCACCATAAGGAAGGGCAATTATCTTATTAGGCTTAACCCCAATTTTGATAAAAGTCTCTCGTGCATAATTTGAAGGTACATTTATGATGTCAGCGACTTCATAGTCTTCAAGCTCTCGTTGGTGAGAGAAATCATCCTCTTGAAAAATTGGTTGCTTCCAGCGTTTGAACTCTTCTCTTAGTAGTTCTCGCTGAAATTCGGCATGAGCCGATCCTCTGTGCACAATATATTTTCCGCCTTGTGCCTTAATATATTTGCCTGCTTCATTTCCAAAGGATGATAGGGATTCAAGTATGTCTGTATTCTCAAGGTGTCTTTTTGCGTATATTTCTAAAGTTTTACGGGTTAGCCTTTCTAAGGGCATACGGAGTTTTGGTGGGCACATGCCAAATCTTTCTAAGGCTAACTTTGTTGTGAAAACCCAAGGGAAAAGATTAAGCTTAGTCGTTTTTAATGGTTCAGCTTGAAGCTTCCACTTGGGGTAAGCGCAGATTATGGAAGTTTCATGTTCTGACTTTTCTAGCTCTTTAGCTAAGTCGAAAAAGTGGCAGCGCATCGGAGTTAAGAAGGATATTTTCATATTATTACTCAATTAGATAAGCTGGTTAATATTAAATTATTTGCTCAAATAATTAAAGTAGCAATAGTCCTTAGGCATTGCGGTTGTCATGTTTGTTTGTGGTGTCGTATTTATACTCCATTCCTTTTTCTTGGCTTTTGGTGTTAGATAGGGTGTATCTATTGTCAGAAACACTTGGTTTTTTATCGGTTTTAACAGCCATATGTTTGGATTTATATGGAAATTCAGTTATGATAGATCTCTCTTTACCAGGTTCTTTTATGCTATTTAGATATCCATTTGTGTCGGCATCTGATTGTATACAATAGCCTTTTCCTTTAGTGGCATCATATGATGGCCCTATACCATTTGATGAAACTAGGTGTACATGTATTTGATTGTCGCCTACTTTGTTAAATAGTTTTTTATCTGAGTGGTCGGCGCATATTTCAAGGCCAAAAGTTATGTCTTTTATTTTAAATGTAGGGGTATGAATTTCATTGCTAAATAAGTCTAATGTATTCAGGAGGTTTCTTTCTCCTGGAAGTGTAGTTTCACCAAAAAATACTAGGCCTGGGTTGATGTCTGTCAGATCATCTTCTCTATATTTTTCAACTTGTATTTTCGTGTTCCTGTTAATTTTGCATACATCTTCATATGTATAAAGGTCCTTTTTTTTCCCTTTGTCATTTGTTTTGAGGGTTGTCCCTTTCTTGATAATCCTTATTAGCTGTCCATTATAGAACACAGGAGCAATGTTTTGTACGCATATTGAGGTGGTTTTAATTATTTGACCTTCTTGATCATATCTATGGAGCGAGCCTTCCATTTTTGTGCTGACATACATTGATCCTGGAGCAATTAAGACTTTTGGGTGTTTTCTACTAAGTTCAAGCATTTCTTTGGCGAAAAATGAGTATGTAGTCTCTAAATGAAAGCATTTTCCGCTACCCTCCTTAAAGGATCCTTCTATGTCACTTATTTCTGCACTTTCAAAAAAATCTTCTGGACCGAAAACTATGGGTATTGCTTCTTTATTATCATTTTTTGAGGCACTGTGAACTATATCTGTAATAAGATTTAACTTGTAATCAAGGACTGATTTTGTAAGTTTTTGTGGAGATTCAGTGTTGAACCGGTATTTATTTGAGTTTGATAATATGCTCTTTTCTTCAGGGTGATTGCAATAAAAAACTTTTATTTCCATTTTTTTGACGCCAGTATTATTGTTCTTGATAATTATAGCTTATTTTTTGTGCATGTCTAGATAGAAACCAAAGGGTTTCATTTGTATTTGAAATATAGCTAAAGACAAATTATTCTTTTCTTTCAAGGAACTGTTCTTGGTGTGTGGTTAATGGAAAAAAGTAAGAATTCTGGAAAAATTGAAGCTGCTATTTTGATTCAAAGATTTATCCGTGGGTATCTATCTAGAAGAAAATTCAAGTTAAAAGATAACCAAAGTTTATTGCAAAAAGATAAAAAGATTTTTTTAACTGGTAATGACCCCAAATTTATTGGTCTTGAAAAATTTAAACTGAAAGATAAGCGTGCTTTTGTGGTGGGAACTTCTTGTTTGAGATCCTTGTCAGTTGCATTAAGACTAGGGGATTCGCTAAAACCACCTCAGCTTATTATAATTGATCATAGCCCGATGGTTGTGAAATTTTGGCGTTTGCTTAAAGCTTTTACGAGAACAAAGGATAATGAGAGAAGATTTTTAGATGCATTTCCAGCTTTCTTAGAAGTAAATAAGTTTTCTAGGGGGGGTGTCCAGGTCTGGCAGGGTGCCGTGCTGGGAGCTTTGGCTGATTACCCATCATTTGATCCAAATTTGTTTTTTAAAAACATGTTATTTAGCTACAACTATAAATATTTGCAGAAAATTGTTTTAAATTCTCGTATTTTGCTTGAAGATTGGCAAAACCTTGAAGTGTTTTCAAAGCTTAATAATATTTTTAATGAAATCAACTTGGATAGAAAGAATCTTTTTGTTTATGTCTCGAATATTGCAGGAGTTGAATCTGTTGATCAGAATAAAGTTTTGCAGAATATACATTTATTAAGATCGCGAATGGCGATATTTACAAATATGAGGCAGCTTAAGATCATTAATACAATTATTAGGTTTCCAACTAGATATTATTTATGTGAAACTACTCATCCAGAATCTGTTAAACTTCACTTTAAGCTTTTTGAGTATAGGCAAGGCGAGGATGAGCTAGATGAAAAAAAGTTAAAAGAAACTTTGATGGAAAAACAAATAAATCCTCAGTATATTGATTCAGTTGTAAAGTATTTTGCAGCCTAGAGTCTATTTGAGGCTCTAAGGTATGCTGCTTGGAGACTGTAAAGAAAACTTAATTTCAATACGTCTGTTTGCAGCACTAGCCCAAGGAGTGCTCCGAGTATCAAGTTTATTTTGGTCGCCATACCCTTGCACGATAATTAGTTCTTTAGGAACATTGTGCGCCCAGAAAAATGCTGCAATTGCTTTAGCTTGTTCCTTGCTGCGTTTAAGTAGCTGCTTCTCTGTGCCAACACTGTCTGTGTAACCTGATATTATAAGTGGAGCTTTGCCATAGGTATTGTAAAAAGACAGTATTGTATAAAGGGCGTTTAGGTTTTTGTATCGTTGTTGGTCTAGCCCAAATTCAAAAAAATCATTTGGCGGTAGATACATTTTGACCCAGTCGCCGGTGCGTGTGACATAAATGCCTTGGGAGTCTAGTGCATTGGTAATGTCGGCTATAGAATCAGGTGCTTTTGCTATTTCTTGAGGAGAGTAATGCTCTACCGGTGGATTTGGTTCTGGCTGAATAACTCCACATCCACTAATTGAAAAAGTGTAAAAAATAGCTGTAAATATAAAGCAAAGTTTTTTCATGTGGGCTCCATGCAGCAAATCAAATAGCCATATGTAGTTATTGTACATATTATTTTTATGGTTTGTCACTACTTGTTCAAAACTTGGCTATTTATTTGTAAAGTATGCTTTGGCGTTTTTAGCGTCAATTTGGATTTGTTTTTTTAGGGCTTCAAGAGTGTCGTAATTTTCTTCGTTTCTCAGTTTGAGTAGAAATTCTACTTTGATGTGTTTTCCGTATACAATCTTATCAAAATCAAATATATACACCTCTAAAAGGCATTTGGTGCCGCCAACAGCTGGACGATTACCAACATTCGCAACTCCTTCTAGAGGTTTTTCTTCTAGACCATGAACTTTTACAACATAAACACCTTGAATTGGCACGACTTTGCGGTGCAAATGTAGATTTACCGTGGGAAACCCAAGAGTGCGACCAAGCTTGTCGCCGTGTGCGACTCGCCCGCTCATGGTGTAGGGGCGACCTAGGCATTTTTCAGCTTTTTGGAGATTGCCATGCTGCAGTAGTTTACGAATTAGTGTGCTGCTAATTCTTTCCTCTTTGATATCGAACTCAGGCATTTCTTCAATATCAAACTCATTATGATATTGTTGTAACATGCTGAAATTACCCTTTCGATGATGGCCAAATCTAAAGTCGTCACCAATAAGCATAAATTTAATATTTAATTTTTTTATCAGTATTTCCTCGATAAAAGTTTCAGCTGCAATTTCAGAAAATTTTTGATTAAAGGGGATGCATAGTAGGTAGTCTATTCCTGCTTCTCTAAGTAATGGAATTTTCTCGCTGAGACGAGTAAGTCTTGGTTGGGCTTTTTTTTGGAGGAAAAACTCCATTGGATAAGGCTCAAATGAAATTACCATCGAGGGTGAATTCATTTTTTCAGATCTTTGTTTTAAGGTGTTTAGTAGTTTTCTGTGGCCCAGGTGAACACCATCGAAATTGCCGATTGTCACTACAAAATTTTTGTGGTGTGTTTTTAAGTTGTGGAGGCCGCGAATTAGCTTCATGATTGTACCTTAAGGTCTTTTTTGCCATATCCACTTAGCCATAGTCCTGATCCATATACCAATATTGCGCCCAGAATTACGCCAGACAATACTATTAGTTTAAAGCTGGTATTCCAAGTTAGCCAGGTTGGAAGTGTTGGTACTATAAAGTAGATTAGTCCCCCCATTCCAAAATTTGTAAAAAGTAATTGTTTGCTATAGTAAAACCATTCTTTAGATGGGCGCCAAATATTATTTCTATATAAGCAATATGCCAGGCATCCGGCATTTACCCAGGCGGCAATAGATGTAGCAAGGGCAAGTCCTGCATGAGCTAATGGGCGAATTAACAAAGCATTTAAAGCTAGGTTAGTGCAAACTGCGATGACAGCAATTTTTACTGGTGTTTTCATGTTTTGTTGAGCGTAGAATGCGGAGGCCAGAATTTTGATCAGCATGAATGCCGGTAGGCCGACACAATAAGCCATAAGGCTAAGTCGAGCCATTTCCACATCCTCTGCTCTGAATTGTCCATTTTTGAATAAAAACAAAGTTGCAAGGGCGGGGCCTGCAAGTAGGCAGAGTCCAATGCTTGCGGGAATGCCAATTAGCAAAACATTACGTATCCCCCAGTCTAAAGTTGCTTTGTATCTGTCTGAATGCTTTTTAACATGTGATTTTGCTAATTCAGGAAGAATTACTGTAGCAATGGCAATTCCGAAGACGCCTTGAGGGAAGTGAATTAATCTTTCTGAATAGTAGAGCCAAGAGATGCTTCCTGATGGTAAAAATGATGCAAACATGGTGTCTGCTAACAGGCTAATTTGTGTCACAGATACGCCAAAAATTGCCGGGAGTAAAAGCTTTAAAACTCTTCTGACCCCAGGGTCTCGGAAATTAAGCTTTGGGTGGGGCAATCGCTGATATTTTTTAACTATTAAGGACTGTAATATTAGCTGTAAAGCTCCACCAATGGGCACGGCAATTGCTAGAGCATAAATTGGTGTTGTTAGTTCACTGGCTACAAAGTATGCGCAAAAAATAAAAGATAAGTTTAGTAGCACGGGTGCAAAAGCTGGTCCTGCAAAGTGCCTATTCATATTTAATATTGCGCTTAAAAATGCGGTCAAACTAATTAGTAAAAGATATGGAAAGGTTATTCTTAGTAGGTTGGTTGTTAGTGCCCATTTTTCTGGATTATGCAGATAAAACCCAGGGGTAAAAATCATAGTGACATAAGGTGCTGCTAAAAGCACGAGCACACAAAGTATTAAGAGTGCTGATAACAAGGTTCCTGCAATATTATCAAAAAACTTGAGTGTTTGTTCTTCTGTTGCTTCTTCTTTGTAAGACTCGGCAACTGGCAAAAAAGATTGGGAAAAAGCCCCTTCTGCAAAAAGGCGTCTAAGAAAATTAGGGATTTTGTAAGCAGCAAAAAAGGCGTCTAATTGTCCGGTAGCCCCAAAAATAAATGCAAGAACCATATCTCTCGCAAAGCCAAGAATTCTGGATACAAGCGTCAATGATGAAAATGTACCTATGCTTTTGATTAGTCGTTTGGACATTGTTATATTAGAGCCATCTTATTGATTTTGACAGATTATATCTTATTGGAGCTTGTGAATACATCTTTGGGTGTTAAAAGGTGGTTTAATCGTGTTAATATTGGCTTAAAAGTGGTTGATTTAGCTAATTTATTATTGTATTCTTCCACGACTATACATGCTCGCGCATTAATTTTTTGGAGGTAAATGTGGCAAACAGTAAACAAGCGCGCAAACGTGCTCGCCAAAGTGACAAACGTAACATGCATAATAAAAGCATTCGCTCAATGTTCAGAACTTACATTAAGCGTACACAAGAAGCTATAGCTTCTGGTGACAAATCAGCCGCTGAAACAGCTTTTTCTGAAGCTATGCCTGTTATTGATCGTGTTGCTGGAAAAGGTTTGATCCACAAGAATAAAGCTGCTCGCCATAAGAGCCGTTTAAGTCAGCAAATTTCTGCAATGACTGGAGCCAAGAAAGCTGCAGCTCCTAAAAAAGAAGCAAAGCCAGCTGCCAAAAAAGAAACTAAAGCCGCTGCAAAACCTGTTGCTAAAAAAGCTTCAACTAAAAAAACCGAAGAAAAGAAAGAAGCTAAGCCAGCTGCTAAAAAGCCAGCCACTAAAAAAGCACCAGCAAAAAAAGCTGCCGCTAAGAAAGAAGAAAAGTAATCTTTCACTTTCAAATACTTTAAATCCCGCGGGTTCTCTGCGGGATTTTTTCTATTGCCAGGCGTGTTGCCCTTACAGTTGCAAATTTCTATAGTTTATAAAAATTAACTCCTTGATTCGTTAAATAGAGAGACTATTCGCCTAATTAAAGAACAGATTCTCAATGCATTCTAGATATTTTCGTCTTGCAACCCCAATTGTCAACAGACCCTAATATATCGCCTCTGCGAAGTAAATTCGCACCTCGGCGACCAAAGGGGAAAGCTTTGTATCTCCCCTTTGGGAATCCCTCTAGGTCTAGAGTTTCTTACAAAGTGGGAAGCTTTATATACTTTTCTAAAAATTCTTTCTTCTTGTTACAGCAATAGGCTTAACAATTGCATAATATAATCAAGCTAGATAAGTATTCTATACTTGTTTATTCTGATGGATTGGCTATTTTTTTAGAAGGATTTTATGAAAACAATAGGCACTTTACTAAGGTCATCTAGGTTGTATGGCCCTGTATTTAAAAACTATCCCACAATGCAGCTTGAATTATGTGTTAAGGATATTCTTAATAGTAAACCATTCACGTCTTTTATTAATCATGAGAATGAATTTGAAATTTTTGTAGGTAATGCCAATTTCAATATTACTAAACTACTAAAAAGTAACCCAAGCTTTGATATGTTCCAATTTGATGACGAAGATCTTAATAGATATGCAAATTTCATGAATAATCAAGCTCAATGGGTTCCAGAGACAGAGACCAGAGGTAAGGTTATATTTACAAAGGAAGAGTATGATGAGCTGGATAGGCACGACTGCTATTCAAATTTGCATTATGGAGCTTGTTTAGCTGTAACTCACTTCACCGGACAGTTTTTTTCAGATATTCAGAATTTTTTAAGAAGTGATGCTGTACCAAATTCCTCTTTAGTCCCAGAAAATTATTTACAGTGGGGGCATGAAATTATTATGGCTATTTGTATTGCTTCTTATGCTGTTTCGCTTCCAACTCCTAACGGTGCATCATCTCAAAGTATGCCTCAACCGATTGGTTACGAAGCGATTGGTAGCGACGTATATCCAATTTTTTCTGATATTGATTTGAATAAAAGATCACGAGTTTTGGTAGATGGAGTTTGGGTTGATGAGTGTTATCGCAAAGAAAAAGTTTCAGGTGTGGACGATGCTGAATATTTAATAGAGAGGGAAAATGCTATTATCAGTGGGGAGTCAGTTTTGCATAAAGGGTTTACTAGTATGAGCACTGAGCCTAGTAAATTTTGGATTTCTAACTCACAAAATACGACAAATACTATTGCAGATGAATATGAAATTAAATTCCACTTTAAAGATGTTAATTTTGAGAGATCAGCTAAAAATATTTCAGGGCTTTCTATGCATCCTCGAGAATCTGAGGTTTTAGTTGTTCCGCATACGAGATTTCATTATTGGGATGAGAAAGGTTCAATTATCGGTGGTTGTATTCAAAATATAAATGTTTGTAATAAATTTAAAAGAAAAGACGATATTCGGCACCAACTTAATTTGGCTATAGCTCAGTATCGTAGAATTTTGAACTATAAAAATGAAATAAAAGACATTAATAAATTTACTAATCAACTGGAGTTTTTGCAAAGCAAGGTTGATATGGATTGTTTTGATAGACTTGAGTTAATACGTATTGTTAATCAGTTAGAAAATCAGCTTGTAATTCGTGAGAATAGCTTTGCTTATATGATGCTTTGTAATGCATCGATGCGTTTTTATTCTTGTCTAGTCAATACAAAGTATCTTGATTCTGCAATCTTAAAGCATACTAATTTTGTTTATAAAAATTATTTATCGAAGCCTTATGAAGATTCTCATGTTCTACCGGTAGATCTCGATATTGTAGTTAATAATTTTCTTGTTAATCGACCTAATCATGGGCTATCTCGTGCATTGAGAATTATCGTGTTGTTGCCTAGGGTTATTTCATATTTTTCAAACTTTGCTCAAAATAAGGTGTTTAAATCATTCTGTGCCAATATTTCAAGCGATAGAATAGATGAGCTACTTTTTGCCAGCTTGTTTTTAACAACTGGGCGTGAAAGTGAAATTTCTTACTTTGATGATGCTAGAAGGTATATGAAGTATAGATATGATTCAGCAATGCAATTTGAGGAAAGAGCCTTGAACTCTAATATGGATGTAGAGAGGATAAAAATTTATAGTAAGGCGATAAAAAATCTTGGTAATAAAAAATACAGCCAATTGCGCCAAGAAGAATTTTGGTTTGTTTTAAAAATATTTGAATTTGCTCATGATTTGGACCTTCGCCGTTGTTACTCTCCAATCGAGTATGAAAGTGCTATAAAGTATTTTGATCAGTATGTAGTAAGCTCTTCTGATCAATATTCAGCTTGTTGTGATCTTGTAAGCAGGTCAGAAAATGCTTTGCGTTATACTGGTAATAGGGTTTTTAATAAGGCTTGTAATATTAACTACGATGATGTTTTGTTTCATGTTTCAAGTACGGATCCTATGATGGGGTTGTTTTTGGCATCCATGGGGGCAGAGATTGAGCCACATTTAGCAGATGGTGTGTTAACGCATGTCAAAAATATTTTGTCCAAGCAAAACGTTAGACAAGTGGTTGATTCTGAAGAAAATGTTTCAAATTTGGAATCTTTTTGTTTTTGATTTCAATATAGCTCTGTATCGTATCTTTAGGGGGTATTGACAGTTAGTCTTGTAGCTGCAAAGTATAGATATATTCTCTTTGCAGCATCAATTGTTAGTAGCTCCTAGCTGAATTTTTCTATGAGCTGTCTGGTAGGGTCTGTCTTATCTAGTCTCAGTAACTCATTTTTATCTTTTAATGCTGGTAAGAGTTCTTGAGCTATAGCTTTGCCGAGCTCGACTCCCCATTGATCAAACGCATTAATATCCCAGATTACACTTTGTACAAAGGCTCTATGCTCATATAGTGCTATCAGTGACCCTAGGGCTCTAGGGGTTACCTTAGGAAAAGCAATTATTGTGGAAGGTCTGTTTCCGGGGTAGCTTCGATAGGGCTCGCTATATGGACTTTTTTGGCCTTCCATTAAAGCTTGAGATTGAGCAATAGCGCTAGCAAGAGATAAATGCTTGTGTCGTTCGGGTGTTTTTACATTAGGTTGAAGTGGGACAATAAAATCAATGGGAGACCATTGCTTCCCTTGGTGTAAAAGCTGGAAAAATGCATGCTGAGCATTGGGGCCGACTTCTCCCCAAATTATTGCTCCAGTTTCGTAGTCTGCTGAAAGATTTTGATTTGTTACAGATTTTCCTAAACTCTCCATGAAGAGTTGTTGTAGAAAAGATGGAAACGTTTTGAGCGAATTTGAGTAAGGAACGATTGCCAAGTTATTAATTTTCATGAAATTAATATACCAAATATCAATTAGTCCTAGCATGACAGGAGCATTTCTTTCAAACTTTTCAGTTCTAAAGTGATGGTCCATCTCATGGGCGCCTTGTAAAAGTTCCTTAAAATTATCCATGCCAATAGCCATGGCAATTGATATTCCTACTGGAGACCATAGTGAAAATCTTCCTCCAACCCAGTTCCACATAGGTAGTTGGTTGTCTTCAAGAATGCCAAATTCGCTCATTAAATCTTTGTTTGCAGATACACCAATAAAGTTATGCTGCCAATCGTAAGAGTAGTCGGAATTTTCTAGAATCCAATCTTTTGCACTTTCTGCATTGGTTATGGTTTCCAGTGTGTTGAAACTTTTTGAGACTACCACAAACAGAGTGGTTTCTGGATTTAACGATTCTAAGAGCTGCGTTAGTTCTTCGCCATCTGCGGAAGAAGCAAAGTGGCTTTTGATGGTGGTTGATTTGAAGTGTTTTAAAGCATTTGTGATCATTTCTGGCCCTAAGTGGGAGCCACCGACCCCTATATTTACAATGTCAGTAAAAGGTTTTCCAGAATAGCCAACTAGTCTTTGACTTTGAAGCTCATCACAAAGATAGCTCATTTTATCAAGTGCTGCATTCACTTGAGGCATTATATCTTCACCATCAACAATTAAAGGGTTTTTAGTCGTATTTCTAAGTGCTGTATGCAAAGCTGCTCGGTGCTCGGTAAGGTTGATTTTATCTCCAGAAAATAACCTTTCTATGGCAGTGTTTAGTTGCCTGCTTTCTGCAAGATTTAATAGCTGGATTTTAATTTCGTCAGTAATTAGATTGCGTGAGTAATCAATTACTAGCTCACAGGTTTCAATGCAATTTTTATTGAATCTTTTAGGGTCTGTTTCAAAAAGGTTAGCAAGGTCTAAATTTTTGACCATCTTACTTTGGTACTCTAGTGCTTGCCAAGCGGCTAAGTGAGTAATTGATTGCATTTTTTTCCCTTAGAAATATATCTTTAGAGAAATTTTACAGTGCCTTAGGTCTTTATAGCAAATTTCTATTTGTATTTTCATCAGCTCCCGCTCGATTATGAAACCCCTAGATTTGGCACATTTTTGAGAGTTTTCTTAAATTGTACAATTCCTAGCGGGAACTACTGTTGTATTTTGGTTGTTCCATCTCTGTAGCTGCATTTACCGTAGGAGTTTGTTGTCCAGCTTGGGTATTACTACTAAATAGAGAGTAACGATTTGGTAATGTTGCCTGTTCATCACCTGTATTTTCGGCAAGCACTGCAGCCGGTATATATTTTTTAAGAGAACTCAATACTTCAATGCTAGCTTTGCCGTCAACTTCATGCTTTGGAATATGCACTACTTGGTGTGGATCGTTGCCATGCTCAACCCAGTCTGATATCCATTTTTGGTTTTGAGTGGCAAATTTGGGGTCAATTTTGATTAAAATATTGTGCGGCTCGACTAGGTAGTCAAACGAAAAGCCTTTTACAAAAGGGTGAGCTTTGATGCACTCGTCGCCAAATAGATCTTTCAGCGCGCGCTCCACATTTGAGTACTGTTGTAGCCACGTATTTTTTTGCATTAGGGCTGATTGGCATGCCTGAGATCCCATCTCTAGTTTGGCTTTTAACGCTGGGTCAGTTATTTTCTTATCCCAGTAGTCGATAATGAGAGGGAGTCTTTTTAGGGTGGAATCCGGAAGGGCTTGGTTGCTATTGGCAAGCTGGTTTAGTAGTGCTTCTATTGCGTGAATAATTTGTTGATTATTCTGTGGGTTACTCATTACCTGTTTGCCCTCATTTCAGTATTCAAATGATATAAAGTTAGACCCCAAAGGCCATTTACAAGATCGGTGTGTTGTTTTTCTCTGCCTTCAATATTTTCGCTCATTAACAATGCTAATTGGCTTAGCAAAGTTGGCTCCATTTCAATTTTGCAGCCTGTTGTAGCAATTAAACCAAGTGCTTCTACAAAAGATGATATTGAAAAAGTTAGCTTTGGATTGCTCGAGCTATGTTTTATTAATTGCTCCCCTAACTTTGTTAGGTTTTCTTTGCTTAATTCAAATTTAAAACCATTGCGTGCCATTTGGCTGAGGCCAAATGAGGCGTTTGCGATTGATTGACTAGGGTTATCGTTTGATTCTTCAGATGCTTTAATGAGTGTTTCAATTAAACCTTCAATGGATTTAGGAAGTGCGGCGTTTGGTGCATCTTGAATATAACCAGGCTTTAGTCTACCAAGCTGTAAAAAAATTTGCGCGATATGAATTTTATCTGTGATAGCGTTGTAATGGTAGTTTATTAAAGAGACTAGATGAGTAATTACTCTATCAAAATCTGCTGGTAGTTGATTATGGTTTAGGTGGTTATTGTCCTTAAGGTTTTGTTGTAGAATGCGAAGGCAGTGAGCTAGAACGTTGCCAGGATTTTGTTTGGATTGATGAAATTTAAATGATGGTAACATATAAAGATCAGCCAGAGTAAATTCTGGTAATTTTGAATATAGCTCTAACAGGCCACGCACTGAGTGACTAGCCTTATATTCGAATAATTTGTGCATCCTTTCACCTTATTCGCCTGTACTTACGAGTACGTTCTTACAAGTCATACACTACGAATATAGCATGTTTTTTTGTGAATTGACTAGGGGGGGGAGAATTAAATGAAGCGGATGTAAATGTGTATAAAAAACCTAGGGCCTTTTGACAATTCATGTTGTAGAGCGAAAACACTAAGAATTTAGTGAAAATTTGTTCTTTAATGTGGCGAATAGTTTAGCTATTTAACAAATTAAAGGGCAAATTTTTACAAATTATCTGGATTTGCAGCTGTAAGATGAATTGTCAACAGGCCCTAAACTGGTTGTGAATTTATACTTTCCCAAAGTTTTTTACATAAATTCTCTGTGCCATTACGAGTTGCGGCACTAATTCTGTATATTGGACTATCCCAGCCTAGTTCTTGACGAACTTCACTTTCAAGTTTTGTACATTCTTCTTCGCTTAAAAGGTCTGTTTTATTGAAAACTAACCACTGTTCTTTTTGTAGAAGATCATCAGAGTATTGAGCAAGCTCAGTTTGAATAGTTTTGATGTTTTGGGTAACAGTAGTTCCGTCAATTGGTGCAACATCTACTAGGTGCAGTAAAATTCTGGTCCTTGCAACATGCTTTAGAAATTGAATGCCAAGACCAGTGCCCTCAGAGGCCCCCTCAATTAGTCCAGGAATATCTGCAATTGCAAAGCTTTGGTGTTGCTCAATTCTTACAACCCCAATATGTGGGCGCAAAGTTGTGAAAGGGTAATTAGCAACTTTTGGTAGAGCGTTAGAAACTGCTCGTAAAAATGTTGATTTGCCAGCGTTTGGCAGCCCAACAAGACCTGCATCTGCAATAAGTTTAAGTTCAAGGTGTAAATTGCGATGTTCGCCTGGCTTGCCCGGAGTTGTTTGGCGAGGACTGCGATTAGTACTACTTTTGAATCTTTCGTTTCCTAAGCCGTGCCAGCCACCTTTGGCCACACAAACTCTCTGATCAGCTTCAGTTAAATCGGCAATTAGTTCATCAGTATCTTTATTTTTTATTAAAGTGCCTGGTGGAACTTGAAGTATTAAGTCTTGTCCTTTTTTTCCTCGTCTGCTTCGCCCAGATCCTGCATGACCATTTTCTGCGGCAAAACGTTTTTCGTAGCGGTAATCAACAAGAGTATTTAGGTTTGGATTGGCTTCAATAAAAACACTTCCGCCATCTCCACCATCGCCTCCATCCGGTCCACCTTTAGGAATGAATTTTGCGCGATGAAAACTGCAGCACCCATTGCCACCCTTGCCTGCTTGAACTGATATAATTACTTCATCTACGAATTGCATAATTTTCACACACTTTTTCTGGTACATATGAATTGTACATCTAAATTAAAAAAGTGCAATGGATTTTTGAAGTTCTAGTTATAGTTAGCAATTGTTGCTACAGCTATAATGGGAGCTGTTAGTAGGTTTTAGATGAGTAGTTTTTGGTTTTTTTAAAGAATTACCAGATGGAAAAACCTCTCAATTATGCTCTGTCCATAGAGGAACATTATAGTTCCTCCGAATATTAAAAATGGGCCAAAAGGAATAGGCTTGCTAAATTCGGTTTTATTAATAGCAATGAGAGTTAAGCCTATAATAGAGGCTGTGAAACTAGCAATAAAAATAATAAAAGGCAAAGGAGTTACGCCAAGCCATGCACCAAAAAGTGCTGTTAGCTTAAAGTCTCCATGCCCCATTCCTTGAATGCCACGTAAGTAATAAAATCCTGTGGCAATTAGCCAAAGACTCACATAACCAGCAAATGCACCGTATATTGACCAGATAGTTGGTGTGAAAATATTATGAGTGTTAATTAGTAGGCCAATCCACATGAAGCTCAATACTATCGGATCTGGAAGAAGTTTGTGGTCAAGGTCGATAAAAAATAAAGGAATTAATCCCCACAGTAGTAACACAGTGGCATACCCTTTGATATTCAATCCAAAGTGGGCTATGGCAAGTAAGCTAAGTGTTGCGGTTAATACTTCAATAAATGGGTATCGAGGTGATATTTTCGTTTGACAGAAAGCACATTTGCCTCTGAGAAATAAATAGCTTAAAACTGGTATGTTGTATCGATAAGGTATTTGGTGATGACATTGTGGGCAGTGTGATCGAGGGAACGCGATATTGAAACTTTCTTGTTTATCTGTTTCTTTTTTTTGTTTGAGAAAAACTTCGCATTCATGTTTCCATTCTGAGTACATCATTTTAGGTAAACGATAAATTACAACATTTAAAAAGCTGCCAATAATTAGCCCAAAAACACCAATAAACGAATAAACAAGAATTAAGTAATAGTCCATTATATTGCATTTCCTAAGTTGAAAATTGGCAGGTATAGTCCAAGCATGATGCTGCCTATAACTCCTCCCAGTATAACGATAAAGGTAGGCTCCAGCAATTGTTGGCAAGTTTGCATGGAGGCTCTAATTTCCATTGAAAGCTGTTTGCTGATGCTTTCAAGCATATCGGGGAGTGTGCCGTTATGTTCGGCAATAGCTATTAGTGATTTTATCTTTGGGTTAAAAAGGTTGGTTTGCTCTAGTGAGCTTGAAATAGTTTCACCTTTCGATATTAAATTTATTAGTATTTTTAAATCATTTTGTGTGGATATGGATCTTGTTAAGCCTTGTAAGCATTTAATTGCTTCAGTGATCTGGATGCCAGATTTTATGAGAATGGCAAGATTCTGAGTTATAAGTAGAGAATTTTTCCTACTAAATATGTCGTATATTAAGGGTACTTTTAGTGCTAATTTAAATAAAAATTCTTTTACTTTTTTTGTTGTTACAAGAAGAACTATTCCAGAAACTATAAATATTGTATCAATTAAAATTAGTGGGTGAGGATTTCTAAAAAAATCTGAAATTTGTAGTAAGAATTTTGTATATTGTGGGATCGATTTCCCCATTTGAATAAATAAATTACCAAACTGTGGTACAACCCAAATAATCATGAAAATACTAATTATTATACCAATACTTAAGGTTATTAGCGGATAGGTAATTGCACGTTTGAATTCATTGAAAAGTTCAATTTTAAAATTTAGCCTTTGAATAATTTGTTGAACTGCCAGCTCTAGACTACCTGACTGTTCGCCATTTTTAATTAGTGAGATTGTAACAGGGTCGCTATGCTTGTTATTAATTATTATTGCATTTGACAAAGGTATGCCATCTTTGATTAATTTATATAATTGTATTTCATCCATGATTTGCAAAGCTTCTGCAAGATTTATATTTGTTGAGTACAGAGTGTAAAGTTTTTGATAAAAAATTAGTTCAGACTTTAAATTTTTAATTCCCACAGAATAAATCCTTATCCTTTGCGATTGTAAATTTAGCTGTTGTTTGATTGTTAGTTTTCAGTAATGTTTGCGATATAACTAAGTTTACTGAACACTTAAAATCTATCTTATTAATGCCTAATCCTTTTAAGCGAATTGCAGTGTCTGCAATTGATTTGCAGTGTAAAGTGGCAAGAACAAGGTGGCCTGTTAAAGATGCTTTTATAGCCGTGTCAGCTGTTTCGGCATCACGAATTTCTCCAATCATAATTATGTCAGGATCTTGGCGCATAAATGCGCGTAAGGCTCGCGCAAAGGTTAGATCCACTTTAGAGTTAACATTTACTTGATTAATTCCTGGGATATCAACTTCGATAGGGTCTTCAATGCTTAATATATTTTTATTAAGACCTTCTAGCTCCTTCAATATGGCGTAGAGGGTAGTGGTTTTTCCCGAGCCAGTTGGACCGGTTATTAGTATTAATCCTTGGGGTTTATTCATTGCTTTACGTACATTGTCTAGTTGTTGAGTTGTCATTCCAATCTCATCAAGTTGTAATAATTTATCAGCAGCTCCCAGTATTCTTATAACAAGTCTTTCCTCTCCTCCGCAGGGGCAGGTGCTTATGCGACAGTTAATTTCAGAGTCTCCTAACTTAACTTTTAATTTGCCATCAAGTGGTAATCTGTTTTCAATTGAGTTTATACCGCACCTGACTTTTGCTTGAGCTATTAGCTTTATGCCTTCATGTTTTGATAAGTTTGATCCCTTACTTAACTTTCCATTTATGCGTAATCGAGATCTAAAATTGCCAGAATATGGCTCGATATGGAGGTCTGATGCTCCAAGGTTTGATGCGTTTTTTATGATGGTATCAATCATTATGTGTTTTCTTTAAATATAACCCTTGTCTTTTGCTGATCCAGATGTCGTCCAAGTTAATCCATATGCAGAGATGGAAGGCGTCAAAACATAGTTATCGCTGGGTTTGATTCCATATTTAGAGTTTGGGGATATGTAAATTGTGCCAGATTTAACTTCTACTTTATTTACCAGGCTGTTTTTTGCGCCCCTGATCCTAGGAGGAATTCCATATTTGCCTGTGATGCAGGGCGTTAGGTTTGAGTTAATTTGAAAGCATTCTTCAACCCCAATTTTATATGGAGCTGCAGCCATAACTATTTCACTATAATGAGCTCTTTTTACGTAATGTTGATAGTTTGGAGCTGCCATTGAAATTAATATTCCAATTATTGCAAGAGTTATTAAAAGCTCGATTAAAGAAAAACCGTAATTTGTATAAATACTTACTGCTTTCAAGCTGAAATCCTTTTTCTGAGTTTTTTGAAAGTCTAATGAGTATTTTAGATTTGAACAATACAGTATTTTTATTAGATGGCGTAAGGGTATGCTCTGTTTTAAAAAAACAACCTCGTGTCCTCCTCTACAGGACTTTCTTGCTCATCATGAAGATGTTTTAGAGGTTTTATAGATATATATTTGTCTAGAATTTTTGTTTTTATTTCCTCTATGCTATTTAGTTGATTTATATTCTCATTTAACATTTTAACAAAAACATCATTAAACAGTGATTTTGGTAGGGAGATTAAAAGTCTTAATTTATCTTCAGAAAACCATTGACTATCAATCTGTTGAAGAAAAGCAGGGTTTGTGAATTTTAAATATGTTATGGTTTTTAACTTCTGCATATGAATATTATTTTCCCATGTTTCAAAGTTATTAGGATCCATCGGTGTTTTATGCATGGGATCTAGTAAAATCTCTTTTCCTTGGTTTTCATGAAATTCTATCCAAGCTTCAATTCCTTCTTTGCTATAAATCGTGCCAGATTCAGTGAGCACCAACCTATTGTTTAGTGTTTTTATGTTTATATCAATTGGGCAAATCACCCCATCCTCTGGGGTTGCTCCTATAAATTTCTCAAATGATATGCTACATTCTTCTAGTGCTAAAGATAATGTATTTTTTTCTTTCGTATTGTGTTCAGCGGAGTCCATTAACTTTTTTAAGGTTTCGTCAAACTTGTCGATGGCTTCTTGTTCGCCTCTTAGTATATTTTGATTTGTTACGGAAATAAGGGTTTCCAAAACTTCAACATATTGAGGATTTGCAGTTTCGTTCATTTTGTGAAAAAAATATTCAGATGATTTTTTAATTTTTTCAGAACTTATGAGGCTTCTGAGGTATAGGGCTTCCCAAATTCTTGGCTCCATCTCTTCTGGAATTAATATTTCGTGTGGATATTTACTTCTTAAGTCAATAATAGTTTTTAAAGATGACTCTATTAAAGTTGTTTCGTTAGTTGTTAAGGGGCGCCAACTCCAAGCCTTTAAAATATGATATCTAGCTTTTTCAAATTTTTTAATTAATATTAAGTCACTATTATTAGGGTTCATGCAGGCCTGAAAGAAATTTTGGGCAAAAGTGAGTTTTCTTTTTTTAATTTTTCTAGGGTAGCCGTTACTTCCAAACTTATTTTTACTTTTTTTGTGCATAGGGGGCGTAAATGGGTATTGCGCTCTATTAGGGGGGGGAAGGTACGTTGATTTTATAGCGCTTGTTTGGTTATTTAATATGTATTCTTCGTGGTTGGTTTGCCAATCATTTAGCCATATGATAGAGATGGCATTCATATGCTGTTTTATTTTTTTTGAGAGGGATGCCTCTGTTTCTAACCTGGCATCGGTGGTTGCAGGAACTATATGTAATTCTGTTTCTAGTTCGCGGTACCTCACTTTAAACCTCGTGTGCTAATGTTTTTCTTACTGTTAGAAAACATTAGCACAAGAAGTTTGGAGGGGTCTAGACCCTGTTGACAATTCGTCTTATGGCCGTAAATGCAGATGATCTGTAATACGAATTACCATCAGACCCTAGCCTATTTCATTTAATTCTGTAGATGGAAGTTTATAAAAAAGATTTAAACAGCATAAAAGCTTGCCGACGAAAAGTCCTGTGCATATTCCAGATGTTGCAAGCAGTGCAAACTCAAACGTTGTTTGCCTAGCAAGTTCTGGATCCACCGCAAGCTCATAACCAAAGAAGTATTTTGTTGTGAAAATTATCAAAATATAAATTAAGGTCGTCCAGGTGCCTTCAATTTCTACTAGATTTTTTTTGCGATCAACTTTAACTTTGGTATTTGTAATCTGCATCCATCCAATCAATGTTCCAAATAAGATTGATCCGCTCCAAATAGATAATGAAAAAATATCAATAGTTACAGAGTTTAATAACGTATGAATTGACATGTAGACAAAAAAGGCAGGTATTATGAATAGTTTTTTTAGTGATACTACTCTGGTTTTTGAGGCTTTTATTCCTACTATTATTAGATAAATTAAAAGGGCGTATACCCACCAAGGGGTGTTGGCAGCTGCTTGGTAGATTGCATCCATTTTTGCTCCTCATTTTCTAATACAACTGTAATGTCAGTCATTATATTATTTTCATATGAGGAAAATAAAGTAGACTTGAAGCGCTCGCGGGTGAGTTGGTTTTTAACAATTTTTGCAAATTCTTCTTGTGACAGTTGGCTCTTGTTATTTTCTGTATAGATCCGCTCTTTGGTGTCTACTATAGGTTGTATGTTTTCACACTTTATTAGTAGCTCAAAAAGTTTTTTATCCATTCGGTTTGATAATGGCTTTATTAAAAATGTTAGTGCTTCTAACTGATATGCTGGTAAATTTTTCAGGTATTTGAAAATATTTTTATCAAAGATGTCCTTTGATTTTAGGCATAGGGTAATGGCGAATAGTTCCAATAAGTTATCGTTTGTGATTATTGATTCAATTTCATTTTTATTGAAGATTTCTATGGAGCTATGCTCTTTAATTCTTGAATTAATAATCCTTATTAATTTTCTCGTTTTTTCTAGGTTGTGTTTTGGGGATATTATGTTTCTTATGGACTCAAGATAAAATTGTTCTTCATTTTTTTTGCTAATGTAAGTAGAAACCCTTTTGATTAATATCCATGTTAATATTGGATTTCTGATTTCTTTTATGAGATTTAATCTAGCTTCTTCATTTAAAGTTTCGCTGCACTCTTCCTCAAGTTTTTTTAATATTTTGATTCTTGATTTTGTTTGTTTTTTTAACTCATTAGGAAGAGCAGAAAAAGTCTCAAAGCAAATTTTGCTTATCATTTTTCTGTCTCCATCAATAGAGTATATTGGGTAGTGTTCTAGCAATATCCATGTGGGTTTGTTAGTTAAAACTCTATCGATTTTATTTGGCAGGTCTGCTAGTAAATTTGGAGAAGATTTTTCGTGGAAATTTTTGTAACTATTAAGTAACTTTAACGGATTTTGTTTTGCTATAAATTTTAAGCGTTCTTTAGAAACCAACTTTTTGAAAAGTAGATTTAAGTAAATACATTCAGTCGCAATATACTCTTCAGTTAATTTAGGTTTAATAAAAAAAGCATCAATCTCTTTATTTAATGAAATCTCTAAATGCTCAAGGTTTGCTATGTAATTATTTTTGCCATCAAATTTTAACTTTGCAAAAAAGTTTGTTTTGCAGGGAATAGTTTGTTCTGTTTTGGCTGATTTTATTTCTGATATTGATAGTGAAATATCTATTTTTATTAGGAGGTTATTTGTATTAGGCGAAAGCTTTATATATGTTTTCTTATTATTTATTAAGTAGCCATGTTGTAATAAATGTATAGTTGTTGCTATATCTAGTGAGTTAAGCATAGTAAGTGATCTTAATCGTGCAGACAAGCTTTTTGGCATCAGTTGTGGGGCAAAGAGAGATTCTAAAGAGCTTTGTAATTCTGGTAGCTTAGTTTTTAATTCATTTAAGCTATAAAAGTTTGGGGTTTCATCATTATCCACCAAATTAGTTACTGCTTCTTTAAGTCCAGCATAATCAGACACGTTCATTCCTTTTCTTATTGGTGCCCTTTTATTGTGCCCATAATTATTATTTGCATGCAACAGACCCTAGGGTGCTACTGCCAATGACAAATGCTTTTTAATGATATTAACAGGATATAGTGACTACTGTTTAAGGATGAGTTAGAATTGCCGTATGAATAAGATCAATAATAAATCAAATCACTTTGCTAGTATTCAAGAGCTTGTTGCGCCTGATATGGAGATGGTCAAGAAGGTTTTAGCCGACAGCCTTAACTCCGAAGTTTCTCTTATTAGAGAAGTATCCTCCCATCTCATAGATAGTGGCGGTAAGCGCATGCGTCCTATGCTAACAATTTTGGCTGCAAGAGCATTTGGTTATAATGGTGATGCGTGCTTTAAAGTTGCGGCAATTGTTGAGTTTATTCATACTGCTACACTTTTGCACGATGACGTTGTAGACAGTTCTACAATGAGGCGAGGTAGTGAAACTGCAAATCAGAAGTGGGGTAATGAAATAAGCGTTTTGGTTGGCGATTATGTTTACTCTAAAACTTTTGCATTGATTACCGAAGTTGATATTCCTGGAGTTATGAAAGTGTTGTCAGGTACTACTAGTGTCATGGCTGAAGGTGAAGTAAAGCAGCTTATGAATCGTGGCAACTATGAAATTGATGAGTCAGTTTATATGGATATCATAACTGCTAAAACTGCAAAGCTGTTTGAAGTTGCAGCTATTGTTGGTGCACTTTCTGCTGGTGCTGATGAAGAGTACCAAAAATGTTTGGCTAGTTTTGGTCTTAATCTAGGGTTAGCCTTTCAGTTGGTGGATGATGTCCTTGACTACTGTGGTGATGACTCGGTAATTGGGAAAAATATCGGTGATGACCTCGCTGAAGGTAAGCCCACCTTGCCCTTGATTTATGCGATGCAAAAAGGCAGTGTTGAGCAGTCTGCAGTTATTAAGAATGCTATAAAACAGGGTGGCGTTGAGCATCTAAATTCAGTGCTTGATGCGGTGAATAAAACCGGTGCTTTGGATTACGTTAAGTCTGTTGCATGGAATTATACTAAAAAAGCACAGGATGCGATTAAGTCTTTGCCAGATTCTGAATATAAATTAGCTTTACATAACTTGGCTAGTGTAGCTGTTGATCGGGTTTTATAAGTTTAAGGGCGCTGCCTATAAAAGCTTACTTTGGAGTCTGCTTATTTGAACCCAAAGTATTATGTATATCTTTGATGGATTTTTCAATTTTCTTGTCAATATTTTCAAAGTCGCGATTAAGCTGTTTAAGGGTACGGTCAATTTCTTTGAATATATCGCTATCTTTATTTGAATAGTTTTTTCTTTTGTTTTTTGAGGTCATAATCCATCCTAGATTATTTTAAATTATATTTAAGTTTAGGATGACATTGAGTTTTCATCGAGTTTTTAATAATTTTGTCATCATCTATTTATCAACCAGATCTCTCCATTACGCAGCTTTGCTGCTTCAGTCGAGATGACGTTTTGTAGTGGGGCTCACCGCAACCGTTATTCCAGGCCAAATAGTCACCCCGGCGCCAAATAGTAACCCCGGCGCCAAATAGTAACCCCAGTGCCAATAGTCATACCGAGCGCCACAGCCGTCATCTCGAGAGCTACAGCCGTCATCCCGAGCGCTACAGCCGTCATATCTCGAGCGCCACAATTGTCATCCCTGTATAGGTTTACTAATTCGTTGACAAATTATCCCTAAAATTTTTAGGAATTTGATTGTTTAAACCTTGATGAGGACGATAGTTATTAT
>JAUIAT010000009.1 GCA_030425295.1 Gammaproteobacteria bacterium
ATATTAATTATCGCCAGTATTTGGGGGATTAAATACGCACTCAAGACCTCAAAAAAATTTCGCTATGAATTTGATAAACGGTTGGTGCACATTTGGTTATTCGGACCAATGATTCAAATGTCTATTTTAGCTAGGGTAACTAGAACTCTAGCAACATCTATCTCTGCTGGGGTGCCAATTGTTGACTCTATCCAGCAAATTGCCAGAACAGCAGGAAATGAGCTTTATAATGAAGCCTTCTCTCAGGTTAAAGAGGACTTGTCAGTCGGGCAAGAGCTTAATATAGCATTGAATGTTACCCGAGCTTTCCCACAACTTTTAGTTCAGATGGTGAGAATAGGTGAAAAATCTGGACAATTAGTACAAATGCTTAATAAATCTGCTGATTTTTACGAAAAAGAGCTGGATGACCAGGTAGAAGGAGTCAGCAGTTTATTTGAACCCATCATTATGTTAGTTCTTGGTGGGATGATAGGTGGGTTTGTAATCGCCATGTACCTACCTATATTCCAGTTGGGGGGGCTAGTGTAATGAACGGATTCTCATTAATACAAATTTTAGTTGTTATGGCAATTTTGAGTATATTAGCAGTAGCTTCAATTTATTCATTTAGAAGCTATGGTCTCAGTGCAAAAAGAGTTCAGGCAATTTCTGAAATTTATTCAATAAAACTAGCACAAGACAGGTATAGATCCACAAACTCACAATACGGTTCATTAGCTCAAGTGTGGGGCGGAGTAACGTCTATTGCAGATGGTGACTACTCAGTTAGCCTTTCTAATCTATCTTCCACTGGTTATACCATTACGGCCACAGCGCAAGGCTCTCAAGCAAATGATACTGAAGACGGGGTGGCTTGTAACGTATTGACATTAACTATTAGTCAGGGAAATGAAACCAAGACCCCTGCCCAGTGCTGGTGAAATTTATGGATAAAGAATTAAGTTATGTTATAACTAAACGCGAAGAGCTTAGAAACCAATACATGCCATTCGTTTTAGATGGAGGCCTGTTTATACCAAGAACTGGTAACAATGGTAACTTTATATTACACCAGCAAATCACTCTACATTTAACCTTACCTGAACCACTTGGCGAATTCACGTGTGAAGCTAAAGTAATTTGGATTACCCCTGAAAAAATCAGCGATTCTAGCAAAAAACCTGGCATTGGCCTGCAATTCATCGGAGAAGATGGGGAAAAACTAAAAAGCATCATACTAAGCAATATGGAGAAACTAGAAGATAGAAATAGTGAAACAATGTAGGTTGTATTGCTAATTGATATTAAGAATCACTAAGCCTATGAAACTCTTCTGATGCCAAATCTAGAGAAGGATCCTCCCTTAAAGCTAAGCGAAAATAATGCTTTGCCAATTTTTTATCTGGAATCATTAACGAACAAATACCTGCATTTTCATAAGTTTCTGCATCATTAACATATTTTGGATCATCTATAGCTAACTCAAATTGCTTAATTGACTCTCGATATCTTTTGTGTCGACATAAATATGTTCCATAATTATTACGAACAACTCCACTTCCAGGAGCTAGCCTTATTGACATTAAGTAGCTATTTTCCGCTTCATTTATTTTACCAACAGTTTCATAATAATATCCCAAGGCATACCATGCAGCCGGGTTATTCTTGCTATCTTTTACGGCATCTAATAATCTTCTCTTAGCTAACTGAGGCTTACCTTCTTTTAGATATTGCATGCCTAAAGCAACTCTGGTATTTGATAAAACAATAGGACCATTAACGTCTCGTTTTTTTGTGTAATCATTGACACTACTACACCCTATTGATAAAAAAGCAAAAATACTCAATATGAAAATAGTTATATAATTTTTAGTTAAACTCATTTTTCACCACCCTTGGTAGCATTCTTTTTGATTTTATCTAACATTTCTTTCTCTTTTTTCTTTTTTTGCTCGTGATAATAAGGGATATCATCACGTGATTTAGGCATATTATTTATTATTTTGGGAGTTAAGAATACAAGAAGTTCGTCCTGAATGTCCTGCTTAGCTTTGTGCCGGAAAAAATACCCAATTAAAGGTATGCGTCCTAGAATAGGGATTCTTTCAACATCATTATCTTCAGTGTGCTTATAAACTCCCCCGATAATAACTGTTTCACCGCTCTTCAGTAACACATCTGACTTAATTTCTTCTGTATCTATGGCGGGAGGAAGCTGGGTTCCTGTATTTGTCTGCAATTGCTCTCCGCGTTTATTCTGTGAAACTTTTATGTTCAAAATAACTCTATTTCCAGCTGCAATCTGAGGTGTAACTTCCAAACCTAAAACTGCTTTTTTAAAGGAAATACTTGTTGCACCACTTGAACTAGATTCTTGATAAGGTATTTCTTCACCAGACTGAACATATGCAGTATGCTGATTCTCAGTAATTAAATGCGGAGCAGAAACAACTTTTGCAACCCCCTCACTCTCAAGAGCTGAAAGCTCTAAGTCGACAAATACTTTTCCTATTTGAGCTAAAGCAACACCTGCCGTAGCTGGATTTGAAAATAGTGTAGTGGCTGGCAAATCAAAATTCAGCCTGTCAGTAAGAGGAACTTCTACAGCTTCACCTAGGCGACTTGTTATAGAAGTATCACGAAAGTTTTTTACAAGCTGATTAGCGCCTTTTAAAGTACCACTAAGATGCTTCGGATTAGTTATACCCCACCTAACACCAAGCTCTTTAAGAAAACTTTTGTCGATGGTAACTATTCGTGCTTCTAGCTGTATTTGAGGTGCAGAAACATCTAGCTGCCTAATCAACCTCCTAACCTCACGCAAATAGGTTGGAGTATCTTTTATCCACAAACTATTTGTTCGGATATCCACTCCTACTTGGCCTTTATCCGATAAAAGCTTACTATCAGATCCCTTAAGAATATTGGCAATATTAGTAGCATTAGCATAGTGTAGTTTAACTATTTGAGAACGGGCTGGTTCAAGATTTGCTAATTTTTGTTCAGCCTGTAATTCTCTAACTTTAATATTTGTGAGCTCATCAAGAGGCGCTATTAACCAAGCACCTTTGAAACTTCTATAAGATAATCCATTTATTTTTAATACAATATCAAAAGCTTGTTTCCAGTGAACTCGATCGAGCTGAATGGACATATTTCCTTTAACTGAATCACTTATAACAAAGTTCAACCCAGCTTTTTTGGCTAATAATTGCAATATAACCCGTGTATCAGCATTTTGAAATTTTAAAGAGATAACATTATTAAGATTAGGTTTATTATAAAGCTTGTTTAAATCTGGACTAGAAATAAAATTGTTGGATTGAGCAAAAGAATTACCCACACTGCACATGCTTACAATACCAAGCAACCCAACTAAAGTTGTTTTTAAAAACTTAAGATCCAATCTGCTATCCATATACTATTGGTCCTTTCCCTTCAACTCGATTTTGGTAATACCAGTCTCGTCACCTAGCAACTGAGAGTTATCTAATGGCTCCAACTCGAGGTGCTTCCCATCTATTTTAACAATTTTTTGCCTAAGAATGCCAATTTTTTCACCAACCCTTACTTCATAAAATTTATTATCTGGAAGCAAAAGGATTGCTGCTAGCTTTCCGCCATCCATTACAGTCCCAATAAAGCTCATTTCAGAAACTCTAAACCGCATAAGTGGCAAAGCCTTTTCCTGCGGCGTTACTTGAAACTCAGAAGTTAAAGACTTAAATGGGCTAGGGGTTTTAGCATCAAACTTATATACAACAGGGGTTGGAACTTTCGGAAGAATTGATGCAAAGCTTGCTGTTACTTTACGTTTTTTGATTTGCTCAACAAAACTATGCAAATCCTCTGTGTTATCTTTTTGCTGGCATCCACACAACAAAAACATAACAACACAAAGAAAAATCGAAGAATATTTTTTTAAAAGCTCAAACTTAAAAAACAAACCAAAATCCTTTTAAGGTCTCCATTACCATTATAAAGGTAAAAACCTAAAGCTACCAACTAAATACTTATTTTAAACGAAGTGCCATCCCAGCAACCCTCTCACCCAGAGCTATACAAATATCTTTTTCATTATCAGTCATAGGATTTTTATCATCATCTCCGGCAACATGAGAAGCACCATAAGGTGTTCCACCAGATTTAGTCTGCAATAAAGCCTGATTAGTAAATGGTATACCAACTATAACCATTCCATGGTGCATCAATGGCCACATCATTGTAGTCAAAGTAGTTTCCTGCCCACCATGATAAGAACCTGTAGAAGTAAAAACTCCTGCTGGCTTGCCAACTAAATCTCCCGAAAACCATACACTAGTGGTAGTTTCCCAAAAATAACGCATAGGAGATGACATATTGGCGAAATATCCCGGACTGCCCAAAACCAAACCCGAACAATTCTTTAACTCGTCAATTGTCACATAAGGAGCGCCCTGTTCTGGAACTTCGGGCTCAGTTGCTTCATTGTTGGGCGAAACCGAAGGAACTGTTCTCACAAGAGCTTCAATACCACTCACCCTTTCAACACCTCGCGCAATAAGCTCTGCCATTTCCTTGACACTGCCACCACGAGAATAGTAAAGAACTAGCACATATGACATATTTGCACTCCTTGTAAATATTTTATTCTAATGATTTTAAGCGCTGTTGACAATTAGCCTCACTATCCTAAAGGCAGAAAAAACTGGTATCTTACTGTATAATTTATATGTAAATAAAAAACCGAGGAAATGGATGTCAAAAGGCAAAGTAATTACAAAAGTCACTAAAAAAGTCAGCAAATATATTTATGATTTGTTTCGCTTATCCATATTAAGATTTATAGGGCACGGCTATAGCTATCGCGCAGCCGCTCTAGCCTATACCACACTTCTCGCTTTGGTCCCTTTATTGACCGTTACCTTTGCAATAATGACAATTTTCCCAGCATTTAGTCAGTTTGCAGAAGAAATCAAACAGTTTTTATTTACCCACTTAGTAGCAACATCAGCTGAAACCATTGAACAATACTTGCAAAACTTTATCAGTCGCGCTGGCAGCATGTCAGCAATGCAAACTTCATTTCTATTGCTTGTGGTAATTATTTTGGTTTACACAATAGAGTGCGCTTTCAATGATATTTGGCATGTTAAAAAAAGTAGATCTTGGTCTAACTCTTTCCTTCTGTACTGGACTATTATCACACTAACACCAATTTTGGCAGTCTCGACCCTAGCAATTAGCTCTTATATTTTTTCATTACCATTTATATCCGAATCTGCACAAGCTGCTGAACTACAACACTGGGTTCTTAGGCTTGCTCCGGATATTTTATCTTTTGTTACATTTACGTTAATATACTTTATCGTGCCAAATTTTACCGTGCGCTTACGTTATGCGATACTCGGAGGCTTGATAGCTACAATTCTATTTGACGTGGCCAAAACTGGTTTTGCATTTTACATAACGCATTACGCCAAATATTCAGTAGTTTACGGAACATTATCAACTGCCTTGGTCTTTTTAATTTGGATCTACTTGTCATGGATTGTCACGCTATTTGGCGCTATTGTCTCTAGAATTGCATACGAATTGGACGAAAAGGAATCTAAATAATGCCTTGGCTAATACTTACAATAGCACTTATCATCTCCCCACTGACTAGCCTAGCCCTCGAATTTCCACTGCCTGCATCAAATGATGCAGTAATTGGTCACATAGAATACACAAAAGTTCAGCCCGGAGAAAATTTTAATAATATTGCCCGTAAATACAATATAGGTTATTACGAATTAGTCGAAGCAAATCCTAGCGTTAACCCAAACGCACCAGCACCGGGCACCTTACTAATAATACCCAGTCAATATGTTCTCCCTCCAGGACCACGCAAGGGGGCTATAATAAACTTAGCCGAATTAAGAATTTACTTTTTCCCTAAAGATGAAGATAAAGTGTACACCTTCCCTATCAGCATTGGGAGACAGGGATGGGGAACACCCACTGGTGAATTTCATATTGTTGAAAAAATGCCGCACCCTAAGTGGGTTCCACCAGATGACATTAAGGAAGAATACTTCAAAGAAACTGGATCTCGTTTACCGGATGTGGTTGAGCCGGGGCCTGACAATCCTCTAGGTGACTATGCAATGCGCCTATCAAATCCGTTATATTTGATTCACGGCACCAACAACCCATCCGGAATTGGCAGGCGTGCCAGCTCAGGATGCATTCGCATGAACCCTGAAGACATCAGCCACTTATTTCAATTGATGCATATTGATACACCTGTAAGAATAATCAACGAACCATATAAAGCAGGGTGGCACAGAGGACATTTATTTTTTGAGGCTCATTTGCCACTTCAAGAACAACAACTAGAGTGGTTTGGATCTTTAGACCCAGCCCGTGATGTTTTACGTCAAGCACAAGACAAAAAACCAAGCACAAAAATAGATTGGAGCAAAGCAATGCAAGTTGCAAGACTTGAGATGGGAATACCAATAGTTGTAAATTCAAGGAGCCAATCTGAGCCGTGAATATCAAACAATAAAATCACACAGCAACATATCAATCGAAAAACAATAGTTAGTTATAAACTACAATCTGGATACTGTGCGATCCCTGCCGAGCGCACAGCCACTCACCTGACAGCTTATACAACAACTACCCCCAACAATAAGATCCTCTCTCTAAAATCTAGCTGAATCCTTACAGGCCTTTAAATCTCTCATATAAGACTTTGTGTCACGATATTTATCTGCATCTACAACTTTTGAACAAGCATTTTGCGCATCTAACAACGGACCATAAGTTCCCTGTTCAATATTATCGTAGTAGAATAACAAAGCTTTTCCAAGACTAGACGCAGCTTCCCCATCCTTTTTCCCAGATGACGCAAAGCTAGCACATAAAAACAAACTCGCTATTATAAAAATAATAAATTTTCTCACAAGAACTCCTTCTTATTAAATTATGGGCTGTTGATAAGTGGCCATACAGCTTCTATCAAACTTTTCAACTTCCTTGACAAAACATCAAGCAGACATAAAATAATATCCTGCATTGATAATGATCGCAATATTCTACATAATCAAGAGGAGGAGTTATGCCAATTTACGAATATAAATGTCGTGAATGCGGACATAAACTTGAAGTTTTACAGAGCATGAGTGATGAACCACTTACAGATTGCCCAGAGTGCAAAAGCGCAACACTTGGCAAGTGCATGTCTACACCGAGTTTTCAGCTTAAAGGCGGTGGCTGGTATGTGACAGACTTCAAAGACAACAACAAAAAACCCGAAAATAAAACGGAAGGCAGTAAGAGCAAGAATGATTAAAAAAGGATATAAATTCACATCTGCGATGTTTAAAAGGTATTTAATCGCAGGCTTACTGATTTGGGTGCCAATAGGCATCACATTCCTTGTAATTAAGTTTATAGTTGATCTATTAGATGGATTAGTTCTTGCCTTACCTCCTCAGTACCGACCTCAAGAATGGATGGGCTTTTACATGCCTGGCGTCGGGGTTATTATCACTTTATTACTCGTGTTTTTTACTGGCATGATAACTGCAAATGTCTTAGGGCACAAACTAGTTAAACTTTATGAATATATAGTTTCACGCATACCCTTGGTACGATCCATACATAACTCGGTAAAACAAGTGATGGACACCATATTTAAAAATGATGGTGATTCCTTCCGTAAAGTATTGTTGGTCGAATACCCCAAAAAAGACATGTGGAGCATTGCATTTCAAACTAGCAGCGGCTTTGACCAAGCAGAAAAACATACCGGCAAAGATCTATTGACCGTTTTCATACCTACCACACCAAATCCAACATCGGGATTCTTACTATTTGTGCCACGAGAAAATGCAATTGAGTTAGATATCTCAACAGAAGAAGCATTAAGACTAGTTATATCACTTGGGGTTGTGCTACCAAATGAAAAAGAACTCGTAAAAAAATCAATAGAAGAGAACAACTAGAGGTTATTACAGTAGTTCCTGCTATGAATTGTACAGTTTAATAAAACGCTCAGACTTGAGTGCAATGAGCGAGCAGCGCAGTGCATTGATTGATACATGAGCAGCAGAGCGAATTTTTTCATCAAAAGTGTGCCAAATCTGGGAGTTCCATAGTCAAACGGGAGCTGCTGATGTTATTAAAGGATTAAAAGGAATTAATGAAAATACTATATACCAATTTCCATGAAGGAGATGGCGGCGGTCAAACAACCTACATTAGCAGTTTGTGCAAAGCCCTAAAAAACAAATATCGTGTTGCAATAGCAGCACCTAAAAACTCAAAATTACAAACAGTATCTGAAAAATTCAATATTAAGTTTTACCCCATCCAGTTTAAACATAAATTTTTCAAGGTGACCTCCAAAAGACAACAAAAAAATGCTCTAAAAGAATTAATAAAAACAGAGCAATTCGATGCAATACATGTCAATGGCTCTGCTGATCATAGATTAGTTACCAGTGCAATAAGAGGCCTTAAAAATAAACCAAAAGTTATTTTAACCAAACACAATTCTTTCCCTTTAAAAATTAGCTCCAAAATCAGAGCAAGATTTAATTGTGAAAAGATAATAGCTGTATCACAGCACACTACAAATATCCTAACTAACCATGGTGTTGATAGCGAAAAAATAGACAAAATTTATAACGGTGTTAATACTCAGCATTTCGCTCCCAAATCAAAAAATAAAAAAAACAACATCCGCAAAAAATTAAAGATTCCTACCGATGCACTTGTACTCGGGAGCGTTGCAGGCACAGCCCATTACAAAGGTTGGCATTATCTAATGCAGGCACTAATGCAAATGAATAACCAAAATATCTTTGTCGTTATTGCGGGAGAATACCCCTCCGCAGAACTTATAGAGCAATACGTAGTTAATAATAACCTTGAAAAAAGAGTAATATTTACCGGAATTATTGATGACGTGGCAGAAATAATTCCTGCTTTCGATGTAGGGTTTGTCCTTTCTGATAGAGTTGAAACCATTTCTTTCGCCTGCAGGGAAATGATGTCTTGCGGAATACCTGTTATTACTTCAGATTTTGCAGGCCTTCCTGAAAACATTCTTGATAAACACGATGGATGGATTACTCCAGCTGGTGATAGCAATAAATTATCACACCTAATTCAAGAAATTCATGAATTACCAAAAAAAACCCTGGAACAGATGGGGAAAAATGCCAGAACGAAGGCAATATTATCCTTTTCTGAGCATAAATTTATAGAGCAAACAGACAACTGCTACAAGAACCTAGACTAAAAACACAAAACTTTGTCATTCCACATTTGTCATCTCATGACTTGATCGGCGTTGTTGCATAAATATTTGCAGGCTTTGAGGGCAAATTATTTTCTCTTTAAAATCAGCAGGATAGCCTTTTTATTCAAGATTAACTGTCATCTTAGTCAAGATTAACTGTCATCCCGCGACTTGATCGCGGGATGACAAACCAAGGCAGGAGATAAAGTTATTTAGATCCTTTTTTAGGTCTTGTCCAACCTTCAATTTTTTGCTGACGCGCCCTTCCTACAGCAAGCTCATTATCACGAACATCTTTAGTTATAGTAGATCCTGCAGCTACAGTAGCATTTTCACCAATTGTTACCGGTGCAACTAGCGCCGTGTTTGAACCAATAAATGCACCAGACTTAATAGTAGTTTGGTGTTTGCTAACTCCATCATAATTGCAAGTAATTGTGCCAGCCCCAACATTTACGCCCTCTTCAATTACAGAGTCGCCAATGTAACTCAAATGATTAACCTTACTACCTTCACCAATCAAAGCCTTTTTAACTTCAACAAAATTACCAACTTTAGAGCCATTTTTTAAATCAGCCCCAGGACGCAATCTTGCAAATGGGCCAACAGCGCAACCCTTTGAAATTTTTGCACCATCAATTATGGAGTTAGCCTCAATTCGTGAATTTTCACCGATAATTGCATCTTTTATGACACAGTTCGGGCCAATGTATGAATTAGAGCCTATTTTAACCTTACCTTCAAAAAGCACATTAACATCAATTATGACATCCTGACCAGTCTCTAAACTACCACGAATATCGATTCTCGCTGGATCAAGCAAGGTTACTCCTAGATCCATCAATTGCTCAGCCTTTTTCATTTGGAACTCTCTTTCAAGCGCTGCAAGCTGTCGACGAGAATTAACGCCCTGCACCTCAAACGCAGGGACTTCCACATCAATAATTTCAACCCCAGCTTTATATGCCATCTCTAAAATATCAGGCAGATAGTATTCATTTTGCTGGTTATCATTACCAACTTGTGGCAAATACTTATGCAACAAACTCACAGGAGCAGCCATAATACCAGTATTAAATTCTTTAATTTGACGCTGCTCAATGCTTGCGTCTTTGTGCTCAACAACCCCACAAACTTGACCAGAGTCATCTCGCAGAACACGTCCAAAACCTGTTGGATCATCAAGAGTGGCCACCAACAAACCAACCTTTCCATCCGCAGTCTGCTCAACTAACTGTTTCAAAGCGTCAGCTTCTATTAAGGGCACATCCCCATATAAAACCAAAACGTGCTGATCATCAGACAAATGAGGTAAGACCTGCTGAACAGCATGCCCTGTACCTAATTGAGCATCTTGATACACCCAGTTTACATCCAAATGAGACAAATGAGATTTTAACTGATCGCCATTTTTACCGAATACCAGATGAATTACTTGAGGGTCTAATAATTTACTTGTCTTATAAACATGCTCAACCAAAGGACGTCCTGCCAAAGAATGCAAGACTTTAGATAACTTAGACTTCATACGCTTGCCATCGCCAGCGCCTAAAATAATAACATTTAGCTTCATCTTTCAAACACAAATTCAAAAATTATGGGATTTTATGGAAATCAGTGTTACTCGCTTGACAACACTAACAACCAAGTTTCAACAGCCACCAATTGTAACACATCTTTGAACTTAAATAACTTCTAAGTTAAAATGCAAACAAAAATAGGATTCACATATGACCAAACAAAAACAGCGACCTTGTGAGCTAAAACGCTACGATATCACTAGAGCCGACCTCCCTCTTTCTTGCCCAACTAAAGACATGCGCATTTGGGATGGGCATCCTCGCGTATTTTTACCAATTGAAGAAACTGGTCATGAAATATGTCCTTATTGTAGCGCCGAATATTTTCTAACAGATTTTGAAAAGTAATTTATAATGAGCACCTCCCCAAAGAAAATTTTAATTCTTGGCCCCGCCTGGGTAGGTGATATGGTGATGGCACAAAGCTTATTTAAATTAATCAAAAAGTTGCATCCCAAGTGCCAAATTGATGTTTTAGCTCCAGCATGGACTGAACCACTTTTATCACGCATGCCAGAAGTAGATAACTCATTCAAATTACCATTCAAACACAAAGAACTTAACTTTTGGGAACGCATTAAATTTGGCAAAAAATTCAAAAACCAAGGATATGATAAAGCAATAGTTTTGCCAAACTCTTGGAAGTCTGGATTAGTAATTTGGGCAACTCGCATTCCAGTGCGAATCGGCTGGCTTGGCGAATTTCGTCATATCTTGCTAAATGATGCTAGAAAATTAGATAAAGATAAATACCCCTTGATGACTGATAGATTTTTAGCTCTAGCAAAACCCAGAAGTGAAAAACTACCAGAAGATTGGGAGCGCCCAAACCTTAAAGTTAAAATGAATGACTGCAAAGCTGCTCTTAGCAAACATGAGTTAAGCACTGAAATGCCCGTACTAGCTCTTTGTCCAGGCGCTGAGTTTGGCCCCTCAAAACGATGGCCAGAGAATTATTATGCTGAGGTTGCCAAATATTTTGAGAAAAAGGGTTACCAGACTTGGATTTTTGGCTCAAAAAATGACTCAGAAGTTGCAAAAAACATCCAAAATTTAACAAATAACAAATGCTGTGATTTAACAGGAAAAACTACTTTAGGCGAAGCCATAGACTTATTATCACTAGCCAGAATTGTAGTGACAAATGACTCTGGGCTGATGCATATCTCAGCAGCACTGAATAAACCAATTGCAGCAATTTATGGATCATCTTCACCTAAGTTCACCCCTCCTCTCGCCGATAAAGTAAAAATATTAACTCATGAAATTGAATGCGCCCCCTGCTTTCAGCGCGTTTGCCCATTAAAACACCATAAATGCATGATCAACCTCCACCCACAAACTGTTATCAATGCATTAGAAGAACTAACAGGTGAGTCATGAAAAGAATTTTAATCATCAAAACATCTTCTATGGGCGACATCATTCACACCCTTCCAGCAGTTAGTGATGCAGTTGCAGAGATTGAAAACATTGAATTTGACTGGGTTGTTGAAGAAGGATTTGCAGAGATACCCTCTTGGCATGAAAAAGTTGAAAATATAATTCCTGTAGCACTGAGGCGCTGGCGCAAATCAATATTCAACGCTATAAAAAGTGGAGAATGGTCTGCGTTTAAAACTAAACTCCAGCATCACCATTATGATGCAATTATTGATGCTCAAAGCTTAGTTAAAAGTGCAGTTTTAGGCTGGATAGCACGCGGCACCCACATTGGATACGACTGGCAATCTGCCAAGGAACCTCTAGCAAGCTTACTATATGATCACAAGCTGCGTGTCAGCAAAGATCAACATGCGGTGACCAGAATTCGCCAATTATTTGCTAAAGCACTTGGCTACTCAATGCCAGATACGGCTGCAGATTACGGGTTAGATCACCTCAAATCAAATGAACAAAACAACAAACCTTACTTAGTATTTATTCATGGCACAAGCCGAGAAGACAAACTATGGCCAGAAGAAAACTGGAAAAAGCTTCTTAAACTAGCAAATGATTCCGGATTTGAAGTCAAACTTCCATGGGGATCAAACGAAGAAAGAAGGCGTGCAGAACGAATTTCCAATACAGGAATAGCTGAAGTTTTACCTAAAATGAATCTTACCGAAATTGCAAGAATTCTTGCTAATTCATCAGGCTCTATTGCAGTAGACACAGGCCTTGCACACCTTTCTGCAGCCTTATCTTTACCAACTGTAACACTATATGGCACAACGGATCCTTATAAAATTGGCACCATTGGATTAAATCAGAGCCATCTCACTGGTAGTCTGCAGCAAATATCAGCAGAAAAAGCATGGAACGCTCTCACCAAAACAATTAAAAACTGACCACCAGCACCAACCTAAAATTTGCACCAGTACAGAAAAGAAGTCACAATATAATTGTAAGCATTGATGCAAGAGGTAGTTTATGGCCTTGATCGTTCAAAACACATCCTTTGAAAATGAGCTAAAAAACTTGCAAAAAAACATATGGGCTGTGCTACCAGAAAAGATGCGACCGAAAAAAGGCAATTTAATTTCTAATAAGAGCAGCAATAAAGACTTCAAGCAGGCCCAAAGAGTTTACAACTGCATAACTTTAATGCTAGAAGCGATTCCAAAAATTGCACAGAAATATGAGGATTTTACAAAACTTATAAACACCGAACTGTTCACTCTAAAGACAATCACAACACTTATAACCCTAAGAAGCCTAATATCAAATTTACAGAAAACCCTGACTCCAGATGGCACATCAATTATGTGCCATGGGCACTTAAGCCTACAGTCAGCATTAGAATGCACAGCTTCAATTGAAAAAATACTAAAAGCAGCTTGCTCATCTGAGAATAAATATAAAAAAAACAATAAACATATCGATTTCTTTATAGCCAATAACAAAACTGGAATCCAAGAATTCATTCAATCCACAAAACAAAAATTACTAATCTCAGAACAGAACCAGGAAATATTAGAAGCTTATAACAAGCACATCAAAAACGATGTTATCGAATTCAGAAAAATCCAAGAAAATTTTTTCCAGGAAACAACTAAAGCATTTGATTTTTTTGGGCATATTTCAAAAGAAAAAATTGATCCTAACAAAACAGAAGAGCTTATAAAGCTAATGCTTACGATTAAGGGACTTTATGCCTATATAAAATCTCTAGCATTTAATGCAGAACAAACGAGAGAAAACCCAGCTTATTCGCGAAAGTTCTTTATAAAAAATCCAATAACAGGTCATATTTTAATAACCTCATTTAACAAAGAGCTAGATTTTAGAGAGCAATTTAAAATTATAGAGCACGCCTCCAAATTCTTAATAAAAAAATTTGAACTTAGAATTAGCTTTCAAGATTATTATAAAAAACTCATAAAAGCCTCGAGCGCTGATAAAATAAAGCAAATCACACTATTAGAGTCAAAAAACTTCAAGCTTAATTTTGAGGAAACAGATGAACAACTAGGCAAAAATCTTAAACTTTTTGAAGATTATAAAAATTTCTTATGGAATAAAATAAAGTACTTATCCTCAATTAAACAACAAATCATTGCATGCCATGAAGCACAAAAAACATCATCATCTATCGAAGAAATAACCAACCTCATAAAAAAAATTGAGGATAGATTAAACCCCCTCAATACAGAAAATGGGACTCTAACCAAACCTCTTCAAGACCAATTAAATCAAATAAAAGACGAAATAAATTCAAGCTCAGATGCCAATACCCTGTTGCGTTAAAATAAAATGTTGCCGAAAGGATTGTAGATTAATTTTAACAAATATTCGTTCAAGTCTTTTTTTCATCTTAGTTTTTAACTCAAAAGAACCCTGTTATGGGTTTAATCTAGACTAAATCAGATAGTTATACCAGAAACATTCTTGAAAAAAGGAGATGATGCAGTATCCTTTAGATTCTCTCAGTCTAAAAAGGAAAATATTCATGGATATGACGCATCGGTTAATAAGTATTTTTTTGCGAAATCGACGATTTTTATTGTGTTCAGAGAATTTCAACTAAAAAACTACTCAAAAAAAATTTGATTTGCTATAATTCAACATTCTTTGAGCGATTTTTGGGGCAAACTAATTTTGTCTTGCAGGTGTATGCATGGATAGACAACAGATAAAATTGTATGAGTTTTTTATTGACCTTGTAGAACAGGGTGTATTTTTTCTCGACTATGATAAAAAATATCCAACAAGCTTAAAAATGAAAACTCCTTTTGAAGCCAGACAACAATTTCAGCCTAACAAAAAAAAATACGCGGACACCGAGCATGTCTCAGACTTCTGAATTATTAGTTGTTGGACTCGGAATTAAATTTTATAGCCACCTCTCAATTGAAGCAAAAGCTGCTTTGGAGCTATCAGACAAACTTTTCTATCTTTCAAATAATCCAGTTGAACAAGAGTGGTTATCGGAGATAAATCCTAACGCTGAGTCACTTAATACTGCATACTTTTCTTCAAATAACAGACTATCATGCTACAAAAAAATACAAAAAAAAATCCTGGCATCTTTAAAGGACTACAATAAAGTTTGTGTAGCATTTTATGGACATCCCTCCATGCTTGTTATTCCAGGATTAGCATCCATTAAAGAAGCAAAAAAACTTGGATATAGAACTACAATATTACCAGCGATATCCTCTGAAAACTGTCTTTATGCCGATTTACTTATTAATCCAGGGGCCGGGGGGGCTTGCTCATTCGATGCTTCAGACTTCATATTCAACAATAAAAATCATGACCCCACTTCTCACCTAATATTATGGCAAACAGGGGCAATAGGCATTAAAAGTCATGTGCGGCCACATCACGACCAAGCTAAAGGGCTTACATTACTTAAACACAAACTCCTTCAAAAATATCCTGATAACCATAAGATAACAGTCTATGAAGCTGCCCAATTACCTTCCTACAACCCTAGAATAGAAAGCATTGTTCTAGAAAACCTTGAGAAGGCTAACATCACAAGTTTATCAACTGTATACGTCCCGCCCTTAGATGAAACTCCTTAATTTCACTTTGAAATTTTGATGCATCCACGAAAAAACTTTGAATCTGATGCAAATAACAATCCTTGAAACCTTTTATCAGAACCCATGAACCTGTAATCCTCTTCAATTACATGCTTAGAAGAAAATATAAATCTTTTATCTTGAGATTGATAATGATAAAGGGAGAACTGCACCTCTTTAGAAACCTTTTCAATAAGAGAACCTTGATAATCATAATTTTTTTTGTTGGCAAAATCATCGATGTGCTTTCGTAAAATCATGTATATTTCTTCAAGATCTGAAATTGCACTACTATCATTTTCAGACTTTTTCGAAAAGGTGCAAACAACTGGGCTTTGCAAAGAATAATAAACAGGATCAGGACTCTTATTACTAAAATCAAATTTAGCAGGAACTAGTATTGTTGGTGTGTGGTAAATTTTATAAATTTGGTGATATACATCCTGAATTAATTTGTATGGTAAAGACGAATCATCCCCACAAGGTTTAAAGCCCAACTTGGCGCCACATGCAATTCCAAATAAATGCTTAACCGTTTCATTAAGATAAGGATTACTTTTAATATTCATTTCAGATTGAGACCTAGAAAAAGCCAAATCAAAAAACAGAGAGTTCTGCTCATGCTGTGACCTACGCATATACTTCTCTATTAAATACAATTTAACTCTTAACCACTCCGGGCATTCTCTTATGCTATCAACCCAGCTTTCCGAAAAATAAAGCAACCTTGCTCTCCATTTGCTTTCTCCGGAAGCTCTAGTTATTTCTTTGAATAAATCCCAATGCTGATCTATTTTTTTTGGCGCAGCTTCGTATATACCTAAAGCTCTTTGTATTTTGTGATGCTGCCTACTTTTTCCAATATTTGGCAACATAAAAACACTGCTAGCTCCAGCTGACGCAGTAAGAATACTGTTAGATAGATAATTAAACGAAGAAACTCCGCTCTTAATCAACCTCCTAACACCAATAAAGTGACCTGGATTTTCGACATAAAGCGGAAGCATGCTTTTTTGATTTGAATAGATAATCTTCCATTCAAACTGTTTATCAAGAGTCATTGTAAATGGTAAGCTTGTTGCACCATAACCTAAATTCTTCATTATATTATTTGGTGTCTCTGGAGAGCCCAGCCTATATAATTCACCGTCATCATTGGGAAGAAATGGCGTCTTCTCATCCCCTATAAGATCACCATATTTATAAGATGAAACATACATAGGATGGTCCTTGCCAGGGCTAACCTGTTCCACTAGGCGATAAAACTCAAAATCGATGCCTTTTATTACACTTGAAATATCATTCCAATATACAAGTTGAGTTCCATCCAGGACCTCAAGAGGTGAAGACATTTAATTTTCCCTATAAAACTTACTATTCCATTTTCTAACAAAGCCACATTTCGAATCACATTATACCCTCAAATTTTAGGGGAAAAAAAGTACCGTAAATTATTTGGGAAAATAATCAATTTTAAGATGTAAGCATCAATGTTGTAATTTCATTGTCGCGAATGACGAAAAATTAAGGGATTGCTTAAAAACCCAAAAACCAGGAGGTGAAAATGAAAAAAGCAGCTAAAGCATGGCAAATATGCCAGGAATTTATTAACCCAATCGAAGGCTTTCAACAGCTAACGATAGACAGCATAATTGAAAAACACTTCCAGATAGATTACTTTGGGCACGAGTTAACTGATATCAATTTTTTAAGTACACAAGCTCCTTGCTCACTACCTATAAACATGCCATACAACTACTACAAAAAATCAAAGACAACCAAGAAAACGGATAATATTGATTCTATTCCTAATGCAATGACAATAATTCACTAATCAATATCCCAAGGAGCAGCGATCTAAATTTAAGGGAGTTATTGTTATTGCTTTTTGTTTGGCGCATAAAACTGGTGAGTGGAGAAGTCAAAAAAATCCAATCCGTCTAATATTTTAAAAATGAGCCATAGAAAATAGGCCTCAGTACAGTTATTTTAGAAATGGTCTTGCTTAGATTAGAAATTTTTTCAAAAGGCCATTTGTATCTTTTATATCCCAGCTATCGCGCTGGGATAACTTATATTTCTTAGACGAACTCGCGGCGACGTTTGGCTGGATACCATCTTGTAAACCACATTGGAATAGTAAATAAAGCTATAAATATTGGTTGAGTTAGCGCCCCCTCTTTGACAATACTGTCAACTAGCATAAATCCGTAAAGAGCTGTCAAAGTTAGCGATGTTGCCCACATAAGGGATATTTTGTAATTGATTTCGCGGAATCTATCTGTATGCCAGACATTTTTAGCTACTTCTTCCTTTGCATATTGAATGCTGAATGGTTTGCCAAGAGCAATTGAAACCCACATTATTGTTGCAAGAGCTGAGTTAGATAAAATAAAAGCATTTGCATCAATAAAAGCTGCATAAGGGGTTCTAAACATTACGGCTAAAAATCCAAAATAAATCATTGTGCCCCAAGCTAACACAAACCCTTTTTTCAAATGGTCATGAGTTAATATAGTAGTTGCTGCTAAGGCTGAAAGTGCTGCAGTTTCGTGCCCTAAGCTGGTCATGTTTGAAACTAAAAGATAAGTAATCCATGGAATAAATCCCTTTAATACGCTCGGCATATTAATTCCTCCTAGGTGTTAAATTGTAAGATGGATTGTCAATATTTAATGATAAATAATAAATTAACATTGCAAAACCTGACGCAATTCCCATAACTAAGCAAATACCCCAGGCAGCTTTTTCCCCGTATTGATGACCAACCCATCCTGAACTATAAGAGCCTATGATACTGCTCAAAAAATAAATCCCCCTCCATAAGCCAAGCCCCAAACCCTCTTTGCCTTTGGTAAAACATATTGTTGCAAGATGTTTGGATGGTGGGACAAATATCATCTCACCAATTGAGCCAACACATATAAAGAAAAGCCCCGCAATATAGGTTTCTGATATGCCAAATAGAAAATAACCAACTCCAAGAGCTAAGCCACCGAATCCTATCATTGATATATCACTATAATTTTGGAACTTTTTGGTTATATATGCTTGTAAGATTACAACTAATAATCCATTAAATGAAAGCGCAATTATGGCTTTGTAAGAGTGCTCAAAGTTGCTAATAACATGAATTGGGAAAAATACTTTATACATTGAGTAAATTGTCCCAAAAGAGAATACGCAAATAATTATTAAAGCTGCTAGTTTCCAGTCAAAAGTTTCATGGCTTGTAGGGGTTGATTTTGATTCTGCTTGTCTCAAGTTTTCCCTTCTTGGCAGGAGCAAAAGATACATGCTTACGCAAATACACATCGCACTTAATATATCAAATAGCAAGGGGAAGTGATCCTCGCTTAACTTGCTCATCAGGCTTGCGGCAACTATGCCACAGAAGTTATAAATAGCGGTATATATTGCTATTAATCTTTTCTTTAAGTTTGCTTTTTCATCAGCTGTTTGGACAAGTGCTGTTAGGTTGGAAACTGCCAAAAAGACTGTACCCAGTCCACACATGACCATGCAGATCAGTAAAATAGTTTGATTGTGAGAATTTGCTACGCCAAAATATCCAATACTAAAGAAAAAGGAACCTATTGCTGATACCCGTAGTGGTGAAAGTCTGGTGGTTAAATATCCAGATATCCACGAGCCACTTAGAGCCCCAAACGATGAAGCTGCAATTAATTTGCCGGTAGCAAGGTGGGATAAATGGATAATATGTGAAAAATAAATAGAGATGAAAAAGCATGTGCTAATTGCAATTGATTCTATAGCTATAAGCGGGAATAATTTATATGATTCCTTAGGTAGCTTTGCTTTGAGGGCCAAATTATCACTCATAAGACATAATAGTCTATACAGGGTCTTTTAAGTTGGCAACAGGCTCTATCCATATTCCAGGGGAAACGCTACAAAACATTGAAACCACATGCTATAATTCGCAGCTATATTTTTAATTTTTTACCGGGTAGTTAAATGCGTACACATTATTGCGGACAAGTAACCGAAGAATTTATTGGCCAACAAGTTGAAATCTGTGGTTGGGTACATCGTCGCCGTGACCATGGCGGTGTAATTTTTATAGATCTTCGTGATCGCGAGGGTATTGCCCAGGTTGTTTGCAATCCTGAGCAAAAAGACACTTTTGCCAATGCAGAAAAAGTTCGTAATGAATACGTTTTAAAAGTAAAAGGTACGGTTCAACACCGCCCAGAGGGTACGGTTAACCCAGATCTACCAACCGGTAAAATTGAAATCGTTGCCGACGCTATTGAGATTCTTAACGAATCCGAGGGCACGCCTTTTAGAATCGATGAGCACCAAGAGATCGCAGAAAATACTCGCCTTAAATATCGTTATTTAGATCTTCGTCGCCCAGAAATGAGCAACAAGATGCGTATGCGCGCTCGTGTTAACCAATTTTTACGCCGCTTTCTAGAAGATGATGGTTTTATCGAAGTAGAAACTCCATTTTTAACTAAATCCACTCCAGAAGGAGCACGTGACTACTTAGTACCAAGCCGCGTACATCACGGTAATTTCTATGCATTACCGCAATCACCACAGATCTTTAAGCAGCTTTTAATGGCATCAGGCATGGATAAGTATTTCCAGATTGTACGCTGCTTCCGTGACGAAGACTTACGTGCTGACCGCCAACCCGAATTCACTCAGCTTGATATCGAAATGTCCTTTGTTGATGAAAATGCTGTCATGGGCCTAATGGAAGATATGATTAGAAAGCTTTTTAAGAAAGCTTTAGATGTTGATCTACCGAACCCATTCCCAAGAATGACTTACCACGAGTCTGTAGCGCGCTTTGGTGTAGACCGCCCAGATCTTCGCATCCCTCTTGAATTAGTTGAAGTATCAGACCTTTTACACGACACTGAATTCAAAGTGTTTTCAAGCCCTGCGAAAGACCCTAAAGGTCGCGTAGCAGCCTTGTGTGTTCCTAATGGTGGTGAACTATCCCGTAAAGACATTGATGAATACACAAAATTTGTTGGCAACTATGGCGCAAAAGGCCTTGCCTACATTAAAGTGAACGACGCAGATAAAGGTCGCGACGGCTTGCAATCACCAATTTTGAAATTCCTTAGTGACGAAGCAGTTGCTGGCATTCTAGAAAGAACTAAAGCAAAAACAGGCGATTTAATCTTCTTTGGTGCAGATCGTGCTACAGTCGTCAATGATGCTCTAGGCGCACTTCGCGTGAAACTAGGCTCAGACCTGAACATGATTAAAGGCGAGTGGAGCCCTCTATGGGTAATCGACTTCCCCATGTGTGAATATGATGAAAAATCTAAACGCTGGCAAGCACTACACCATCCATTTACATCGCCTGTTAGCAAAGACCCTAAAGAGCTTAAAGATAATCCGGAAGGCCTGGCCCGCGCTTATGATATCGTGCTAAACGGATTTGAAATAGGTGGTGGCTCTATTCGTATTCATGATATCAAGATGCAACTAGAAGTCTTAAAAACTCTAGGATTCACTGAAGAACAGGCTTATGAGCAATTTGGCCACTTACTATCAGCTCTAAAACATGGATGCCCTCCACATGGCGGCATTGCTTTCGGTATCGATAGATTAGTAATGCTTATGACTGGCTCGACTTCAATTCGTGACGTTATTGCATTTCCGAAGACTCAATCAGCTAGCTGCCCACTAACGCAAGCACCAGCTGAAGTGTCTAACGAACAGTTGTTAGAGTTGGCCCTTAGAAAAGCTAAACTCGGTAAAACTGAAGAACTTGAGCTAAAGCTTAATAAATAAGTAACCATAACATGGTTTCTAATGATACATAAGCCTGCGGGGATCTGGCCGCTACGCCATCCTCGCCGCTCTCCAGCTATGCGCGACAGGTCCTCTGCAAAATAGTGCAAAATTTATCACTTCATGTTAATATTGGCGTGCATTTTAATACAATAAATTATCTCAGGTACCTAACATGAATTCACAAGAACGACGCCACGCACTTTATGTTGCATGCATATTTGCTTTTCGCATGCTTGGACTATTTATGGTGCTCCCAGTTTTGGCGTTATATACCAAGAAAATTGATGGAGCCACTCCAGCGCTAATCGGTGTAGCATTAGGTAGTTATGGTCTTGCACAAGCAATTCTTCAAATTCCATTTGGCATGTGGTCTGACAAAATTGGGCGAAAACCAGTTATCACTTTGGGACTGATTTTGTTTATCGCGGGAAGTATAATCGCCGCCCTATCCCACTCAATTTATGGGATTATTATTGGAAGAACAATTCAAGGTTGTGGTGCAATTGGCAGCACAACTCTCGCATTAATGGCTGATATCACACGCCCTGAGAAAAGAACTCAAGCTATGGCCATGATAGGCATGACAATCGGTACTGCTTTCTTTATTGCGATGACAATAGGCCCAATGATTAATCATTGGTTCCACCTTTCTGGCATATTCTGGGTTACAGCCATATTTGCAAGCCTTGGCTTAGTAATTCTATGGGGAGCGCTACCAACACCGAAAACTCATGATGTACACCAAGACATCGAAACAGTGCCAGCACGCTTTAAAGCAGCATTAACTAATCCAGATCTTGTTAGACTAAACATTGGAATTTTGGCGCAGCATGCAACACTAACGGCGTTATTCCTAGCAATCCCAACAATTTTACAGCATGTAATTAAACTCGAACCTGGGCATCAGGCTTATTTCTATTTACCAATTATGATTCCAGCATTTTTCTTTATGGTACCTTTCATAATAATTGCTGAAAAGAAACGTAAAATGAAAGCTGTATTTGTCGGAATGATCTGTACACTACTAGCAAGCGTACTGTTAATTCAAGCAGGGCGTGATTCAGCCTGGGCTGTCGGTGCTGCATTATTTGTATTTTTCACAGCATTCTCGGCACTCGAAGCCCTCTTACCATCATTAGTATCTAAATTTTCTCCACCACAAAATAAAGGCACCGCTATGGGAATTTATTCTTCATTCCAATTCCTCGGCATATTTTTAGGTGGTGCACTAGGCGGTATGATTATGCAGCACTTCCAAATTCAAGGACTGTTTAGCTTTATTACTATTATGTTAATCTTTTGGCTATTAACTGCCCGCAGAATGCAACATCCCCCACATTTAGCAACAAAAATTTTAGACTTCAATTCTGTTGCTAAACCCAAGTGGGACAAACTATTGCAGCAGATCAAGGACATGAGCGGAGTAGCCGAAGTACAGATAATTGAAAATACAGGGGTTGCTTATCTCAAAGTGGATAATAAAATAGTACAAAAGGATCTAATAGATTCTTTAGTGAAACAATCTGAAAAATAAAAATTTTAAACAGTAATAAACAATCAACACAAAGAGCCTTCATATTTGAGGCAAGGTTGGTAGGTCTAGAGCAAGAAAAATACTCATTTACTCAAGTAAACTCCGTTTTTTCTTGCTCTAGATCTGCCAAGATTGTCCAAATAGGGAGGTGACCATCTACTTTAGGAGTAATTTAAAATGGCATCCAGGGGAGTAAACAAAGTAATACTAGTCGGTAATCTTGGCGCAGACCCAGAAACCCGCTACATGCCTAATGGCACTGCAGTTACTAATTTAAACATTGCTACATCTGAAACATGGCGCGATAAACAAACTAATGAACAACGTGACCGTACTGAATGGCACAGAGTTGCTCTTTTCTCAAGGCTTGCTGAAATTGCTGGCGAATACTTAAAGAAAGGCTCAAAAGTTTACGTAGAAGGCAGTCTTCGCACACGCAAATGGCAAGATAAAAACGGAAACGATCGCTACACGACTGAAATCATTGCAAATGAAATGCAAATGCTTGATGCTCGAGGAGGCTCAACTGGTGGTAACGATAACTGGAATAACAACCGCCAAGAAAATTCTCAACAACAATCAAATCAAGCGGCTCCCGTACATTCTAATGACCAATGGGATACTGACTTTGACGACGACGTCCCTTTCTAGACCTATTTTTTAGGCCCCGGCAACTGTCGGGGCTTTCTATCTTCAAAAAAATCACATTCTCTAAATATTTTTTAAAGAACTGATGGTAAGGCTAGAGCAAAAAGCATAGCTATTGGAATTATTGTCCAAACAAAATCAGCAGCAAAAGACTCATGAAATTTTTTGCCCGTATTAGCACCCTCTACTCTATTTTTGACAAGGACTACAAAAATCCCTAGTGAGGCTACCACCATCAAGAAAAAGCTAAGATAAAAAAACAAAGAATGCATCACAAAAACACCTCATATATTTGAGACGGAGAATACACTTATTTGAAACTTAAAGCAATTTATCATAATATTCTTAGGTCTGCTGAATCGAAAACAAGGAATCAACCATGATCTCACTCATTGCTGCAATGGCTAAAAATAGCATTATTGGTCGTGATAACGACATGCCTTGGCACATGCCTGCCGATCTTAAACACTTTAAAGAATTAACTTCAGGCAAACCAGTAATCATGGGGAGAAGAACTTTCGAATCAATTGGTAGACCTCTACCCAATAGGCCAAATTTAATTGTTACACGAAATACAAAATATAAAGCCGAAGGATGTAGTATTTTTCACTCAGTTGAAGATGCTATTAAATCCGTTGAAGACCTGCCTGAAATCATGATAATCGGTGGAGCTGCTATATATGAGCAGGCTATGCCTCTTGCCGACAGAATGTATTTAACTTATATCGACCTTGAGACAAAGGGTGATACAAAATTCCCTGAATGGGTTGAATCAGACTGGAAGGAAATAGAGCGAATTGAACATTTAGCTGATGTAAACAACCCTCATAACTATGCGTTTATTACTCTAGATAGAACCTAAAAACTATTTTTTTCTGGCCCAGCAAATCATATTTTCCGTCAGAATATCAATGCTACTACCAGATTCAATTTTCTTGGCGAATCTCAATATATTTTTTATTATTTGCCAAAGCACCCACCTAACCTTTCTTTGTAAAGTATTAGGTTTAGGGAAAGCTTCTTTAAAATGTAAATCTTCAAACTGCTCATTTTTAAGTATTTGCATCAAAGAATTGGGGGTTAAAGCAAGTTTGTGGGTAATATCACCATATGCAATATTCCCTCCCATGAACCCAGCTACATTAGGAAGTCTTATTATTATCATTCCGTTTGGCTTTAACGCTTTTCTCACAAGTGGAAATAATTTTGATAGTTCTTCCAGAGTAAAGTGCTCAAAAAAATCAATTGCAATAATACAATCATACTCACCCTGACTATTCTCTAGACATTCAAACACATCGCCTAACTCCGCAGGTAAAGACCGCGTTTTAGCTATATGTATCTGCTCAGGAGAACAATCTACCCCTTTAACATGAGTAAAGCCGTGATTCAAAAGAGAATACAAAAATGATCCATTACCACAACCAAGTTCAAGAATATTTGAATCCTTATCTAATTGATTAACCATATCAAAAAACAGAGTTATTGGGTCATTCTCTTTAACTAGATTATAATCCTGGTCTTGGTCTGCTTTGGTAGAAAGATATTTTTCATACACTTTGTCTCGATAATCCATAATAATGGCACTTTATAATTTTTAAAAGGTGGGATCATTCTCTAAAAAACTAAAACACTTATCAAGTACTAAACAATAAACCAATTGAAAATTCATTTTTGTATGGCCTAAATTTAGCATATGCAGGCGCCGCAGGGTTACTAACTAAGAATGCTTTAGACTTAGTATATGTATATCTAATCTGCAAAGCTAACCAGTCCTTAAACTTATGCTCAAAGCCAAAACCTACCTGCTTACCGGGCTGACGTTTATTAAACCTAAGATTTTTATAATTCTTTGATTTATAATTGGTATTATCTAATCCGGCAGCAAGATAAACATAATCTTTTTCTCCCACAAGCCAACCTAAAAGCAAATTACCCCCTGCGGAATATTTTGCATCTATGCGATACTTAGAACCGCTTGCAATTTCTTTATGACGACCATAATTTCTGGAGTAATAACCTTCAGCGCCTAGAAAAAACTCTTCATTAAATACATAACGATAACCTGCATTAAATTTCATTAACTTAGCTTTTATATCATTATCCCAATCATTTAGAGCTCTCAAATCTTGATAAGGAATAGTAACCATTGAAAGGCCTGTACTCGCACCAGCAAAAAACCCTGAGGGTACAGAAAAAGCACTAGCAGAAGAAAAAGGAATTAACAAAACGACAATTAGAGATAAAAATAAATTGCGAATTTTCACAATCAAAACTCCATGTAAATATAATCCAAGACCTTAAGATAGCAGATTAATACAAGTCTTGTAAAACTAGTCATATAATCCATCTGTAAGATGAGTTATATAACCTGCTCACTATTAGAACTTAGTGACTCAATCGCTTTTAAACTTGCCAAAGTTGTGGCATAAATTGAATCCCAACCAAGCTCTAACTGGCCACTCTGCAAAGATTGAACCAAAGACTTAATCATATTAGCCTGCCCCTTGTTCTGAGACTTTTGCTTTATTTTTTTAGGGCGATTAGAGCCATCATATAAAGTCAAAACTTTCCAATCAGTTATTTCAGCCGACTTCCCGCCGCCATAAATTGCAATATTCTCTTTTGGCATACGATTCGAGCCAGAAGAAGTATATGTAATTGAAGCAATTGAGCCATCTGCAAAACCAAGGTCGATAATAACATTGTCATTTAGCACAGGAGATTGAGTGCTAGTTGCAACCCCCCTACAATAAACTGATATTGGGTTAGCACCAATTAAAGCGCCTGCCAAATCTATAAAATGGCATGCCTCACCAATTATTCTGCCACCGCCAACTTTTGGATCCTGAACCCAACTGGACATATCAATATATCCAGCATTTACTCTAATATTTACAACTTTAGGTCCAACATTTGAAGCCATAAACTCATTTACTTTTCTCGTAAATGATGCAAAACGGCGGTTAAACCCGACCATTAGCAATCTATCAGAGCTATTATAAGCTTCTTTGACTGCATGTAATGATTCAATATCTAAAGCTAATGGTTTTTCGACATAAACATGTTTACCTGCAGCTAAAGCCTTAACAACAGATTCGGCATGAAGATTATGGCGGGATAAAATCATAATAAGATCAGTTTCATCATGTAATAAATCATTGAAACTACCTACAGAGCTTACAAACCCATACTGTTTAGCAACTCTTTCTGCAGTTCGCCCAGTAGCTGTTGCAACACCCTGCAGCACAACATCTGTATTTTTAGTTAATAACGGCAGCAAAACCCCGGTACCGTACTGCCCTGCCCCCATTAAAGAAATATTTATTTTGCTACTAACTCTATTTAATTTTTTAGCTTTTACGTTTTTTTCGACTGAAACTTCTACATCATATTCAAAGATCATCCCCATGCAATTTTGGTTTTTCTTAGCATCAGTTAACAAAGCATAGGCATCTAGTGCCTCATCAAATTTAAATCGATGAGACATTAATGGCGCCATATTGATTTCACCCTGCGCTAACAACTGTAAGAACGCCTGCATATTACGATTTTCAGTAAATCTCACATAAGAATAAGGATAATCAATACCTTTCTCTTCATAATTATGGTCATATCTACCAGGACCATAAGATCTTGCAACTGTAAACTCAATTTCTTTGTCATAATAAGGACGGCGAGGAATATCCAAGCCAACCGCGCCTACCGCAACTACACGACCACGCTCACGGGTTACTTCTCCAGCCATAGTTATTGGCTGATTAGAATGAGTGCTAGCACAAATAATTACACCATCAACCCCATGACCATCAGTCAAAGCATGACATTGATCACTACATTCATCAGCAGATCTCATGACAATCGCACCCTGCTCTTCAGCTAATTTATTCTTCTTCGAATCGAGATCAAAACCAATAACGCGACAACCATTAGCTCGCAATAATTGCACAGCAACTTGGCCAATTAACCCCAATCCGATAACCAAAAACGTCTCACCTAATTGCGGCTTAGCCAAGCGCAAACCTTGCATAGCAATCGCGCCAACTGTTGAAAAACAAGCTTGATCAAGGGCAACATTTTCTGGAATTTTAGCAACTAAATTTTGTGGGACAGCAATAACTTCCGCATGATTGGCATAACCAGCACCGGCACAGGCAACTTTATCTCCTGGCTGAGTACCTTTAACATCAGCACCTACAGCAATAACCACACCAGCAGTGCTATAACCCATTGGATTAGGAGCTTCTAAGCGCTGATTAACTTTATGATAAGTTTTTAACAAGCCTTCATCTTTAACTTTTTGAATTACTTTCTTAACTTGATCAGGCCTGGCCTTGGCTTTCTCCCACAAAGACATTTTGCCCATCTCGAGCACCATTTTTTCTGTACCGGCGCTAATTACAGAGTAGTGGTTTTGCACCAAGACCATCTGGTTATCGATAACTGGTTGCGGCACATCTTCTAAGGAAATTTTACCGTTTTTAAGACTTTGTAGAATCTGTTTCATAATTTTTTCTCAATAACTTTAAGACCAATTGTCAATAACCCCTAAGCAACTAAATAATTCTGATATGGAAAAGCTTGTATTTGCTCTTTACAATCTATTGGCTGGCCATTGTACAATAAATACCCTTTATCACCCTCTTCAAGTAGCGGCTCCATATGCTTTATCATTTTCAGTTTGTAGCTAGATGTGTATTTAATTTCATAAAGCTCTTTGCTCTGCACTCTATCGATAATCAAATCAACTTCAGCCCCATGATTCGTCCTATAATAACAAAGCTCACTATGCCTATTCTGATGAATTTCTTTTTTTAATAATTCACATAGTACATAGTTTTCAAATAAGCTTCCTAGCATTGGACCATTTTCAAATAAATCACGACTAGTAATACGGGTAAGATGGGCAACCAATCCAGTGTCATAAAAATACACCTTCGGACTTTTAACTATTCTTTTACCATAGTTTTTAAAGTATGGAGGCAACAAAAAAATAATATAAGAGGCCTCAAGAACTGAGACCCATCGTTTAATAGTAGATACCGCAACCCCTAGATCTGCGGCATACCTAGATAAATTAAGCTGCTGTGAACAATTGGCTGCCAACATCTTTATTAATCTTGTAAAATCCCTAATATCACCTATATTTGCTAAACTTCTTACATCCCGCTCCAGGTAAGTAGTCATATATGAGGCATACCAAGCGTCGCTTTGAACATATCCTTTCCTGACAAGCTCTGGATAGCTGCCTCTAAATACAGCATCGCCTCTATATTCATTAGGCATTTCATTAATCTGCAAAGGTAATAAAGTTAGAAGACCTATCCTCCCAGCAAGAGACTCCGTAATTTCATCAACCAAACTAAACTGACTTGACCCAGTAACTATATATTTACCGTAATTATCTCTATCTTTATCGACCTCAAGTTTAATCGCATCAAAAAGCTCGGGCACCTTTTGTGCCTCATCAAATATCACCTTATTATCAAATTTATTCATAAACCACTTAGGGTCAGAGTAAAACATATCAATATTCTGCTGATCATCGAATGAAACGTACCTGTATTCTTTGCCTAATGATTCAAGCAATAATGTAGATTTTCCAGATTGACGAGGACCAGTCAAACCAACTACAGAAAAAGCAGTTAGGTACTCTCGCAACAAAGGCTCAATTTTTCTTTCAAAATAAATCATTCTAAAGCAATTTATGTGTAAATTTACGATTCAATAATAAATTTACACAAAAAAGCCAGCAATTTCAACTTAAAAACGTACAAATTTGCGATTCAATAGTAAATTTGCACAAAAAAATAAAAATTGCATATAGCATTTATTACTCACGCAACCAAATCTCTAAAGTCAGAAACTGCCAAATTTGTTGAGAATAGTCGAATTTACCGGCGCGATCATCTCTAATCATTATATTAACTGCATCACGATTACAAATATCTCGACTTAAAAAACCATCGGAGCTTAAAAGATAGTCATCAATCATTGGTTTTAATTCACCCCTAATCCAGGATCGAAGAGGTGCTGCAAACCCAGCTTTAGGGCGATTAATAATCTCATCTGGCAACCAAGCTCTCGCCGCCTCTTTCAGAACTGACTTGGTTTTGCCTTTTCGTATTTTAACTTTGCCAGGCATTGAAAAGGCACAAGTTACAACTTCCTTGTCAACAAAAGGAACTCTAACTTCACTACTAGCTGCCATACTGGCACGATCAGAATAAGTTAGATTCAAACCGCGCATAAACCATTGAGAATCAACATAGCACATGCGATTTATCTGATCTAAATCAGCATATTTATTATAAATTTTAGAATGATCTACAAACGGTTTAGAAAGATATTGTTGGTAATCTTTAGATAACAAATTACCAAGATCACATTGCGAATAATAACTATAACTACGCTGAAAAGCAGCTTCTTCAGGCATACCCGCAAACGCTAAAAATCTCTTCAACCATCGAATATATCTATAACCACCTGAACCACTTGCAACAGGAAGCTTATTAACTAAAAATTCTAAAGACTTATGTCCGAATTTAGGCATTAAGCGACGATACTTAGCAGCCAGCAGACAAGCATAATGCTTACGATACCCCGCAAAAATCTCATCAGCTCCCATGCCCGATAACAGAACTTTACTGCCCGCTTTGCGCGCAGCCTCACATATAAGATAAGTATTTATAGCTGCTGCATCGCCAATTGGTTCATCGAGCATAGCGACAAGTTTTGGCCACAGTTCGACGATGTTAGGCGTTATTTCTATCTCATTTAACTTAATATCAAGCATTTTGGCAACTTTTCGCGCATAAAAAGCATCATCTGGCATTGCCTCAAATTTTTTATCCTCTGATCGAAAAGCAATCGTGTAAGCCTCAATATCAGGGTTATTACGTGAAGCAAGGGAGGCAATAATACTTGAATCCAGACCGCCACTTAGCAAAACAGATACTGGCACATCGGCAATCATATGCGCATCAACCGAGTCTTCAATAGTTTTTTGTAATGACGCAACGCAATCACCCGGCGCCATATTCGATTTATTAGAGGGCTCAAAGATGTCACTGTATCGCTTAATGCGCAATCCTGACTTCATGGACATTTGGGCATAACACCCAGAAGGAAACTTTTGAACGCCCTTATAAATACACTGATTATCTGGCAACCAAAGATATTCAAGATGGGTTACTACCGCCTGCGGGTCAACCTCCAAACCAAGACTTAATGCTTTCAGTGATTTTAGCTCAGAAGAAAAGATTAGCTTATTGCCATCTAATTTATAAAAAAGCGGCTTAATCCCAAATTCATCCCGCGCAAGAAACAACCCCTGAGATTGCTCATCATATATTGCAAAAGCAAACATACCCCTAAGGCGGTTTAGTGATCTAGCCCCCCAAGCACGCCAAGCCTCCAACACAACTTCGGTATCAGAATTTGTATTGAAATTTACACCCTGCTTATTTAGCTCGGCAGCTAGCTCCTTATAGTTATATACCTCGCCATTAAATACTATTACGAGACCATCTTTGACTAGTGGCTGATTTGCAGACTCAGTAAGGTCGATAATTGAAAGTCGGCGATGCCCCAAGGAGACATACCCATTTTGATAGATACCTTGGGCATCGGGACCACGATGTGAAATCGCTCCAGACATTTTAGAAATAGAAAGCTCGGGTTGATTAAAAAGACCAACTATTCCGCACACTAAAACAATGCCTCACGAATTCCGTCAATCATCATATCACTCGCTACAGCAACCAAAATCAAGCCCATTAAGCGAGTTGCAATCAAAACTCCAGAATGGCCAAGAATTTTTTGCACATAATTTGCAAAATAAAAAACAATGCCAACAAACAGAATAATCGCGATATCAATTAAAGAAAATGCAAACTTATAGGCCAAAGTTCCGTACTGATGAACAGATTCCATAATAATAGTAAAGGCCCCGGGGCCACCAATAATAGGAATAGCTAGAGGCACCACACCCACTGCAGAACGATCTTCGATTGAGTTTTGCTCATCTGTATGCTGTATCATGGAGCTTTCACTTGGATTCAACATGGACACCCCAATTAAAGTCAAAACAATGCCGCCAGCTATCTGAATTCCTGGCAAAGTAATACCAAACCAAGTAAGCACCCAGTCACCACCCCAAGTTAAAAGTAGAAAAGTTACAGCCAAAGTCATCATCATAGATCTGATATTCTGCTTTTGCTCGGCAAAAGGTTTATCGTGCATCAAACCAATATAAAAACCTAGATTCCCAAACGCGTTGGTAATGACAAACAAAGATACAAAAAAGTGCACCAACTCTACCGGATCTAGCATAATAAAATTCTCTAATTAATAAATAGTTGCGCTCATTCTACCTATTTTTGTAGAACTTTTCTACAAGCATTAATAACTCCTGCAGCGGTCTCTGCAATTCCCCACTTTGAAATAATGTCGACACTACAACCCTTCATCCTGTCAATCTCCTCGGGGCTACCAATTAAATATTTCAACTTATCGCCAAGGCCATCAAGATCATTCGCGCGAACCACGAAACCATTTTCTCCATTTTTAACCAAATCAAAACCTGAACCAACCTGATCACTAACAAGCATTGCACAATCAACATTCATGGCCTCATTAACAACAAGACCCCATGGCTCGCGCTCTGAAGGCAGGACAAAAATATCTGCCAACTTAAGATAATATGGCAACTCGGACTGATTCTTAAACCCAAGAAACTTAATATTATTCCAACCCAAGCTTGATACCATTTCCTCTAGCTCTTGTCGCATTTCTCCATCACCGACAAATAATAGATATGCCTCAGGCGCTTTTTTGCCATCAGAAGATACCCTAGAAAATGCCTCAATTAATAAATCTGGATTTTTACGTCGTTGCAATTTACTAACATACAAAACAATCGGAAACCCCTCTTTCAAACCGAGCTCAGAGCTGATTTTTTCAACTTCTTTCTCCCCAGCAGAAGCCTTATTTTGAAAAAACTCATTATCAACAGCATAAGGTGCTAAAAACAATTTCTCACCAGGAACACCAAAGTGTTTATAAAACTCAGCATTAGCTGAACCCACAGTTAGAAATGCATCTACCTTTCGATTTAACCACCAGAAAAAACCTTTACGAATCTTCTTTTTTAAGGGGCTGGTAGCAAGAGAAAAAAGATTCGACTCCCCCCTAACCATAACTTTCAAACCCATGCTCTTGGCAAGAAAAATCGCATAAACATCAAAAAGGGAAGCATATCCGTGAACCCAAAGCACATCTGCACCAAAATCTTTAAGAGCCTTTTTCAGGCCATAATTTAAAGGCTTTGCAAAACCGAATTTCTCATTACCCCCCAAACAAGGTAAAACTTTATATTTATAGCCCTCATCAATGGGAACATCCCATTTAACTGCACAACCAAATCCAGCATCATTATGCGAAGATAAAGAGTAATCACTTCGGAATAACACGAGCAAATCTACATTGGGATCTTCTTCTAGCAAGCGCAAGAAAGGCGCTTGATAATAAATAGGATGGCTAACTAGATATACTAATTTTATAGGTTTCCGCATCATTTCTCACTTAATCAAATTACGAAAGAATCAAATCTATTTCATTAACCACATCATCTACAGTTATCGACCTAATAGATTCACCCTTGGGATATATTACTCTGTGACCACTACCAAATGGATACCAGCAGCCAGGCCTATTATGCCTACTGAATATAGCCACACATTGGACACCACTTGCTGCGGCCAAGTGCATAGGGCCACTATCATGACCTACAAATAGCTTAGCCCTTTCAAGCAAGGCAGCAGACTGTCTAACACTTAGCGCACCGCAAAGATTAACACCAGACCCAGACCAAAGATCTAGCAACTCTTGGCAGTGGGCATATTCACTACTTACCCCTATAAAAACCAAAGCTAAATTCTGATATTTCTTGGTAAGTTTCGAGATTAAATTTTTCCAGTTATCTTGACCCCAACTTTTAATCTCAAGCTTGGTGCCAACAGAACACACTACAATATTTTTATCATTCAATGAAGCTAGCTCTTGATTTACCAAAGATCTTTCACTCTCAGCAACATCTAAGCTCATTACCCCAAGATCATCCCAGTTTATTTCCCCTAAGTCACCTTCAATCTGACGCGCTAGCCTTTTCCCTTCATATTCAAATAAATTAGTAACTGCATCAAACCTGAACTCTTGCTTATCACCAAATAACGAAAGACCTATTATTTTTTTTATGCCACATAGCTTAAAAAACAAAAAATCCCGCCAGGATTGTAGGGCTGATGGCCTTTCAACCAAATAAATCATGACATCAGGTTTCACTTTCTTCACAAGACTTCGCAACACGAAAAGTTTTTTAAAGATCGAGACCTTAGCTGGATATGCAACGTATTCATCAACCAACCCTGTATTCTCCAACACCGCCTCCAAAGCACAAGCCTTTGAAGTAATTGGCTTGTTAGTAAGAACAACATGCTTTGCATTTGGGAAAGAAGACCTTATAAGTCGAAAACAAGGCAAAGCCACAACCGTGTCACCTAAACTACCCTGCCTATAGGTCATTACCACTTTATATTTGGCTGCAATATTTTTATTAATCAACTAGCTACACCTTAAGAGCTGCCAAGAAATTCTTGCCAAGCATATATCTCAGACAAACGACCACTAGACATTATACTATCCAAATACCACTGCCTTATCGGCACAAAAAAACCAGTTTTTTTGCGCTCCGTTAAATATTTTGGCAAAGATTTAATTTCTTGTTGTAAAATTTGTTGCTTATTTTTACTTAAAAATGAGGAGATTGGCAACGTTTGTCTTAATAACGGAACATCTAAAAACGGCACTCTAATTTCAACAGAATGCGCCATGCCTGCCCAATCTGCATCTCGTAGCAACTGATTTCGCATGTACCATTGCATTTCTAAAGCAGTAATCTTTAACTTAGGACTCTCAATCCCTTTAACGCTTTTACGTAACTCTTCAAGGGTATCTAGCCCCCTCAAACCCTGGGCAAGCCAGTCCTTATCAAACTTATCTTCCAACTGCCAAGGCATATTTAATGCCCGCCTAACAAAATATGCGCCACTTAAATCATTACTATATTCGGCAAAACTGGCATATTTAATAGGCTTTTTGGCTGCAGATAAGGGTAAATGTAGAATTTTCCTAGAAAGGTTCCCAAGAAATGAAAACTTAGAACTATATTTGTAGATTTTATTCAGCCAAGCAAAATGATCATAACCACCAAGCAATTCATCACCGCCTAACCCAGACAAGGCAACTTTGAACCCTGCCTCTCTTGCCATCTGACTAACAAAATAAATATTTAGCCCATCAATTGTAGGTTGATCCATAGCCGTGAGAAAACTCTCAAAATTATCCATGGCCTTTTGCTTTTCAAACCAAGAAACTTGATGCTTCCAGCCAAATTCATGAGCCATCCTCGATGACATTGGCACTTCATCTTTTTCTGTATCTCGATATTCCTCAAAACCTAGAGTCAAAGTATGCAAATCGGTGTCATTGCCAGCCATTAAAGCTAAGGTTGTAGAATCAAGCCCTGCCGATAAAAAACAAGCAACGGGCACATCAGCTAATAGGTGATGCTGTACAGAATCTTTAAGGGCTGAAGCAAAAGAACCCTGGCTACCTGGATTCCAACCTTTGCTGGAATGACAATTTTCTAAAGATATTATTTCATCGCGCAAACTAAAGTATGTTTTAATTAAAACCACCCCGCTTGCATCAACCTCAACAAAGCTACCAGCAGGAAGAGCGAAAATATCCCTATAATATGTATGCGGCTCAGGAACGTGCCCCCAAAGATAGAAACCAATTTCACCTGCAGGACTTTTTTCATTGCTAATTTCTTTAGCCTTTAAAAGTGCTTTGACCTGTGATGCAAAATAAAAATTATTAGAGGTTTTTGCATAATAAAGTGGCTTAATCCCAAACTGATCACGAGCAAGAAATAATTTATTTTCAAGATTATCCCAAATTGCGATAGCGAACATTCCTCGCAATTCATTTAACATTGCTGAGCCTTTAAGAGCATACATTTGCAGGACCACCTCTGTATCTGAGTGAGTCCTAAATTTAACGCCCGAATCTTTTAGTGAATCTCGCAGCTCATGGTGATTATAGATTTCACCATTAAAGACAAGCACAAAGCGCCCATCGTGAGAAAGCATTGGCTGATTAGCAGAGTCTGACAAATCAGTTATGCTAAGTCGACGATGACCCAGGGCAATTGTGTTACCCTCATTAAACCAAATACCTGAAGCATCAGGGCCTCGGGCAGCCATCATATCTCGAATGGCAATCAACTCACCCTGATCTATTGATGTTTTATTACTATATATTCCTGCTATTCCACACATGCCCATTCATTACCTAGCTTCCAAACAAAACTCTTAAAATTAATATGGTTAGTGTTTGCATTCTATAGTAAAATTTGTTAAAAATGCATCTCTTACAAAAATTTTATTAGTTATAGGATTAAAACCATGTCACAAGTTTGCGACGTAACAGGCGTTAAACCACAATCAGGCAATAACGTGTCACACTCAAACCGCAAAACACGTCGTCGTTTCATGCCTAATCTGCATGTACGTAAGTTTTGGGTTGAAAGCGAAAATCGTTTTGTAAAGCTTCGCGTCTCTCGTAAAGGTCTACGCATGATCGATAAATACGGCATTGAAGCAATCTTAGAAAAGATTAAAGCTGAAAAGCAACAACAAGCTGAGGGCTAAACCATGCGAGTTAAAGTTAGACTAGTGTCTGAAGAAAAAACCGGAACTATTTACTACACAACAGTACCTAAACAGCAAGAAAACAAACTTCGTGTCAGAAAGTTTGATCGAAAGCTTGGTAGACATGCCTGGTTCAAACAAGAAAAAATGAAATAATGTAATTAGGGTCTATCTTTTAATTACATTAACGCCCAGACTAAAGTACAATAAAATTTGCACTTAATCTGGGCGTTATTTTATATAAAAGGAGTTTTAAAAATGAGAATTGATTGGCAACAAATCGATCGCATTGCATCACAACTTGCATCACAACTCCCCCCTGGAATGAAGCACCTCAAAGAAGATCTACAAAAAAACTTCCGCAACGTACTCGAAAGCGCACTTAACGAACTCGAGCTAGTAACCAGAGAAGAATTTGACGCTCAAGTTGCCGTCCTCAAGAGAACCCGCGAAAAACTAGACCAACTAGAAAGAGAGCTTAATCAGTAAGTTTATCGACTACATTTCATGCACTATATTTACGCTTATCGATTAAGCAAATATGAAAAAATTATGTCTGATCGATTCCATTGGGCTTTTGTGCTTGGATTATTCTTGGCAATAATTGCTATCATTGCCTCATTTCGCACACGCTAAAATTTTCTCCTGTAGCTTAAAGCTTCCCCTAAATGCACCACCTTAATATCCTTACTGCCTGCTAAATCGGCCACGGTGCGTGAAACCCGCAACATCCGATGATAACCACGAGCAGATAATTTAAGTTTTCTTATTGCCTTATGCACAAACTGTATTTCCGCCTCACCGAGCTTACAATATCGCTCCAAAGCTTTACCATGTAGCTGCGAATTAATACACCCCTGCCGAGCATGTTGCAACTCATGCACCTGATTAACCTTTTCTTGTAACAAATTACTTGATACATCTTGATTGGGAATGGTTTCACAACCTGTTAATACCTCCAAGGATGGCCTTCCAATAACCAAATGCAAATCAAATCTATCAAGCATTGGTCCTGAAATTTTATTTTGATAGCGTTGAATTTGTTCAGATGTACATCGACATTCAATTTCCTTATCACCATAAAACCCACATGGACATGGATTCATTGCCGCAATACACTGAAACTTAGCTGGAAAAGTGAATTGATAATTTGCTCTAGAAATGGTTACCTCACCACTTTCCATTGGTTCCCGCAAGGCCTCTAAAACAGATCGATTAAATTCAGGCAACTCATCTAAAAACAAGACACCATGATGAGAAAGCGATATCTCACCAGGCTTAGGTGGACTACCGCCCCCGACTAGCGCCACACTTGATGCACTGTGATGCGGCAAGCGAAACGGACGATTCAGCCAGGTTTTTCTGCAAAATTTTCTCCCAGATAGTGAACCAATTGCAGCCTGAGCTATTCCTTCTTTTTCTGTCATCTGCGGCAAAATAGTTGGGAGCCTTGATGCTAACATAGATTTACCACTTCCCGGCGGTCCTGACATTAATAAACTATGCTCCCCACTTGCTGTAATTTCCAAAACTCTCTTTGCTTGGTCTTGCCCCTTAATGTCAGAAACATCTATGGAATAATTACTTTGCACCAATCTATCTTTGAGCACATGCGGCTCGATTAATTGTTCCCCCATGATATGTGCGCAAATATCAATTAAATTACTCGCACCATAAACTTCCAAGTTATTGAGCAAAGCAGCTTCATCTACATTTTCCGATGAGACACCAATTGCCCTCCCAGCCTCTAAAGTTTTCATGGCAAAAGGCAATATTCCACCAACTGGACGCAGCCCTCCAGACAAAGACAACTCTCCAGCCCACTCATATTGCAATATTTTTTTCTGGTCAATTTGCCCGGAAGCAGCCAAAACGCTTAAAGCAATTGGCAAATCAAATCTGCTTCCAGATTTTGGCAGATCGGCAGGAGCTAAATTCACTACAATTTTGCGCCGCGGAAACTCAAAATACGTATGCTGAATTGCACTTTTAACACGATCTCTACTTTCCCTGACTGCCGTTTCAGGCATACCAACTATTGCAAAACTAGGAATGCCACCCGAGATATGCGTTTCAATTGTTACCAATGGCGCCTCTATTCCATGCGCAGCTCGGCTGTATGCAATCGCCAATGCCATTTGCTACCTCTTATTTATATTACTTACTGAGAACGATATTAATTAATTGCACCTCTAAAACAATACCGTACTTGCACCACACATACTTATCTCGATAAAATACGACCAACAACTAAACATCTGGACTTAACATGAAAAAAACAGCAATAACCCCAACCAGAACCGAAAATTACCCTGAGTGGTACCAACAAGTTATTCAAGCCGCTGATTTAGCAGAAAGCTCACCTACCCGCGGCTGCATGGTAATTAAACCTTGGGGATATGCTATATGGGAAAACATACAGCAAGACTTAGATCGCAGATTCAAAGAAACTGGACATGTTAATGCCTACTTTCCATTATTGACACCACTTAGCCATTTTGAAAAAGAAGCCGAACATGTAGAAGGCTTTGCTAAAGAGTGTGCTGTTGTCACTCACTCACGCCTCAAAGAAGTTGAAGGCGGCCTGGAGCCTGATGGCAAGCTTGAAGAGCCCCTAGTAGTTCGCCCGACAAGCGAAACAATGTTCGGTGCAATGTATTCAAAATGGATTCAATCTTATCGCGATTTGCCCCTTTTAATTAATCAGTGGGCGAATGTGATGCGATGGGAAATGCGTACTCGTTTATTTTTAAGAACAGCTGAGTTTTTATGGCAAGAAGGTCACACAGCCCACGCAACAAAAGAAGAGGCGATCTCAGAAACCAAGCAAATGCTTGATGTATATGCCGACTTCGCTGAAAGCATATTGGCAATACCTGTCGTTAAAGGTGAAAAACCTTGCATGGAGCGATTCCCTGGAGCGGTGAGCACTTATTGTATTGAAGCCATAATGCAAGATGGCAAAGCACTACAGGCTGGAACCTCACACTTTTTGGGCCAAAATTTTGCGAAGGCCTCAGAAATTCGATTCTTAAGTAAAGAAGGAACACAAGAATACGCTTGGACGACTTCTTGGGGTGTTTCAACTCGCCTAATTGGTGGATTAATTATGACTCACAGCGATGATGATGGCTTAGTTATTCCACCAAAAGTCGCACCTCAACATATTATAATCCTTCCAATTTACCGAAATAATGACGAGCGCGACAAAGTTTTAGATTATTGCAAAAGACTTAAAGAAAAACTTCAAAAAACTCAATTTAATAACCAGCCAATCCGAGTACAGATTGATGATAGAGATCTTCGCGGGGGAGAAAAAACGTGGCAATGGATTAAAAAAGGTGCGCCTATCCGCGTTGAGGTCGGCCCTAGAGATATTGAGAAGAACTCTGTTTTCGTAGGCAGGCGTGACAAAGCACCAAAAGACAAGCTAAGCTATGAATTTGATAATTTCACCGACAAAGCTAGCGCAATACTTGAGGAAATTCAAAACAACTTATTCAAAAAAGCTATAGATTTTCGCAAAAATAACAGCCACAAAGCAGACAGTTTTGACGAATTTAAGGCTATTTTCACAAGAAATAACGACAAATACCCGCAAATTCAAGGGGGCTTCGTTGAGTGCTTTGCAATTGACTCAACTGAAATCGAAGAATACATTAAACCGCTTAAAGTTACAGCGCGCTGTATCATTCTAGATCAAAAAGAAACCGGCAAATGTATATTCACAGGCAAAGAAGGCGCGGTAAAAATGATTTTTGCCAAGTCTTACTAGGGCCTGTTGACCACTGACATAACAACACTTAAACCGTGAACAAATATCCGTCCCGCGAACTAAAAGCGGGACACGCTACCCATTAAGCAAGACCTCCCTCAGTGCCTTAGCCTTATCAAAAGTCTCCTGATACTCTTCACCAGGATCAGAATCAAGAACAACCGCACCTCCAGCCTGAAAAGTAACATCATCGCCTTTAATGCAAAACGTACGAATCACAATTGAAGTATCCATCGCGCCATCAAAACCTATATAACCAATACTTCCGCAATACGGGCCGCGCCTTGTTGGCTCAAGCTCCTCAATTATTTCCATTGCACGGACCTTTGGCGCTCCGGTAATTGACCCTCCAGGGAAACAAGCTCTCAACAAATCTAGCGAAGTTTTGCCAGGCATTAACTCACCCAAAACAACAGAAACGAGATGATGCACAGTCTCAAAACTCTCTAAACCACAAAGCTGCGGCACCTTCACAGAATTAGGACTACAAACTTTAGACAAATCATTACGCATCAAATCGACGATCATATTATTTTCGGCGTGGTCTTTTTCGCTTGCAATTAGCTCCTCAGCATATTTTTTATCCTGAACTACGTCTTTGCTTCTTGGACGTGTCCCTTTAATTGGGCGAGTCTCAACCTTTCCATTCTGACACAGCAAAAATCGCTCTGGAGATGCAGACGCAATTACCAAGTCACCAAATTTCATATATGCGGCAAATGGCGCAGAATTATGTCGCCTAAGATCTTTATACAGCTCAAAAGTATCAATTCCTTTGGGTAAAATTGCTCGGAACCTCTGGGAAATATTCGCCTCAAAAATATCGCCAGCCAAAATGTACTCAATAGTTTTTTGCACCTTTTCTTGATAGTTTTGCGGAGTGAAATTACTTGAAATATGCATAGGAGCCGGATCCCTTGTCTGCGCTCGGGATGACATATGTGTTGTTACCCCAAGAGAATCACCTATCCTCCCGAGAGCCCCATTTGTCATCCCGAGCGCAGCCGAGGGATCCGAACAACCCACACCATCAAGAAGCCAATCTAACCGCTCCTGCGCCCTTTCATCACACTGAGAACAATCAATAGAATGACCAGTGGATACTGCCCAAGCCTGCTCTTTCAAATGATCAAAAGACAATACCAAGTCATACAAGCCCAAAATAGCGAGCGGCCACCCGAAGTCATCAACAGATTTTGTTTCAATTTTTTCAAGCTGCCTAAATAAATCATAAGAAAAATACCCCATCAAACCACCTTGAAATGGGGGCAATTCCGAATTAGGTGATTGACAAAAATTACTTATTAGACTTTTTAGAAAACCAAAAAGATCACCAGAATCAACTCTCTCCCCAAGCCACTCAACCGAACCCTCTCTAGCTTTAAGCACAGCGAGAGGATCAACCCCAATAAAGCTATATCGCCCCACATGCTCATGAAATCGCGCACTATCTAGCCAAACAGTTTTTTCAATAGATGGCAACTTGTCAATGTATTTAGCAGGATCGGTATAGGGGATAGGTGTAATCTTCATTTTTATTCAAAGCTCAAGAAATTGAACAGCAATTATAATCTCAGGCTTAGACCTCAGTCCACAAGCGTCCTTGCAAATAATTAATAAAAAGGAGAAAATATTCACACTCGCCCCTTTAGCCTGACCTCTGCTAAGTCGAATAGGTCAAGACAAGGGGGTAAATATAATAATCACGAGGTAAATTATGTCTGACGCAATTAAAGTAACCGACGCGGCTTTTGAAGAAGAAGTTTTAAAATCATCTACTCCTGTTCTAGTTGATTTCTGGGCGGAATGGTGTGGCCCTTGCAAAATGCTTTCCCCAATCATTGAAGAACTGGCTAAAGACAACTCTGGCAAGCTTAAAGTTGCCAAAATGGACGTTGATGCAAACAGCGAAACACCTGCAAAATTTGGCATTCGCAGCATTCCTACACTTATTCTTTATAAAGATGGGCAACCAGTCGCTACTAAAGTGGGGGCAGCCACTAAGTCTCAACTTCAACAGTTTGTAGATGAGCATACTGCTTAAATTTACAAAGTCCCCGCCCTGCCGGGGACGACCTTCACCAAGGGTAAACGCACCTAACTTTATACAGTTAACTTCTTGATTATAGTCATTATTTTTAACCAAAAGTTTTGCACCCAGTTATAATAAGCCAAAGCGTTATCCTGGCCTTCGCTATGATGACGCAGCTTTTGTGGTCTGTAGTGACTCGACAGATCGCCTCAAAAAACTATTCTTCAACCTTATTGTATAAATTCAGATGCGTTTACCCTGAATACCAATAAGACTTTTGAACAGTGGAGTGCTATTCTAGATATGATAGTTAATCACTCTCAAAGTTTTAAATAAATGGATATAGACTATGGATAAAAATATGGAAAAAGAAAAATGCGCCACAGTCACATTTTAATACTTAGTAGAAAAATTAATTTAGCTGCCCTGAGAAAAAGGTCAGAGTGGAGAATTGAAGAATTAAACAAGGAATTATTATCATCGATTAAAAAAGCTAATCAAAATGATTTTACTACAATATTATCTGATTTAGCTGATCTAGAAACATTTCATTTGCAAAATGTCTTTTTCTACATTAGTAAAGCAATTTATAACGCTACCTCCAACTCTATCAATAGCCATACTGCCAATTTTTTTGATGGATTAATTCGTGTTACTACTTCCTACGTAGACTCAAGAGCGCCAATTGAGGCCGCAAGCAAGGTTTTATTATTTTTGATTAGAAAAGCTAATCAAGCTCAGCTTGATATAATACTCTCTGGCCTAGGAAAAAAATACTTTAATAGAGATAGCTATTACTGGCTTAGTAGAGCAGTTGGTGCCGCCGGCAGAGGATCATGGTTACAAGTTGAGGCTGCAAACAAAGCTTTATTATTATTGATTAGAAAAGCTAATCAAGCTCAGCTTGGTAGAATACTCTCTGGCTTAAATAGCTCCTTCTTAGCAAATGGCTATTTTCATCTTAGTGGTGCAATCCAAAATGCTGTCTACACCGATGGATCAAAAGCAAAAATTGAAGAAGCAAGCAAGATTTTATTTTTATTGATTGAAAAATCGAATGAAGATCAGCTTGGTATAATATTCTCTGGCTTAGTAGAAAAAAATAAGCTTGGGATCAATGGCTATTGTCTTCTCAGAAGAAACTTAAAAAAGTCCGGCACTTTGCGTCAACAACTGGCCCGATCCTTTATTATTTCTACGCAAAAAGTCAGCAAGCTACAAAATACTAGTAAACACATATTTTCACTTTGCAAAAAAGAAATTGTGCAACAAATCATTAATAAATATGCTCCTGATGAAGCGGGTCATTTTCTAGAACAAAATCACCCAGTATCTATTGTGCTTAAACACAATGCTTCTCTTGCATCGGTGAGAGGAGTTTTATTTGGAGGCAATTATTATAAGCAGCTTGTAAACTTTGTGAAGACATCAATTGCTGATAAAAATATTACTCAAACCACTGTTTCTCAGACCGATTCGAGAAAAATTGCTTAATTTTAATTGCAAAAGGGAAGATGAATGCTGGATTAGAGATGAAAATTCTGTGATTAACTTCTCTTGGCTAAGAAAATTTGGCCTCGGGCTACTGAAGAATGAAACCTCCTTTAAGGCTAGTATTAGGAAGAAACAGCGTAAAGCCTGCACTAACTTGGATTACTTGCAAAAGGTCATTGTGCAAATTTAGATGCGTTTACCCTGCACCTCATAACCAAAACTTGCATAAAAATAAAATTTAGCCTAGAATCGTAAATGATGCATATCGCGTCGACCTAATTACCCATTCAACGGTAACTTTTTCCAACCAAACAAATGGTTTTAATCAACATAGAAGAAACAATCAATGAATTTAACTGAACTTAAGAAGCTATCTCCAGCTCAACTTATGGAAACTGCGGAAAAAATGGAGCTTGGTCCTCAAACTCGCGTCCGCAAACAAGATCTAATTTTCAGAATCTTAAAAGCTCACGCTGAAAAAGGCGAAGACATCCACGGCGATGGTGTTATAGAAATCCTTCCTGATGGCTTTGGTTTTTTGCGATCCCCTAACAACTCATACCTTGCAGGGCCAGATGACATTTATGTGTCTCCAAGTCAAATTCGCCGCTTTAATCTACGCACAGGTGATACTGTTTCTGGGAAAATTCGCCCCCCAGAAAAGAGTGAACGTTATTTTGCACTAGTTAAAGTTGATCAAATCAACTTCGACAAACCAGAAAACTCTAGAAACAAAATTCTTTTCGAAAACCTTACTCCGCTGTATGCCCATGAACGCCTAAGAATGGAGCGCGGTAATGGTTCTTCTGAAGACTTTACTGGCCGCGTAATTGATCTAGCTGCCCCAATTGGTAAAGGTCAACGTGGCCTAATCGTAGCGCCTCCAAAAACTGGTAAAACTATCATGTTGCAACACATTGCCCGTTCAATCGTTGCTAACAATCCAGAGTGCTACTTGATGGTTCTTTTAATTGGTGAGCGCCCAGAGGAAGTCACAGATATGCAACGCTCAGTCAGAGGTGAAGTTATCGCTAGTACTTTTGATGAACCACCACAACGCCATGTACAAGCAGCCGAAATGGCATTTGAACGCGCCAAACGCTTAGTCGAGCACAAGCATGATGTAGTAATTCTAATGGACTCTATAACTCGTTTAGCACGCGCCAACAACTCTGTAGTTCCATCTTCTGGTAAAGTTTTAACTGGCGGCATGGACGCAAACGCTTTACAAAAACCGAAAAAACTTTTTGGTACTGCACGTAACGTTGAAGAAGGTGGAAGCTTAACAGTTCTTGCAACTGCTCTTATTGACACCGGATCTCGTATGGACGAGGTTATTTACGAAGAATTCAAAGGTACTGGTAATATGGAAATTCACTTGGATCGCCGTATTGCAGAAAAACGCGTATTCCCATCAATCAACATTAATCGCTCCGGCTCTCGCCGTGAAGACTTGATCACAACTCCTGAAGAGTTGCAAAAAATGTGGATTCTACGCAAAATATTACATCCGATGGATGAAATCGCTGCTATTGAGTTCTTGCTTGAGCGCTTAGCTAACACTAAGACTAACGAAGAATTCTTCAACGCGATGAAACGCTAGTTTGAATATGGATCCCGCGATCAAGTCGCGGGATGACAAATTTAATGGAGAAACCATGGCTATATTAGAGATTTTGCAACACCCTCACCCAAACTTGAAGCTTGCGGGGGAAGAAATTAAAAAAGTTGACGCTTCAATCAAAAAGATCATCGATGACCTATATGAGACGATGTATTCCTTTGAGCATTGCGTTGGCCTCGCAGCAACACAAGTTAACATTCAAAAGAAAGTTGCAGTAATTGATATCTCTGAAGAACGTAATGAACCTCTATGTATAATCAACCCAGTTATTATTGATACGAAAGATGAAGTTACTGAGCCTGAAAGCTGCATGTCCGTGCCAGCTGGCATTAGTGAAAATGTTACTCGCCCAGAAACTGTGACTGTTGAATTTATGGATGCAGAAGGCAAGAAACAAAAGCTTACTGCAAGCGGTTTTCTTGCTAAAGCAATCCAGCACGAGACAGACCACCTAAATGGCATGCTGTTTATAGATCATGTTTCTCGCCTTAAGCGCGAACGAATCGAAAAACGCATGAGCAAGTGGCGCAAACGTTACGCAGATCACGCAGAGTCTTAGAAATGAAATTAATTTTTGCAGGAACGCCTGATTTTGCCGTTCCCGCACTTCAATCTCTAATTGACAGCAAACATGATGTACTGGCTGTTTATACACAGCCAGATCGTCCTGCAGGGCGAGGCCGTCAATTAAAAGCATCCCCCATTAAACAACTAGCCGAAAGATATTCTCTCAAAATATTTCAACCAGAAACTCTTCGCGACCAAGAAGAACAAGAAAAAATTCGAAGACTACAACCAGATGCCATGATAGTTGCTGCATATGGTCTAATTTTCCCTAGAAGTGTCTTAGAAATACCAAAATATGGCTGCATAAATATTCACGCTTCAATATTGCCGAGATGGAGAGGAGCAGCTCCAATTCAAAGAGCAATACAAGCAGGAGACACCGAATCAGGCATTACTATTATGCAAATGAGCCAGGGCCTTGATGAGGGAGACATTCTTGAAATAGCAAAATGTCCCATATCTGCAGATGATACTGGAGGCAGCCTTCATGATAAAATGGCAGCCCTAAGCTCTGAAGCATTACTCAAAACCCTGCAAAACATTGAGAGTGGCAACCTAAAGCCAGAAGCACAAAATGATAGCTTAGCAACCTATGCAAAAAAGCTATCTAAAACCGAGGCGCAAATCGATTGGAGCCAATCTGCTAAACAAATTGATCGTAACATCCGGGCTTTCAACCCCTTTCCAATTGCTTTTACAAAATTCAAAAATGATCGATTACGCATATGGGAAGCGAGAGTAAGTTCTACTTCAATAAAAGAAAAACCAGGGAAAATTGTCGCCATTGATAAAGAGTCAATGGTTGTGGCAACCGGTGAAGGCTGCCTACGGATCCTTAAGGTCCAACAACCGGGAGGCAAACCCATTGCCACTAAAGATTGGTTAAATGCTCATAATATTGCCACAGGGGAAAAACTCTGTTAAAATTCGACAACCTCCTGTTTTAACAAAGGAAAACACATGAAAAATCTTCTTTTAATCATTACCTCTATAATAATTTCACTCTTCTCAATAAACTCTTTGAGCTCCACTAATGCCCCTGTTTGCCCAAGATTTGACAACCTATCTCCGCTATTTATCACAAATTCCATTGGTGGCGTATGGAGCGGAATATATGTCAAAGTTCCAGCTCCTTTTCGATATGGTGTAATTGCCACTTCAGCAAAATCTAAAGAAGAAGCAGAAAAAATATTAAAAACTGCAACCCACAAAATAAACGCCAGTGGTAATGCATCCAAGGTCAACGCTGGAGCTTATTATCTTTGGACTTGCGCATCATCTAAAAAATTCCAAAATTACAATACACCTAAAGGCATCAAAGCAGTTATTCTGTCATCATCTTTGCTTGATAAAAACAATAATCAAGTAGGCGATAATGGATTAGTTAAAATTAAACTTAGTCAGATATCTAAACGATAAAAACTAACCAAGGAACAATTGGTGTTGCAAAACGAAAATAGCTAAATTTTCAATAAATTCTTAGTATTTTCGCTCTGCAACATGAATTGTCAACAGACCCTAAACTAAATGATTATAGATGCTAGCAACTATTGCTAACATTGAGGCTATAATTGTAGTTACTGGCAAAAATTTTCCGCCCCAAACCTGATAAATAGAGTTTTTTGCAACAACAGAATCCTTCCTACCAAATAAAACCATTAAAGCTGGCAACAAAGTTAAAAGTAAAATACAGAAGATTCCTGCATAACTTAATCCGAGTATAAACAAAGATGGAGCAAACCAAACGCAGACAAGTGGCGGACCAAAAGTTGCAATACTCAAAACTACAGCAGACCTCCCCGTTCTTTTCAACCTTAAACCATCCGATAGAAAGTCCGTTAAGCTAAGAGAAACTCCTAAAAAGGCAGTCAATACACAAACAGAAGTAAAAACAGTTACAGCCGCAGTAAGCCACTCCTGGTGGCTTGAACTAGCAAGAGCAGCAACTAATGAAGTGATTGGCTCATCACTTTTTGCTATGTACATGACCTGAGCATGCGAAAGAACCCCAAAAACAATCGCCACCCAAATCAAATAAATAACTAACGGAATTAAACTACCAATTAAAATAGTTAAACGTAATTTTTTAATATCATCATTAAAATATACCCTAAGACTAGGAATTATAATTGCATAACCAAAAGAAGTGATAAATAATGATAACTTACCAAGCAGAGGTTCAAGCTCAAGACCTCCAAGATGATTAGGCTCAATCAAAAATATTGCACCCATGATAACAGCAAAAAGCGAGATCATTTTTACCGCCATAATTACACGATTAACTTTATCAACCGCAGCAACACCAAGACTTACAATACCACCAAGAATGAGTACAAACATTATAATATCCCAATGGATTGGCATATTTATCCCAATCGCTGCCCACCAACCACGTACAACATCTCCACCACCAGCAATATATGCAGCAAGAAGGCAATATAATAATCCTAAATAAACAACCCAAGTAACAATCTTACCCCATTGCCCTAGAGTTACCTCAGCCATAGAAACTAGATTAGATCCTGAAGGCACACGGAGATTGGCTTCTAAAAGAAAAAAAGCGCCTAAAGTCATAAAAATCCAAACACCCAACAAATATACAGCCGATGCAATAAAGCCCCCTTGCGCCGTTGCCGCAGGCAGTGCAAGCATTCCTGCACCTATAGAAATACCTACAATAAGCAGAATACCACCCAAAACTTTTGCGATACCAATTTTTCTTTCCACAACCTAATCTCTGGTTAAAATTTGATTACAGTATAGATGAATTAACCCCCTGTATCACCTATTGACTGTCTGCTCGGAAATTTTAATAATGGAATAGGTCGTATTGCAGAGCGAAAATGCAAGAATTTAGAAAAATTTATCCTTTAAGTAGGCGAATAGCCTCCCTATTTAACAAATTAAAGGATAAATTTTTACATATTAATTGCACTTGTAGCCTAATGATGAATTGGCGACAGACCCTAAATTAGAATCGGAGATATAAATGTCACAAGTTAAGCTTGACCAGCCTGTACCCAACTTTATTTACACAACTAACGAAACAACAAATGCCAATTTCAACGATCTAAAAGGTAAAAATATAATATTGTACTTCTACCCTAAAGATAGTACTCCAGGATGCACACTAGAAAGCCGAGATTTTCGAGATCATAATAATGAATTTAATGCTGCTAATACGTTAATTTTGGGCATTTCCCGCGATAGCCTAAGTTCTCACGAAAAATTTAAAAATAAACACAACATTCCTTTTGAGCTAATAAGTGACGAAGATGAATCAATTTGTAAGTTGTTTGACGTACTAAAAGAAAAGAATATGTTCGGTAAAAAATACATGGGTATTGTACGTAGCACTTTTTTAATTGATAGTGAAGGTATACTTCGAAAAGAGTGGCGTAAAGTTAAAGTTCTTGGACATGTTAAAGAAGTTCTTCAACACGCTAAAGAGCTATGAAATTTTGATAGCCACTGCATACAAAGTAGCGGCCTTCCTATTAATTTTTCATTAGGTTAAAATAAAAACAAATGAACAACAAGAGAGAATATCATGAAAAGGATAGTATTCTTAATTATTGGTACAATGCTCGCAATACCAGCATTAGCGCAAAATGACCCTTCTCAACTAGTTGCAGAGCCTCAGCTACAAACAGAAACACAAATTAGCCACCCAGACCAAGGGATAGTGGTAAAGCAAGCACAGCCTTTTTTTTCAATTCGTGTAGCCGCAAACCCTACCACTGGCTATCAATGGTTCATAAAAGAAAATAGTGACGAACTACAAACCTTAGGTAACGAATACCACCCTCCTAAAGCTCAAAGAATGGGAGCCGGAGGATATACTTCTTTTCACTTCAAAGTAGATAAAAGTGCATTTACAGTACCCAGAGTATTGAAAGTTACTTTAACTTATCAACGCCCATGGGAAAAACAGATGAACAAGGATACGGGAGAAACTGTAACATTTACAATTCTGACTCAGCCAACAAGCCAGAAAGATCACTTAATTAAAGCTCATTAGAGACTGTTGACAAGGCTTGTTGCTGAGCAAAGCAACCGCAAGATAAAATGACAACCGCCACTAGAGCCAAACGGGATGGAAACATGGAAGCTTTACACTTACAAGCGATGCCAGGATGGATTTGGGGAGCTTGCTCCCTCATATTTTTCGCTCAAATTGATCAACTAATTCGTACCCAAATCCAAATCACTAAATTTCGCCGACACCTGTTGAACGGCGTAGCTTTTCTTGCCTTCATTTTAGCAATTGCGCCTTTTATTGAAAAATTACCATCAACTCATTTCTTCGCAATCTTTATACCTGTCATTATTATTGGGATATTTAGTGGCTGGATTGTTGCCAAATCTTTTCCAGTCCTCATAGATCCTCACACAAAACTAGCTTACCAACCTTCAGATTGGCTAGGAATGGTAATTTTTGGAGTGATGCTTACCTCAGCAAGTATTTGCTACAACGTGATTGATATACATATTGAAGACTTAAGCAAAGGAACCTTACTGACTCTGGTCTTATCAATTAACGCCTTACTATCTGGCTTTTTCATTGGCAGAAACTATTTATATATTCAGGAATACCACTCTCTAGAAAAAAAAGTAACCAAGCCTACAGCTCTAACTTTGGAAATATCTGATAAGGAAAAGTAATTTTAAGAAAAACCACCTTGACTTTTTTGTGACCACACATACAATATCTCTCTATGAAAAAGAAAATTATTGTAGGCATGTCTGGTGGTGTTGATTCATCTGTTACGGCTTTGCTCCTAAAACAGCAAGGCTTTGAGGTTGAAGGCTTGTTCATGCAAAACTGGGATGACACCAATGATCCTAATTGCAGCGCAACCGAAGATAGATCTGATGCTCGCGCTGTTTGCGACCGTATTGGTATTCCCCTACATAATGTAAACTTCTCACAAGAATATTGGGATAATGTTTTTCAGCACTTTCTAGATGAGTACGCAGCCGGCCGAACCCCTAATCCTGATGTTTTATGTAATCGAGAAATCAAATTCAAAGTTTTCTTGGAGCATGCATTAAATCTGGGTGCGGATATGATCGCCACTGGGCACTATGTTCGCAGCTCAACATCGAAAGACTGGATCCCGCGGTCAAGCCGCGGGATGACAGAGAATTCTCATAACAACACAGATAACAAGTCGAAGGAAGAACAGACAGCTCCACACAACGAAAATGTCATCCCACACAACGAAAATGTCATCCCGCGGCTTGACCGCGGGATCCAGCTCCTAAAAGGTTCTGACAACAATAAAGATCAAAGCTATTTTCTATATATGCTCAATCAATACCAGTTAAGTAAAAGCTTATTTCCAATTGGCGATTATGAAAAACCTGAAATTCGCAATATAGCTGAAAAAGCAGGCCTTTTAACAGCTAAGAAAAAAGACAGTACTGGCATATGCTTTATTGGTGAGCGTCGTTTTCGGGAATTTTTAAGTGAATTTATCCTGGCCAAAAAGGGCCCAATTGTAACTATTGATGGTAAGGAAATTGGCCAGCACACTGGATCAATATATTACACCATTGGCCAACGTCAAGGTCTTGGTATTGGCGGACTAAAGGGAGAAAGCCACGAACCTTGGTTTGTAGTTGATAAGGATATAAAAAATAATGCCATAATAGTTGCCCAAGGCACAAACCATCCAAAACTTTATCGAAAAGAGCTTAATTGTTTTGAAATTCACTGGATAAGTGACAATTTGCCGACAAAATCATTTAAATGCAAAGCCAAAACACGTTATCGCCAACCAGATCAGGATTGCATAGTGGAACCACATGATGACTACTGGCATGTCAAATTCGATCGACCTCAAAGAGCAGTAACACCAGGCCAATCTATTGTATTTTACAACGGAGAAATATGCTTAGGTGGCGGAATTATTTCATAAACTAATTGGACAAAGATAAGATCACTTTTCGGCATAAAATCGCAACGATTGCCAATCTTAGATTGCTTCCTTTTCTTATTTCTAGCAGAATAGCTAGATCCTGTTGGTAGACGCCTATAAAAAATTTAAATATTAATAAAATGAGAAAAACTTAACCTTGAGCTAAAATTAAACTATGGAAAACAAAATATTATCAATAATTGAGACTGCTATTGAAAAATCAAGAGCGAATAGCAAAGGAAAGGTTGCCGGTTATATTCCTGAGCTTGCTAACGTTGACCCTGAAAAAACCCAAGTTTCAATAAAGCTTACTAATGGCGAATCAATAACTAGCGGTGATCATCTAGACGAAACATTCACATTACAAAGCACTGCTAAACTTGTTGTCCTAATAGGATTACTCGAAGAATATGGTTTAAAAAAAGTTCAAAAATGGGTTAGATTTGAACCATCTGGATCTGATTTTGCATCGATTGCTCGTCTCGACCAGTTTGGACCATATCCTTCAAACCCTATGCTAAATGCTGGAGCTATCAGTTTGTGCAGTCATATTCCTGGAGACTTTGAATCTCAACTACGATGGCTTGAAAAGTGGGTGAACAAATTATTTAACAGTAAACTTAGTATAGACCAAAAGGTTTTTGCTTCAGAACGAAGAACAGGAGATCGCAATAGATCCCTAGCATATCTATTAAAAAGTAATGGCGCCATTAAAGGCAACATTGAAGAGATACTGGAAACATATTTCTTATTATGCTCATTCAAAACAACTATAGAAGTTAGCGCATACCTTCCCATGCTGTTAGCTAACCAAGGAAAATCACCAGATAACCAACAAATCATTTCTAAAGAAACAGCTCAAATAACACTAGCCATAATGACAACCTGCGGAATATATAATGAATCAGGCACACATCTTGTACACACAGGCCTACCAGCCAAAAGCGGCGTATCCGGCATAATCCTGGCCAGTGCTATTAGAAAAGCAGGAATTGCTGTCATGAATCCTAGAGTTAATGCAAAAGGCACTAGTACTCGCGGACAAATTATATTAGAGCATATCTCTAAAGAATTAGACTGGCATTTTGCTAGTATTTAAGTCCTGCTGACCATTCTTGCCGCAGAGAGAAAATTTTAATAATTCGTGCGAAACATATTGATAACACAGCACATAATAAATATATTTTTCAAAAATAGAGAAATCCTCAATACATATCATATACTTAAATATAGTGTTTTGGATTTAGCATATGACCAAAAATATTGAAAAATTTGTTAACAGTGATAAGTATAGCCAAGCAATTGAATCTGCAAAAAATGATCTTGCAAAGCAACAAAAAGAGTTCAAAAATTCTTTTGAGAAATGGTATAAAAATTTAATTGCAAGACATCCTGAGCTCAACAACTTCGACATCAAAATGACTATGATTGATGGAATTAACGACTATAGCGATAACCCTTTTAATATTCATAATCAAAAAACCATTATTAAAAATTTTGGTGGCTCTGATTTTGAAGCAACGAAGGGGAAAATGATACCTGCCCTAAAAAATAAATTTAATAAATTTTCGAGCTCAGCAAAAAAATATCATACACTTCAACGGCTTAAACATACTATAGCAGACCCCGATTCCAAGCTTAGTCACGACGAATTGCATAAGACGATCTCAAAACATTACATTAATTTTGAAAAATACTTTAAGGGTCATGAGCTACAAAAAGACTTCAAACAAGTTTACGAACAGACGTATATTGCTGTGCTTCTAAAAGCAGCCGTGGGCAAGTGGAAAGAAGATATTAAAAATAGCAACAATAGTGATTTAAATTCATCGGTAGAAAAGTTAGACAGCATTTTTAAAAATAATACCTTTGATAATCCTGGCAAGTTAATAAAAGACTTTAAAGAAGAATTTATGAGCAATGCCCGTCCTCTTGCAATTTCAGACAAAGAAGAGAAATCCAATAAATTTATTGAAACTATACAAAAAGCCCTTAATTATGTTTTCAATTTAAAATTAGGAAAAGAGCTAGATGATGATATAAACGACTTACTTAAACTTGAATCACAAATATCTAAAGAACAAGAAAAGCTATCAATGAGATAAAGCAAAGAGCCTAAGCTAAAGCTTCACTCTATTAGGGATAACACATTTAATCAAGTTAAACAAAAAAGCGCCTGGGCTGCTGACAATTCACCTTATCACCACTAAGCGCTTTTTATCTGGAGTACTGTTATTTATTTCCTACGCCTACGAATAATTTCAAGCTGTGCGGCAGCTTGAGCAAGCTCAGCAAGCGCCTGAGAATATTCCATGCCGGATTGTTGCTCTTCAAGGATTTTTTCAGCACGTTGTTGAGCTTCAAGAGCTGCGGCCTCGTCAAGATCTTCAGCTTTAGAAGCAACATCAGCAAGTACTGATACAGTTTCTGGTTGAACCTCTAAGATCCCTCCAGAAACATACAAATTCAACTCACTACCATCTTGTAGCAAAACTCGTAATTGGCCTGGCTTTAATGTTGTAAGCAATGGTGTATGACCAGGATAAACACCTAGTTCACCCAGTTCGCCTTTTGCAAATAACGCCTGTGCGCGACCGCTAAAAATTGAATCTTCAGCACTTACGATATCAATGTGAAAGGTCATTGCCATAATACACCTTACAGTTCTTTAGCTTTCGCTTCAGCTTCTTCGATAGAACCAACCATGTAGAACGCTTGCTCTGGCAAGTGATCATATTCACCGTCGATAATCGCTTTAAAGCCACGGATTGTATCTTTAAGAGACACATATTTACCTGGAGCACCTGTAAACACTTCTGCCACGAAGAATGGCTGAGACAAGAAGCGTTCAACTTTACGTGCACGCTGCACAGTCATCTTATCTTCTTCAGAAAGCTCATCCATACCAAGAATTGCAATAATATCTTTCAATTCTTTATAGCGCTGAAGTACGTTCTGTACTGAACGCGCAACATTATAGTGCTCTTCACCAATAACTAGAGGGTCCAACTGACGACTTGAAGAATCAAGAGGATCAATCGCAGGATAAATACCAAGCTCAGCAATCTGGCGAGACAATACGATAGTCGCGTCTAAGTGAGCGAAAGTAGTAGCTGGAGATGGATCAGTTAAGTCATCCGCAGGCACATATACAGCCTGGATAGATGTAATAGACCCTGTCTTAGTTGAAGTAATACGCTCCTGCAGGGCACCCATTTCTTCAGCTAATGTAGGCTGGTAACCTACAGCAGATGGCATACGACCAAGAAGTGCAGATACTTCCTGACCAGCTAGCGTATAACGATAAATATTATCGATGAATAAAAGCACGTCACGACCTTCATCACGGAACTTTTCAGCCATAGTCAAACCAGTAAGCGCAACACGCAAACGGTTTCCTGGAGGCTCATTCATCTGGCCGTAAACTAGAGATACCTTATCCAATACGTTCGATTCTTTCATCTCATGATAGAAGTCATTACCTTCACGAGTACGCTCACCAACACCAGCAAATACAGAGTAACCACTATGCTCGATTGCAATATTACGGATGAACTCCATCATATTAACGGTTTTACCTACACCAGCACCACCGAAAAGACCAACTTTACCACCTTTGGCGAATGGACAAAGAAGATCAACAACCTTAATACCAGTTTCAAGGATTTCCGTAGTAGAAGACAATTCCGTAAAGTCAGGGGCTGCGCGGTGGATAGCCATATGATCTTTAGTTTTAATTTCACCAGCATCGTCAATTGGCTCACCAAGTACGTTCATGATACGACCAAGAGTTGCTTCACCAACCGGCACAGTAATTGGAGCGTTAGTGTTAACGACAACCATATCACGCTTTAAGCCCTCAACAGAACCCATAGCAATTGCACGCACAACACCATCACCCAGCTGTTGTTGAACTTCAAGAACAGTACCACCATCTTGAATTTGTAATGCATCATAAACCTTAGGAACTTGATCACGTGGAAATTCTACGTCGATAACCGCACCAATAATTTGATTGATTTTACCGGTATTATTACTCATCTTTTTACCTCTTTTTAAACTGCTTCAGCGCCAGACACAATTTCAGAAATTTCTTGTGTAATGGAGGCCTGACGTGCTTTGTTATAAATCAATTGGAATTCGCCGATAAGATCATCAGCATTATCAGTAGCGTTCTTCATCGCCAACATTCTAGCTGCTTGCTCGCAACTAATATTTTCAACAACAGACTGATAAACCAACGACTCTATATAACGACGGAAAACATAATCAAGTAGCGATTTAGCTTCCGGCTCATAAATATAATCCCAATGACCAGCTTGAGTTTCTTTAGCTTGATCTTCAGAAATATCAATCGGTAGTAGTCTATCGATTTGTGGCTTCTGGGTCATAGTATTAATAAACTCATTGGTAGCTACGTGTAGCTCGCCTATTTTGCCTTCATCATAAGAATCAAGCATAACTTTTACTGCACCAATTAGATCTCCAACACTTGGTGTGTCGCCAATTTTAGTTGATACTGCAACGATATTACAATCTACACGCTGAAAGAAATGCTGTGCTTTTTGTCCAATGATACAAAGATCAACTTCAACCTTCTGCTCTTTCCATTTCTGAATCCAGCGCAAGATTTCTTTAAATAAATTAATATTCAGACCACCGCACAAACCACGATCCGTAGAAACAATAATCAAACCGACACGATCAACACGCTCATTTGTAGTTAAATAAGGATGTCTATACTCAGGGCTACAAGCAGCCAAATGACTTATCATGCCACGCATTTTTTTAGCATATGGCTTGGAGCGCTGCATTTGCTCTTGCGCTTTACGCATTTTACTAGCAGCAACAAGCTCCATTGCTTTAGTAATCTTCTTAGTATTTTTAATACTAGCGATCTTGCTGCGTATTTTTTGTTCTGAGCTCATGTATTATCTACCAAGTTTGAGTTTGTTTAAACGTTTCCACGATAGAAGTAATTTCTTTAGCTAGTTCATCACTAGTTTTAGGCTCTTTGTTGATCTTATCTAAAAGATCTTGATGCTTATCATGCATATAGCGATGAAGCTCACGCTCAAAATCACAAACTTGCTTCACTTCAACATCATCAAGCAAACCTTGATCAGCGATAAATAGTGATACTGCCATTTCAGCCACGGAAAGTGGGTGATACTGAGGTTGTTTCATGATTTCAGTTACGCGCTTACCACGTTCAATTTGCTTACGAGTAGCGTCATCAAGATCAGACGCGAACTGAGCAAAAGCTTCTAGTTCACGGAACTGAGCAAGCGCCAAACGCATTGCACCACCGTATTTTTTAACGATCTTAGTTTGAGCGGCACCACCTACGCGAGATACAGATAAACCGCTGTTCATTGCCGGCCGAATACCTGAGTTAAACAGGTTGTTATCCAAGAAGATCTGACCATCAGTAATTGAGATCACATTTGTTGGTACAAATGCAGATACATCACCAGCTTGAGTTTCAATAATTGGAAGTGCAGTTAATGAGCCAGTTTGCCCCTTAACTTTACCACCAGTTTGCTCTTCAACGTATTCAGCATTAACACGTGCTGCACGCTCTAGAAGGCGTGAGTGAAGATAGAAAACATCACCTGGATAAGCTTCACGACCTGGTGGACGACGAAGTAGCAATGAAATTTGGCGATAAGCCCAAGCTTGTTTAGTCAAATCATCATAAACTATTAATGCGTCTTCACCTTTATCTCGGTAGTACTCGCCCATCGCACAACCAGCATATGGTGCAATATACTGAAGAGCTGCAGCATCAGATGCATTAGTGGCAACTACAGTTGTGTATTCCATAGCACCATGCTCTTCAAGTTTTTGTACTACAGCAGCAACCGTTGAAGCTTTCTGACCAATTGCAACATAGATACATTTAACGCCTGTATCTTTTTGGTTAATGATTGCATCAATTGCGATTGCAGTTTTACCAACCTGACGGTCACCGATAATCAACTCACGTTGACCACGACCAATTGGAGTAAGTGCGTCGATTGATTTCAAGCCAGTTTGTAGTGGCTGAGAAACTGACTGACGACTAATTACGCCTGGCGCAACTTTCTCAATTGGAGAAGTTTCTTTGGTGTTAATATCACCTTTACCATCAATTGGCTTACCAAGGCTGTTAACAACACGACCAAGCAGCTCTTCACCAACTGGCACTTCAAGCACACGGCCAGTACACTTAACAGTTTGCCCCTCAGCTAGTTGCTCATACTCACCAAGAACTACACCAGCAACAGAATCTTGCTCAAGGTTTAAGGCAAGACCAAAGCTACCATCTTCAAATTGAAGCATCTCACCGTACATTACTTCATCGATACCGTGCACACGCACAACACCGTCTTTAAGACTTAGGATTGTACCTTCAGTACGAACCTGTGGCTCTGCCTGAAACTCTTCAATCCTTTGCTTGATTAGTTCACTAATCTCACTTGGCTTAATCTGCATTATTACCTCATTACTTCGTAGCGGGGAACGACCTAGCTTGGCCAATCTAGAGCGAAAAATCTTTTCGAGGTGCTCATGTATAAAAATACACTGCGCCCCTTCTCAAATTTTTTCGCTCTACCTTGACACAATCTAGGTCGTTCTCCAATAAACAAAATTCATTTTTTATTGCTGCAACCTAATTCACAAACAATATATCCACAAAAATTTGTGCTTTCAAAATTCCGCTTTAATCCGCGGAAATATTCAAAGTTTTTCTTTTAGACGATCTAGTTGGCCACGAACTGAGCCGTCTAAAACTCTGTCGCCCATCTTGATAACTGCACCACCAATAATGGAAGAATCAACTTCGATAGTCATTTCAATTTCTTTATCGTAACGCTTGGCTAAAGCTTCTTTAAGCTTTTTCTCTTGAGCTTTTGCCATTGGCATTGCTGAAACTACCTCAACTTGCATAACGTGTTCTTTTTCAGCACACAAAGCACTATATGCTGCCAAAATTTCTGGCAATAAAAATAAACGTTTATTTTCAGCCATAACACGCAAGGCGTGATGCATTTGCTCGTTGAAGAATTTTTTGCCGATTGAATAAACCAGATCTGCAGTTTGATCAAAAGTAAACATTGGCGACTCAAGCTTTTCCTGCACCACTTTATCACTAACGATCATAGCGGCAGCTTCCAACATGTCAGCCCACTCTTTAAGTTCGCTTTTATCCACAGCAATTTCAAAAATTGCCTTGGCATATGGACGCGCAATTGTTTGATTATCAATCATGTCGTCTTACACTTTTGAAATAATTTCATCAACAAGCGAAGCTTGTGTCTTTTTATCAATCTGCTTACCTAAAACTTTCTCTGCAACGGTAATTGCAAGCTCAGCAGTATGAGACTTCAATTCATTAACAGCTTTTTGGCGCTGATTATCAATTTCTTGATTAGCAGACGCAACAATAACCTCTCCCTCTTGACGAGCTTGTTCTTTTGCATCATCAATCATTCGGTTAACGCGCTGATTTGCTTGATCAACAATTTCAGCAGCCTGAGATTTAGATTCACGAATATGATCCGCAGCTTTAGTATGAGCTAACTCTAGTTCACGCTGAGCCTTATCAGCAGCAGCAATACCATCTGCTATTTTCTTTTCACGCTCAGACATCGCTTGAGTTATATGGGGCCAAATGAACTTCATGGTGAACCAAACGAACACCGCAAATGTAATCATCTGCCCAAACAAAGTTGCATTAATGTCCATCTTTAACCCCTCCGGATATCTTATAAATTAAGATGCTGCTGTTTTAGCGGCTTCATACACTGCAGTCAAGAATGGATTTTGAGCAAACATTAAGTATAAACCCATACCAATCGCAACCGCTGCGAACATATCTACGAAACCTGCTACAAGAAACATACGACCCATTAACATAGGACCTAGTTCTGGTTGACGCGCTACACCCTCAAGGAATTTACCACCTAACACACCGAAACCAATTGCAGTTCCAAGAGCTGCTAACCCGATGAATAGTGATGCCGCAATTGCAGTTGCACCTTGAACATTTGCTATAAAAGCTGCCAATTCCATAATAACCTCCAAAAAATTAGCATTTAAAAATTAAACCGAATACCAATATCACTAGTGTGATTCATGCGCCATGCTGAGATAAACCACAGATAGCATCATGAAAATAAACGCCTGAATCAAAATGATTAGTACGTGGAAAATTGTCCAAGGAATACCAAGAACCCATTGCATCCACCAAGGCATTAAAGCGATAAGAATAAAAATTAATTCACCGGCAAATAAGTTACCAAATAAACGAAGTGACAATGAAACCGGGCGAATTACTTCCTCAAGAATTCTGAATACAAAGTTAACCGGAGCTAAGATAATTTTACCTATCATGCCTTTAGACTCAAATGGCTTAGTAGCTACTTCAACAGCAAGCTCTTTGCCTTTAACTTTGAAATTATAATAAATTGATAACACGAAAATAGATAAAGACATCGCGAAAGTCTGGTTAAGATCAGCTGTAGCAACAGCTTTGAAATGCCCAACACCAAAAAATCCGAACACTTTAGGCAAAAGATCTACAGGCACTAGATCCATAAAGTTAAGCATAAATATCCACAGGAACAGAGTTAAAGCAAGAGGAGCTACCATTGGGTTACGGCCATGGAACACTTCAGATGAGCTTTTATTTACAAATTCAAACACAATCTCTACTAAATTTTGCACCTTACCAGGAACGCCAGAGGTTGCTTTAACTGCTACTCTGCGCAAGAAAAATAGTGTAATAAAGCCCATAAATACAGCTATTAGAATAGTATCAAGATTAAAAGACATGAAGCCACCGGCTTCGTCAAAAGTCATGGTTTTAAGATTTAACACCCAGTGATGCAAGTGGTGCTGTACATATTCTGTTGATGTCATAGGAGCTTGAGCGCGACTCATGCTTATTCCTTACAGTCTTATTTTTAAACAGTTTTTAGCTGTAGATTAGCTTATTCAACGCGTGAGTATAAATAGTTTTATTTGAAGAATCAATAGTAGAATTTTATTTGTCATATCTAATAATAAATGGGGCAACCCAATTTAAAAAAGTTGCAATAGTAAATCCGAAAAAAGTTTGAGCAGGCAAGAAAGAAAGCCACTTAAAACAAATAACTAACAATAAGGCCATTAAAACCATCTTGCATAGCTCGCCGATATAAAAAGCATTTATCATCTTTCTTGCATTACTAGGCTTAATATTTGAAAACAGAAACCATGCAAATAAAAACACTGGCAATAAAGCCGAAATCCCACCTAACAAGAAGGCATAAAATTCATTAAACCCTTTAAAAAGAAAAAGCAGGGACAAAACTAAAAATACGGCAAACTGCATAGTAACCAGCCTCCACCCTAGACCAACATATCGCTGTACAACTGGATTATCCCGCACCTTATCTCCTAAAAAAATTATAATGTTACGCTTTTTTAAATTAATGTATTCATGCAACCCGATTAAAAGTGCCGCAATCAAATTTATTATTACGTGAACTTGATTTCCCTTGAGCTTTATCATCAGCTGGCTTGCTAAAGATTGAGGAAGATTGAATACTTGGTTTAGGCCCAGGCTTTTTTCTTCCTGCACCGCAACAATCCTGAACTTTTTCAGCATCGAAACCATCCTGAACTTTTTCAGCATCACGATCGGCCTGAATTTTTTCAGCCATCTTTAAATGCCTCCAGGTAACCTCTAAGTTGTTATTTTTCACATCAGTACCCCTTTACATTTCAGCTTTAACCTATTGATAACTTATCTTACAGCCGCAAATTATAGATATTTTCGCTTTGCGCCATCAATTTTTAATAGACGCTAATAAAATAAACAAAAAAATGCTTAAGGTCAATTTTTGAACTATAATTCAAAAAAAGGAGAAATTAATATGAGCTCAGAAGTAACAGCCCCAAGAATGGGGAGATTTGTGTTTTTATCCATACACTTATTTCTAGGATCTCTTATTGTACTAGCTGGCATACTTGCTGTGTCATTAGGATTACAAAATATTGAAGGCACCAATATAGACCCATTAGGCGGATCAATAATTTTGATTAGCGCTATAATATCAATATATATTGGCGTAAAAAGATTGCATGACTTAGATTATTGTGGATGGTGGTACTTAGTCTTCTTACTACCTTTGATTGGAAATATTTTGTGGTTATTACTGTTTTTTGTCCCTGGCACTTATGGAGCAAATAGGTATGGTGAAGCTACAGCAAAACCCAGCAAAATTTACTCTGTTATGCTATACGGATCGCTTATTTTCTTAATTGCTATAATTGTTTCGTATGTTTCATTAATGCCCGGAGAAGTTGTTACATTAAAAGTAACCCAATAGGCATGTAAATCTATTTAGTTATACTACCCCCCAGCTTACGCTGGGGGCAGCAATTTTTAAAAAACTTTTTATTCAGAATTTTATTCAGAAATTGATGGGATAGAAACGATCTGATCAACATCTGCATCGTAGTCCACAGCATCAAAACTAAAACCAAATAGCTTATGAAAATCATCGCGATAAGCTTGAATATCGCTAATTGACTCAATATTGTCAGAGTTAACCTGACTCCAAAGATCTGCTACTTCTTGCTGTACATCTTCACGCATTTCCCAATCATCGACACGAACGCGACTCTCACCATCAAACTCTATTTCACCAGCATAAACTTTATCTTTAAATAAGCGTGTCATCTGCTCAATGCAGCCTTCATGAATGCCCTTTTCTTTCATAACCTTGAAAAGTAGCGCCATATATAGAGGAACGACAGGAATTGCAGAACTGGCTTGAGTTACTAGGGCTTTATTGACTGACAAAAACGCCGAGCCGCCCTTAGTCTGCATGCGAGAATTAAGCCTAATGGCAGTCTCTTGAAGATGGTCTTTAGCCTTACCAATACTACCATTTTTGTAGATAGGGTGAGTTAATTCTGGACCAATATAAGTATATGCAACAGTTTTAGCAGTTTCAGTTAAAACGCCTGCTGACTCTAAAGCATCCATCCACATTTCCCAATCTTCACCACCCATAACCTTGACGGTACGGGCAACTTCATCGCCTTCAGCAGGATTTATCGAAATTTCTTTTACTTCACCAGACATTGGATCAACCGTCTTGTTGGTGTAAACACCTTCGGTTGGCTTTAAAACAGAAGAAAAAGTTTCGCCGCTACGAGGATCCGTGCGACGAGGGCTTGCTAGACTATAAACAACTAAATCGACTTTACCCAAATCATTTTTAATTAAATCAATTGTTTGCTGCTTGATTTCATCAGAAAATGCATCACCATTAATACTTTTTGCATAAAAGCCATCTGCATGAGCAATCTGCTCAAAAGCAGCCGTATTATACCAACCTGCACTTGCAGTTCGTTTTTCAGTCGCGGGGCGCTCGAAGAAAACACCAATAGTTTTAGCATCTGAGCCATAAGTTGTTGCAATTCTACTTGCCAAACCATAACCCGTTGATGCACCAATAACTAATACATTCTTTGGGCCTTCAAACTTATCCTGACTTTTTACATATTCAATTTGCTGCTTAACAGACTCATAACAACCAGCCGGATGAGCTGCAGTACAAATAAAACCGCGAATCTTAGGTTGGATAATCATAATTTTCCTCGATCAAAAATTAGTTTGGTGGAATTGTACCATAATTAATTTCTAACCGACAAAAAACTCCAGGCTATCATAACGCTACAAAAGTTTGATTATGATGATCATAAGTCTCAACTTGGCCTAAGGCCATATCAAAATACCAACCGTGCAAAAACAGTTTTTCATTATCAACACGCTGCTTAATCCAAGGGTAAGTCATCAAATTATTAAGAGAATGTATTAATGATTCTTTTTCACACTCATGACACTGATCATCAAAATCTAGAGAACCATGCTCTTTAATAACTTTATCTCTCGCTGGAGTTGCACCCTCCATCCACGCAGAGATAAAGTCATTATCTTGACTAGAGTGCGCTGATTCCATTAAAGCTCTTACGCCACCACAAAGGCTATGCCCAAAAACTACAATATCGCTCACCTCAAGCGCCGTAACACCAAATTCTAAAGCAGCACTCGTCCCATGATGCCTTGAATCAGCCATAAATGGCTGAACTATATTTGCAATATTGCGAACCACAAACAAGTCACCTGGTTTACTGCCAGTAACAATTGCTGGATCGACACGTGAATCGCAGCAAGCCACCATCAAAACATTTGGATTTTGACCATGTTTAACGAGACCCTCAAAAGTTCTCGCCTGCTCGAAATTTTCATTTCTAAAGTTCTCATAACCTTCAATAAGTGGCTTAATAGAAGAACCTGCCGGAATGTTTGCTTTCATAAAAAACTACTCCCAAGATATTTTTTGTAGGATACCACGTTTAGTCCTGGCTGAAAATCTACCGAATCGCCCCTATATATTAGGAATCCCTCATCTTTATCAGATATTAAAGCCCTTATTGCTGTAAACATTTTATTCGTGAATGTAGAAGATTTTTTAATTTCGAAAAATTTCTTTTGCACTTTATCATCTAAAATTAGATCAACCTCTAGCTGATCTCTAGTTCGCAAATAAAATAACCCTACCCCTGTTTTCTTATGCATTTGCTGTTTATAAATATCGGCAACAACATAGTTTTCAAACAGTGCCCCGGAGAGCGGCCCTGACTCATATAACTCCTCAGTTTTTACGCCCGTTAAATACGAAACTAGGCCAGTATCCCAAAAATATAGCTTAGGGCTTTTAACAATTCTTTTACCAAAATTTTCATAGTATGGCTCAAGTAAAAAGATAATATAGGAAGCTTCTAAAATGGATATCCAGCGCTTAATGGTTGGAACTGAAACACCCAGCTTTCTAGCATACGTTGAAAAATCTAGCGTTGCAGAAACATTTGCAGCCAACAAATTCATTAATCGCTGAAAGTCTCTTATATCACCAATATTACTCATAACCCTGACGTCTTTATTTAGGTAGGTATCAATATAGGAGGAATACCACAACTCACTTTCGTCATACTTTCTATCAACCATTTCAGGATAAGAGCCACGATACACTGCTTGATCACGGGCATATTCGGGCAACTCAGAAAACTGTAGAGGCAACAAAGAAAATAATCCTATTCTGCCGGCCAAAGATTCAGAAATTCGCTTCATTGCAGAAAATTGATTTGAGCCAGTTACTACAAACTTACCGTAATTTTGTCGATCATTATCAACTTCAATTTTAATGTAGTTAAATATTTGAGGCACGAATTGAACTTCATCAAATATAACCTTGTCGCTATACTGCTTTAAAAAGCCCTTTGGATCACTCTCAAAGTAGGCAATATTTGTCGGATCATCAAAAGTCACATATTTATAATCAGGTAAGGAATGAAGCAATAATGTTGATTTACCAGATTGCCTTGGGCCAGTAATCCCAACTACTGGGAATGAAGATAGAAAGCGATTAAGAGTTGATTCTGCTGCTCTTGGCAAATACCGCACCATAAATTCCTGCAATTTTAATATTTGATATTAATTATGCAGGGAAAATAGCAAAAAATCAATAAAGTTCCTGCAATTTTAATATTCAATATTAATTTTTCAGGAATTTTAAGAAGATTACGTGGAAATAGAACGCCAAATTGTACCTTGAGCAGTATCTTCGAGCGCAATACCCTCTCGCTCTAATTCAGCCCTAATTTCATCTGCTCTTTGCCAGTCTTTATTTTTGCGCGACTCAACTCTCTCGCGAATTAACCCTTCTATCTTGTAAATCATTTCAGGACTTATTGTACCTTGTAAAAAATCTTGGGGATCTGATCGCAAAATACCAAGAATTTGACCTAATTTTTTCAGCAATGCGCCGAGCTCTAAAGCTTTCTGCTCATTACCCTCAGATCTTTCACGATTCATATCACGAACAATATCGAATAAAATTGACAATGCGACAGGAGTATTAAAGTCATCCTGCATTGCTTCATGAAATTTTTTCTCATATTCAGTTTTCTTTGGAGCTTTCGCCTCACCTTCAGGCAGATCACGCAAAGCCGTATAAAAACGCTCAAGTGCAGCTGAGGCATTATCCAAACTTTCTTGGCTATAGTTTAATGGGCTACGATAATGACTCGCCAGCATAAAATAACGAATCACCTCAGGGCGGTTGCTTGCTAAAACGTCGCGAATGGTAAAGAAATTACCAAGTGATTTCGACATCTTCTCTTTATTTATTTCAACATACCCTAAGTGCATCCAACGATGAGCAAAACCACAACCAGTTGCAGCCTTAGCTTGCGCAATCTCATTCTGATGATGGGGAAATTGCAAATCGCGACCACCACCATGAATATCAAAATCAGCACCTAAAAGATCGACAGACATTGCCGAACACTCAATATGCCAGCCAGGACGGCCTGGGCCCCAAGGAGATTCCCAACTTGGCTCGCCTGGCTTGGCTGATTTCCAAAGCACAAAATCCAAAGGGCTTCGCTTAGCATCATTGACTTCAACACGCGCTCCACTTAGCAGAGCCTCTAAATCTTGATGCGCTAGCTCGCCATATTCTTTAAACTGACCCACTTGATAATACACATCGCCATTATCAGACTGATAAGCGAACTTCTTCTTCATTAGGTCTTGAATCATATCAATCATTTTTTGGATATAATCAGTCGCCTTAGGCTCCTCATCTGGAGGCAGGACGCCAAGCACAGATTCATCTTGATGCATGGCTTCAATCATTCGAGAGGTTAAATCTTGCCAATTTTCATTGTTTTTTTGCGCCTGTTTAATGATTTTATCGTCAATATCGGTGATATTACGGACATATCGAACTTTATAACCAATAGCGCGTAAATACCTAGTTACCATGTCGAAATTAACCATTACACGGGCATGGCCAATATGGCACAGATCATAAACTGTCATACCGCAGACATAAATGCCGACTTGACCTTCACTTAGAGGTGTAAATTGTTCTTTTTTTTGAGTTAGTGTGTTGTAAATCTTCATATAAATATTTCACTCTGTTCAAAGCTCTTACCTACCCCTCAGTCAAGTCTAAGGGTGACGATTAAGGCGCTTCTTAACACCCTCAACCCCAATAAGCGGCAAGATTTTCGCCAGCTCTGGGCCGTGCTTCATACCAGTTAGAGCTACTCGCAATGGCATAAATAAACCTTTACCTTTCACTCCGCACTTTTCCTTAACTTCATTTACAATAGATTTATAATCAAGGCCATGTGAATTTACTGCCGCCATTGCTGCTGTGAAAAACTCAGGGCCGGCCTCATTTAAAACACTCTGCAAATCATCATCAAGAAGAGGCAAGTCATGATAGATCATATCTGCCATTTTTTTAGCATCAATTGGAAATTCAATATTAGCTTTAATTGCGTCGACAAATTTTTCACGATCAGATTCAGGAACAACCCCTTTGACTGCGGGCTCCATCCAGGGCCATAGCTTATCTTCAGCAATATGCTGCACAGTTTGATGCTGCCAAAATTTCATTTGTTTCTCATCAAAACGAGCTGGCGCTTTATTTAAATTCTCAATATTAAACTGAGCAGCCAACTCATCATTTGATAAAAACTCATCATGGCCGTAATAATGCCCCAAGCGCGCCAAATAATTTATAATTGCAGGCTGCATGCAGCCTTGTTCACGCAAAGTTGCCACCCCAAGGCTGCCAAGTCTCTTTGATAGTGGGCCGCCATCTGACCCTAAAATCAAGGCAATATGGCCATACTCAGGAGCTCTAAGCCCTAAGGCTTCAAGAATCATAATCTGACGAGGGGTGTTAGTGATATGATCTGCACCACGAAATGCATGAGTAACACCCATCAATGAATCGTCAATCGCATTACAAAACATAAAAGGCGCTGTACCATCACCACGACGAATCACAAAATCACCTATATCATTAGTTTGAAAGCGCTGACGACCATGCACTAGATCATGAAATTGGACAATCTCATTTTGCGGCACTCGAAAACGCAAAACTGGCTTCTCACCATTCCCCAGGCGTTGACCAACTTCCTCTTTAGTTAAGCTACGACAAGTACCTGGATAACGCGGCGGTTTACCAGCTGCAAGCTGAGCCTTACGAGCTATTTTTAATTGGGCCTCAGTACAAAAACAAGGATAAGCTGTACCCTTTTCAATTAAACCATCATAAAACTGATCATATACTGATTGGCGCTCCGACTGATTATAAGGCCCATTTTCACCGCCAACAGCAACGCCTTCTTGCCAATCCATGCCAAGCCAAAGCATGTCTTCTTGTAATTTTTCAGCAAACTCTACTTTGCTGCGCTCTCTATCTGTATCTTCCATACGCAACAAAAAAGTGCCATTATGCTTTTTAGCAAATAGCCAATTAAATAGAGCTGTACGTACGCCACCAAGGTGCAGCTCACCCGTTGGACTTGGGCAAAATCTGGTTTTAACGTTTTTTAAATCAGTCATGTCTGTTCGCTTTTTGTCTATAAGAGCGAGTTATTATAAACTAAGCAGTAACAAATAAAAAACACCGAATTCTGTCATCTTGTACTTATTGTCTCACCTTACGCAGTATGTAAAGATTAAGGTGAGATTTTTTAATTTTATGAGTTTTGGAGCCGAATTAGCGAACCTATACAACTCCAGCATCCTACGTCATCTCGACTGAAGCACCGAAGGTGCGTAATGGAGAGATCTGACAGGTGTGCAGGTTCAGATCCCTCGACTACGCTCGGGATGACAATCATAGTGATCGGGGTGACAGTTTTTGCAGTGCGGGAAAACAGCATATGCAACGCAAAGTGGCGATTGCACACTGCTAATTAACAATAATTTGAGCTATAAAAAATAAGCGAAATAACCTAATGAGACATCATATATACTTTATATCCGACCTACATCTAGACCAGAATTTGCCTGTGGTTACTAATCTGTTTGAAAATTTTATCAAAAACCAAGCTCCGCAGGCTGATGCACTATATATCCTTGGTGATTTTTTTGAAGCCTGGATTGGCGATAACGACAAGTCAGAATTCAATGAGCACATTAAATACTTACTAAAAAAATTATCTGAAACAGTACCTATTTACTTTATGGTTGGAAATCGTGACTTTTTAATCGGCAATAAATTCTGTAAAGAGGCTGGGGTTGAGCCCCTTAAGGATCCTTACTTAACATCAATTTACAACAAACAAGTCCTACTTTCTCATGGTGACTTTTTATGTACTGAAGACTGGATGCACCAGATATTTAGAAAAGCTACTGGAACAAGATTTTTCAAATTCTTAGCTAGAATATTTCCTCTTTCTATAAAAAGGAAAATAGCTGATAGAATGCGAAAATTTAGCAAAAAACACCACAAGAGCCTATCAGAGTCAGCAATGGACATAGTTCCAAACTCATTACACAAATTATTAGACCAAAAACCCTGTGACATTATGATTCATGGGCACACTCACAAACCCAAAGTACACAAGCTAACGCACAACGATAAAGAATTACATCGAGTAGTACTCGGTGCATGGCATGATCACGCAGATATATTAATGATCGATGAGACTGGTCATTTTGAGTTAGTACAAATCAATTAAATTATCGGTATTTGCAGCCGTAAGGCCAATTGCCAACAGCCCCTATATTGCTTAAGCTTAATGGTTCCTATAAAATTTGATTTTTAATTAAACGGACAATCTAATGATACACAAGCAAAAAACTCTTTTTAGCGGTATTCAACCATCTGGCATCCTCACAATCGGCAACTATATCGGAGCAATTCGCCAATGGTTAGAAATGCAAAACGAGTACAACTGCTTATTTTCATTGGTTGATATGCACGTTATAACTGTGCGCCAAGACCCAAAACTTTTTAGACAACAAACACTGGATGTCTTTGCTTTATATTTAGCATGTGGTCTAGACCCTAACAAAAGCATTATTTTTGCGCAGTCTCATGTGTCAGCCCACTCTGAGCTTGCTTGGATTTTAAACTGCATAACTAATCATGGCGAGCTTTCACGCATGACCCAGTTCAAAGATAAGTCGCAACGTCATAGTGATAACGTAAATGTCGGCTTATTTGCTTACCCCGTATTAATGGCAGCAGATATTCTTTTATATCAATCAGACATTGTACCTGTTGGTGATGATCAAAAGCAGCACCTTGAGCTTGCTCGCAATTTAGCCCAAAGATTTAATCATCATTTTGGTGAAACTTTTGTAGTTCCCGAGCCAATGATTCCAAAGCAAGCTGAAGGTGGTAGAATCATGAGCTTGCAAGACCCTGAGAAGAAAATGTCTAAATCAGATGCTAATCAAGGCGCTTACATCAACCTTCTAGATGAACCAAATAAAATACGCAAAAAATTTAAACGCGCAGTGACAGACTCAGACAATGAAATTAGATTCGCAGAAGACAAGCCTGGAATTAGCAACTTACTGACTATTTATTCTGCATTTACCAATAAAGCTATTAGCGATATTGAAAAAGAATATGAAGGCAAAGGATATGGCGCACTGAAAACTGATGTTGGTGATACTGTTGCTGATTTCTTAGAACCAATTCAACAAAAGTTTGCAGAGATTCGACCAGATGAAACCCAACTCCTGAAAATGCTTCACGAAGCAGCTACAAAAGCGGATAAGTTAGCGCGTCCTACATTAAACAAAGTTATGGATGCGATAGGGTTTTTGCCTAGAGGATAAAACAACCCGCATCATCTTGACTGGAGCTCGCGATGTCACCACTGTCACCTCGACTAAAGCACCAAAGGTGTGCAATGGAGAAATCTGACTTAATAATGAGATCAGCTCCCTCGACGATACTCGGGATGACGACTTTCCATACTAGGGATAACTAATTAGTTCTCTCGGGGTGATAGTGATTGTATTGATATGATAATTGAGAACGCAAAAGTGAACAAAAATAAAACATTTCTTTTTTATGACCTTGAAACAACTGGACGCTCAGCAACTTTTGACCAGATTGTACAATTTGCCGCTATCCGTACAGATTCAGAATTAAACGAGCTCGAACGTCACAATATAATTATCAAAATCAATCCAGACGTCATTCCTGAAGCTGGAGCCATGATCACACATCGCTTACCAATTGCTGAAATACAGGAAGGCATGTGCGAATATGAGGCTATTCTCGTAATTCATAAGATCTTAAATACACCAAACACTATAAATATTGGTTATAACAGCTTAAATTTTGACGATGAATTTTTAAGGTTTTCTTTTTACCGAAATCTCCTACCATCTTATACACATCAATTCGCCAATGGTTGTCAGCGCATGGATTTAATGCCGATGACCATAATGTATTTTTTATTCAAGCCAGAAGCGCTAATTTGGCCTAAAGTTGATGGACTCCCAAGCCTCAAGCTTGAACATCTTAGTGAGTACAATAAGTTAGCTGAAGGGCAGGCTCACAATGCCTTAGTTGATGTTATTGCTTGCGTTGAACTTGCCAAAAAACTAAAAGCCTTTCCAGAAATGTGGGACTATCTCATCGGCTATTTTGATAAGAATGTTGAAAACGCGCGTCTTTCCAAGCTTCCTGTAGCAATCGAGCCAGCTTTTCGTCAAGCTCTTCTAACAAACATGAGCTGCGGCAAGAAGAACTTATTTCAGTGGCCAGTATTGGGGTTAGGGCCTCACAATTCATATCACAACCAAACCCTTTGGCTACGCCTTGATAATGAAGACTTCACACAACTAAAGTCACCAGAAGACGCATGGGCGTTCACCAAAAAAGCTGCAGAAACAGGATTTTTATTACCACCCAAAGAAAGATTTTTAACTCACCTTTCAGAAGAAAGAAGCGAACTAGCCAAGCACAATATTGAATTTTTACACGACAATCCTAAATTTTTACGACAAATACAAGAACATTTTTGCAACTTCACCTACCCTGAACATAAGGGGGTAGATGTTGATAGTGGGTTATATATAAATGGATTCCCTACACGAGCCGAAGACCAATTGTGCACACAATTTCATCAAAGCTCACCAGAGGAAAAACACAAGTTACTACAAGCAATAAAAAATAAAAACTTACATACTAGAGCTCTAAGGGTGCTGGCAAGGAACTTTCCTAACGTTTTAAGCAACGAAGAAAAACTGTTATTTGATCTGCACAGACGAAGATTGTTTAAAGATGACCTAACAAGCCCAATTAATCACAAAGGTCAACATAACAGACAAGCAAAAGATGTCTTATATGATATAGAAAATTTTGATAAAACTACTATCGATAATCAGCAAGCTGCCATCTTAGAGGAGCTACACTGTTTTCTTGCTAATTCTAAGGCCTGTTGATAACTTTCTTCATCAAAATCTTCAAGCTCTATATCAAACCCACCAACAAGCGATTTAACCTTTGGATTAAGATCTATTCGATCTACATTCTTAAAATCAGTAATAGAGTTTATTAATTTTTGAACTTCTGGCGGCGGGTTATCAATATCATCGCAGTTATCAACTAGACCTTTTAAAATAGCGCCACCTAATTTGTCATAAATTTCAGCTGAACCTGTTGGGAAAAGTAACCCTCTTCTAGGCTTATACTCTTCTCTCAATTTATTAAGCAATTTAAATATATCAGAATTTGCTACAAGGTCTTTTTGATCATATTCACGGAAACAATCAAAAAAAACTTCGCCATCAGTAAACTGTTTTATTAAAGCGTTCAACCAATGATAATTGGAGGTAACCATTGCATATTTATAGTCATAATCCAAAGTGCCAAAAGAAGAAGATTTTTGAACCATAAATATACGCCTATAGAGTTTTAGCCAAGCAAAATTATAATCCATTATTTTTACAATACTAGACTTGAGGCTTTGGTCAGTTGTTAATTTATAAGCAAAATAAAGGTCACAAACAATATTACCGAAAAGCGGCTCTATATTTTGTTTATAATCACCCCAATACTTTCTCCAAATATTCATATTCGGCCTATAATTATGATTCGCTATCTCCCTATATTTATCAATAATACTTTGCAAATCGCCTATTGCTTTATTTGCCAAATTTTGTGATTTTTTATTCTGTTCACTATGCTTATCGTTGAGCATTCTGAATCATCCTAACTTTAAATACTGAGCAACATTAACACAACCTGATAATTTTATCACCTATGAAAATTCAAAAAGTCAGCAAAATGGCAAGTGGTGCATTAGCGCCTATTAAAAGGCTTGAAAACTTGCCTTTTTCTTACCATAATAAGACCCCAGATAAAATGAATATGGGGAACCAAAATGGTTGCAGTACAATCAAACATGATGCCACTAGGAACCAAAGCTCCTAGCTTTACACTTCCAGATACAATTTCTGGCAATAAAATTTCACTTGATGATATTAAATCAGATAAGGCAACAGTTGTAATGTTTATCTGCAACCACTGCCCTTATGTCCTTCTTCTTAAAGAAGCTATCGTTGCAATGGCCAAAGAGTTTCAAAGTAAGGGCGTTGAATTTGTAGCAATAAGCTCAAACAATGTTGAAAAATACCCTGATGATTCTCCTGAAAAAATGACTGAATTCGCGGCAGCAGAAGGCTTTACATTTCCTTATCTTTATGACGAAAGTCAAGACGTAGCTCGTGCCTACCAAGCTGCCTGCACGCCTGACTTTTTCATTTTTAATAACAATATGGAATGCGTATACCGCGGACGCTTTGATAATGCAACACCAGGTAATGGCAACCCAGTTACTGGTGATGAACTAAGATCTGCGCTCGAGGGAGCTCTTGAAGGCAAAATTATTGAAGAGCAAAACCCAAGCATTGGCTGCAACATCAAGTGGAAAGAATAGCCCCTGAGCTTTAAAGTCTTTGTGGCTGCTAGATTTCTCCAGGATGGAGAGCTAGTGGCCACACTTTTTAAAGGAGATCAACACCCTCTATGCCGCCTATTCACAAAAAAAGCAGAGAGGAGCTGCTAGAAATAATCAATAGCCCAAGCTACAAAACCCTCCACCTTCTCCCCAAAGCATACAATGAACTTATATCCCGAAATAAAACTACCTCTATCTCTACTGGCGAGACTTTAACAAAAGTAATATTGCATGAGATAAATCCTGAAAATATTATTGATCAAGCAAGGGCATATGAATATGCCCACATAAACTTACACAATGAACTAAGCTTTATTCACACAAATCTCAAAGCAAAATTTTATACATTTATACAAAAAAGGGATCAGCTCCATCTAGAATGTATATTAGACTTAATAAAAAACAAATGCCCAAATACTTACAAAACCATTTTCAAAATCGGACTGCTATGCACAGTAACAGACAAGAAAGAATTTAAAAACAAGGCTTACTCACTTTTTTGGAGCCACGGAAATTTTAAAACAGAAACAACGTTATTCAAAATTAAGAATATTACAAAGCAGTACAACCCTATTGAAATCGCCGCATTTTATGGAAATTTTGCAGCACTAAAATTCCATTTAAATAACGTTAGCAATAAAACCCCCAACAAAACTTTATCTGAAGCAATTTTTGCTGCAATCAAGGGCGAGAGAGAAACCAAGAGTAAACCCGTATTCAAAAATGGTTATGCTATTTGCTGTAAAATACTCATAGAAAATGGGGCAGACTTTATTAACTACAAAATGAATGGAGTAACCGCAATTAATTTTTCAACACATAGCTATTACCAAACAATTTTATATTCGATATTCAATGCCATCCAATACCCATATGCAACGCAATGTTATAGCGAACTTGAGAAACAATATATTGTTGAATTTCCATATAAAATTAATCCTTATTCTCCAAGAATTCTTTTTTCCACCTTACAACCAGAAAATGCAGAACTAATAAGTAGCACATTAGAAAATATAGAAAGCTATACTCAGCACAGACAGAGGGCTCAAGCTTGATTATAGAAGAAATTATAAAAGAAATTGCAGAGGCGAAAAAAGCAATAGAGAATAATAATCTTGAAGCAATACCTACTGGCATACTAAGCCGCCTTGCTGACATTGTTGACTCTCCAAATTTTAAAAACGTTTGGCTTATCCCTGAGGCATATAATTTAAGCCTAAAAATTATAGATTTAACTAAAGAAGACAACAAGCAATGTGCAATAACGTTAGAAACCCTATATAACATCAGCAAAAAGGAGATATTTACAACAAATTTAGGACATCACTACAAACTATCTAATTACGCTGAATGGCTAAAAATATCAGATAAAGACCCTATGACCAGAAAACCAATAAATATTTTTGACCTATGCAGACTTTGCTTTGAACTTAAATATATTAAGGACATAGAACAAAAAACAGCACAACATCTAAACCTAAAACTAATTAAGCAACTGAGTAATTACATTCAAGAAAATTCTATATTCATATTAGAATGCATAAAAGATACCATGATGATTCTTGGCAAAAACTACCATTTTTCCTTCTATACCAACTTATTATTGGCAACTGGCAAAACAAACAACTGTCAAGTAAACAGATTAGTAGTAGAATTTTTTCATGAACACAAAGAAACCTTGCATCATAAAAATATCAAAGTATTAACTAGCCAGGGCGAAGTTAACTATACTACCATCGAGCTATTAGCGTACAATGCTCAGAATAAGCTTCTAGAACAAGCAATTAAAGCAACCCTAGAAACCCATGAAGAAAAAATTGAAAACATCACTACAGAGGCTCTATTTGCAGCAATACTAGGGGAGAAAGACAACGAAGGCAGAAATGCACGCAAGTATCAAAATACCATAAATATCCTCTTAAAACACAAAGCAGATATAAACTTCAAACTAAATGGCAAAACTCCTCTAGAACTTTCTGGCTCAAGGCCAGGCTATCTTGACACTATTTGGTCAATATTCGGATCCCACAAAATAAAACCATACGCTCCGCAATGCCAATCGACTCTGCAATCCAAAAAACAAAAAAAAGCTCCAAAAATCACAAGAATGAATACGATCATGTTTTGATAATAATTTTTCTTGTAATGAAGCCCCCATAATGCAATTTAGAAGCTTATGGGTAAGACCTATTGACAATTCATGCTGCAGCGCGGCGTCAACAGGCCCTAATGTTTTTATATATATTTAACTGATTTGATGATATAGAAGGTCTCGCCCTTAGGTGTATTAACCTCAACTTCATCCCCCTCTGCTTTACCAATTAAAGCCCTTGCCAAAGGTGAGGTAATAGAGATTTTATGTTGGTTTATATCAGCTTCTTCTTCACCTACTATCTGATAAGTATCAATTTTGTCAGTATCTTCATCAAGAAGATCTACAGTTGTGCCAAAAATAACTTTACCCGTATTTGGCATCTTGGTTATATCAATAACTTGCACCAACGAAAGTTTATGTTCAAGATCACGGATTCGAGCTTCATTCAAGCCTTGTTGCTCGCGTGCGGCATGATATTCAGCATTTTCTTTAAGATCACCATGAGCACGAGCTTCAGCAATTGACTCGGTGATACGAGGACGCTCAATTCTTTTCAAACGCTCAAGTTCAGCCTGCAGTTTTTCAGCACCTTGTTGTGTCATTGGAACTCTTTGCATAATTCTTACCTCTATGATGTTCTGTTTTCAAAAAAACGTTTAACCCGATCAAACCAGCTCTGCGCTTTTGGACTATGATCTATTCCGCTGTCATCAAGAGACTTCTGGAATCGTTTTAGTAAATCTTTTTGATCATTTGTTAATTGCGCAGGAGTTTCAACAAGGACCTTACAAATAAGATCACCATGACTCCCATGACGAATTGGCTTCACTCCTTTGCCTCTAATTCTAAACTGTTTTCCACTCTGAGTTTCAGCAGGAATTTTTAGCTTAACCTTGCCGTCTAAAGTTGGCACTTCTAACTCACCACCCAAAGCTGCAACTGTAAAATCTACAGGAATTTCACAATATAAATCCTGGCCATGACGCTCGAATACATTGTGGGGACGAACAGCAACCTGAACATATAAATCACCAGAGCCACCACCATGAATTCCCGCCTCACCTTCACCAGACAGTCGGATACGATCTTCATTATCAATGCCAGATGGTATTTTTACAGAAAGTCTGCGATTTTCGCGAATTCTACCTTGTCCATGACAATCAGAACAAGGATCTTTTATCACCTGCCCTTCACCATGACAATCTGGACAAGTTTGTTGCACTGTAAAGAATCCTTGCTGCATACGAACTTGACCATGGCCATCACAAGTTTTACAGGTTTCTGCTTTTGAGCCTTTTTTAGCCCCTGAGCCATTACAACTTTTACAGCCGGACCAGGTTGGAATTGAAATCTCTACATTTTTGCCGTGAACAGCATCTTCAAGATCAATTGTTAAGTTATAAACAAGATCTGAGCCACGCTCAGCACGAGGGCCACTTTGACGAGAGCGACCACGACCACCAAACGCATCGCCAAAGATATCACCAAAAATATCTCCGAGATCGTTAAACTCAAACCCGGCACCACCTCCACCGAATCCACCAAAGCCTCCGCCACCTTGGCTTGGATCAACACCAGCATGGCCAAACTGATCATAAGCCGCACGCTTCTTGCTATCAGAAAGTATATCGTAAGCTTCTTTTATTTCCTTAAACTTTGTTTCAGCTTCAGGATTATCAGGATTACGATCAGGATGATATTTCATCGCTTTTCGTCTATAGGCCTTTTTTATATCAGCTTCACTAGCGTTTTTAGCTACACCTAGTAGTTCGTAGAAATCTTGTTTACTCATTTATTACTTAACCCAAAATAGTCATCCCAGCACTCAAAATAGTCATCCCGAGCGTAGTCGAGGGATCCAATAATAATTAGACTGGATCCCTCGATTGACCTCGTATTAAATGCAGGGTCTGGACGACGTTTTAGTTATGACAAGAATTACTTCTTATCTTCGTCTTTCTTATCTTCGTCACCATCAACTTCTTCATATTCAGCATCAACGACGTTATCATCTTTAGACTCAGTTTGAGCCCCCTCAGAGCCTTCAGCACCTGATTGCGCCGCACCTTCGGCATGCATTTTTTGTGCAAGTGGAGAAGTAATCTCTGTTAAAGCTTTAGTCTTAGCTTCAATTTCTTCTTTATTGTCACCTTTCATCACTTCTTCCAGAGATTTGACAGCATCTTCGATAGATTTCTTTTCATCGTCAGAAATCTTATCTTTACCTTCTTCAATCATTTTCTTAGAAGCGTGAATCATAGCGTCAGCTTGGTTACGAGCTTGCACAAGGTCATGGAATTTTTTATCAGCTTCAGCATTTTCTTCAGCATCAGCTTTCATGCGTTCAATTTCTTCCTCAGACAAACCACCGCTTGCTGTAATCTTAATAGTTTGCTCTTTACCAGTAGCTTTATCTTTTGCTGACACATGCAAAATACCGTTAGCATCAATATCAAAAGATACTTCAATTTGAGGCATACCACGTGGAGCTGGCGGAATATCTGCCAAATCAAACCTACCAAGAGACTTGTTAGCAGAAGCCATTTCACGCTCACCTTGAAGAACATGAATAGTCACAGCAGTTTGGTTATCATCAGCAGTTGAGAACACCTGAGAAGCCTTAGTTGGAACTGTAGTGTTGCGTTCGATAAGCTTAGTCATCACGCCACCCATAGTTTCAATACCAAGAGAAAGAGGAGTAACGTCTAGAAGCAGAACGTCTTTTACATCACCAGCTAAAACACCACCTTGGATCGCTGCACCAACAGCAACAGCTTCGTCTGGGTTAACATCTTTACGAGGATCAACGCCGAAGAAGTCTTTAACAGCTTCCTGTACTTTAGGCATACGAGTTTGACCACCAACAAGAATAACATCGTTGATGTCAGATACTTTAAGTCCTGCGTCAGCTAAGGCTTCTTTACAAGGCTTGATTGTACGAGAAACAAGATCATCAACTAAAGATTCAAGCTTCGCACGAGTAACTTTTACGTTTAAGTGCTTAGGACCTGTAGCATCAGCAGTGATGTAAGGCAGGTTAACGTCTGTTTGAGTTGAAGAAGAAAGTTCAATTTTAGCTTTTTCTGCAGCTTCTTTTAGACGTTGCATAGCTAGAGGATCTTGATGTAAATCCATACCTTGGTCTTTCTTGAATTCGTCAGCTAGATATTCAATCAGACGGTTATCAAAATCTTCACCACCTAAGAATGTATCACCATGAGTTGCCAATACTTCAAACTGGTGCTCACCTTCAACTTCTGCCAACTCAATGATAGATACGTCGAAAGTACCACCACCTAAGTCATAAACTGCAACCTTACGGTCACCTTTTTTCTTTTCAAGGCCATATGCAAGAGCCGCTGCAGTTGGCTCATTAATAATACGCTTAACCTCAAGGCCAGCGATTTTACCAGCATCTTTAGTTGCTTGACGCTGAGAGTCATTAAAATATGCAGGAACTGTAATTACTGCTTCAGTAACCTCTTCACCTAAAAAGTCTTCAGCAGTTTTCTTCATTTTACGAAGAACTTCTGCAGAAATTTGCTGAGGCGCCATTTTTTCGCCTTTAGCAACAACCCAAGCATCACCATTATCAGCTTTTACGATTTCGAAAGATGAAAGTTTAATATCTTTTTCAACTTCCTTGTCTGTAAAGCGACGGCCGATCAAACGCTTAGCAGCATAAATTGTGTTTTTAGGATTTGTTACAGCCTGACGTTTGGCAGATTGTCCTACTAAAATCTCACCATCATCAGTAAAAGCCACAACTGAAGGGGTCGTGCGATCACCTTCGCTGTTTTCAATTACGCGGCACTTACCGCCCGCTTCCATCACAGCCACACAGCTGTTAGTTGTACCTAAGTCGATACCAATAATTCTTCCCATTTCTTCCCCCAAATATTTGATTATATAAATTTAAAATTAGTTAATTCGTCCGTTAACTATTAGATGGGGATTATTGATATAAATTTCAACCCTACATATATTTTTCGTCTATAGTTATTCAAGGCCTTAACAAGGAGGGATCATATTTAGGGGGTAGATTTATCTCGTCGAAAGGGCAATCTTCGGGCGGATCCGGCAGATTATTTTCAGAAAGATCCTCAAGAAAAGGATAATTCTTTATAAATTGAATAAGTTCAGCAGTATTATATTCTTTGTCATACTTAAGTGGAATGGTCGCCATTTCTCCTGGGCAACCAACCTTGTATTCATAGAGCAATTTCAAACACTCTAAATTATTATTTTTTATTGCAAAATGAGCTGGGCTCAACCCATCTAAATTCATAGATTTATTATGCGCTTTATAAAAATGCTCACTATAAACATAACACTGCTCTTTTTGCAAAAGAGCCTCAATAATTTCGAGAGGAGAATTACTTTTAACCGCAATTGTAAGAAAAGTATTGCCCCCTAAACCTTCCCATGTGCAAACAGCCTGCTCCGAAGTTAAATTATTAATTAATTTAACTATCTTGATTACTTCCTCTTCAACAATGTCAAAAGAACCAGAAATATCCGCGATATCAAAGATCTCAATTAGTTCTTCAGAAAAATTTGATTTATCAAAAAAGCTCAAATTAGGCATGCGAAATGAACTCCGAATTTAAATGATTCTCATTAAATTAAATAAAAAATTGAAAATATAACTCAATACTATAAAATGTGCTGATGAGCAATTTTAAAACAAACAACAAAAATTATCAAATCCACACACTCTATCCATGGATAGTGTGGTTTCTGGCATCCTGTTTTATCCTTTATAAATATATTCTACAGGTCTCACCAAGCGTTATGGTTGAAGAGCTTATGCAGGCATTTAACCTCGATGGCGCCGGAATGGGTAACTTAGCTGCATTTTACTATTACGCATATCTTTTTATGCAATTACCAGTTGGATTAATGTTAGATCGTTATAATCCAAGATACTTACTAACAGGCGCTATTTTAATTTGTGCAGGTGGAGCACTTTTATTTGCAACAACTGATAATTTACTATGGGCACAAGCAGGCAGAACGCTTATTGGCATTGGTGGTGCGTTCTCCGCAGTTGGCACCATGAAATTAATATCCATTTGGTTTGAGCCAAAAAAATTCGCATTAATGTCAGGGCTGATGATGACTATGGCAATGCTAGGCGCAATTGGTGGTGAAGCACCACTTTCGTTTGCTGTAAGAGAACTAGGTTGGCGCTCAACTATTTATTCATCTGGTATTGCAGGACTAGTTTTAGCAGGCCTTGTCTACGCTGTTATCCGCCAAAGAAGTGACGTTAAGTCTCAGAAAATAGATGGTAAAGAATTTATATCTAGCTTTTTAGAACTTCTAAAAAATAAACAATCTTGGCTTATTTCAATGTATTCAGGCCTAGCTTTTGCCCCAGTTTCAGCATTTGCAGGACTTTGGGGCATCCCATACTTAATGGTTAAATACAATTTATCCAGAGAATTAATTGCAAGCCTTGTATCCCTTTCTTTTATTGGTTTTGGTTTTGGTTCACCTCTAGCAGGTTGGTTATCAGATAGAATTGGCCGCAGAAAGCCACTTATGATAATTGGCACTACATGTAGCTTTATATTCTTGTCGGCAGTAATTTATTTACCAATGAATTTGCCACTTCTCGGAGTTTCTCTAACTTTATTTGGATTTTTCTCAGGATTTTTCTTTGTATCTTTTGCCAGCATTCGCGAAATAAACAAATCTAGCTTGAGCGGTACATCAATCGGCTTTATTAATATGTTTGATGCTCTACTAGGTGCACTTGCCGAACCTTTAATTGGGAAATTACTAGATCTCAACTGGGATCACAAATTAGTGCATGGAGCACACATTTTTTCTTCAGAAAACTACCAACATGCACTGATTGCCTTACCAATTGGTCTGTTGATAGCTTTGACTGTCCAGATATTCGTCAAAGAAACTTATTGCCAACCTATTGATTGAAATCGTAAAAACTTCTTCTTCGCTACAACATAACAAATACTTACACACCCTTAACTAATTGATATTCCAAAATTATTACAGCCTATCTCCACCGATATTTCTGCATAAAATTTGACCTTTAATGCATATTATGATAAATTAATGTACAGTTTGATTTTCACGAGAAAAAATTATGTTCGATATAACTGACGCCATGCACCCCTCTCCCAACAACAGCAGCGATGAAAAACACATCAACAATGGCCTCACTAATGCAAATACTAACGCCTTATGGAAGAATATAGACCATAATCGCCAGCGCCCTAGAATAAGGCGCAAAAAGAGGGGAGTAAACGCCCAGGAAGTTCGGCATGCTTCATTTTTCAGCGATAGTGATAGCGATAGACATAACGAAAATATAAAGCCAAATACTACTAGAAAGTATCGTAAGCGTAAAATTACACCAAGACAAAAAAGCACACTCTTAAGAATAAGTGATTGTAGATGTTAACTAATTCGCTGACAGAATGTATAAATTATTTAATACAATTCTGGAGGCAAAATGAGAAGAAATACCGAAGATAAAACATTAGAAAAAAACTATATACAAAAATGGAGATTTC
>JAUIAT010000022.1 GCA_030425295.1 Gammaproteobacteria bacterium
TACGCTCGAGATGACAACTATGTTTTACGCTCGAGATAACAGCTATAGTTCTTGAAGTCGTAAATTAGGAGATAGTGATAGCCTCTAGACGGTGAAACTTGTTACGAAGTTATTTTGTAGCGTTGGTCTTAGTCAATTGTGCAAATTTAGATGCGTTTACCCTGAGATAACTATAGGATCTGTTGACAATTGCTGCTGCAAGGCGAAAACATCTAAAACGCTAAAGGATTTGTTTTTTACTTTGGCAAATAGTCTCTATATTTAACAAACCCAAATTCAGTTTAAATAAATTTATTTAAATCATTAGCGACATTTTGATACATTGCATCACGAGTTTCTTGTGTAGCTGTTCCCTGATGAGGCTGCAAGACAACATTGCGTAACTTAAAAAATTCAGAATTAATATTGGGCTCATTTTCAAAAACATCCAGGCCTGCGCCAAGAATTTTCGAAGATTTAAGCGCAACTATCAGTGCTTTTTCGTCAACAACAGAGCCTCTAGAAACATTTACAAATAATCCCGTAGACCCAAGATTTTTAAGCACTTTCTGATCAATCAAGTGAAAAGTCTCTTGCACTGCTGCACAGCTAACAATCAAAATATCAACATAAGCAGCCATCACAGAAACATTATCATAATATTTGTAAGAAATATGTTTAGGTTTTTGTCCAAAATAATTAATTTCACAGCCAAAAGCTGTTAAAATCTCAGCAATTCTAGAACCCACTCGACCAAGCCCAACAATTCCAACTTTTTTACCGAAAACATTATTCCCAACCAAGGCTCCACCATTACTCCATCTTCCCTTACGAACGTATTGATCTGCTAGTAAAATCTTTCGAGTTACGGCAAGCAAAAGAGCTATCGCCATCTCTGCTGTTGCATTAGTTACAACATCCGGTGTATTTGTTACTTTAATTTTATTCTCTGCTGCATAGTCTAAATTTATATTATCCAAGCCAATCCCAAACTGAGAGATTATTTTTAAGTTAGGAAACTGAGATAGAAAATTCTTATCAACTTTATCAAACACTGTTGTCGCCATAATCTCTACAGATTTGAAGTTCGAAGATTTTGTGTCATCAAGCAACTGCACCCTAAGATCCGCACACAAGTATTTCCTTATACCCAACAATAGCTTATTAGTTAAATATACGTTTTTCATTAAAATCTCCATATCAATAATGCCTGAATGCCAGCCTGCACTGAAATGACACTACGAAAATTAGGCATAAAAAACAGACCCTAAATTTTTTAACAGCTATTTAGTTTCTTCTAAAGCAATTGAGTCAGCAACAGTATATTTTGAAAAGTAAGTTAGGCTTCTACCAACACTCACCCCCAATGCACAACCAATAACTACTGACATAATACTTGCAAATGCACTGGTAGTTGCTAATTCCATATGAGCCTCAACCGCATAATGCAAGAAAAATTCAATACAAAACATACTTATCAGCACCACCAACACTGAAACATCACCTGGTATTTCGATAAGCTGTTTCTGCTTGTCTGCCCTTATGGCTTTTGGGCTTGCAATTAAAAACCCGACAATAGCTCCAATTACTCCCCCAAAAGATAAAGTCACAAATAAGCTAGGACCTCCGGCCAAAAGGCTAAACATGCTCTTAACACTGAAAAAAATCAAAATCGCTGGCAATAATATCAACCTACTTACCGAAATGGTTTGTGTTCCGCACCACTTTATACCCATTGACAATAAAACGAAAAATATAACAAAAACCCAAACTGGTATATGATCCATATAAATACTCCTTGATTGAATCCCGATACGACCCTGAATGAAACTTCAAAACCATAGTCGCGGGATAAATTTCTCTTAGGGATTATCGGCAACCCCTAAGCTCACCTACTCAGTAATACCTCTAAAATCGACAATAGTTGGCGTTTTCTGCCTAAGATTTGTAAAGAAGGCATCTGCAGAAACAACATCTATCACCCCCGCCTGTTTTTCTATTGCCTCAGCTATATAGTCAATACTTGAAATAATCTCTATTAATTTTGACTTAGACTCAGGATCAACAACCTTGACATTTAACACCAAGGCTAAAGTATCATTTCCTTTTGTATCACAATTAATTTGAATCTGAAAATCAGGCACTCCCTCATAAACGGATGCAATACAATCTTCAATTACATTAACATCAACTAAATTTCCTGAAAAATTAAACTTCTGGTCAGACCTTCCAAATAAATTAATAGTTGGCATATCATTCCCGCACTTACATTTTTCATCAGATATTTGAACAATATCCCCAACTTCATAGCGAATAATTGGCATAACAGAATCGGCAAGACTAGTGACTAATAAACTACTATCTTCTTTAGTTTCAAGATAGTAAAAATCATCTAATACGTGGTAACAATTATGCTCACAATTTGGAGTATTAATACCAATAAAACCAGTTTCAGAATGTCCATATAATCCATAAAACTCGGCATTTGGCCAATATTGATTAACAAATTCACGCTTTTGATTACTCAACGGCTCACCAGTAAAAATTATTTTTTCAATATTTAATTCAATGTCATTATCATGAGCCAAACGCAACAGTTGAATCATGCTTGAAGGCGTTCCGAGCAAAGCATTAATATTCAACATATTCATCATATTAAGCATTTGCACCTGATGACACTTAGAGTGTGAATCAAGCCTTCCAATTGGCAAAACTGTACAATTCACCCCTTCCAGCAACCTATTACAGCCATCGTAAAGTGTGGAAAAACCACCTGGTGTAGTTAAGTTTGCTACAACATCCTCCTCGCTCAGGATGTATTTAGTTAATATCTCCTTCAGATCAATGGAATAATACTTTCTTGATTTCTGACGCCATAAAGCATTTGCTAATAATTTTGGCTTACCTGTACTTCCAGATGTAAAGCCAAATGTTGTGGAGCTTAGCTTTCCATCCTCATAAAATTTCTGCATATTATCCTGAAAAGACCTACCATCTTGAACTGGAACCATATTCTTAAAATCATCTTTGGTTTCAATTGGTTGTTTAAACTCAAAACCAAATTCAGCTAATAAACTATTTACTTTTTCTTTTTGAAATTTTGTAGAATCACATAACATAATGAACCTCCTTTTTGCTTTTTGTTAAATAATGCAAATCACTAATTTTTACTTTTCCGCTAAGAGTGGTTGGTAATTTATCTCGCAACAATACTCTTTGAAGCCTTGGGTAACTTGGAAATTGTTTTCGATAAATTGAGAGCAACGTTTTCTCAATTTTTATTACTTGCTCTTGAAGCTTTGCATCAACTACGAAATACCCCGATAAACCTGCATCCTCATCATGAACAAAGTAGCTTTTTTCTAAAAAATTTAATCTATCGAAATATTTATGCAACAGCCCAAAGTTCAAATACTTACCATCAATTTTGACTGTTTCATTCTTACGGCCAACCCAGCAAATAAGTCCATATTCATTTTCATAAACTAAATCCCCAGAACTAAATACCTTATGAGTTATTAAGTGCCCTTTTCTGCTCAAATACCCGCTCATAGCGAATGGTGTAGAATATTTAAGCTCACCAATCTCACCTTTTTTACACTCAATTCCATATTCATTTACAATGCTTATATTAATTAGTGGATGAACTTTGCGCCCAAGAGCAACCACACCGTTGTGAGAGTACTTATCAAGGCATTTAAGATCTGCCTGCTCAAGAACTAAGGCGAAAATTCTAGGAGCAGATTCAGTTTGCCCGAAATTATTCCAGAACCTTGGGCAAATCGATAAAATATCTTCGACATTCTCAACATATATCCGATCAGATGCGTTCAATATAGTTAAGTTTTTAAAAAAATCGTCATTTTTTTGAATTAATGGCCTCATCTTTTCAATAATTGATCTTATTATCGGTAGAACTGTTATATTTTCATTTTTAAGGTAACCCCAAATCTCTTGAGCGGTTAAAGTTGAACGCTCCAACATCACTGTCCCTGACCTTAAAACCGAGCACATAAGCATAGAAAAACCATACATATAATTAGTTGGGAACATACATAAACATTTACTGGTTTCATCAATTTCTAAATATCTACCGACTAGTAATGCATTTCTTATTAGAGCATCTTCGTCATAACAAACTAATTTTGGAAGGCTGGTTGTTCCTGAAGTAAAAAATATAATTTGCGCCTGACTTCCTTCATTAACACCAAAGCACCCCCGATGATTTCTAGATTTTAAACTCACCTTCTTTAACTGAACATGCAAAGAATCTATCGACTTTGTTGATAAAACTGACTCATAATCAAGAGAATAATTTGTAAGAAGTATATTTAGCATTTTAGGGTCGCATAAGATAATCTTTAGGCCAAACTTTGATGCCAGCATGACATAAACAAAAAACTCAAATGAATTATGCCCCACTGCCACATAGTATTTATCTTTAACCCACCTTCCAGATTGACTAGAAATTATATGCTCCACTCCTTGAAAACTATATTTCTCGCCCTGATATTCAACCCTCCACTTGTGATTTTCTTTTAATTTTTCATAAAATTTTAGCCTCATTAATTAATCCTCCCTAATACCATGGAAGCGGCTAAACCTCCCATGCCAAATGAATTTTTCAACACATAATCGACCGCTTTATTAATAGTATTTTTAACGATGTTTACTTCACAACGACTATCTTTATCATCACAATTAATCGTTCCTGGAATAAACCCTGAATTTAAAGAAATAAGAGTATTCAATACCTCCATTGCACCAGCTGCTGCAATCAAGTGGCCATGCAAAGATTTATTACCTGTTACTAGCAGGTCATCACGGAACCCCAACACATCATTTATTGCTCTTGACTCATGAAAATCATTTAATATAGTTGAAGTTGCATGAGCATTTACCAATTGAATTTGATCATTATCAATTCCAGATGAATTAATGGCTCTTTGCATCGCTAAACGCATTTCAAGAGATTCTCTATGTGGGGCTACTATATGTTCTGCTCCCATGCTTGATCCATATCCACGCAACTCAAGCAAAGGTTTATCACCGCGCGCCCTAACGCTTGATGCCCTTTCTATCATAAATAAAACAGCCCCTTCAGCTGGAACAAATCCAGATCTAGCCTTGTCAAATGGTCTTGATCTTGCAGTTGAATCACGATGAATATCTGTAGATATAACATCCATCAACTCAAGCCGCGCAAGGTTTATTGGATTTACCTTACCTGAAACACCCCCAACAATTGCCGCATCAATTCGTCCAGCTTTTATTTCTTGCATGCCTCTACCAATTGCCTGCAACGAAGCCGAGCAAAGCCCCACATGTGTAGAGGAAATCCCTTCAAAAGAGATATTTGAGCTTACTGACTCAAGTGCGCCAGTAGGTACTAAATTAAAACAATCTTTCAGACGATAAATATTATTCATTTCCTGCAAAAGACGGGCTTTTGTAGGATTTTCAAGCTGTCTTTTCTTCATTGAAACACAAAGCTCAATGTCCCCAGCTGGCTCATCAACTCCTAACAAACAGCCAATCTTTTCATCGCTGTAGATCCCTTTGGGAAATTGGCAATGACCCTTTAACCTTTTGCTCGCAAGATCTGCATACAAAATTTCCGCTGATCGGTGTTTTGCACCAGGCCATCTTATTTTTTCATTACCCTCTATAGGCACTCCGGCATGCTCTGTAACAAAAGTAGAACAATCAAATTTCTCAATTTTTTTAATTCCAGATTGACCATCTCTTAATGCAGTGGCGATTTCGCCGAATTCGCTACCCAAAGGTGTAACAGCTCCCCAGGCTGATATTACAACTGGGTCTCTTTTACTATTAATTAGCTTATGCATGCCTTAGCTTCCTTACTAAAATAAACCCCAAACCCATATTAGTACCAATTCCATTTACCAATATTTGCTGACCAATAGGAATTCGTTTATCACTGAGAGCAATCGTGAGATCTATAAGATTATTTGCTTTACCCGTATATCCTATATAAAACTTATATGAATACGTTTTAGCGAAAGGAAACTTCAATGCCACCGCATCTTCTTCAATTTCAGATAAAGCCTGTACCCCATTGTTATATCTAACCACTGCCAAATTTTGCGGCTCAATAGTATCTGCCAAATAAGCATACAGCCTCATCCAGTCATCTAATTTAACTAGCGACTCTGATTTGAAAATTGTTTTGACAGCCAATATTTCAGCTACAGGTGCCTTAGTTTTTATTTCATCATCGCGCAAAGCCTCAATCATAAGTGATGCTGAACCAATTGCAGGCAAAATGCCGGTGTTATTCTCGGTAGTTCTTACTAAATTCATCTTCATAAATGTACAAAGATTCTCAATGTTTGCCATGCTACCTGCGGCAGAAACTAATGCCTTGGTTGAGCATAAATCATTAACTGCTAATTCCAATGCATGCAGACCACTTAATGACATTCTTCTTACAGGATAACCTCCTCCGCGAAAACCAAACATTTTGGACAAATGATACAAAGGGTTGGTGCTTAAATTACGCAGCATATCAAGTGGATGCATTAATGATTTCAGTTCACCTAGCGTAGCTAATACCTCTTTTTCATCACACTGCTTACTTTCTAGCAACTTACCGATACCAATTAGGTCATATGAAGCCATTTCTGATGCACAATAAATTGCGCAATTTTCTTTTTCAGAATCGGTAAATTCTGAATTAGAAATTGCTTGATTCATAGCTTCAATGCTTGAATCAAGCATCAGCTTGGCACAATCATTTAAAAGTGACCTATCTTCTCTGGCTAAAAGTCGAGCTGACTTAAAGGCAACCCTATAATCCAAATAATCTTCAGTTTTATCAGCTGGTTTTAATAAATCATAAGCATCTATATTTTTATGATTTAGGCTAGATAAACTATCAATATTAGTAGTTGTCATACCTAAGCCTGTTATATATTGCTTCATCTGCAGAGCTCCTTAATCCGTCGCTCAATATAATTAACCGTGAAAGCATGCTGAAGATCTTGAATTGGCATTTTCTTAGTAGATTCATCAAGACCGACTACTTGGCATACTTTTCTCCACCCAGCATCAGTCCACTCATCATTATCAAAATAATTTTCTTGTAATAGCATTCGGTTGATTGGCCACATATCATCTTGAGTTATTTCAATGTCATACTTTTGATCTAACTCAAAACACAAATCAATATAATCAATAGAGCTAAGACCAAGCTCAGTAAAGATTGCTGCATTATCAGCAATCTCTTCGGTTGAATTTAAATATAAAATATCTGCAATTACTTCTTTAATTGTCTGCTTCATTTGTTTTTCCATTTTCCCTCCTTAATTAGTGGTAATATTTTCACCATTTCCTAGATAAAAGACACTGCCAGTTGTATTTATTTTGTTACTAGCTAGTGACACTGCTACATTTGCGACTTCTTCAGGCTGCAAAACTTTACGCATAGGAATGCCGCGCAAGAAATCTTTTCTATTTTGATCATTTACAAATTCAGCTAATAAATCTGTTTGCGTATAGGCGGGTGCTACACAATTAACTTTGACATTAAAACGAGAAACTTCTAGTGCTAAAGTTTTGCTAAACCTCTCAATTCCAGCTTTTGACACACCATAAGCTGAATTGCCTATTTTTGGCTTTATTGCTGCAACTGATGAAATATTAATAATCTGACCTTGTCTTTTTTGCATCATGGGCCGCACAAAAGCATGGCTAAAGGATAAAGTTGATCCTAAATTTGATTTCAAGATATCCCAGAACTGGTCAAGACTTTGCCCTGAAAACAACCTATCTGCATTAACGCCAACGTTATTTACCAAAACATCGGGAACCCTCTCATCGCACACTTCAAGAGCAAATTTTTCAATATCATCTGTAGTACTATCTAATTGAAATGCCTTGCAATTATTTGGATATTGATCTACTAATGTATTAGCTGCCTTTGTGCTCTTTTTATACGTAAAATAAACATCAAAGCCTTCTTTTATCAGCCCGATTGTAATGGCCCTACCGATACCTCTGCTGCCACCTGTAACTATTGCTAACTTATTCATTTAGCCTCCTTGATTCTTATTATTCCCTTCACAAATGATTTCAACTCAAACCTAACTCTCCATACATGTACCCCAGCTGGTTCCAAATTAAACTTCCAATTTAATTCAACACCCGGAACAACAGGCCTCAAAAAACTTATCTTTTCAATTAGTTGCAAATAAACATGGCAACCCAACGTTTCTTTTGAATTAACAAGTACCGAGCGAATACAAACACCTAAGCTAAAGGCTCCAGGGACTATTGAAAAACCTTTAAAGTGCTCATCAAATAAAGAATGATGATCAGCCACAATAAATTTATTAGACTCTTTAGACTCTATTAGCCCTGCACACATCATGCTCTTGCTTCCACTGCTTGCACCGTAACCACACCACTTGCCACTGTAACTCCGCTTTCATCATGTATGCCGCGACGAACCTCTACTGCTACCTGATGACTCTTACCATAGGGACTCACTTCCCCAATAACCTTGTGTTCACAAAGAAATATGGGATCGTGACATGTAAATGCTTTAATTTGAATTGGTAGATATAGATCTTTGTCATCAATTTCTAAATATTTTTTGACCGATCTAACAGCAAATTGATGAATCCCCTCAAACAATAAAATTTTAGGATCAACTTCTCCCCATTTTTTATAGTTTTTAGGATTTATAATTCCATTAAAGTTTGACTGAGAGCTTTTTGTCACACCCCCACAAATAGACAAATAAGTCATAAATAATCCCTTTTCGAATGCTTGAGGATCCCACGACAATAAAATACTGTCATCCCACGACAACAAAATACTGTCATCCCGCGACAACAAAATACTGTCATCCCGCGACTTGATCGCGGGATCCACTAATTAACAAGTAAGGGACAATTTAAATTGAAAATAAAAAAAATAATATACCGTATTTTTTATTTTTGAATTAAAAAATAGCAATACATTCCAGTGACAGAACCTACCCAGAAACCGGCGACACAATCTCCCACAAAATGATAATTCATTATTACCAAGCTAAAGATTACAGCTACTGATATAGAGGCATAAAGCCACCTATACCTTGGATAGGCAAACCATAAGACACTCATTACAGCTAACGTAACTGCGGTATGTCCAGACGGGAAAGAGCCATACGCTTCTCCCCCATGAAAAGGAAAAAAGCCATAAACATCATTTTTAATTAGTGAAGGATTATTATTAATCCAAGTCTCCCCCCACGCTCTACTAAAAACAATCTTTAAAATATTTTTAATAAATGTTGCAAGCATTAAGCTGATTGACGCTGAAAGAATGACTATCTCATAACTCTTTAATTCTCTAAATGCTCTTAGGACAAGTGTTACAAAAAGAACTGGTACTGATAAATACACAAAAAACTCGGGTAACTTGGTGATTTGATCAGGAAACCAAAAATGATTTAAATTATTATTGTGAACATATATCGCAACCTGACTATCAACATAGAAGTAGCAAATTACAACCAAGAATGAGCATATAAATAATAGTTGAAGGGAATTTTTTAATAAATTTTTATAGTTATTCATATTAATATATACCTGAAAAATGTCATTCCTGTATAGGTTTACTAATTCGTTGACAAATTATCCCTAAAATTTTTAGGAATTTGATTGTTTAAACCTTGATGAGGACGATAGTTATTATAGTAAATTAAATACTGTTGTAATTCGTCCTTAAAGT
>JAUIAT010000010.1 GCA_030425295.1 Gammaproteobacteria bacterium
CACCTCCAGGAAAGCGTATGGGGCATGCTGGCGCAATTATTTCTGGTGGTAAAGGTACTGCTGAAGAGAAATTTGCAGCGCTAGAAAAAGCAGGTGTAGTAACTGTTAAATCACCAGCTGAAATTGGAATTGCTATCAAAAAATCCTTAGAAAATTAGCTAATTTAGCTAATTACATCTAAACTTTTATTTACCATGGATGGTAAATAGAGTTTATTGGTTTCTTTCGAGGTGGTAATTAATGATAATTGCCACCTATTTTAAAAGGAAATAAGGATATGCCAAGCAGCACACTTTCGTATGCCAAGGAGAGAGTATATGAAACATTCTGGTTTTTTCCAACTTTAATAACTATTACTTTAATTCTTTCGTCCTTTTCTCTTATTTATCTAGATTATTTGATATCCCTGCAATTTATTACAGAAGATTTTTATAAACAACTTATTGGTGAAGCCTCAGCAAGAACAACTTTGTCTGTAATTGCAACCTCTGTAATTACTGTAACAGGGGTTACGTTTTCAATAACAGTATTAACTTTATCAATAGTAAGTAATCAATTAGGGCATAGGTTGCTACCAAATTTTATGAGACTAAAAGTAACCCAGACTGTATTGGGGTTATTCATAGGTACTTTTATTTATGTCTTAATAGCTCTTCAAGCTATAGGTTTTTTTAAGCCGCACTTAATTTTGCCTTATTGCACAATAGTTTTTGGTACTTTCCTCGGAATTGTATGTTTTTTTGCGCTTATATACTTTATTCATAGAATTTATCGCATGATACAAGTAGATAGCGTTATTGATTTTATTGCTCTAGGGTTGATGAGCTCACTGAATGAACTTTTATTAAAAAAGGAAAAGGTTAAGAATATTCACACGATTATAAATAAATGTGATGAAGGCTCAAATAGTATTAGTTCACATAGGTTTATCATGCATGGATATAGTAGTAATAGCTGGGGTTATGTGCAGGCTATTGATGATAATTCACTTGTTGATTATGCAATTAATAATGAAGGTTATGTGAAATTGCTCTGTAAGCCAGGAGACTTTATTTTTACAAATATGCATGTTTTAAAATTTACTTCAGATAAGAAAGTTTCTCAGGATATTATTGATAAATGTGTCAGTTGTATTAAGTTGGGGTCACATAGAGCTACTGTATCTGATATTGAATTCTCATTTGAGCAGCTTAGTGAAATTGCTGTCCGGGCTTTATCTCCAGGAATAAATAGCCCTTATACTGCGATTCATTCTATTGATAGAATGATGCAAGGCTTCAGCTTGCTTAAAGAAAAAGATTTGCCAGAATGCAATGTTATAGATGATGACGGGATTGTTCGTTTGATAAAACCTGTTATTTCTTATGAAGGTATAGTTCGCACTTCTCTTAATAAGATTAGGCAGCAAGCAGTGCATGATTTGTCTGTAAGTATTCATATAATTTCAATGATTGCTAAATTAGTTAGTCTTGACAGTTTACCTATAGATTTTAAAAAATCGCTTATATTGCAGGCTGAAGAGACATATGCTGCAATAGATAAAAAACAGCTTTCAAAAAGTGATCTTGATGACTTAGATTGTTGTTACAATAGCCTTCAAAATGAAATTAGTTAATATAATTATTAAGGGCTCAAGTTTTCTCGTGAAAATGAAAATTTAACAGTATCGTATATACTTTTTATATGGTAATTAAATAACTGGAGAGTATAAAAATGTTATCCTGGGCTTTGGCTTTTTTTGTGATTGCTATTGTAGCTGGTATATTTGGTTTTACTGGAATTGCGGCAGCTGCTGCGGGTATAGCTCAGCTTATTTTCTATATTTTCTTAATACTATTTATTATATTTATAATAGCTAATGTAGTTCGTGGTAGACGCCCACCCTTGTAAGTTACTAATATTACGCAGGCTGTAGGGATTTAGCGTCATATATAATCCTATCATCCTACACCATCTCGATTTTTGTTATTAAATGCAATGCAAATTATTTATGCTTATCGAGAGACCATTTTACATGTTCTTGAACAATATCTGATGGAAAGTTTAAGCGACTTTTAAGGGCGGATATTACTTCATCTGACGTAGGGGAGTTTCCCAAAGCCACAGCAATATTACGAAGCCATCCTACATATCCAGGGCGCCTTAATGCTGAGCCTTGAGTTTTTTCCAAAAAAGTTTCTTCACTCCACATAAATAATTCGACTAACTTTATATTATCTAGATTATGTCGTGGCAAAAACGATGTTTCTTTGGTGTATTTTGCAAACCTATTCCATGGGCAAATAATTTGGCAGTCATCGCAACCAAAAATTCGATTGCCCATAGCTTTTCTGAATTCAATTGGAATAGAGCCCTTATTTTCAATGGTTAAGTAAGAAATACAGCGTCTAGCATCAATAATGTGAGGGGCAACAATAGCTTGCGTTGGGCAAATGTCAATGCACGCAGTACACTTGCCGCAGTGTGCTTTAATTGGCTCATCAAGTGGCAAGGGTAGGTCGGTATAAATTTCACCAAGCAAAAACCATGAGCCAGCTTCTTTGTTCATTATCATTGCGTTTTTGCCTGTCCAGCCAATTCCTGCTTTTTCTGCAATTGCTCGTTCGAGAACTGGTGCGCTATCACAAAAAGCTCTATATCCGAATTCACCGATTTCAGCTTGAATTTTCTCAGCTAATTTTTGTAATTTCTTTCTGATTAGTTTGTGATAATCTTTTCCAAGAGTGTATCTTGCAATATATGCTTTTGACTTATCTTTTAATACCTCCTTAAGGGCGACATCAGGAGGCAAGTAGTTCATGCTTACTGATATTATGCGAATGGTACCAGGGACAAGTTCTTCTGGTCGAGAACGTTTGGTGCCATGCTTTTGCATGTAATCCATGTTGGCATTGAATTTATTTTCTAGCCATTGGTTTAGTCTGCTCTCGGCAATAGATAGATTTGTATCAGTTATACCAACCTTGTAGAATCCCAGTTCAAGACCCCAGTCTTTTATTTGGTTTTTTAGTTCATTGAAGTTTAATTGCATTGCTAATTGTTGAGTAAGTTATTCACAGATTGCCCGAGCTTGTTAACCTCAGTTATGCCAGGTAGTTTTTTCTTTAATGCTTTTAGCTCTGATTTTTTAAGTTTTGCAAAATCTTTGTCGTTAATTATCTTACTTATATAATCTGCTAATAATTCAGGTTTTGCCTCTTGTTGAATAAATTCCGGAGCAATTTCTTTATCAGCAATTAGGTTGCAAAGGCCGATAAATTTTATGTGTCTAATTAAAAGCTTGCCTATAAAGTATGTTAACCCAGATAATTTATAGGCAATTGCTAAAGGAACTCCGAGTAGGGCGGTTTCTAGGGTGGCGGTACCTGAGGTTACGATTGCAGCATCTGCTAATTGAAGAGCAGAAAATCGCTTTTCAGTTATAAGTTTAATGTCTAGTTCATGGTGCTGTTTTAATTGAGTTTGTACTAATTTAATGTCAATGCTAGGTGCTAAATTTAAGGTGAATTGCAGGTTGGGTATTTTATTATGTAGTAATTTAGCAGACTCTATGTAAACTGGCAACATGCGCTCTACTTCTTTTTTGCGACTTCCAGGAATTAATGCGATAGTTTTTTTGGTTTTATCCAGGTTAAAGAATTTAAGCGACTCGGCCTTGCTAAGCTCTGGTTTAATAGCTTCTGCACTGGGGTTGCCCGCAAAGGTAACGGGTATGCCAGAATTTTTGTAAACATCAACTTCAAAAGGCAAGATAACTGCCATATGATCAACGTTATCCCTGATAGTATTGATTCGACGTTTTTTCCATGCCCAAATTTGCGGGCTAATAAAATAGAATACTTTGATGCCATACTTTTTAGCAAGCTTTGCAATGCGAAGATTAAACCCAGGGTAGTCAACGAGCACTACCATATCAGGTTTATTGGTTTTGAATATTTCTTCTATTTTTTTGTAGGTATGACGCAAAAGTGGAAGGACTTTCAATACTTCTACAAGACCAACCACAGCAATGTCTTTATAGTCCATGAAAATGTCAGCACCTTCATGGCGCATATCATCCCCGCCAATACCAAAAAATTCAATTGATTTATTGATTGCGTGGGTTGCTCGTATAAGCTCTGCAGCATGCGCGTCACCAGAAGCTTCACCGGCTAATATAAAAACACGCTTTGCCATAATGGTCACACCATATTTCTAGTATGTGAATTCACAATATTAGTAATCTCGATTGCAGTTTTGAGTGCTCTTAGACCATCTTCTCCGGTAACTGCAGCTTGCTTGCCTTCTTGTATGCTTTCAGTAAAGGATTTTATTTCATCCATTAGGGCATCTCCCTGCTCAAATGCCTGTTCTTCTTTAATAATCTCAGGAATGCCGGGAAACATTTCATTTTCACCTTTGTGGTGAATGGCAAGACGTCGGTTTTTAAGATCAAGTGCAAGATATGCATCATGCTGAAAAATACGTAAATTACGTTTTGGCTTTAGGCTCACACGGCTTGCTTTTACATTTGCAATGCAGCCGTTTTCGAACTCAAGGTGGGCGTGCACTATATCGAGCTGTTTTGAAAGCACTGATGTGCCGCTGGCTCTAATTTCTTTGAGAGGAGATTTTACTAATTCTTGAATAATATCAATGTCATGGATCATTAAGTCCAAAACTACATTAACTTCAGTGCCGCGTAGTTGAAAAGGAGCCAGGCGCTCACATTCAATGAACTTTGGGTTTTTTAATACTTTTTCAGATGCTTGAATAACTTTATTAAAGCGCTCTAGATGCCCCACTTGTAAAACTAGATTTTTTTGCTTGGCAATTTCAACTAAATCTTCTGCTTCTTCAATGGTTGAGCAGATTGGTTTTTCAACTAATACGTGAACTCCGGCTTCTAGACATGCTTTCGCAACTTTGTGGTGTAAATCAGTAGGAGTTACAATGTTGACAGCATCAACATTTTTTAGGAGCTCGTGATAGTCATAATATGCTTTGGTGTTAAGTTTGTGGGCTATCTCATCACATCTTTTGTGATCTACGTCGCAGATGCCAGCAAGCTCTGCGTTTGAGAGTTGGGTGTACTTTTCTGCATGAAATTGACCAAGGTAACCAACGCCGATTACACCGCAACGTAATTGCTTCATTTTTAACTCGTTTCTATAGGTGATATTTGCTAGGATGATCGCATTTTTTGGTGCATAATTCAAGATTGTTGGGCATGGTGATGAAAAGATGTTGCCTATTACATAAAGCTTATCATAGATGTTAAGGAGCGAGAGTGGAGCAATTAATAGCTGGTGTCGACGAAGTTGGAAGAGGGTGTTTAGCGGGACCAGTTGTGGTCGCAGCGGTAATTTTACCACCAGATCATGGTATTGAAGGGCTTAGAGACTCTAAAAAGTTATCAGCTAAAAGACGTGACGAGTTTTTTCAGCAAATTTGTAAAGTAGCAACTGCTTATTCCATAGCTGAAGTTACTGCTGACGAAATAGATAAAATTAATATTTTAGAGGCAACCAAGCTAGCTACTAAAAATTCTATTCTTAATTTATCTGTAAAGCCACATATGGCTTTAGTTGATGGTAATATGAAGTTAGATCTAGGTTGTGATTATGAATCAATAATCGGGGGAGACGATACAATAGCAGTTATTAGTGCTGCTTCAATTGTTGCTAAAGTGACGCGTGATCGAATGCTTGAGGATTATGAAAAACAATATCCAGGTTATGGTTTTGCTAAACATAAAGGATATGGAACCAAGCAGCACATTGAGGCATTAAAATCTTTAGGTGTTACGCCTATTCATAGAAAAAGTTTTGCGCCAGTTAGGAGGATACAAGCTAATCCTCTTTAATTGAACCTTCGTGTAACCTATCTTCCATTCGTTTTTCGAAGTCTTTCTTGCGCTCACCAGTTTGAAACTTACTAGCTAAACCAATAATTAAATTACTGCCAGTTTTTTCAAAGATGAATGGAAAAATACCATGTAATATCAAAACTATTGCAACCATTAAGGCCTTGAATGATGCGCAACACGACCACCAAAGATGTTGTAGGTATGTTTGTTTAACACTATTCGGGTGATCGCAAAAAAGTTTTTTAAGCATTTGAGTCTCCATTCTCGCTTATAATTTGTTTACTCTTTATGGCTGAATTAATATGTTTCAAAATAGGTTTAATAATCCTAGGGGGTGCAGCCACAATATCTCCATATTTTAAATAGTCTTCACCACCATTTGGGTCGCAAACTATACCGCCAGCTTCTTTGACAATTAGTGCTCCAGCAGCGATATCCCAACTATTTAACCCTAGTTCCCAAAAGCCGTCAACCCTACCACATGCTACATATGCAAGGTCAAGTGAAGCAGCACCCATGCGACGAACATCACGACAGTCGGTAAGTATTGGCTTTAAAGTTTTAAGGTTTTTCGCCTTAAGATTTTCGTCTTTAAATGCAAATCCCGTGGCAAGTAAAGCGCACTCAAATTTATTTTGCTTGCTAACTCTTATTTTATGGCCATTAAGTTGAGCGCCTTTACCTCGAGATGCGGTAAATAGATCTTGCTTAAATGGATCATAGATAACAGCATGCTCTATTTTGCCATTTAGTCGGAATGCAATTGAAATAGCGTAATGAGGGATGCCTTGGATGAAGTTGGCTGTGCCGTCAAGAGGGTCAATAATCCACATGGCATCTTCGTTTTCGCCGATCATCCCCATTTCTTCACAAAGGAAGCTATGGTCTGGATAGCGTTTTTGCAAAAATTCAACTATAGATTCTTCAACTTGTTTGTCTACAGATGTAACGAAATCATTAGGTGACTTTTCTTCAATTTGCAAAAACTTCACACGATCGATTGCGTGTAGGATAATTTTACTTGCTTCACGAACAGCAGTAACTGCGCTATTTAAAATAGGATTCATAATTTTGTTTCTTCTCGATTGATGGTTAGTAGGGCAGCCAAATGTATTGCCATATTGCTACAAATTATTTGTATATTTTTTTGCAGCACCAAGTGTTTTTGGGCCCTTGAGAATAATGTGAACATATTATCAGAATTAACTTATTAGTAAAGGAGAAGGTGTCACATTTCAGCATGAATAATAAAATATATTCCCATCATTATAAAATCGTCATCTCCGACTTGATCGGGGATCCAGCTTTCTAGGTGTAACGCCTTCTGTAGGGTATGTATTCAGGTTCCCACATGTTGTTATTAATTAAATCTTCAAGATTTGCTTCTTTATTGATTTGGGCCACACCTTCAGAAATAGCTTGCTTTGCAACTGCAATTGCAACCTTGCGCGCTGTTTCTTGCGCTTGCTCAAGTGATGGTAATAGTCCTTTTTGAATGTCATGTGACATTAAGGCAGGAGCATAATCAGCAATTGCTTCACTGGCTTTATAAAGCATGGCATCAGTTATTTGAGTTGCTTGCACCATTAGTGCTCCAAGGCCTATGCCTGGAAATGCAAAGGCATTATTGCACTGAGCAATTCTAAAGGTTTTGCCTTTATAGCTCACAGGATCAAAAGGGCTTCCCGTTGCTATCATTGCTTTACCTTTAGTCCACTCAATTAAGTCTTGAGGTAAGGCTTCAGCTTTAGATGTTGGGTTTGATAGTGGAAGAATGATTGGGTTGTTAACGTGCTCTGCCATGTGTTCTATCATTTCTTTAGTAAAAGCCCCGGAAACGGTTGAGCACCCTAAAAGAATAGTTGGTTTAACATGTTGAATAACTTCATCTAAGCTAGCTGAACTATCAGTAGCGGTATCCCAGGCCTTTGTATGTTCTGATGACCTTGCAAAATGTAATTGATTTTCTCGTTTGTAACGTTTTTCGGTAATCAAGCCTTCTCGATCAATGAGCCAGAAGCATTTACGAGCTTTTTCTGGGTCAATTCCATCGGCAATCATTGCTGATTTAATTTGATCAGCAATACCTACACCTGCTGAGCCTGCCCCAAATACAACAATTCTTTGGTCTTCTAATTTTGATCCTTGCAGTTTTGCTGCAGCAATTAGTGCACTTAGAGTAATTACGCCGGTGCCCTGAATATCATCATTAAAGCTGCAAATTGTTTCACGATAATTCTCGAGATTGGCAAAGGCATTTCTAGCACCAAAGTCCTCCCAGTGGAGAAGGGCGTTAGGGAATTTAGCTTTGACAGTAGATACGAATTTATTAATAAAGGCGTCATATTCTGCGCCTTCAACACGTTTATTATGCCACCCGAGGTATTGTGGGTCATCAAGTAGACTTTGGTTGTTAGTTCCCACATCTAACATGATTGGCAAGGTGCGATTTGGGTCAATTCCAGCGCATAGAGTATAGACCATCAGTTTTGCAATTGGAATATCCATAGCTCCAACACCTTGGTCACCTATACCTAGCACACCTTCACCATCAGTTACCACAATAAGATCAATATCTGGGTTAGATCTGTTGTCAAGTAATTTATCGATGTGATCGGCATTTTGATATGAGATATACATGCCACGCTCTTGGCGAAAATCTCGACTAAACTGCTGTACGGCCGAACCGACTATGGGTGTATAAATAACCGGAACCATTTCTTCTATATGATCTTGAACCAGCTTGTAAAACAACACCTGATTTTTATTTAATAAATTATTTAAATAAATATTTTTATGGATATCAGTTGGGTAGTTTTGATATTGTAGATATGCGCGCTTAGCTTGTTCTTCAAGTGACTCAACACGAACTGGAAGTTTGCCAATCAGGTCAAAATCAAGGCGCTCCTCATCTGTGAAGGCTGTGCCTTTATTGAGCTGTGATATGGTTAGTAATGATTTTCCAAAGTGAGAAGTTTCAATCCATTTCTCGCCAGTTTCCTTGTCATGAATAAGCCTAAAATCTAACATTAGATTTCCTTTAATTTGATATGTTTCCCACGCAAGCGCAAGATTATACATTTTTATTTATTAATTTTACATTATTTTTGAACAATATTCCTGTAGGGATGCTCTTGTATGCTTTCTGATCGTATTTTACGCGATTTTTTTCTGAGTTTTATAAGTTAGTGGCTTCATATCACACGCTAGTCGCTAATAGATAAAAAACTACAGCGTTATCGGTTACTCGCCCCTAATTATTAGTCTTCAAAAATTAGATCATCTGGCTTAAGTCGTTTATCGCGGGCAGAGCGGTGGCGAGCCTGGCGATCAATGTCTATATAACGATCGGTGATCATTGCATTGCCGTGGCCTGCGTCATCCCGGACATGTTCTCTTGGTCGATGTTCCACATCAGCAGAGATTGCAGTATGTCTTAACCAGTGAACGGTAGCGTTAGCTAAATCTTGTGCCTCATCCATTTTGTTAGCTTTTTGTAGTGAGTGAATTGCCGCGTCGAAGCATGTTTGAACGATATTTCTAATTTGTCTGCTACCAAGTCCGCCGCGACCTTTTTCTTTATGTAACATTGATGTTTGTTCATTTCGTTGTGGTAGGGGGGTAAGATTCCTACTGATTCGGTAACGTTTTAATGCTGTAAGCATTTCTTCTGGAACGGCAATATCGCGCCACTTATTACCCTTTGAAAGTGTTGAAAGCCACCAGTAACCATGTTGGTCAGGCATGAAATCACCCATGGTTGGGGTATGGCGAGATGAGTCGGCGAGTTCAGAAATACGAAGACCAAGCATATAAAATGCAGTCATTATGAATAAGTGGCGTTCATATTTAGGATTTTCATCCGCCATTTTTTCAATAGTATTAATTACAGAGCTCCATTGAATAGAGCTTAATTTTCTAGTAATTCGTTGGTTTTGCTTTTTCTGCACATATTGACTTTTCTGGCGAAGAAGTTGAATTGGATTAGATTTTATATATTCTTCTTGGACTAAATAACTAAAAAACGTACTTAAGCATGCTAAAAGATTAGCGATTGTGGTGTTGCTCGGTTGGTATTGGTCGCGAGTTCTTGATTGCCCAAGCTTACGGTGAGCTTTTTGGGTGCGAACCACAAATGGGCGCCAATCTTTATTCACTGTCCTAAGCCCCTCTGTGTTATGAAATCTAGGGAAATATTGAGTGGAGATCCAGCTAATTGGAGGCTTTTGGAAAAACTCAATATAGTCACGCAAATCATGCCTATCTAATTCTGGTAACGGTTTTTTCGCAATTAACCAGCTCCATTGGATTACTCGTTCTACTTCACGACGGTATGCATTAAATGTATCTTCTGATCCTGTGTAGCTTTTCAGAAAGCCTAAGGTATGTTTGAAGTCGTCATTAACCCCATATACATCAATTTCATTCATATATTGAGTTACTTCAGGCGGTGAAATTTCTTCTATGTTTGCTAGGTTGTCAAATAGAGGTTGTGGAGACTCAGATTTCAATTTTTATCTCCATTTTTAGCAAGCTCTTTACTATTTTTTTTGGCAATCTTTGCTTCTGGAATCTCCTCTTTTATTTCTTCTTCTGGTTTGATCGGGCCCATTTCATGCGCTGGGTGTATACCGTGGTCATCGTGACTAATAACTTCTTTATTCCAAGGGAGATTTTTATAAGGAGCCTGTTCATCCATGGAGTATATTGGGTATTTGATAATATTAAAATATGGAGATTGATCAAAATCAGGGGGAGAAAAAAGTCGAGGGTTTCTTTGGATCATCTCAATTTCCTTGTCATTAGTTTTTCTAATGTGAGGTAATATTGGAAAATCAATTGACATGAAGGCCTCAGCAATCATTGACGAGCATATTTCCCTTGTAGCCTCTTTAGGATGCTTGAATAAAGTCGATAAGAATCTTCTGGGTAGGATGCCCCAAGGCAGCATAAATCTCATAAGATCAAAAACGTGACGAATACTGTATTCGCGACCCAAGTGATCAATCGCATAAGCAATAACTTTTTGCGCGTCTTTTCGAGAAATTGCCTGGGGACGGCAAATACGAATATGATCTTTGCGATAGTGTGTTAATGGGGCCACATATGTGCCTTTACCTATAAAGCTTTCAATTATAAGGCGGCGATCAGCTGGAAATTGGCCAACTAAATGTTCGCGGATTTTTTTGCGTAATTCTGGGTTTTCAATATCATGCAATCGCCCTATGTAGAGAGCTGCATGAGTCCATTGGCTTTGGGTGATTTTTTTTATGATGTTACTCATGCGGCTAGTTCCTTCTATGAGCAATACATCTCCTGGCCTAATTTCATAAACCAGTCGGTCAAAATCTGTTAGATATCCGTGTACTCGAGGACCTTCTTTACTTAAAAATTTACTAAGTTTTTGAAAAATCCAGTTTCCTATTTTCCATGACATGCCTTGTCAACTCCGGTAGCTAGCGTCCTTGCAATTCCAATATACCCTTCTGGAGTGAGTGCTTGCAAGCCTGCTTTTATTTCGGGAGGTAATTCTAGTGTTTCAATAAAACTATGAGTCAGATTTTTATCTATGTTTTTCCCTCGAGTAAAGGTCTTTAATTCCTCATATGCTTTATCGTTGCCAAACTTGCGCATTACCGTCTGAATTGCTTCAGCTAGTACTGCCCAGTTTTGGTTTAGATCTGATTTAATGGATTCTTCATTTGGCTCTAGTTTGCTTAAACCTTTTTCTAATGCTTGATATGCTAAATCCGAATGCCCAAATGCAACACCTAGATTTCTGAGAACAGTTGAGTCGCTAAGGTCACGCTGCCACCTGGAAATAGGTAGCTTGCGTGAAAAATGATCAAATAATGCATTTGCAATCCCAAGGTTACCTTCTGCATTTTCAAAATCGATCGGGTTAACTTTGTGCGGCATAGTAGATGATCCAACTTCATTGTCTTTCATTTTTTGCTTGAAATGACCGATTGAGATATAGCTCCAAATATCACGAGCCATGTCAATTAGAATAGTATTTATTCTAACCATGTTGTGAGATATTTCTGCAATAAAGTCATGTGGTTCAATTTGTGCAGTATAAGGGTTTGCAACTAAACCTAAGCTTTCAATAAATTCTTTGGAAACTTTTTCCCAGTTAACGTCAGGGTAGGCTGCCATATGTGCGTTAAAGTTGCCGACAGCACCACTGAATTTACCAAGATAATCAATTTGCTCACATTGTTTTATTTGGCGGGAAATTCTATAAGCAAAATTTGCAATTTCTTTACCTAATGTTGTTGGGGTGGCGGGCTGCCCATGAGTCCGTGAAAGCATTGCAAGGCCAGAATAATTTTCAGCCATTTTAATAAGAGTATTATTAAGGCCTTTTAATCTTGGTAATAATACATGTTCTCGATTATCTTTTAGCATTAGCGCATATGCTAAATTATTAACATCTTCTGAAGTGCAGCCAAAGTGGATAAATGGAATCCATGACTTAAATTCTTCGTGATTTTTGAGCTTTCTCTGTAAAAAATACTCAACTGATTTCACATCATGATTGGTAACTTTTTCAAATTCTTTAACAAGTTCTGCATCTTCTAATGACCAGTTAGTTAATATGTCATCTAGTAATGATAAGTCTTTGCGGGCTTTTATTTCAGAAATTTTGGGGAGATTTGAAAGATGTTTTAGCCATAATATTTCGACTTTGGCTCTATAAAAGATAAGTGCATTTTCGCTAAAATATTTTGCTGTTTCCCTGGTTTTTAGGTTATAACGTCCGTCAAGGGGGGAAACTAAATTTAGTGACTCACTTGTCATTTCAAACCTCTTGTTTAATTTGGCTGGGTAAGGGCTAAGCATACCCCTAATAACATTAAGTTAAAAGGAGTATGTTATTTTAGTATAGCAGATAGGGTTTTAAACCAATTTGGGGATTAGTGTATGTTGATAATTGGTTTTACAGCTGCAAATTTCTATAATTTGTGAAAATTTATCCTTTAATTCGTTAAATAGAGAGATTATTCGCCTAATTAAAAAATTCTCTCTCTACTCTAGATAGTTTCGCTTTGCAACATAAATTGCCAACAGATCCTAATTTTTTTGCGATCTATAAATTTTCTCACCCCATTCGATAGCTTTGGTTTTTATCTTATCTTCATTTAAAGTTGTAAGCTTGCCATCCTTTAGAAGCTGCTTCCCATTTACCCATACATCAGTTGTTTGCATACTATTAACGGCATAGGCAATCTGAGAAATAGGGTTGTGTATCGGTAGGGTTGCTGGGTGGTACATGTCAAAAGCAATTAAATCAGCAGCTTTTCCTTTTACAATTGAGCCTATCTCTTTATCCAGACCCATAAGTTTGGCGCCATTAATTGTAAGCATTTCTAATGCAGTCATGGCAGATACTGCTTTAATATTATTGCTTAAAACTTTTGCGGAAATAGCGCATGTGCGCATTTCTTCAATCATGTCTAGATTATTGTTACTGCAAGCGCTATCTGTGCCAAAAGCAACATTAATGCCATTATCCAGCATCTTCTGTACAGGGCAGATGCCGCTGTTTAATTTGTAGTTTGAGTCTGGGCAGTGAATCACTTGAGTTCCAGTTTCTTTTAGTATCTTAATGTCTTCGTCATTTGTGCACGCCATATGCACTGCTTGAAAGGTTGGATTTAAAAGCCCCAGCTTTTTTAATCTTGCAAGAGGTCGCATGCCGTACTCTTTAATACCCATATCAATTTCATCTTGTGTTTCATGAACGTGCATATAAATAGGTATGTTTTTTTCTTCAGATAAAGCCTTAAGGCGTAGTAAAGTTTGGTCAGTGAGTGTGTATGGTGCGTGTGGAGCGTAAGTGAACGTTAGCAACGGCTCGTTTTTATATTTTTGATAAGCATTTTCACCTTTTTCAAGCAGGGTGTCGGCATCTAATTGCATTGGATTTTGATTATCCATAACCCACATACCAACACCTCCACGCATACCAGTTTTAACAGCAACTTTGGCAAATACATCTGGGTAAAAATAATGTTCATTAAAACAGGTGGTCCCACCTTTTATCATTTCGGCAAAGGCAAGTTCTGTGCCGTCGTTAATAAATTCTGGAGACATCCACTTTGTCTCAGCTGGCCAAATATAGTTATTTAGCCAATCCATAAGTGGCATATCATCTGCAAGAGACCTTAAGAGAACCATTGGGCTATGTGTGTGGCAATTTATAAGTCCAGGCATTAATACATGATGTGGAAGCTCAATTATGTCATTTGCACTATATTTATTAGTTTCCGATTGAGGGTAGATATCAATTATTTTCCCATCTTTAATTGCAATGCAAGTGTTTTCAAGGACTGTATTTCTTGGTTCAATTGGGATTATCCAGCGCGCGCTTATAATAGTATCTACTTGAATTGTCATTATATTTGCCTTTGAAGGTTCTATTAAAAGGAAGATTCTATGCTATAATCCTTCTCATTTAAAGTGTTGTGTTGATCAATATATGTCAAATTCATTGCAAAGCTCAATATGGGTGGTGATCCCAGCAGCTGGTGTTGGCTCTCGCATGGGGGCGGAAATACCAAAGCAATATTTAGAAATAAATGGTGAGGCTATTATCGAGCATAGCATTAAACCGTTTCTTGCAATGCCTGCAATTGAAGGAATTGTAGTTGCTTTAGGTGAGAATGATGGTTTTTGGACTGACTTGAAACTTTCAAAAAGTTCAAAAATTAAAACAGTTGTTGGGGGCAAAACTCGTGCTCATTCTGTTTTAAATGCATTAGCCTATTTAAATGATACAGCAAGTGTTGATTGGGTATTAGTGCATGATTCCGTTAGACCACTGGTAGAAACCGAAGATATAGTTAATTTGATTGATCTTGTAACCACAAAAAATTCTGGAGGGATTCTTGCTGCTCCAATGACAGATACAGTAAAAAGCTCAAATTGTGGCACTCAAATTAATAAATCAGTTCCTCGAGCTAAATTATGGCGTGCATTAACTCCTCAGATGTTTAAATCATTAGAATTAAGCCAAGCTCTTGAGCAAGCGCTTTCTGGTGGTGTTGAAATTACAGATGAGGCGAGCGCTATAGAGCATGCTGGTGGTCATCCTCTTATTGTTCAAGGCAGGTCAGATAATCTCAAAGTTACATATGAGGATGATTTTAAGATTGCTGAATTTTTTCTTAAGGCTCGATAATAATTGGTTTTGCATATGTAAATTCATTATAAATTTAGCGTTAGGGTCTATTGATAACAGGTCTTACGGCTTTAAATGCTCCCCGAATTTAAGTAAATTTGATCTTTAATTTGTTAAATAGAAATCCTCACCGTATCAAAGAGCAAATCTTTATCACATATTCTTGTGTCGTTTTGCCTTGCAACACCAATCGTCAACAGACCCTATATCTGGATTAAAAAATTTTGAGTAATGTTTTAGATTAGTTTTTCGTGTAAATTCTATTTTTATGAATGCTAGTAAAATCAGGGTGGTAAGTAATATTTTGAAGGTAACTCAAGTTACTGTTAACTGCTGCACCGTTATTGCATGTTATTTTATTTCCTTTTTTAGCGAAATAGAGAACCAAATTGTTTTCTGTTTTCCAGTAGTCTAGAGTGCATCTATCACTAAAGGTGGTTATTGTTTTGTTTAAAACTGCTTTTGAAACTATTATTAATATTTCCTCATGGTTCTCATTATCTTTAAATTGTTTTATTTTAGTATCAATTGGTGGTATAGAAATGTTTGTTTCATTATTGCATTCTGTGTCTGTGCATATTTTATATGTAAGTATTAGGTGTGAGAGAGGGTCAAAGTTTGTAAAAAATATATTTTTTGTTTGGGCAATGGTGCTGGTATAAGTAAAACAACTTAAAGTAGTAAATATAATACTTGTTAACATTTTTTTGGTATTTCTCAATTTATAACCCTCCATTTAGTTGTGCATAATATTTTGCTTGTTCCAGGTAATTTTTGTAAAAAAACTTCAACTATGGTAGGTGGAAATCCAGGCATAAAAGATACTCTGCAGGTGTTAGCGTATTTGCTAGTACTAGCTGCCATTGAAGCTTTTAGAATATTGACTCCTGTGCCCATGCGGGATTTTGTTTTCTTGGTATATTTGTCTTTCGGTTTGATTTTGTGCGACTTTACTGTGGAGCATATAAGATCATTAAGTGTTGCTTTACAGGTTTGATAGTAGATTTTCAAAGGGGCTATATTATCTAAGTTGTACACTATTGTCGTGGTATTGTGTGCAAATGATAATGTAGAAAAGATAAGAGCGCTGCTAAAAAATAGCAATCCTATAACTTTAATCGACTCTGTGGTCATTATGGCGTCCATATACTATAAAAAATATCAATTGTTATAATGAATTAATCGGGTTGTTTGCTCAATACCGTATAAATTTATGTGAAAGAGGGGTTGGTGGTTTGTCTTGAGCCTGGGGTTGTTAATACACCCAGTATGTGTATAAAAATTTGTAAATAATGGTAAATCCATTTATTAAATACTGGTATGATTTTTGAGTTTTCTCTGTATAGTACGAAAGTCATAGTATGCATTATGCAGTTGGCGGGACTTCATGTTTTTTTAGCAGTCTCACACGCGGTTTAATTCTCGAAATTTCCTATTATGAAATCCTGCTATTTCTATCCTGTATTGATTTCTGTGGGCTGCAATGAAGAGTGTTTCATCTGGTTCAGTAATAAAAAGAGCCGACAGCTTTCTAAGTGCCACAAAATTATAAAAACTTAAAACTGGTAAGGTATAAGATTTAGCTCTATAAAAGTTATAGTTCGGTCTTATAAGGATCTAGTGTCTATTTTGGTTGTACTTAATCTTTGTGATTCAAATATGATCATTAATCTAAGTCATTGATTTGTTCAGTCATTTGTAGTTAATTCAAAACTTTTTCACAATATTATCCACAGGTATTGTGGATATAGCTTTGTGTAAGTGTAATAAAAAATAATTTTGCTGGGTGATTTGCTGTCATCCTCGCCTAGCTTGGGATACGAGATGCATGATTAAAAATAGATCAATAATCTAATTGTTTGATAGATCGAAGGAAACATAACTTATAATAAAGTTTTTCACAGAGTTATCCACAGTCTTTGTGGATTACTTTCCAAGTCAAATTACCCAGAATTGTTGTATAAAATTTACCACGATAACTAACTTGTTGATAAAATAGGGTTTGGAGGTCTTGTTAGAGAGTTTTTCACAAACTTATCCACAGTCTTTGTGGATTATTTTTTTTGATTAATGCATGAAGCTAATGAAGTCAAGAAAATTATTTAAAAATTATTAACTTATTGATATTAAAGGGTTTATTATTTTTGCCTTTTTTGCTATTGACTTTTGTAACTTGTTGATTTGTAGGTGGTTGCATAGATTTCCACAAAAAAACTAACAGAGTTATCCACAGTTAACTGTTGGCTATTAAGTTGTGGATTGTGTTGACAAATTTTACATCTTCATTTAGGCAGGGGATTAGGGTTAGTGAATTGCCTCCTAGTTCAGCCCATTGCTGTTTTGCGCGTATCCCGATTTCTTCGAGTGTTTCTAGGCAGTCTGATACAAATGAAGGGCATATAACTGTCAGATCTTTGATTCCTTTGGTAGCTAAATCTTTAAGCGTTTCTTCGGTATATGGATGAATCCAGGGGGTCTTTCCAATTCTTGATTGGAAACATACGGTATATTGATTTCTTTTGAGGCTTAGCTTTTTTGCGACCATTCTTGTTGTTTCATAGCATTGCGCTCTGTAGCAAAATTTTCTCTTACCTACAGGAGCTGGGCACTCTTCATGCCTTGAGCAAATTTTTTCGCCATCACTTTTAGTTATTTGTCTTTCAGGAAGTCCGTGATAGCTAAATAAATAGTGATTTTTAGTAGTTGATCTATGCTTTGTTATACTTTCTGCAAGTGCTTCGATATAGTCTGGGTTTTGATAAAATTCTTGGTGAATTATGATTTTAGGAACATTGTGTGAACTGGCAAGCTCTCTTAATGTTTCAGCAATGGCGGACCCTGTGGCGGCTGAACTGTATTGTGGAAATAAAGGAAGTATATGTATTGTTTCACAATGAGCTGCTACTAATTTTTTAACTGCCAAATTAATAGTTGGTTTGCCATACCTCATTCCAAATTCAACTATGTAGCTTGATCCTAGTTTGGCGCTAACTTCATTTTGTAAACGCTTTGTGTGAACTAATAAAGGGGATCCTTCTTCCGTCCAAATTTCTTGATAGGCTTTTTTCGTAGAAAATGAACGGAATGGAACAATTAGTAAATTAACAAGTATCCACCGTAAAAAGCCTGGTATGTCAATTACTCTAGGGTCATTTAAGAAGTCGCGTAAATATCTGCGAACTGCCTTAGTTGTTGGTGCGTCAGGCGTTCCCAAATTAATTAATATTACACCCTGTTTATTTGTAATTTTATTCATGATGATAGCCTACCATACATTTTATATTTATGTTAAATTTTATGAGTTGTTGGCAATTCTTATTACAGCACCTACTTACACATTCTCCACCCAATAATGAGGAAAAAAATGGTAATTGATAATATTCTCCAGGGAATTGGTAAAACCCCTCTAGTTAGATTTAATAAGGTAACTGATCATCTTAAATGCCAGATTTTTGGCAAATGTGAGTTTTTAAATCCTGGTGGCTCTGTTAAAGATCGTATTGGTTATTGGATGGTCGAGCGTGCCGAAAAAGAAGGGAGAATTAAGCCTGGTGATACATTAATTGAACCAACCTCAGGTAATACAGGGATCGGTTTGGCTCTAGCTGGAGCAGTTAAAGGTTATAACGTCATCATTACAATGCCAGAAAAAATGAGCCAAGAAAAACAGGCTGTACTTGAAGCTCTTGGTGCTACAATTTATCGCACACCAACTGAAGTGGCATATGATCACCCTGATAGCCACATTTCAGTTGCGATTGACCTGGAAAATAAATTACCTAATGCTCATATTCTTGATCAGTATTCAAATCCTAACAACCCTCATGCTCATTATGAAATTACAGCTGAAGAATTATTGGATGATATGGGGACTGACATCAAGATGGTTGTGATGGGAGTTGGCACCGGAGGTACGGTGAGTGGTGTCGCCAAAAAATTAAAAGAGAAAATTCCTGATGTAATTATTGTTGGTGTTGATCCTGTTGGGTCTATTCTCGGTGGGGGAGAGTGTCACCCTTATCAGGTTGAAGGTATAGGTTATGATTTTATCCCAGAAGTCTTAGATAACAACCTAATAGATCGCTATGTTAAAGTAAAAGATGAAGATAGTTTTAATGCTGCACGTCGTTTAATACGTGAGGAAGGCTTACTTGTTGGCGGATCTTCAGGAACTGCATTACATGCAGCTTGGGAAGCAGCTAGAGACTTAGGCCCAGAGGATAAATGTATTGTCTTTTTACCTGATAATATTCGCAACTATTTAACTAAATTTGTTAATGATGAGTGGATGAAAGAAAGAGGTTGGTTGCGTGAAGAAGCAGTTACTTGCTAGAAAATATACTTTTTTTGATCTGTTTTTGGGTAATATTGATCGCGCCTTAAAAACTATTACAGTTAAAAATCTTGGATATCGCTCTAATCCTAGTGGCGATACCCAAGATGGCTTTATGTCGCAAAAAGATAAAAAGCATAGTGCTGGGCTCATGCGTGTCAATCATAGTGGTGAAATTAGTGCGCAAGGACTATATCAAGGACAAGCTTTAACTGCTAGAGACCCTAAAGTTGCTAAGAAAATGCAGCAATCAGCTGATGAAGAGAATGATCACTTGGATTGGTGCTCCGAAAGGCTAGCTGATCTAGGCAGTCACACTAGCTATATGAATATCGCTTGGTATACAGGTTCTTTATGTATTGGTTTAATTGCTGGTCTTGCTGGAGATAAATGGAGCTTAGGTTTTGTTGCTGAAACTGAGCGCCAGGTTGTTAGGCATATAGATAGGCATCTTGCCTCCCTCCCAGACGGAGATAATCGAAGTCGTAAAATTCTATACCAAATGCGGGAAGATGAGGGGCACCATGCAACAGTTGCAATTGAGCAAGGCGCTGCTGAGTTACCTGCATTAATTAAAACAGTGATGAAGACTGTTTCAAAGGTTATGACACAAGTTGCTTATTGGATTTAGCTTGATGATATCATTCCATTGTCAAGCCAGCGTTGTTGCATAAATTGTTAGTTTTATTTATCTAATAGAAAATAGATTAATTATGTAAGATATTAATTGTTTGAAATTACAGGAATTTGTCATCCCGCGATCAAGTCGCGGGATGATAGTGTTTTTATCTCTTTACTACTGTTAAAGCATATAAGTTGATTATTTAAAACTCGAAACGGGGTTTCTTAAAACTTATTAGATATAGGCGGATGATGAATCATCTGCACAACTGTACCATCAGGGTCCTTGCAGTAAAAACTTCTTGCTCCATCTCGATGAGTTTTTGGCTGAGAAATAATTTTTACGCCATTAGCCACAAAATGTTTATGCCACTCATCAACTTGTTTTGCATTTGGAAGAATAAAGCCAATATGATCTAAGCGAGGCTTTTGGGGTTCGTTGTGGGCTTCTTCGCGGCGGTGGAGGGCTAGGTTATCAGTACCACTTGTTAAATAAACGTTATCATCATCTGGGCGCCATTCAACTTCCATTTCAAGAAGATCACGATAAAATTTTTCACATTCATCAAATTCATAAACAAATAGGGCAACGTGGCGCATCCCGATAGTTGGTTGTCTGCTCATTAATTTTCCCTCGTTTTACAATGTAAACTTCATGCGTTAAGCTGATATCTTTATTTATCACTAAGTCGACTCAATGATCGAGCTAATAAACGTCAGCAAGACCTACGATAATGGTCTGAATTATAGTGTTAGAGATATTTCATTGCAACTTGCCGATGGGGAGACTTTCGTTCTTATTGGCTCATCTGGAAGTGGCAAAACTACTATTCTCAAAATGTTAAACCGTTTGATTTCACCTTCAGGTGGTGAAATTTATATTGATGGTAAAAATATACGTGAGTTAGACAAGGTAAAGCTTCGCCGCTCTATGGGGTATGTTTTTCAAGGAGTTGGATTATTTCCTAATATGAATATTAGTGAAAATATTTCATTAATCATGAAGTTAGGTGACGCTAAAAAAAAGCTTTGTCGTGATAAATCCGCTGAATTGCTTGAAACAGTCAATCTTGAACCAGGTAAATACCTAGATAGATTTCCATGTGAGCTATCAGGAGGTGAGCAGCAGCGCGTTGGAGTGGCTCGAGCTTTAGTTAATAATCCTAAATACTTATTAATGGATGAGCCATTTGGTGCTTTGGACGCAATTAATAGAGATGCACTACAAGAAGAGTTAATTAGGCTTCGAGACAGACTAAATACCACTATAGTTTTCGTCACCCATGATATTCTTGAGGCGAAAAAGCTGGGAGATCAAATTGCAGTCATGCATTCTGGAGAATTAATGCAAGTTGGTTCTTTCGATGAATTGTCTACCTGTCCAAGTAATAATTTTGTGAAAAGGTTGATTGAGTCAGCTCAGCAGAGTCAGCTATGAATGAATTGCTAATCAAAATTGGTGAGCAGATTTACCTGGTTATTATCTCTGTTTCTGTAGCAATACTTATCGGTATCCCTCTTGCTGTAGTTATAACTCGCTGTAAGAAATTAGAGAAATTTACCTTAGGTTTTATAGGCGTTTTGCAAACAATACCAAGCTTGGCCATGCTTGCATTTTTTATACCATTATTTGGTATAGGTGTGGTTCCAGCTCTTATTGCTCTTAGTATCTATTCTTTGTTGCCAATTGTTAGGAACGCTTACATAGGGATCCTTAATGTGCCCAGTGACATGATTGAAGCTGCAAATGGTATGGGGTTGACTAGTTGGCAAAGACTGCGTTTGGTTGAGATCCCACTAGCTATGCCAACAATTATTGCAGGTGTTAGAACTGCGGCTATCTTAAGTGTTGGGGTTGCTACTTTGGCGGCATTTGTGGGGGCAGGAGGGTTGGGAGACTTTATTAATAGAGGTCTTGCTGTAAATGATAACCACCTTATTTTAATGGGTGCAATTCCTGCGGCTATTTTAGCGCTTAGTTTAGATGGTTTGATTGGTGCATTCGAAAAGTGGATTAAGCCTGGAGCTTCGAAGCAAGGCTCTAAAAAAAATAAGTTACTTATATTTGCGTCATCCTTTTTATTTGTAGTTGGTTTATTTGGTTGGTTTGTTATTTCTGAAGTTAAATATAATAGTGGCAAAGTTGTTGTTGTAGGTAGCAAGAACTTTTCAGAGCAATACTTACTTGCAGATATGATTGCAATTTTGATTAAGGAAAATACTGATTTAAAAGTTCAGAAAAAATTGAATTTAGGAGCCACAAGCCTGATTCATCAGGCTTTGGTGCGCGGCGATATAGATTTATATCCTGAGTATACCGGAACAGCTTATTCTGGAATTTTACATGCAAAACAGAAGAAAGGAGCTCGGCAAATTTACTATAGTGTTAAGAAATTTTACCAGAAAAAATATGATTTGCTTTGGTTAAAACCCCTTGGCTTTGAGAATAAAGCAGCACTCGCAGTAACAAGGAAAAGTGCCAACCAATATGGGCTAAGAAATATAAGTGATTTGCCGAAAGTTCCAAGGTTATCAATTGGTGCTCCAGCGGAATTTGTTGAGCGCCCTGATTCATATTTGTCTTTAGTGAATACTTATGGTTTAAAATTTGATGAAATTAACCAGATGGATCCGGGGCTTGCATATGAAGCACTAGCAAACAATAAGGTTAATGTGATTATGGCTTTTTCTACTGATGGTAGAGTAAAGAAGTTTAATTTGGTCTTACTTGATGATAATAGAAATGGTTTTCCTGCTTATCAAGCGGCAATTGTAGTAAGAAACCAAACTTTGAAAAAATATCCTGAGCTTAATTCAGAGCTTAATAAATTATCTGGCAATATAAGTGATGAAGATATAATGGAGCTTAATTATGAGACTGATGTGTTGGGCAGATCTCATAAAGATGTTGCCAGAGAATTTCTACTTAAAAAGGGGCTGATTTAGCGCCTAACTTGAATGTATTGTTAAAAGTTTGTTATCTTTGTTAGCCATATCTTTAATTTTTGAGGGATTTTTAAACACATGAAGTTGTTAAAAAGCAAAATGACCGGGGGGATTTTATTAGTTGCCGGTACATCTATTGGTGCTGGTATGCTCGCTCTTCCTATTACAACGGGTGCCGGTGGTTTTTTTGGAGCTCTTACTCTCTTCTCTATTTGTTTTATTTTTATGATGACAACTTTGTTTCTTTGGCTTGAAGCAAACATGACTTTTAAAGAAATTGATACCAATATGATAACTTTGGCTCGCCATCGTTTGGGGCCTATTGGTGAAATTACTGCTTGGGTCATGTTTTTGATGCTAATGTATGCAGCATCTGCCGCCTATCTATCTGGCATGGGATCTCTGCTATCTAAAGTTGTTTCTGGTTCAACACCATTTCATGTAACTGATAATCAGGGTATTGTAGCCGCAACCTTTATATTTGGGTTGGTTGTTTATTTGGGTGCCTCTTGGGTTGATGGAATTAATCGTATTGCAATGCTTGGTTTGATTAGTACTTATTTAGGTATGAGCTTGTTTATAACACCATTTATGAAGCTTAATTATTTTCTAGAGGGTGACTTAAAGTATCTGCCGGCCGCAGTCCCAATTGTAGTTTTGGCATTTATTTCTCATGTGATACTGCCAAGTTTGAGAGTTTATTGTAATGACAACTTGTCTGATATTAAGAAAATTCTGATATGGGGTAATGTTATAGCCTTTGTTGTTTATATAGTTTGGGAAATGCTTATTATTGGTGTTATTCCCTTAAGGGGTGATGCTGGCCTAATTCACCTGGGAAGTCAGCCACATCCTGTGTCAGCTCTGACCTATATTCTTCATAAGGATTTAGGGTTGTCATGGATAGCTATCACTGTTGGTGCATTCTCATTCTTCGCCTTGCTAAGTTCTTTTTTGGGTGTTGGGTTGGCGTTAACCGACTTTTTATCTGATGGCCTGAGTATTAAGAAATCTAAGCTAGGAATGCTTTTCCTTGTATTTATATCATTCAGCTTACCTTTAATGTTCGCGTTGTTTTACCCTTCAGGTTTTGTTATTGCGTTAAGCTATGCGGGTATATTTGCTGCAGTTTTATACGGTATTTTACCTTTTGCGATGGTCTGGAAATGTCGCAAGGCTGGTATCAAGAGCAGGTATACTTTGCCTGGTGGTAAGCCTGTATTGTTTATCGTTCTGTTCGGAACATTTGTAATTATTGGTATTCAAGTCGCTTCAAGATTTGGTATGCTTCCTTTGCTAGGAGGTTAAATCGTCTTATCTTTGTACTCGCAAAGATCTTGAATAATGCACTTCGTGCATTGTGGTTTTCTCGCAATGCACGTGTATCTACCATGCAAAATCAGCAAATGGTGGGCGTCTTTTAAATGTTCTTTGGGCACAACCTTCATTAGTTTATCTTCAACCTGTCGAACCGTTTTTCCTATGGCGACTTTAGTTCTGTTTGATACTCTGAAGATATGAGTATCGACTGCCATAGCATTTTCTCCAAAAGCAGTATTTAAAACAACATTTGCAGTTTTGCGACCCACACCTGGCAGTGATTCTAATTCTTTGCGAGTTCTAGGTACTTCACTATTGTGCTTATCCACTAATGCTTTACAAGTTTTGATTATATTTTTAGCTTTAGAGTTATATAGACCAATGGTTTTGATGTATTTTTTTAATCCTTCTTCGCCTAGTTCATAAATTTTTTCAGGAGTATTGGCTGCAGGGTAGAGCCTTCTTGTGGCTTTGTTAACACTGACGTCAGTAGCTTGAGCAGAAAGAATCACTGCAATCAATAATTCAAAGTCAGAATTGTATTCAAGCTCTGTTGTCGGTTCGGGAATAGCTTCTGCTAATCTGTCAAAAATTTCTTGTCTTTTTTGCTTGTTCATTTTGTTTTTTTTTATGTCTTAAGAAAGTGCTGCATTAATTCTATCATAGCGCTTTAAGGTTTTTTCTTTTGCCTTGCACGTTGAATAGCTGCCATAATTTCAGACTGACGGGCTTGGACAGTTTTAGTTTGTATGCTATTTCCAAGCTTGCGCTTTTCATGTTGGATTTGTTTTTGTTTTTCTACTTTCTCTAATCGTTTGTTGCGAGCCTCGTATCTATCGCTATATTTTTTAACCAGCTCGATATTCTCATTTAATGATCTTGAGGGTAATTCAATCATGTCGATGCAATCCATGGGGCAGGGAGCAACGCAAAGCTCGCAGCCACTGCATTCATCAGACATAACTGTATGCATTTTCTTTTTGGAGCCGACAATTGAGTCAATTGGGCAAGCTTTAATGCATTTGGTGCAGCCGATGCATTCATCTTCACGAATTACAGCTCTTAATGCTGGTTTATTAGTGGATGACTCTAATGCATCCAGGTGTTTTTCAAATTCTGGGTTATTCATTTTTACCTGCATTAATCATAGCTTCAACTTCTTCATTTTGTAGTCTGCTTAAAAGAGGTTCGAATTTATTGATTTCATGGTTAGTTAAAGTGTTACCCAAAGTATCCCATTCTAATCTGCTTATATTTAAGAATTTTTCTGCTTTGCTTGAAAGCTCTGGCAATATGGGGTTTAAGTATGCAGTAAGCACCTTAAACATATTCAAAGCTTGTGTGCATACAAGGTGAGCTAGTTCTTTAGTTTCATCTTCTTTAGCAAGTTTCCAAGGAGCTTTATCGTTAATATACTGATTTGCAATATCGGCTAATGCCATAATCTCGCGTACTGCGCGATGGTATTCACGCTCTTCATAATATTTAGCAATTATTTCTGATTTATTCGTGAATTGTTGGAATAATTCTTCATTTTCTAATCTGTAAGCTAATTTGCTATTAAATTTTTTAGTTATAAACCCGGCACAGCGACTAGCAATATTAACATATTTACCAACTAAGTCAGAGTTAACCCTCATTACAAAATCTTCTAGGTTAAGATCAGAGTCATCAACACTGTTACCAAGTTTAGCTGCTAAGTAATATCTATAATATTCAGGATTAAGATGATCGAGGTAGCGACGAGCTTCAATGAAAGTGCCACGAGACTTTGACATCTTCTGCCCATTTACAGTTAAAAAGCCGTGCACATAAATCGAAGTAGGAGTTCTAAAATTCGCGCTCTTTAACATTGCAGGCCAGAATAGAGCATGGAAATACATGATGTCTTTACCTATAAAGTGATAAAGTTCTGCAGCAGAATCAGCTTTCCAGTATTCATCAAAGTCAACATCATCTCGTTTTGAAGATAAGTTTTTTAGACTTGCCATATAGCCAACAGGGGCATCTAACCATACATAAAAATATTTGCCTGGATGCCCTGGTATCTCAAATCCAAAATATGGCTTATCTCGAGAAATATCCCATTGTTGCAAGCCTTGTTCAAACCATTCATTAAGCTTATTAGCAACCTCTGGTTGCAGGGTTCCATCGCTCATCCATTTCTTTAAGAAGTCAGAATATTTATCTAATTTAAAGAAGAAATGAGCTGACTTTTTATAAACTGGGGTTGCGCCTGAAACGGTTGAAATAGGATTTACAATTTCATTGGTGTTGTAATGTGAGCCGCAAACTTCGCAATTATCTCCATATTGATCTTCGGCGCCACATTTAGGGCAAGTGCCTTTTACATAACGATCAGGTAGGAACATTTCTTTGACAGGGTCATAAGCTTGTTCTATTTCTCTAACTTCGATATCATTATTGGCCTCAAGACGCTTATATATCTCAGCTGTAAGTTCTTTGTTTTCTTCGGAGTGAGTGGTGTGGTAGTTATCAAATTTAATAAAAAAATCACTGAAATCATTTAATCTTTCTTGATGAATACTCTTGATTAACTCTTCTGGAGAAACCCCAAGTTCTTCCGCTTTAAGCATGATTGGTGTTCCGTGAGCATCATCACCGCAGATAAACAGACAATCGTGACCACGCATTTTTTGAAATCTTACCCAGATGTCTGCCTGAATATGCTCAACCATATGGCCAAGATGGGTTGACCCATTTGCATATGGAAGCGCTGTTGTAACTAGGATTTTTCGTTTATCTGCCATCTATTTTTCCATGCGAATATAATAATATGCAGATATGTTATTTTATTTATTGTTTTTGTTCAAGAATTGGCGTTTATTGGTCTTGCGACATATTTAGTAGTGCATGCATACCTTGGAGTCTGTTGACAATTGGCCTTATAGCTGGAAATTTCTATAATTTGTAAAAATTAACCCTTTAATAAGTTATTTATTCTTGTTTATGTAATCTTTTGCTTTGTACCAAATTGCACCTCCCGATACATTGCTTACTTCTTCTTTAGTTAGATTTTTCTCTTGCTCCTGGCCTGATTTTTCTTTGAAGGTTTTTTTGTTTTTACTATGTGATTTTAAGTTTTTCTTTTTCATTTAATTAATTTCCTTTTTTTTGTTTCTACCTTTATAGAATTATAGATCATAAAATTTATTTTTCTTGTTAGGTGTTTTGTCGTTATTTACCTGTAATACAAAATTTTGTTTGAGTTTTTTTAGGTGATTGGTATTGTTGATGTGTTCTGGTAGTGCAATAATTAGTTAAATTTGATAATATTTGTGAAATTTATCAAATCGGTATTTGTGAATGTTGGTAGAACCTAAGAAAGTCCAAGGTAACCTGCGTGGGTTACCTAATATTAAAAATATAATAGTTATTGCTTCTGCTAAAGGTGGTGTTGGTAAATCAACAACTGCAGCTAATTTTGCGTTAAGCCTAAAAGCTAAGGGGTATTCGGTGGGGCTTTTGGATGCTGATATTTATGGCCCAAATCAACCAAATATTTTTGGTGTGCAAGATTCTGAGCCTCACGTGGATGAAAATAAAAAACTACTACCTGTTATTGCTCATGGCATTCCGTTAATGTCTATTGGTTTTCTTTATGGAGCCAAAAAAGCTGTAGTGTGGCGTGGTCCTATGATTAGTAAAGCAATGGAACAGTTGATTCATGATACCAAATGGGGTGAGCTAGATTTTTTAGTTATTGATATGCCACCTGGAACTGGTGATATTCCCTTGACGCTCGCATCTAAAATTCCAGTTTGTGGTGCAGTTATTGTTTCAACACCACAAGACTTAGCTGTGCTTGATGCGCAGAAGAGTGTACAAATGTTTGAAAAAATGGGAATCCATGTCTTTGGTGCTATTTGCAATATGAGCGTCTATCATTGCTCTTCATGTGGGGCTGAAGAAAGAATATTTGGCTCGCAATCTATTTCAGAATTAGAAGCTGAGCTTGGCACCAAAATAGTTGGTGAAATGCCGTTGTCAATTAAGCTCAGAAAACATACAGATCTTGGTAATCCGATCATAATTGCTGACCCTGAGAGTGAAGAATCTCGTGCCTATCACAATGCAGTAAAATCAGTAATGGAAGGCCTTTCTAGGTTGCCCAAAGACCTAAATCGCAAGCTGCCCCCGGTTGTTGTTGCCTAAAAAGTGTCTATAATTAGGGTAATACTTATCGGTTATTAGAAGGATTCTAGTATGTTGGCCGAGCTAATTAAAGGTCTATTACCCTGGTTGTTATACTTTTTTCTATCCGATCCTGACGTTACATATTTAGGCATTAGTTTTGCTCTTGCCGCCACTTTATTGGTAACTATTCCACATCTCAAAAGAGGGGTTGTTCTTGATTGGGGAACTGTTGTTTTCTTCTTTAGTTTAGGTGCTGTATCAGTTTTTAGTGGTGATTATTGGGTTGAAAAGTATGGTGTGTTGGCAGCAAATTCTGCTCTCTCACTAATTGCATTAATATCAATTATGATAAAAAGGCCTTTTACTTGGGAGTACAGCAGGTCTTACCAAAATATCTCTTATTCTAATAGTCTTATACATATACAAATCCATACTAAAGTAACTCTTGCTTGGGCTATTGTGTTTGTTGTGAGCTCGATTATCCATGCTATATATTTAGATCATATTGGCACTTTCTATTTAATGAACGAGGTTTTGCCGGCAGCCTTAATTTTTTTTGGAATGATTTTTACAACAATCTACCCTGGGTATGCAGAGAGAAAAATTCGCAAACAGGGGGTTGCTGGGCTTAATAATATATCTGACCTTTGTTATGTGGAAATAGAAGGGGGAAGGGCTGGATTTAGGTCTGTCGGTAAAGGGTTTCCAATTATTATGCTGCCAGATGCTAATATGACTATGCATCAGTGGGATCCTGCGTTAATTTCTGAACTAAGTTCTGATAATCAAGTATATTTACTTGATTACCCTGGAGTGGGTGAGGCTGATTTTAAAGTTGATAATATTAATGACTTGGCTGTATATGTATCAAGTTTTGCTGCAACTGTTATTGATGGCAAATATGCTGTGGTTGGGCTTGGCTTTGGTGGCTGGGTGGCACAATCTCTTGCTATAAGTAACCCAGGCTCGGTTGCAAGAATTGCTTTAATAAATTCTGATTGCGGTGGTAATGAGTCAGTTAAGCCTGAAGCTGCGCATATTGGTGAGTCTCTTTTAGTTAAAGATTTTTTTGAGATGCAGAAGGATCTTTTATTTTCAGACAAAGTTGATAAGAATGCCGTACTGTCCTTTTTGAAGGTTGGTTCGGCTGCATCTCTTGAGCCTAGCGCATCCGATAAGTTTGTGTTTTCTCAAAATAAACTTATAGCTGAGTGGTATGAAAATGGTAGTTTTAGCCAGCTTAGAGATGTTCGGCAACCATCACTTATTATTTTTGGAGGGCAAGATAGGCTTATACCACCTGAAAACTCACGCCTTTTAGAAAAAGAAATGCCAAACGCTATTGTCGTGTCTTACCCTGAGTCAGGACATGGTGTTATTTATCAGCAGCCTTATGAGCTAGCTTCTAATGTTAAAGGATTTTTTGCAGCACTTTCTGATTATTAAGTTTTTTATGGCTGCTTAAGCGGCGTATGTTAGAGGGTATTATACTACTCTTCCCTCCCACTTCCCGCATTTTTTACACTGATATAATTCGTACTCAACTTTATGCCTTCTTGATACCGATCTTTTGAGAACCATTTCGTGAACACTACACGCTCCTTCTTTTTTATTCCCACCTATTACCTGCTCAGTGATCGATTCGTCAAGTAGCTTCTTTGATATGTTTTTCTTTCTCATAAAGCCTCGCTAGCTTTTTTTAAGTTAAGTACTTGTATTATGTTAAATTCCATACATAAATAAATTATATGACAAAAAATAATGCTTTTCCTGCTTATGCGACGCAACTGTTATATCTCAGTGAAAGCATAGCCAAAACTTTTGCTAATTGCTTTTGTGGTGAAAATATTAAACATAATTAAAATATATTCTAGTTTGTTCTTGACACTAATTTCTTGCGGATTATAATGGAGCGAGTTCGGGGCATAGCGCAGTCTGGTAGCGCATCTGCTTTGGGAGCAGAGGGTCGGGGGTTCAAATCCCTCTGCCCCGACCAATACTATTTAAATCTTTTTTCATATTTGTTTTGTCGCTAAATAGATATATGATTCTAAAGGTAAGTTAAATTAGTTTAGAATTTGCTGGTTCAAGAGAAAGCTCAACTTGAACTAGTAGAGTCCTAAGGTAATTTAAAAGCGCCCGTAGCTCAACCGGATAGAGCACCGGCCTTCTAAGCCGGGGGTTGTAGGTTCGAGTCCTACCGGGCGCGCCATTTTTTAGTTCGTGGTGGACGTAGCTCAGTGGTAGAGCACTGGATTGTGGCTTCAGCGGTCGTGGGTTCGACCCCCATCGTCCACCCCATTTTTTTCTTGTTCACAAAATTTTCTTTGCAAGTTATTATTGGATTATCTTATTCGCATAAAAGGATCTGTTTGTGAGCGAAGGAATTTGTAGTCATCTAAAGCTTAAAGCTCTTGGTATTGATACTTTTAAAGAACATACTATATTTCTGCCGAAACATTGTTCTATATGTATAGCTCAGGGATTTGATGTTCCTTCTCGTGTTCTTGTAAGGTTGAGCGATAAGGAAATTCTCGCAACCTTAAACATCATTGATGATGATCTTCTAAAAAATGGTGAGGCATCTTTGTCTGTAAGGGCCTGGAAACTTCTTGGTGCCAAAGAAAACCAAATTATTTCCATATCTCACCCACCTCCATTACCATCACTAAGTCATGTTAGGTCAAAAGTTTATGGTCATCATTTAAGTTCTGAAGCAATTAAGAGCGTTATAGCGGACATTGCAGCTGAAAGATATACAGATATCTATACCGCCACTTTTTTAGCTGCTTGTGCTGGTGGCAGATTAACCGATGGAGAAATAATTGATCTCACCAAGTCTATGGTTGACGTTGGGGATAAGTTAATCTGGGATAATGAGGTTGTAGTAGATAAACATTGTATTGGTGGTCTGCCAGGTAATCGAGTTACACCGATTGTTGTGCCAATTATTGCATCTTTTGGAATGCTTATACCTAAGACCTCGTCTAGAGCCATTACTTCACCCGCTGGAACAGCAGATGTGATGGAGGTTTTGGCTCCAGTAGATTTGACAATTGAACAAATGAAAAAAGTTGTTAATAAAGAAGGTGGCTGTATAGTTTGGGGTGGGGCAGTTAATATGAGCCCAGCTGATGACATTATGATTCGTATTGAGCGAGCAATGGATTTCGATAGTGAGGGGCAATTAATTGCATCCGTGCTGTCTAAGAAGATTGCTGCAGGCTCTACTCATATTGTTATTGATATTCCAGTAGGTGAAACAGCTAAGGTTAGAAGTAGAGCTTCTGCCAAGATTTTGGAAAATTTATTTTATAAAGTTGCTCATGAATTAGGATTAACTTTAACTGTTATTAAATCTGATGGGGTGCAGCCCGTTGGTAGAGGTATAGGCCCCAGCTTAGAGGCCTTGGATGTTATCTCTGTATTACAAAATGCAGATGATGCCCCTTTAGATTTAAAGCAAAGAGCTATTATGGTTGCTGGCGCAATTCTTGAGTTCTCAAAAGATATTAATAAAGGTGAAGGTGAGCTTTATGCTAAACACATTCTAGAAAGTGGAGAAGCTTGGAATAAGTTTCAAGCTATTTGCAATGCTCAAGGTGGTATGAGGCAGCCGCTAAAAGCTAAGCATATTCATGTGTTATGCGCTAGCAGAAAAGGTGTTGTGAAAAAGATTGATAATCGCTATCTATCAAGGCTTGCTAAACTTGCTGGAGCTCCGCATGATAAAGCTGCTGGTGTGCTGTTGAATGTCAAGCTGGGTGAGATGGTTGACAAAGGTCAGCAAATTCTTGAGATTCATGCTGAGTCTAAAGGTATCCTTAAGTATGCGGTGTCTTTTCTAAAGCAATATTCAGAAATAATTACAGTAGAGTAAGTCAGATGAAACCAATTATTATATCTATATACAGTGAGGGTCTTGTCCCAAAGCTTCTTGCTGATGACCTTAATTGTGATCATGGTTTTATTGATTCAAGGATATTCCCAGATGGGGAGTCATATATAAAGTTTAACGATGATCTTGAGGGCAGAGATGTTATTATTCTTTGCAGTTTAGATCACCCTAACCCAAAAATCCTGCCATTACTATTTGTAGCTAAAACAGCTAAGTCTCTTGGTGCATCTAAAGTGGGGCTATGCTCTCCATACCTTGCGTATATGAGACAAGATAAGGTTTTTCACAGAGGGGAGGGCGTGACTGCTGCCTATTTTGCTGATTTAATTTCTGATTATTTTGATTGGGTTGTTACTGTGGATCCCCATTTGCATAGAATTCATAATTTGTCTGACATTTACTCTATTCCTTCAAAAGTTTTGCATGCGGCGAAACCTGTATCTGATTGGGTTACCAAAAATGTTGAAAATCCTGTTTTGATTGGCCCTGATATTGAAAGTGAGCAGTGGGTTAAAGAAGTTGCTAAACTTTGCAGCTCCCCCTTTACTGTGCTGCACAAAGTTAGGTATGGTGATCGAGATGTTAAAGTATCACTTCCTAATGCAGAAAGTTTATCTGGTAAAACACCAGTGCTTATTGATGATATTATTTCAACGGCAAAAACTATGATAGAGACAGTAAGTCATTTGAAAAATTTTGGCCTAGAAAAAGCAGTTTGTATTGGTGTGCACCCTATCTTTTCTGGGGATTCCTATAACGCCCTAAAGTCGTCATGGGTTAGGCAGATAGTTTCTTGCAATACCATACGTCATGAGACCAATGCTATTGATATTAGAAAATTAATTGTCAGTGCTATTGGTCAGTTAATTTGATCTGAGGTGACTTATTTTTTACAATAATTTGTATGTTGCTTTTTATGGCAAGGGATGCCAGTGAGAGATGAGCGGTACTATATTTTATTTAGAGCTTTGATGTGGGCCATAGTATGTTATTGTGTGATTTTGCTTATTTATGTCGTATTTCAGAGAAGCTTTATCTACTTTCCTAGGAAGGGTCCGTATGATCCTGATGTGTGGAAGTTCAACGGGATTCAGTTGATCCAGCTAAAAACAGCTGATAATAAAAATTTATATTCTTGGTATAGGCGAGCAAAGCCGGGCAGCCCTACGTTAGTTTTATTTCACGGTAATGCTGGGTCGATGGCCGAAAGACTTCCAATGCTAAAGTCTTATATTCAGGCTGGGTGGGGTGTTTTGATTCTTGAATATCGTGGCTACGGCCTTAATAAGGGCGATCCTACCGAAGAGGGACTTTATTATGATGGGGACGCAGCTATGCGTTTTTTAGCTAGGCAGGAGGATGTTGACTCAAGATGTATTGTCTTGTACGGCCACTCTCTAGGGTCTGCTGTTGCTACTAAAGTTGCTTCCTACTTTCATGTGGGTGGGGTGGTTCTAAGTTCTTCTTTTACTTCTGTGCCAGATCTTGCAAGTTACCATTATTGGTTTTTACCATCAAATTTTTTTCTTATTGATCGTTTTGATAATAGCTCAAGAATATCTTCTGTGCGGTCTCCTATTTTGTATATTCATGGTGAAGACGATAAGATATCCCCTATTTTTTATGCTAAAAAATTATATGGTGCAACTAAATCAGCCAAGAAATTTATATCTCTTAAGGGGGTTGGTCATAACAATCTCCCAGATATATCTGATTATTTATTTAAGTTTGTTAGTGATAACAAAATCTGTGAGAATAAGTAAGATGATTGAGTCATCAAATAAATTAAGGTTTGTTGCTATTATCTTTAGATCCTTTTTCTATTTATTAGGTTTTTATATTTTTGCTGTTTTTTTGTTTTTTTTATTTCAGGGTTTTCTTTTTTATTCTCCTAGGACTGGGCCTTTTACTCCAGCTGTATATAGAGTGAGTGCAATTGGTAAGGTGCATTTTCCTGCTAAAGATGGTGTTGAGTTGTATGGGTGGTACTATCCAGCGAGAAAACTTATGCCAACGATACTTTTTTTCCACGGTGAGGATGGTTTTTTACCTGATAGGTTGCCAATGCTTAAGCCTTATATTAGCAAGGGGTATGGGGTTTTTCTTATTGAGTACAGAGGATATGGAGAATTGAAAGGTGCTCCAAGTGAGGCTGGATTATATAGTGATGCTAGAGGAGCAATGGAATTTATACAGGAAAAGGGTGTCCCTCCTAAGTGTTTTATTCTTTATGGTGAGTCGGTTGGGGCTTCTATCGCTGCTAAAATGGCTTCAGAATATTCTATTGGTGGTTTAGTTATGGTGTATCCTTTTGCTTCTCTTGTTAAATCTGAAAGCAAAAAGTACCCAGTTTTACCTATTGGTTTTTTGTGGCGAGATAAATTCGACACTGTCTCGCATGCAGAAAAGGTTAGAGTTCCTACTGTAATTTTTGAGGGTGCTAATAATATTTTCTCGCCAAAGGGAGATGCTCTTGAAATACTCTTAAAAATAAAATCTCATAAAGAATTAATTAAGATAAATGATAAAGATAATCCCATCCCTGATGTTTCTGATCAGGTTGATAGATTTTTTCATGACCAGGGGGTTTGTGCTTGGTGAGTATTTCTCGCGCTATAAGCGTTCTTTTTCTTGGGGGGTTAATACTACTTGGCTTTTCAAATTTCATTGATTACATAAGTAAGAATAATATTAAGTTGAATCCTTTGCCTAGAAATGCTGTTGTTTTGGCTTTAGGGGATAGTTTGACGTCAGGCTATGGGGTAAAAAGGTCACAAGCTTATCCTGAGGAGCTTCAAAAAATTTCTGGGTTTAATGTTATTAATGCTGGCGTATCTGGTAATACGACATCTCAAGCCCTACAAAGACTTCCTGGTCTACTGAGCAAGTACAGTCCTGATTTGGTTTTAATTTGTATTGGAGGTAATGACTTTTTGCGTAAGTTGGACAAAGATATTACTAAAGCTAATATATCTAAAATGCTTAGCTTAATTTTATCTTCTGGGTCGCAGGCTATATTGATAGCCGTTCCTCTTCCGGGTGTTATTTTGTCTGCCCCTAAGATGTATAGTGCTCTTGGTGATGAATTTAAGGTCCCTGTATTGGAAGGAATTCTTTCTGGTTTGCTCGCTGATGCTCAGTACAAGTCTGATGCTTTGCATTTAAATGAACTTGGATATAGAACTTTAGCGGAAGACATTTATGAATTTATTCAAGAGCGCGGTGGAGTTACTACTTCGTATGCTCGCTGATGTCTATTGTTATATAGTAGCCGAGCTTTGTTGTGCTTGCGGTTAGCATTTCTCCATAGCAGTAAGATTTATTAATCTCTCCGTTCAGATACTTGAAGGTGCAAGATGATCTTACTTTTCCCTTGTCAATGTAGTAGATAAAGTCATTTCTTTCGGTAGTTATTAGATATGTTTTGGGTATTGCTTCTGCTGAAGCTTTAGGGCTTATATTATCAGGTGGCTCAATTTCCCAGCTTCCATATAAGTATGCAGGGGGTTTGCTAAGGTGTACTGTATGGTTTAGGTGGTTATTTATTATTATCGTGTAGTTTTTAGCGAGTGTAATATTTGGTAATAAAATCATTATTGCAATGATGCTCGTTGTTAAGATTATTTTACTCATACCAATCTCTTAGTGTTTCTTTTGTACAATATTGGCATACAGCTATTTATTGTGCAAGTTTTAGGCATAATTTCCTGGTTTGATTTTCTCTGTATTGATGCCTGGAATTTCGTTTGATCATTTAATATAATGGCACTAACTTAAATATCTGTGTTGAAATTCCTATGAAATATATATTTGTTACAGGTGGCGTTTTATCGTCATTAGGTAAAGGCATTGCTGCTGCCTCAATTGGTGCTATTCTTGAAGCGCGTGGCTTAAAAGTCACCTTAATGAAGCTTGATCCATACATGAATGTTGATCCGGGTACACTAAGCCCATTTCAGCATGGCGAAGTTTTTGTTACCAAAGATGGTGCTGAAACTGATCTTGATTTAGGGCACTACGAAAGATTTGTTCGCACTGAAATGACAAAATCTAATAACTTTACTAGTGGTAGAGTTTATGCTGATGTTCTAAAAAAAGAGCGAAGAGGAGATTACTTAGGCGCAACTGTTCAAGTAATTCCTCATATTACAGATGAAATTAAAGCTAAGGTTGAAAACGGTGCTGATGGTGCTGACGTCGCGTTGGTTGAAATCGGTGGGACAGTTGGAGATATCGAATCTCTACCTTTTCTTGAAGCTATTCGTCAGATGAGAGTAGATCTTGGGGCTAATAATACTTTGTTTGTGCACCTAACTTGGGTTCCTTACGTTGCAGCATCTGGAGAAGTTAAAACTAAGCCAACTCAGCACTCTGTAAAGGAGTTAAGGTCAATTGGTATTCAGCCAGACTTGCTTATTTGTCGTTCTAATAGTCCATTGGATGAAGAGCACAGAACTAAAATAGCTCTATTTACCAATGTTCAAAAAAGTGATGTGATTTCTTTGCCTGATGTGAAATGCATCTATCAGATTCCATTAAATCTACATGACCAAAAAGTGGATGAACTCATTACAGACAAGCTTAAACTGCAAGTTAATGATGCTGATCTTTCTGAGTGGGAAAAGGTTGTTAATGCGGTTGAAAACCCTGAGTCTGAAGTAACTATTGCAATGGTTGGTAAATATACGGGTCTTACAGACTCTTACAAGTCAATTAATGAAGCACTTCATCATGCTGGTATTAGTAATAAAGCAAAAGTTAATATTAAGTACGTTGACGCCGAAGAAATTGAAAAGAACGGACCTGAAAGTTTAGCTGATTTTGATGCTATAATTGTCCCTGGCGGCTTTGGCTCCAGGGGGGTAGAAGGTATGATCCTCACTTCAAAGTTTGCTAGAAAGAATAAAATACCTTACTTAGGAATTTGTCTAGGCATGCAAATTGCTCTTATTGACTTTGCTCGTAATGAAGCAGGCTTAAATGATGCAAATAGTACAGAAATTAACCCCAATACAAATTATCCAGTAGTTGCATTGGTTACAGAGTGGGAATCAGAGGACGGTGTAGTTGAAAAACGTGATGAGAAAAGTGATCTAGGAGGCACCATGCGTTTAGGTGCGCAGTCTTGCAAACTAGTTCCAGGCTCTAAAGCTTCTGAAATCTATGGAGCAACTGAAATAAATCACGAACGACATCGTCATAGATATGAGGTTAATAGCAATTTTATTCCTGAGCTTGAATCTAAAGGCTTAAAAGTAGTTGGGCGCTCTAATGATTTGAGCTTAGTGGAAATGATAGAAATACCTGATCACCCTTGGTTCGTAGCGTGTCAATTCCACCCTGAATTTACATCTACTCCTCGTGATGGCCATCCTTTGTTTTCTAGCTTAGTGGCCGCTGCGAAAAAGAATTCTGCTCAAAAAAAGAATAGAGGTGGTTTGTGAAATTATGTAATTTTGAAGTGGGCGAAGGCCGCCCATTCTTTTTGATGGCTGGACCTTGCGTAATTGAAAGCAAGCAGTTAGCGTTAGATACGGCTGGGCAATTAAAAGAAATTTGCTCTAAATTAAGTATTCCGTTTATTTATAAGTCATCTTTTGATAAAGCTAATAGATCGTCTCATGCTAGTTACCGTGGCCCAGGCCTGGAAAAAGGTCTTGAGATTCTACAAAAAGTTAAAGATGAAATTGGTGTTCCTGTCGTAACTGACGTTCATGATGACACTCCAATTGAAGAAGTAGCATCAGTTGTTGATGTAATGCAGACACCAGCTTTTTTATGTCGCCAAACAAACTTTATTCAGCGTGTGGCATCTCAAAATATTCCTGTGAATATTAAAAAAGGACAGTTCTTGGCTCCTTGGGATATGAAGCATGTGGCAGAAAAAGCTAAACAAACAGGTAATGATCAAATTATGGTTTGCGAGCGCGGTGTTAGTTTTGGATATAACAACTTGGTATCGGATATGAGATCTCTTGCTATTATGCGTGAGACGGGTTGCCCTGTGGTATTTGACGCTACCCATTCTGTCCAGCTTCCTGGTGGTAAGGGTGCTAGTTCAGGTGGGCAAAGAGAATTTGTACCAGTTTTGGCGCGTTCAGCTGTAGCGGCTGGCATTGATGGCCTGTTCATGGAAACCCATCCAGACCCTGAAAAAGCTTTAAGTGATGGTCCTAATTCTTGGCCTCTTGATCAGTTATATGATCTGTTGTCAGTGCTTGTTGAAATTGATAGCTGTATTAAGGAAAAAGTAGCTTTATGAGCAAGATTGAAAAAATAATCAGCCGTGAAATTCTTGACTCACGAGGCAATCCAACTGTTGAAGCCGAAGTAATTTTGGAAGATGGATCGGTAGGTATTGCTAGCGTTCCTTCTGGCGCCTCCACTGGAGCATCTGAAGCTGTTGAATTAAGAGATAAAAATAAAAAGAGGTATTCTGGTAAAGGCGTTCTTAAGTCTATAGAGAATATTTCAAAAATTATTGAGCCTAAACTAATAGGCATCGAAGCTTTTGATCAGCAAAAAATCGATGAAACAATGTTAGAGCTTGATGGAACACCTAACAAGAAAAAACTAGGAGCTAATTCGATTTTGGCTGTGTCTCTTGCCAGTGCTAAAGCTGCTGCCGCTTCTGAAAGATTACCACTATATCGTTATTTAGGAGGCGATGGCCCTTTTTCTATGCCCGTTCCTCTAATGAACGTTATTAATGGCGGTGAGCATGCTAACAACAATTTGGACTTTCAAGAATTTATGATCGTGCCAGTTGGTGCGCCAACTTTTGCTGAAGCTATGCGTTATGGGTCTGAAATCTTTCATGTTCTACGTCAAATGATCGATAAAAAAGGTATGAGCACTTCTGTTGGGGATGAGGGTGGTTTTGCTCCAAATCTTCAGTCAAATGTTGAGGCTGTTGAGCTTATTCTTAAAGCTATTGAAAAAGCTGGTTACAAGCCTGGAGAAAATGTATTTATAGGGCTTGATGTCGCAAGTAGCGAATTTTATAAAGATGGCAACTATGTTTTAGCCTCCGAGGAACGACAGCTTTGTGAATCTGAATTTGCTGCCTTCCTTAAGGGTTGGATTGAGAAATATCCAATTATTACTATTGAAGATGGAATGGCTGAAAATGATTGGTCTGGATGGGAAGAGATTACAGACTTAATGGGAGAGCAAGTCCAGTTAGTAGGCGATGACCTTTTTGTTACCAATGTTGATTTATTACAAAAGGGTATAGAAAACGGAATAGCTAATTCTATTTTGATCAAGCCTAATCAGATTGGCAGTTTAATTGAAACTCTTAGAACCATTGGTTTAGCAAAAAGAATGGGGTATACCTCGGTAATGTCCCATAGATCTGGCGAAACCGAGGACGTAACTATTGCTGATTTAGCTGTTGCAACAGGATCTGAACAAATTAAAACCGGCTCTTTATGTCGAGGCGAGCGTATGGCAAAATATAACCAGCTGCTAAGGATTGAGCAGAGTCTTAGAGATGATGCTCCCTATATGGGGCGAGATGCTTTCGCTTGTCTTTCTTAGAATATATTTGCGTGCAGGTTTTTTTAGAGATTTGTGCGCAGCAAAAGTTCACGGTGGAGCTTATGAAGTGGTTAATTGGAGTTCTTTCTTTCTTATTTATCTTGCTTCAGTATCAGTTTTGGTTACCAAGCACGGGCTTGCCAAATGTCTTGCATCTGAAAAAACAAATTTCCTTAAAAAAACTTAGAAACTATACCCTTAAAAAAAATAATGATCAGATTGCAAATGATATTGTATCTTTAAGAGAAGGTTTGGAGAGTGTTGAGACTGTTGCAAGATCCCATCTAGGACTAATTCGCCATGGTGAGACTTTTTACCAAATAGTGAAAGAGCCAGTTGATCCATGGGATATGTAGGGCTATTTATACTTTTATTTATTAAGGGTTAATTTTAGAAAAATGAGTTCGTACACAACTTCTCTAGAATTTTTAGGGTTTACTAGGTGTAGATCTAGGCAGAAATTAATTATTAAAAATGAACTTTCTGATATTCTTTTATGTAGGCCATATAAGTATAGTTTAATTTTACGTGGGAAAAATCATGATTTAAATACCAATGATTTTAAAATAAACGTAGAATTAATGGACTCTGAAGGTTCTTGTTTAGTTAAAGGGGTTTTTGAGCGCATAACTAGAAATCGAGTTTACATCTATTATGAAGGAGAAAGGATATATCCAACTAAACTACACTTTGGGTTTTATAAGCCACAAAAATTCATTATATGCGCAAAGCAAAAATATAAAGTAATAATGACCTATAAAAATAATGAATTTTACCACCAAGAAAACATTAGATTTATTTCTAGGCTCTTGGATAAGAAGGTTTATTTGGAGCACTGGAATAGTGGGACCCAGGCACATAAAAGACTTTTCAGGGATCTTATTTACACTGAAACTAAACTTAAAAGAGTTACAAAAATAAAAAGAGAAAACGATTCTGAATCATTCAAGCAAAGTAGAGATGTTTCAAAAAAAGAAAACACTAATGAGAATATTGTGAATATACCACTCATAGATGAATGGCCTCAGCAAAGTGAAGCACAAAGTATAGATTTCTTTTCACCTTAAGCACATTGACTATAAAGCCTAGGCTAAGGTGACTTTTTAGTTTCAGCAGCTCCCTCTCGATTAAGGGTCCCCCAGATTTGGCACACTTTTGTTGTACTCAAATCTGAGCGTTTTTTTAAATTGTACAATTTCCAGCGGGAATTACTGTTTTAGTTTGTACAATCGTACCTTTTATATCTTTTTAAAAGAGTTGCTTTTTGGGTGGTATTCATAGAAGTGTTTTGGTTTTGCATGCCGTTTCCAAAGTGCATATCTTGTTCTATTTTTTCGCAAATCTGACTTTTTTGACCTCCAACCATTCTATAGCTTTGTCCTTTGTAGTGATTGCAGCCAGTTAATGCGATAATTGTTATTGATAGTGTGCTTACTAGTTTTAGTGTTTTGGCTAGCATTTAGTCATCTCCGAGTATAAACTTAGGGGTATGTTAGGAAAATCTTATCCTTTTGATGAGATTAATACAATAAAGAGAGTCCAAGTGGGAAAGAAAAATAGAAAAAAAGATCCATATGCTGCCAGGGAGGCAGGTAAATACGATAATCCTATTCCAAGTCGTGAATATATATCTCAAATATTAGAGGATTCAGGTAAACCTCAAAATTTTAATTATCTTATAAGTGCATTTGGTTTGCAGTCGGATATTGAGCGTCAAGAAGCAATGAAATTTCGCCTAAGAGCTATGGTGAGAGATGGGCAGCTCATGCGTGATAGAAAGGGGCGATTTGCTTTGCTTTCAAAAATGGATTTAATTTGTGGTCAAGTAATTGGGCATAAAGATGGATTTGGTTGGGTTGAGCCAGAAAACGCAGGCCCTCGTGAGCGTGATATTTTTCTTAACCCTAAAGAAATGCGCAAAGTTTTTCATGGTGACAGGGTTTTAGTTCGTGCTGAAAAAAGAAGAAAACGTGAAGGAAAGCTTGAAGGTGTTATTGTCGAGATTTTAGAGCACGGTATCACCCATGTTGTCGGTAAGTATTTTATTGAAAATGGTTTATCTTTTGTTGAACCTGATAATCGCCATATGTCTCGTGATATTTCTGTTCCACCTTCAGAAGCAAAGAATGCTAAATCTGGTGATTATGTTGTTGTGGAAATTACAAAATACCCAAATAAAAGACACCAACCAATCGGTAAGATTACAGAAGTATTAGGTAGTCAGTTAGAAGCCGGTATGGAAGTAGAATTAGCTTTGCGCTCATATGAAATACCGTTTGAGTGGTCGAAAGCAGTTTTAAGCGAAATAGATGACTTTACTCCTGAGGTTCCAGAAAAAGATAAGAAAGGAAGGTTGGATTTAAGAAATTATCCATTTGTAACCATCGATGGTGAAGATGCCAGGGATTATGATGATGCAGTTTATTGCGAGCCTCGTAAAGATGGTGGATGGGTGGTTTACGTTGCAATTGCCGATGTTTCTCATTATTTAAAGCCAAATACAGCCCTCGAGGCAGAAGCTAAGCTTCGAGGCAACTCTGTTTATTTCCCTAGCCGAGTCATTCCAATGCTGCCTGAGATCCTTTCAAATGAACTTTGCTCATTGAAACCTAAGGTAGATAGGCTAGCCATGGTTTGTAAGATTGACGTTAACGAAAAAGGTGAAATGCAGGACCATACGTTTCATGAGGGAGTTATTCATTCTCATGCCAGGCTAACATATAACTTGGTTGCAGATATTTTAGAGGGGAACTCAAAAGAATATTCACATTTGCATAATATGCTTTTTGATTTACATAAATTATATAATTCTCTATTTAGTGCGCGCAAAAAGCGAGGTGCAATTGATTTTGAAACCAAAGAATCTCAAATTATTTTTGATGAAAAGGGTAAAATCGATACCATAGTCGCGCGCGGGAGAAATGTAGCCCATCGCATTATTGAAGAATGCATGCTTCTAGCAAATGTGGCGGGTGCCGCTTTCTTGCAAAAAAATAAGATAGCAACTTTGTTTAGAGTGCATGAGCGCCCAGATCCAGAGAAGCTTGAAAAATTGAGGGATTTCTTAAGTTCATTTGGTTTGAAGCTTGGTGGCTATGATACTCCCTCAGCAAAACATTATGGGAAATTATTATCACAAATTGAAGGTAGGACTGATAAACAACTTATTCAAACTGTTATGCTAAGGTCATTACAACAGGCAATTTATTCTCCTGAAAACGTTGGTCATTTTGGTTTGGCTTATCCTGAGTATTTGCATTTTACTTCACCTATAAGACGTTATCCCGATGTTATTGTGCATCGAGCAATTAGGCATTTAATTAATGATGGTAATGCTAAAAATTGGTCATATTCACATGAAGAATTAGTTAAGTTAGGCTTACACTCCTCACAGACTGAAAGACGAGCGGATGAGGCAACTCGTGAGGCTATGGATTGGTTGAAATGTGAGTATATGCAAGATAAATTAGGCGAAGTCTATGATGCCATTATCACAAGTGCTGTGAGCTTTGGTATTTTTGCTGAGCTTAAAGATGTTTATGTTGAAGGTCTAGTTCACGTTACAGGGCTTCCGGATGATTACTACGAGTTTGATGATATTGGTCACAGATTGATTGGGCAGCGTACTGGTCGAGTATATAGACTTGGCGATGAAATAAAGGTTCAGGTGGTTCGTGTTGATATTGATGAGCGTAAAATTGATTTTGAAATAATTGAGGATAAGAATGCAGGAACTAGCAAAAAAGGTAGAAAAACTAGGTCTAGATAAAAGGAAAAGGCATATATTTATATGTGCTGACCAAACTAAAGCAAAGTGTTGCTCATATGAAGATGGTATTAAATCTTGGGATTTCTTAAAGAAGAGATTGAAAGAGCTAAAACTTGCTCCAGCACAAATTGGACGAACTAAAGCAAATTGTTTACAAGTTTGCGCAAAAGGCCCAGTCGCTGTAGTTTATCCTGAAGGCGTATGGTACCATTCGTGTACGCCTGAGGTGTTGGAGGAGATCATACAAAAACACTTAATCAATGGCGAAGTTGTTTCCGAGTATGTGTTTCATAAGCAAGATTGGACTTTAAAATAACATGAAAGACAAAAAAAATTTTAAGTTGGTGCATCAGTCAGAAATTCAGGTGCGCTGGGGCGATATGGATGCATTTAATCATGTTAATAATGCCGCGTATCTGAGCTATTTTGAACAGGCTAGATGTGACTGGTGGAACTCTATGGGAATGGATACTAGAAGGTCAGATGAGGGCCCTGTGGTTCTTTTGGCGGATTGTTTTTATAAAAAGGCAGTGTACTTTCCTTCAACTTTGGTTATTGACCTGTATGCTTCAGCACCAGGCAGATCAAGCTTTACAATTTTCTATGAATGCAGAGTAAAGGGTAGTGATGAAATTTGTACTACTGGCAGCACAAAAATGGTTTGGGTTCATTATGCCATAGAGAAATCTATTGAACTTCCAGATATTATTCGACAAGCCTTACCGTCGACAGAGAGTTAATAAAATGCAAGGAAATTTACGTAAGCTCAAAGGTGAGCTTTCTTCTGTTATTCAATACTCACTTCCTATTGGTGAGCAATTCATTCCTCTTAATGAACTTATCGGTCGAGATGTAAGTTTTGAGTTTTTAAATGTTATAAATTGTATTCACTGTGGAAGAAAAACAAATAAAAGTTTTCAGCAGGGCTTTTGTTTTCCATGTTATCGTAGGCTTGCTGAATGCGATTGCGCGCTTCATCCTGAGCGCTGTCGCGTGGAAAAAGACGGATGCCCTGAAGATGATTGGGCGCATAGCCATTGTCATGGAGATCATATAATTTATTTAGCTAATACTTCTGGCTTAAAAGTAGGTATTACTAGAGCTTCTCAAGTACCAACAAGATGGATTGATCAAGGTGCAACACAGGCTTTACCAATTATGCAAGTATTTAATAGGTACCAATCTGGCCTAGTTGAAGTTGCTCTAAAAAACTTTGTTGCCGATAAAACAAATTGGCGAGCCATGCTTAAAGGCAGCAATAACTCTCTGGATTTGAAAACTCTGAAAGATGAACTTATTGATAAGGCCAGTGATTTTATTCAAGAGGCAGAATCAAAATTTTCATATGGTAAAATTCAATACTTAAATGAAGATATTGTTGATATTAGTTATCCTGTTTCCCAGTATCCTGACAAGATTAAGTCTTTTAATTTAGATAAAAACCCTGTTGTTCAAGGCAAGTTGCTAGGGGTAAAGGGCCAGTATTTGATTTTTGATACAGGAGTTATAAATATAAGGAAGTTTGGTGGATACTTAATTCGCGTAGATTTGTAGGTTTGCTGCGCCTCAGTAAGGTTTATATATATGCTAAATATTGTTTTGTTTGAGCCAGAGATACCGCCAAATACAGGAAATATAATTCGTCTTTGCGTTAATATGGGAGCTCGCCTTCACTTAATATATCCTTTAGGTTTTGATGTTAATGATAAGCAGCTAAGAAGAGCAGGGCTTGATTATATTGATCAAGATATAATTAAGCATCACGAAAATTTTGATCAGTTTATTGCGACTGAGTCTCCAAACAATTTGTATGGTTTTTCTACCAAAGCTACAAAATATTATACCGATGCTTTATTTGAAGATAATGATTACCTAATGTTTGGTCCTGAAACTAGGGGGCTGCCTGAGGATATTAGGAAGTTTTGCGGGTATGAAAACCTATTAAAACTACCAATGCGAGTAGGGGCGAATAATAGAAGCTTAAATCTTTCTAACTCTGTTGCAATTGCGGCTTATGAGGCTTGGCGACAGTTAAGCTTTAAATGAAACAGACTCTAAGTGTAGAGATTTTAACTGTGGAAAATTAATACTATCTATTTTAGAATGTAAATTATATGATCATTATCTTTTTTGTATCCTTATGAAAAAATTACTTGCTCTTACAATAGCTATTTTTATATTTTGCGGACAGGCAAGTTTTGCTTCCAACATAGACTTATATCGCGCTGAGATTTTAATAAGTAAGGATGCTAACAGTCTAGATTCTTCTTTCAAAACTGCTCTAAAGCAAGTATTAATCAAAGTTAGTGGTAATCCTGAAGTGGCAAGCGTACCTTCGATTGTTAAAGAGCTTTCTAATGCTACTAAATATGTCCAGAGTTATCGTTTTAATAATGTTGATGATGGGCATGAAACCTTATTTGTAAAATTTAGTGTTAATGGTGTAAATAAGATATTATCTGAAAGCGGACAAGGCATGTGGCTTGGGTATAGGCCAAGCCTTGTTACTTGGGTAGTTTTGCAGTCAGAAATAGATCCAGCTTACTACCAGACTCCATCAAGCAATGCTAAGCTTAGCAAGCTGCTTGAAGGTAAAGCTCAAGCTTACGGTTTGTCAACAATTTTGCCAATTTGGGATATTCAAGACTTGAAAATTCTTAAGCCGGAACAAGTATGGTTTGATGATTTTCAAGATATTCTAAAAGCTAGCGAAAGGTATCAAACTTACTCTGAGCAGCCAATATTAATTGGAACAGTGACTGGATCTAAGGTTGGTTCATGGCAGGGCAGATGGATATTGCTAGAAGGTAGAGACATTAAAAGCTGGCAGTTTAAAACTGAAAATATTGAGGAAATGATAAATCACGCGTTTGCTAAAGTTCTTTCTTATATCGCCAATAATAATGCTGCCCTTATTGAGAATAACTCTTTAACTGAAAAAGTTCATTTAAAAGTATCTGGCGTTATAAATTCTGATAAGCTTACATCTATCACAAAATTTCTTAAAAATATATCTGTTATTATAGATACGCAGATTGCTGGCATTAATCAAGATCAGACAGATTTCAATATAACAGCTATTGGTGGTATGCCGTCAATTCTTGAAGCATTTAGGCATGCATCTATGATAAAATCATTTAGGGTCGATCCTATTAAAAATGAAATTTTTATAAATTGGCAGTCCAATACTTATGAAAACCAAACAACTAACACTGGGAATTAGATGGCAAGATGCTGCGAGCTTCGATAACTTTTATGTTGCAAGTGAAAATGCTTTTGCGTTAAGTTGTTTGCAGGATTTAACTAACTCTCCTAGTAAAAATCAAATCGGTTTATTTATTTATGGTAGCGATGGTAGTGGATGCAGTCATTTGCTACAAGCAAGTTGTCAGGCGGTTATAGACCGTCCGGTAGCCTACTTTCCCTTAAAAAACAAAAAACTTCACCCTGAAATGCTTCAAGGTGTTGAAAGCATGCATTTGGTTTGTATAGATGATATAGATTCAATTGCTGGTGATACTGCTTGGGAGGAGGCTATTTTTCACTTATATAACCGAATCTTGTTAGAAGATACTCGCTTAGTTGTAGCTTCTCATAAACCAGTTACTGAAATACAATTTACACTCAATGATTTGCGCTCAAGAATTCAAGGGTTGCTTAAGGTTGAGATTCAAACCTTATCTGATGACCAGAAGATGGAAGCTTTAAATTTAAGATGCAATTGCCGAGGCTTTGAGTTGCCACTTGAAGTCGCCAGATTCATGATATCTCATTATCAAAGAGATATGGGAAGCTTAATGGACGCTCTTGATAAGCTTGACCAGGAAACTTTATCAGAAAAGAGAAGACTAACAATTCCATTTGTTAAAGAAGTTTTTGGTCTTTAGGGTCGTTGCTGCGTTGTTGCATAAACACTTGTAGGCTTTAAGGTTAAAATTATTTTCCCTTTATAATCAATAGATTAGTCTTTTAAGTTACTATTAGCTTTCATCCCGCGCCTTGATTGTGGGATCCATTGAACTAGATTCCGCAATCAAGGCGCGGAATGACAAAATTCTATAATTTCAAATAATTAAGATCTGTCATTGTTAACCTATTTTTTATTAGATAAATGAAACTAACAATTTATGCAACAACACTGGAAGCTGCTTAGAATGCAAAGCAAATTTTTTCTTTACTTAGGCTAATAGCCTCTCTATTTAACGAATTAAAGGGTAAATTTTCACAAATTATAGTAATTTGCGGCTGCAAGACCAATTGTCAACAGACCGCCCTAGTACCTTAGAAAGATGAAGGTGTGTTTATGCGCCCTTCAACCTCCTGCTCTGGTGTGTGTATTGAGTTTTGATGATTATCATAACTCAAAGAGTGCAGGTGTAGCTTATTTTTATTGCTCACTAGAGTTTTATTTTCCGCATACTTTATTAGATCTCCAACCACCTTCCTTGCATGTTCTTTATATGAAATATCATGATGTTGGTGCACAAGGTAATGCCCTGTCCTGAAGTTGAATTTATTACCTTTCATGGTACCAGCAATTTGAACTTTTTCTTCTTTGGAAAAGCATAGATGTGTATGTCTTCCCATAAAATACGTATCCTCGATACAAATTAATTCATTTCGTGGAATTATTAGAAGTTTATGTTCTGTCACTGCAAAAATATATTCTATTTTTTTATCGAGATCTTTATCTCTATTTTTAATTTCATTTAAAAGTTTACTTGTTAATTCTTTTGGTTTTCCTTTAAAGATAGGATCACACGAATAAGTGACGCACAGATGCTCGCAAAAAAGATCATAAGGTTTTTGAGCTTTTTTTGCAGTGGGTAATTCAAATATCCGCAACTCTTTATTTAATTGCGGTTTATCATTTCTTATATTAGGAATTGCTCTAATGCTTTCTCTGAGGTCGGAGTGCCTTTGTAAAAATTTATCTATTTCAATGTTTATAAGCTGGTGAAATTTATTAATCGCATTGCTATCCCTTTTTGCATCAGGCAGCTTAAAAGGAAATTCTTTAGTGCCGTTTTGTGCCAAAAGATTGTGTGTAGTATTAATAAACATTAGTTAAGGTTACTCATCAATTATAATTGAGCGAATATTACACTGTAAATATAAAAAATGAAAGTTAAATTTTTGCAGGGAAGGTTAAACCTTAAAAATTATCAGCTCAGCTCTGCATCGTTATGATGCTCGTCTATATCATGCCTAAATTCAAGCTCTTGTAGATAATTAGCTGTCTTTTCAGAACTTAGTTTAAATACAGTTGAAAGTTTTATTATTACTAAACAGAAGATTGCAAATAAGGCAAGCATGGTTTTTGCATCAAATAGACCTAATCCTCCACCATAATTACCAATATAAGACAAGGCCATTAAACCAATAAGATATGGCCACATCCATAGTGAGCTCTTGAAGTCTAGATCAAATAATTTGCCCTTAGATTCATATGAAAATATTTCACACAAAAATAAAATTATTAATCCAGATCCGATTGCGATACCCATTTTTGATAAGGTATCCCAACCACTCCAGTATGCAAGAAGAGTACATATATAAAATGCCAGAAAAGACCAAGTTTTACCAAATGGTAATTTTACTGGGCGCTTATAGTTAGGCATTTGCTTTCTTAATGTGATTAAACATATTGGCCCAATACTGTAAGTTACCGCTAGAAGTGAACTCAAAAAATTAACCATTTTATCCCAGCCTGGAAGTGGGGCAAACAACATCATGCCAAAGAAAAAGTTGACTATAATGGCATAAACAGGATTTCCATAACCGCTTAATTTTTGAAAAACTTTAGGTATGTAGCCGTTAGTGCTCATACCATAAATTGAGCGTGCAGCACTACCGCAATACATCAGACCTGCTGCAAATGGACCAATTATCGCCCCTATATAAAGCAATGGTAGTAATGACGCCAGGTTATCTTGCACCACAATTGCTGAGAATGGGCTATTATTGTTTTTTAGTTGAATGTCAGGCCATCCATTTAAAATATTTTCAGGGGTCAAGGATGATAAAAAAGCTATTTGCAATAATAAATAAATAGCAAGGCAAAGCACTACGGAACCAACGATTGCAAAAGGAACGGAAAATTTTGGATTTTTTGCTTCACCAGCCATTTCAGCAGCTTGTTTAAACCCATTAAAGGCGAACATGATGCCACCCATTGAAATAGCACCTAAAACTCCATGAAACCCCATGGGAGCAAATTCAGAGTGAGCAGGATGAAATATGCTTTTTTCTGAACTGAAGTAATACATTACAATACCCACTAGAATTAGTGGGATAATAATTTTGATAATAGTAAGGAAATCATTAGCTTTAATTAGCCACCTGAGGGAGTACGTATTAATTGTACTTACAAAAACCATGAGAATTGTTGCTGCAATATATCCTTTGGACGTTAACTGTCCGGATGAATAAGTTAAGCTTGGAAAGTAGTAGCTAGAGTATTGAATAACAGCCTGTACCTCAGTTGACATAAGAGATAGATAAGAAAGCCAGATCAACCAAGCAAAAACAAAACTTACCATTGAACCATGCGTGAACTGAGGAATTCTTGCACTTGACCCACTAACAGGCATCATTGCACAAAGTTCTGCAAAAACAAATGCAACTATAACTATAAATAGTCCACCAAGAAGCCAAGAGTATATTGATGCGGGACCAGCTAATTGAGCTGTGTAATAAGCGCTAAATAACCACCCGGATCCTAAAATAGCGCTTACTGATGTAAATAATAAGCTCTTAGTCGAAATTGAACGTTGCATTAAGCTTCCTTTGGTTTTTGCGATCAGTAATTGTCCCTTGTTTATAGATTGATGTCAAATAAGTCGTGGTCAAACTCAGGGCAAACGCATCTAAATTTATACAATTGTTAATACGGAGTCTTAAAAATATAATTATATGGAGACCCCAAAAGCGTCATCTCGACTGGAGCACCATAGGTGCGTTCCTACGTCATCTCGACTGGAGCACCATAGGTGCGTTCCTACGTCATCTCGACTGGAGCACCATAGGTGCGTAATGGAGAGATCTAACTGAATTATATTTTCAGATCTCTCGACTACGCTCGAGATGACAGTTGTAGTTTACGCTCAAGATGACAGCTATAGTTCTTGAGGTGTTAAATTAGGGGGTAGTGACAGCTTCTAGGCGGTGAAACTTGTGACACAGTTCTTTGTAGCGTGTTTTAGTCAATTGTGCAAATTTGGATGTGTTTACCCTGTGGTCAAATTGAAAAACGACTAAAATGTAATACAATTAAGACAGTAGCCATGGATAAGGTGATTAATATGACGTTAAGCAGATTGAACACATCTTTGTTAGTTGGTGTTTTTGGTATTATTTTGTTTTTATTTGTACCTAGCGCTCAGGCAATAAATAATTATTATGATCAGCTTCCAGCTGATCTTAGAAAGCCAACAGGTAGAGTGGATTCAGGAGATATTTACCGCCAGGTTTATGCCATTAATATATTATTGGACCAATTTTTAAAAGCTATGGGGCAAACCAAAAAAAAACATCCCGAGTTAATTATTGCCAATGTGCAACCTAGAGAACTTCTTTTTCAAGCAAAAGCACTCTACGCTCAAACGAGCAGGTTATCATTTGAGTATACTAGGAAGTCAGAAAGTCCTATATCCCGGGCTAACATTCGCAATGTAAAACTACGAGATATTTGGATTATTGTTCATGAATCTTTAGTTACTCTTTATAATTTACGACCAGTTCTTGATGTAGTAGAGCCTGTTAAAGTGCCAAAAATTATTGAAAGAAAAACGTTAACAGAGGTTTATCAGCAAATTCTTGATGTTAATGAAAAATTAGATGATTTGGCTTGGTTTGAATATTCTCCATCTGAATCTTATCAGGTTGTAACTCAAGCTATATATTTTGCTAGCGCTTTAATTCAATTTTCTCCTAACCCTAAGCCAATTCCTGAAGCTCCTGGGTTTATAAGAGGTCAGACATCCGCCGATGCGTATAAGCAGCTATTGAAAATCATGAAAAACATTGATCAAATTGCAAAAATCAGTGGTATTCCAACTTTAACTCTTACCGATAAAGATTTAACCAGCGTTAGACCGGTTGATGTTTATAATTTAGCAAATTTAGTATTATCAGAACTGCAGTATATTTTTGATTTAGCAGGCGGAAATGAAAATAAGGTTCCTGTGTCATACTATCCAGGGTGGAAATTTCCTTCACATGTTAACCAAAGAATTGGTGTTTTAAGTCAGCAGGTAGATCAACTGCTAAAAACTGTTAAAGACAACCCTAGTTGGATTCTTAAAGGAAGGAGATCTTAATGACTCCCTTTAGAAAACGTCGAGATGGAGATAAAAAGATAGAAATAAAACCTAATCTTATAAAGAGATTAGGTGAATTTATTTTATTTGGTAACTGGAAGACTATTAAAGGCAAGTTCATACATGCATTTATGAATATTGCAATTGCTGCAGTTCTAATGCTAGTTGTAGCATTAACAACTTTTATTTGGCTTCGAGATCATGCACTAACTTTGGCTGAGCAAAGGGGGCCGATGGCGCAAGCAGCAATGGGGCTTGATAGCGGATTGCAGCGTAGTTTATCCGCTATCAGAGGTTGGGTTTCTGTGCCTGACAAACATTTTCTTAAGGTTTATAAGGATACCTGGAGTGCTCAGGTATGGCCTAGTTTCAATAAACTAAAAAAACTAGGAGAATCTAACGATAACGAAGAAATCATAGAAAAATTAAAGGAGTTAAATCCGAAACTAGTTCTTTTATTTAATATACAATGGACTATTGCGGATATTGCTCATACTACGGGAAATAATCCTGCTTTAAAATTCACAAAACTTTCAGTTGCCCCCGTATTAAAAGGAATTATTGGGCTAGTTGATGGGGTAATTGAATTACAGGAGCAATCAGGGTTAACCGATTCTCGCAAAGTGGCGCTGCTGAAAAATTTAAAAAGCCAATTACTATTAAGTTCGCATGCATTGCAAGCTTATGCTTTGACTCAGCACGAATCAGATCATCAGGAGTTTTTAACGTATTTTAATTCTGCTTTAGCTTTAAGTGAAGATAAAGATTTATATCCAAATGGGGGAGAGGATACCTGGATTAATCAGGAAGCTAAAAGACTATACAATAGTTTAACACCTGAGCTATTGGCATATCAATTTTTGTCTCAGGAAGCTGTATATTTAGTGCAAGATGGAGAAACTAATATTGCAAATCAATGGTTAGAATTTAGAGCAATGCCTCTTGAGATTGAGATAACCAAGTTGCTTAATAATATTGTTGAAACACAGCAAACACTTTTGGCGTACGGCAGCCAACAAGTTGCTGATGTTGGATCAGTTGCTCCTTGGGTTATGGCTCTTCTTATTGCATCCACGTTTACTATAGCTGTGCTTCTGGCTGTATTTGCTGCCATGCAGCTTGTCAGGCCAATTTCAAATCTTTCTAGTGCCACCAAGAAGTTAGCAAGTCACCAATTAAATAAAGATCTTCCAGTATCAAGCAAAGATGAGCTTGGTCAGTTAACTATATCTTTTAATAAAATGAGGGCATCTCTTCAAGCCTCTGAAGAGCAAACTGAAAAACTTTTGCTTAATACTTTGCCCAAATCCATTGTGAAACGCTTAAGGAATGGTGAAGAGTTAATTGTTGATCAGTTGAATGATGTAAGTGTTGTTTTTCTGGATTTAGTAGGATTCACTAAACTTGCGTCAAGCGTTCCTCCAAAAAGATTAATTCAAATTTTGAGTTATTTGTTTGCCCACTTTGATACTTTAGTAGAAAAGCATCATTTAGAAAAAATTAAAACTATTGGTGATGCTTACATGGTTGCTGGGGGAGCTCCTGAGCCAAACAAAAAGCATTTAGAAAACTCTATTGAGTTTGCACTAGAAGTCGTAAAAAGCTTAGACAAATTTAATAAAAAGCATAAAACTAAACTTCAAGTTCGTGTTGGAGTTCACGTTGGTCAGGTTATCGCTGGAGTTATAGGTCAGAGTAGATTTACTTACGACTTATGGGGTGATACGGTTAATATTGCAAGCCGCATGGAGTCTCACGGCATCCCAAATTCTGTACAGGTTACTGATGCGGTATACAATAGATTAAAAAATAAATATGACTTTGAAAAACGTGGTGAGATAGAGATCAAAGGCAAAGAGGGCGAGCACAAAGTATACCTAGTGAAGGGCAAGAAGCTTAAGTAAATATTTATTAAAGAGCATACTATGAAAACTACTACTTACGCGCACCTTGCTCATAAAACATCAATAGTCCTTCTTTAAAATTACACGTTCATACATTGAGTATAGGATATAATAAATTGGATTTTGATATAATCTTGGTTATGGAATCTGCTCTGAAGTGCACTTCCAGCAAGAGCCTGAGTTAATGTATGTGGGCGCTTTATTAATCGTTATGAGTCCAGTTAAGTTAATTTTTTTATATGATTAGATTAGCTTTAAAATATAAATACTTGTCTTGGCTCAACAAATCCTGCAAAACCTTCGCTTAATGGGTCAGGTAGTTTTCCTGGGTTGTAGTGGTAGAGCCACATTTTCTTTTTTATGTGATCAGGTAAAGTTTTCAGCTGATCAAAATGCGAATGAACGCCACTTCGAAATAGCGTAGTTTCACAATCATGAAAAATTATGTCAGCTTTTTCATAGTAAGGCATTAGGTAATCTGGCGTAAATTGTGTATCTGTAGTAAATAGCACTGAAGTTTTGTTTGCCTTAAAGAATATACCAAAGCTCGGCATCCAGTTTTTGTTGCTCTTAAAGTGGTGCGTTCGTATTAGGTTTACTTTAAGCCCATCGTAGTCAAATTTATCTGAAACATGATGAGTATTAAAAAAAGTTTCAATGGTAGCATCTTCATCATCAAGAGTTTTTAATCCTGATGAAAGGTTATTTTGCCAAAGAGTAGGTATTAGCTCTTCTGATGCGTAAAGATCCGGTTTGCTTACTGTAGGATCAAATTTTCTTGCAAGAGCTAACCACTCGAGTCCACCGCTATGATCTGCATGATAATGGCTTATGTAAACTGCGTTAATATCTTTGTATGATAACCCTAAAGCATTCAAAGAATGTCTAGCATCAGAGCCACAGTCAATTAGGAGGCTTTTACCATTATCCATCTTTAGCAGTGCATTGGAATGATAGTTATTATCTCCAACTGTGAATGCAGAACCTGTTCCAAGAAATACTAATTCCATTATCTTGACCTTTCATCAGCTACTTTTTCAATGTTGTCAGTAATTGTAGGATAGTTAGCTTTAATTTTCTCAAAATCTGAACGTTTAAGTTCATAGATTACACAAGGCGTTGTTGCTCTACAGGTTGCTGTACGTTGAACATCTCTAATTAGAGCTATTTCGCCTATAAAATCGCCGGCTAATAAGCTAGCTAAAGTTTCTTGCTTACCATCTTTTTCAACGAATACCCTGACTACACCTTTGGCAATGAAATACATTGAGCTTCCTTTATCACCTTGTCTAATTATTTCGTGACCAATTCCTATGGTGTAAGAATTAAACATTTTATATATTTCTTTAAACTGACTTTTTGACAAGCCATCAAATATATAAGCTTTATTGAGAAGTTCGTAAGGATCAGCTTTATAAGGCTTAATTTTATGCCTATTTATCTCATTAAGCTTTTCATTTAAATTCTCTTTCATTTCTTTTGCTAGCGATTCAGGAAGTCTTCCAGAATGAGCCTGATCATCAATAGTTTCAATTCTAGACTGAATTACAGCTCTTTCTGTGAAAAGTTTTTGTAGATCAAGGATAATGCTAGGGAAGTCCTCTGCCATTTTATCTAACTGTTCCTTTGTCATCTTATTCCAGGAGTTAAAGTGTCTCTTTAAGCTATCTACTGTTTCCGCATGTAGGCCTGTTTCAATTTTAAATTTATCTAACTCCTCAATAAGTTGATTGCTGCATTCATGTAGTGCCCATACTTCTTCATACTCGCGAATTAGTCTTTTTGTGCGAAGTGAATCACTCAGAAAACTGAGCCAGGATATAGGCTCAAGAAACTTTATATATAGTAGTTCCAAGTATTTTGGCATTTTGCGAATTTCAGTAAGAACCGAAAGCCCTCCACCATAGCGTACAGCATCAACTTGAGCTTTAACCATATCGTGAAGGTTTCTATATGCTGATTCAGATATAAATCCTTTGCCATAAAGTATATATAGCTGCTTGTCCTCAGAAGTTAGCAAATTCAGTAAAACAAACTGTTCAGTTTTTTTGGCATCTAATTTGTGTTCTTGAAAACTTTCAAACTTATCTTTAGATAATCTCACCTCATTTTTTAGCTTTTTGCCGTAACTATTTGATACTGTGGGGGAAAATAGCCCTTGATGGGTAATCTGCTGCAATCTTTTTTCTGCGTGCTCATAAGAAACAATATTTGTCTCCATCTGGATAAATCTATCAATTAACGGGAGCTTATCTAACCCAAGCTTTCTTAACAATTTTTCAATCGATAGGCCCTGCACAAACAGTGTGAAAAGTACCGCACCTGTTGTTATATCAATAAACAGTCCTTGCTCCGGGATATCTTTAAGACCCAAGACAATTGCCAATGCAATTGCCCCGCGCAATCCTCCCCACCACATTATTGTCTGGTATGGAATATTTACTTTTGTAGACAGTGGCATTTTTCTGGTTATAGGGATAAGTCCATAAATTATTACAGCGCGTGAAACTAGCATTGCTATAATAACTACAGTTAACTCAAGCATAAAATTGTTAGAGGGATGTAAGTTGATGCTTAATCCCACTAATAAGAAAATTACAGCATTAGCAAGATATGCCGCAAACTCCCAGAAGTTATTAAGATATTCTGATACTGAAGGCGACAGCTTAGCTTGCCCCCAGTTACCCATGGTAAGTCCAGCAGCAACAACGGCCAATACGCCACTTACATGTAGTACGTCATCAGCTATGATAAAAGATGCATAAGCTAGAACCGTTGTTAAGCAAATCTCTATTTCAGGCTCACCTTTGATATGACCTAGAACCCAACCAACAAACCTAGCAAACAGCCACCCAAAAGCTAATCCCCCAAAAAACTCAGTAAAAAATTCAATAAAGCCATGTCCAATATTATGTGAAGTTACTGCTCCCGCTGCAATTATCATTAACATAACTTTTGCTGCAACCAAAGAGGTTGCATCGTTCATTAAGCTTTCACCCTCTACTAATATCGTTAATCTTTCTGGTGCGCCTAGTTTTTTAAATAAAGAAACAACAGCAACTGGATCTGTTGCGCTTAGAATTGCACCTAAAAGCAAGGCTGGTAGCAAAGCAATTGCTGTAAAACCTGAAACAAATAGGCCTATTATAGTCATTGATATTAAAAGACCAGGAATAGCTAGAACCAAAATTGGTGTAATATTCCTTTTTAATTGCTGACTGTCAAGGTTGTAAGCTGATTCAAATATTAAAGTTGGTAAACAAAGATAAAGTATAAAATCAGGGGTTAATTCATAGTGTGAAATAAAGCTTGCCCAGGATAACCCTTTATCACCTAGGTAGTCTAGAGATATACCAACAGCAACGAGCATGATAGTAAAGGGAAGTTTAACCCGAATACAAAATGCTGTGACAATAGCAGCTATTAACATCAAGCTTATAGTTGCTGTGACGAGCTCAAGAATTGGCACACCTGTTTCCATATTTGCTTCCTTTCAAATATAATATTTTATAACTGATTAAATAATAACTTTAAATCTCGGTTTAAATCAATTTTAAGTGTATACTTTGCAGTATATTAAACATATTTAGGTTAATAGAATGGTAAAACATGTTTTTGGTTGGCATGCAGTAATGAGACTGATTGAGCAAGCTGATAAAAAAATTGAAAAGCTGCTGGTTGCCGAGGATAGAAAAGACTCGCGAGCTGAGAGTTTGCTTAAGCTTGCCAGCGATAAAGGAATACCTGTTGCAAGAGTTAAAAAGCATGAGCTTGATTTTGAAGTTCAAGGTAAGCATCAAGGTGTTATAGCCTATGTATCTCAATCTACCCAACTTGCTGAAAAGAAAGATTTATTTGAGTTTGTTTCTAACTTAGATCATTTGCCTTTTATTTTGATACTTGACCAAGTTAAGGATCCTCACAATTTAGGGGCTTGCCTGCGTTCAGCGGAAGCTGCGGGTGTTGACGCTGTAATAGTCCCAGAGAGACGTGCTGTAGGAATTACTCCAGTTGTGAGCAAAATTGCCTGTGGCGCAGCAGAAACAATGCCATTCTATCAAGTCACTAATTTGTCAAGAACTATTGAACAGCTACAAAAGCTTGACATAAGAATAATTGGTGCAGCCGAGCAGGCTAGCTCTGAGCTTTTCGATTCCGATCTTACTGGTTCTATTGCTTTAGTTATGGGGGCTGAAGATAAAGGACTTCGTCGCTTAACCAGAGAAAAATGCGACGAGATAATTTCAATTCCAACCATGGGTAAAATTTCTAGCCTAAACGTTTCAGTGGCAGCAGGTGTTTGTTTGTTTGAAGCTGTTAGACAGCGTAACTTTTCTATATAGAGCTGACAGTAGGATATTAACTTAATCCCGCAAAGAATGCTGCGGGATGATAGATCCTGTTTTTAGAGAAATCTTAATTAGCAGCTTTGCTTTGATCCCACTTCATCCATGCGTAAAATGGAAGACCCATTAAGAATAAAATTAACACGTAAAATGCTTGTTCAGGCCCGGCACCAATTAAGGCCCACATGATGTATGTAAAGCCAAGTATTGCTAAGCTTAATCTAAACCACAAACCCCTCTTAGGTGTTTTTTCTGGGTTCTGTATATAAAATATCATCTCAGCAAAAGTTGTAAATAAATAAGGAAGCAGAGTTATTGATGTGGCCATTAATATAATAAATGTAAATACATCAACTAGGTTGGGACCATATCTTAAAGTTAGCAAAATACTTACTAATATGCTTGATGCTAAAAGCCCTATATAAGGAGTTCCATTTTTACTGACTTTTGCAAATGACTTTGGAAACAAACCATCCTCGGCTGCAGCAAACGGAACCTGTCCTTGTAACAAAATCCACCCGTTAAGAGTACCTATACATGTAATTATAGCGGCAACCCCCATTACTGGGCGTCCCCAGCTTCCAAAAATCTTACTCGCAGCATCAGCATAGGGTGCGCTTGAGTGTGCTAATTCTGCTGTTGGAATTAGCCCCATCACAACAGTTGTACCAAGTATGTATATAATAGCGGCAATCAAGGTTCCAAATACTGTGGCTCTTGGAATAGTTTTAGTAGGATTGACAACATGTTCAGCGGGGACTGTGGCAGATTCCAAGCCTATAAATGACCACAACGTTAAAGTCACCGCGGCTCCAATGGCATATAGGTTTGATTTTCCAGTGGCGTTAAATGTCCCAATGTGATGAAAATCCACAAAAAACAGACCTATTATCGCTATTGCCACTAAAGGTATAATTTTAAGAACGGTCGTAACAACTTGGATTGTTCCTCCTTGTTTTACACCGACTAGATTAATTATTGTAAGTCCCCATAGCGCAGTTAAGCTTGCTATTAATTGCATAAATGGGTTGTGATCAAGTCCGGGCCAGAAAATACCTAAGTATCCTACCAGTGCCACCGCAAGTGCAGAGTTACCAATCCAGAGAGCTATCCAGTATGCGTAGGCTATCTGAAATCCGGTGAACTCACCAAAAGTAGCCTTAACATAAGCATAAGGGCCACCAGTTAAAGGTATTAATTGGCTCAATCTGCTAAAAATAAGCGCTAATACTATTGCTCCGCACGATGTCAAAATCCAGGCTAAAAGACTAATACTTCCAATCATTGCAAGAGATGCAGGGAGAAGGAAGACCCCTGACCCAATCATATTTCCTGCAACTAACGATATAGATTTACCAAGACCTAAACTTCTGTTCCAATGATGCTCATGCGACATAATAAAAAATCACTCAAGTTAAACTTTTTTCTCTTCACCTTTTCTAAGGCGATCGATATTAGCTCTGTGGGTCCAAGTAACTATTGCTGCAATAATCAAAAAGGGTATAAAATTATCAGGTGATAACACCAAAAATAAAACTGGGGCTGTAGCGGTAGCAATTAAAGATGCCAACGAAACATATCTCGTAAGAAGAACAATACCTACCCAAACTAATGCGCAAATTATACCAATAAAATAGTTGACCGCAAGTAAAGTTCCAAACATAGTTGCTATCCCTTTGCCACCTTTAAAGCCAAAAAACATTGGAAAGATATGACCTAAGCATGCTGCAACTGCCAAAACCCCAAGGCTTTCTCCATGCAAACCAAAGACGTTTAAGGCAATAAATAAAGGAATATACCCTTTTAAAGCGTCACCTAAAAATACCAATGCAGCAACTTTTTTACCACCGATTCTATAGGCATTAGTAGCGCCAGGATTGCCAGATCCCTGATTCCTAGGATCTTCAAGCTTCAAAAGTTGGCAGACTAAAATTGCCGAGTTAATTGAGCCTAAAGCGTAAGCAATAACAATACATACTATTAAATTCATTTAGATAAACTTCCTATTTGATTTTTTAAATTATCAGCATTTCTAGCTGCAAGACCAATTGAAGAGTTCTTTAGCTTTAAATTATACAGGAGTTTCGCTCTTCGTGCTTAATCTTTTAATATATCGCCTCTGCGAAGTAAATTCGCATCCACGGCGACCAAAAAAGGGTGGCTTTAGCTTTACATCCCCCCTTTGGAAACCCCATAGGTCCTTGAGTTTTTTACAAATCGCGAAACTTCTATTATATATTGTTATTTGATTACCTTCGAGCGATGTGGCATGCTGAAAATATAATAATCAATATGAGTGTAATCATGAGTTTTAAGAATAAGTTTCAAAATGCATTTCAACATATACTTTGGGACACAAGATTACTTGTTATTATAGCTGTTATTACGAGTCTAATTGGTGCCGTTATAATGCTGATAATTGGTGCTATGAGCGTAATTTGGGCTGTTGAGAAATTCCCTCATCTTTTGTCTTCAGCTACATTTGAAGAAACTTTCCACATGATAGCCTTGAAGATTATTAGCGGTATAGATGCTTATCTGGTGGCAACTGTATTATTAATTTTTGCTTTAGGATTATATGAGCTATTTATCAATAAGATAACCATCAAAGAGGCTAAGGGTAGCGTACCAAGCATATTAAAGGTAAAGAATTTAGAGCAGTTAAAAGAAAATTTAGGTAAAGTTATTGTGATGATTCTTGTAGTCCTATTCTTTAAAAATGCTTTGATGTTAGAGTATCATGATACAAAAGACTTAGTCTTTTTAAGTTTTGGTATACTTATGATTTCACTGGCATTATTTTTAAGTCATCATAAATCTAAAAAATAGAAGTGGATTTTTAAATCAACTTCTCCTTACATAGGTTTTCCAACTAAATTATTCCACTTTTCTTTCTGGTTTTCGTATCTTTTTATTTTGTCTTTAACTCTTTGAATAGAGTCTTCTGATAATTTCTTATTCTTTAGCAATTGCTTAAGTATCACATTAGCTTTTACCCACTGGCGGGATAAGGCGTAAGTTGTTGCTAGCGCTTCATGGTAATGCTGGAAGGACCCAGATTTATGATAGGCTTCAGCTAAAAGAGCCCAAAGATCAATCATTGTCGGATTATTATTTATGGCTTGCTTTAATATGGGTATGCTTTTTGCTGCTTGCTTCGACTCAATTAAGTTATCCGCATAGTTTAAAATCAAAATTATGTTATCAGGATATATTTTATATTTATCTTTTAGGATCGAGATACTTTCTTTTGTTTTTCCATCAAGAAATAATGAGTCTGTATATAAGGTTATAAAAAATAAATTATTAGGATTTTGTTTATAGAGGCTCTTACTTATTTTTATAGCCTTATCGTATTGTCCTTCCCTTGCAAGCAGGGTAGAGTACCCATATTTATAAGCTTTTTTCTGTGCATCCAGGGTATTAGTTTGTTTGAGTTTATTTTTATAAAAGCTTTCTAGGTTGGGGCCAGGTTTAGCGGTTAGTACTCTAACTCTTTCTTTAGCAAGGTAGTAATCAAGTGAGTTTAATTTTGGACTGATATTGTACTGACTGGCAAGCTCTTCAGTCGCGGCTATTCTTGATTTAGTTAGAGGATGTGTTCTAAGGAACATAAATGATTCACCATTATTGAATGACTGTGATTTCATTCTTTCAAAAAATTTAGCCATCATCATTGGGTCAAAACCTGCTTTCACCATAAGCCTAACAGCTGTACTATCCGCTTCTTTTTCTTGAATACGCGTATGGCTCACCAAATACTGAGTTCTTGCGGATGCAACTGCAGCAATTGCTCCAGTGGTCGCGGCAGGATTCCCAGAAGCAGCAATTGCAATGGCTGCCAATGTCCCAGCAATAGTCGCCCAGCTCATTTGTTTTTGTTGCGCTATTTTTTGCAAGATATGATTATGAGTTAAATGACCAGTTTCGTGAGCCAATACTGAAGCTAGCTCGCTTTCATTCTCAGTTAATAAAATAATTCCTGAATTAAGAACAATGTGCCCTGAAGGTCCAGCAAAAGCATTAATGGCTGCATTGTTGGCAACATAAACATGAACGGGTTGACCTGCGAGATCAGCATATGGCAGCATTCTTTCTTCAATGTGATTTACATATTCTGAAATAAGCGGATCACCAAGTATGTTTATGTATCTATGTATAAAATAATTGAATTGAATACCAAGAGCTTTACGTTGAGCTGGAGAAAGAATATTGGCGACAGGTGTGCCTAGCTGAGGAAGAGTATCAGCAATTGAATTAATGCATATCAATAATATACTTCCAATTACTAGGGTTTTTTTCAACCAATTTATTAGTAAATTTGATTTGATAACTACCTGCCTCTTTATGGTACAATTGAGGTATCACTTTTAATCTTGATCATATCACTATTTAGGATTGATATGAATACAACTGATCACGAGTACTTCCTTAAACGAGCACTGCTGTTAGCAAAACAACGAGCAGGGTTCTGCGCACCTAATCCTTCTGTTGGAGCTATTGTTGTTAAAGATAATAGGGTTATATCTGAAGGTCATCATTGGGCTGCAGGGCACCCTCATGCTGAAGTGGTTGCCCTTGAAAACATTGACTTTAAAACGTGCAGCCAATCTACATTGTATGTAACCCTTGAGCCTTGTGCTCACAGCGGCTTAACGCCTCCTTGCACTCAACTGATACTAAAGAAAGGCATTAAAAAGGTTGTTTATGGTTTTTCAGACCCTAATTTACATGACAAATCTGGTGGAGCATTTGAGCTTACAAAACATGGCGTTAATTGTGAAAGAATTAAAATTTCAGAAATAGATGCTTTTTACAGGAGCTATTCTTACTGGGTAGCAAAAAAAATACCATTTGTTACGGCAAAGCTTGCTATGTCTTTAGATGGTAAAATAGCTAAAGAAGGAGGCGAACGCTGCCTTATATCTGGAAGTAAAGCAAGAGATTTTACTCATGAGTATCGTTTGCGTTCAGATGCGATTCTTACAACAGCAAGAACAATCAAATTTGATAATCCCCAATTAAATGCGCGTCTTGATGGGGTAAACTACTCTAAAACAATATATATAGTAGATTCTGAATTAAACACGCCGTCAACTGCTCAAATATTTGACACATCAAAACAGGTTGTTATACTTTATTGCAATGATGATGGAAGGTCCCAGGCTAAAGAGCGCTTAAGATCTACTGGAGCAGAGCTTAGGCGTCTGCCATATAATGAAAAAATGGGCGGCATTGATTTAAAAAGTGCTCTCGCTCAAATTGGAAGTGACGGTATTCATGACTTATGGGTTGAGGCCGGTGGTATTCTTTTCTCATCATTAATAAATGAGAAAATGATTAATCGATCTTTATTCTATATTTGCCCTAGATGGTTAGGCTCAAGCGCTATTTCTGCTTTTAGTAGAGCAGATTGGCTAAAAGAAGCTGACAACCTTTCCTGGAAACCTTTGGGCAGTGATGTATTATGCGAGATCGATTGGAATAACTAACTCACCTTACGCAGGCGAGCAACCAAGGGTAATCTCACATGTTTACAGGTCTGATTCAGCATATAGGATCAATTTCTTCAATTGACAAATCATCCAACCCCTGGAAGATTAAGGTTCAATCCAATATGCTAAATTATGTATTAGGCGAGAGCATAGCTGTAGATGGTATTTGTCTAACTGTTACAAAATTTGATGACAATTCTTTTTCCTGCGATATTGCACAAATGACGCAAGACGTTACTACTATAAGCTCTTGGAATGTTGGCAAAAAAGTTAATTTAGAGCGAGCAATTTGTGCAAATCAACCATTTGGTGGTCACTTTGTAACTGGCCATATTGACGCATGCGTAAGAGTTGCCTCAATAGAATGGGTTGGCGAGTGTCTTGCCATAGCATTTGATTCGATATCTTCAGAATTTCAAAAAATTATAACCCCTAAAGGAAGTATTTCTTTAAATGGAGTTAGCCTAACAATAAACACAATATCGGATACTGGATTTACTGTGATGTTAATACCAGAGACCTTGAACAGAACTAATTTAGGCAATTTAGCAATTGGAAATTTTGCAAATATCGAGTACGATATGCTTGCGAAAATGGTTTGCGAACAGATTAAAAATATGAACCTATCAAAGGTGTAGTAATGAAATACAGAGAAATCGAAGCAGCAATTGAAGACTTACGTCAAGGTAAGATGATTATCGTAACAGATGATGAGAGTCGAGAAAATGAAGGTGACTTAGTTGTTGCAGCAGAAAAAGCCACAACTGAAATTGTTAACTTTATGGCCGTTCACGCTCGTGGCCTTATTTGTATGCCAATGACCGAAGAAAGACTTAGTCGTCTTGGTATTCCAATGATGCTAGATAATAAGAATGCTGAAATGGAAACTGCTTTTACTGTTTCGATTGATTCCTCCCATGGTATTAGCACCGGTATTTCTGCTCGAGACAGAGCTCATACGGTTAAAGTTGTTTTAGATGAGCAATCTACACCTGATGATATCGCAATGCCTGGCCATCTATTTCCCTTACGAGCTAGAAAAGGTGGTGTTCTCACAAGACCAGGGCACACTGAGGCAAGCGTTGATTTAGCGAAATTAGCTGGATTTAAACCGGCTGCTGTTATTTGTGAAATCCTTAACGAAGAAGGAGATGCAGCCAGAGGAGATCAACTAGAAGAATTTTCACGCAAACATCAACTGCGTACGATTAACATCAATGACCTTATTGCCTATAGATTTCAACATGAATCCCTTGTTGAGACTATGGCAAGCGCTCAAATGCCTGTACAAGATGAGCAACCCTTTACTATTAAAGTTTTCCAAAGCCGATTAGATAATGCGGAACATATAGCTTTAATAAAGGGTGATATTGAAAAATCTGATATTCCTCCGCTAGTTAGATTGCACTCTGAATGCGTAACAGGAGACATTTTTGGTTCTACAAGATGTGATTGTGGTGACCAATTAAATCATTCAATTGCAAAACTGAATGAAGAGGGTGGTATTTTACTTTACTTACGCCAAGAAGGTCGTGGTATTGGCTTAATTAATAAAATTAAAGCTTATGCACTGCAAGATCAGGGGCTAGACACAGTTGAAGCCAATCAACATTTAGGGTTTTCTGCCGATCCTCGCGACTACGGCATTGCCGCGCAAATTCTTAGAAAACTAGACATATCTAAAATTCGGCTAATGACGAACAATCCCAATAAAATAGACAGCATGAATCGTTATGGTATAGACGTTACTGAACGAGTTGCTGTAGAAATTAACCCTAAACCAGATAATATTGAGTATCTAACAACAAAACGTGATAAATTAGGTCATATGTTAGATCTTTTACAAGAGGTTAGCTAATGATTCAAATCAGGGCAAATGTTGATTCCCTAGAAAAAAAGGATCTTCGTATCGGAGTTGTTGTTAGTGAATTTAACACTGAAATAACAACGGCTTTATGGGAAGGGGCTAAAAAAGAATTATTAGACTCCGGTATTTCAGAATCTGGTATTGTTGCAGTTTTCGTCCCTGGAGCCATTGAGATCCCAATTGCAATTAAACGCCTTTCTGAGTACCAGAAATTTGATGGATTTATTGCTCTTGGTTGTGTGATTCAAGGCGAAACCAGACATTTTGACTATGTGTGCGAGCAAGCTAACGACGGCAGTCTTAAGCTATCTCTTGATCTTGATTTACCAATTAGCTGTGGAATTCTAACAACAGAAAATCGAGCGCAAGCAGAAGGCAGAGCTGGTGGATATAAGGGCCATAAGGGGCATGAAGCAGCTCAGGCACTACTTGAAACATTATCAGTTTTAGATCAGCTAAAAAAAACATATTAATAAAGAACAAGATATAAAAACCTATGCTATGATGAAAGCATAATCAATGGCATTTAAAAGGATTTTACGCCGTGGTATTTAAATCGCTTCGTGATTGGTTTGTTCGCTATTTTTCTGATCCTCAGGTGGCAGCTTTATTCTTAACTATCGTCATCTTTTTATTGGCATTTGAATTCATAGGAGCCTGGTTAACTCCTGTTTTTGCAAGTATCATTATAGCTTACCTTTTAGATGGCATTGTTAGGAAGCTGGAAAAACTTAAAATTCCACATATTTTGTCTGTTACGATTGTTTGCCTATTTAGCGCCGGCATAATCCTAATGCTATTCTTATTACTGCTACCTCTTATTTGGCAGCAAATTGTTGATTTCTTTGCAGCGCTACCAGGTATGGTTGGTAAAGCACAGAACGCTATTGAAGGGTTTATTGCAAAACACCCTGGATTAACTTCATCTGAACAATTAAACCAGATCTTAAATAACTTCCAGAATGATCTAGCCCGTCTTGGAAAGTATGTAATTTCTTTGTCAATCACATCAATTCCAACCATGATTCACATTATGGTTTATTCAGTCCTGATACCAACTTTAGTATTTTTCTTCATGAAGGATAGTGCTGCAATAGCAGACTGGTGCAAACAATTCTTACCTAAGCATCGTTCAATGCTAAGAAATATTTGGGTTAAAGTAGATCAACAAATAGCAAACTACATTCGCGCTAGAATAATTCAAATCTTTGTTGTTGGAGTATTAGCAGCTCTTACGTTTGCTTTAATGGATCTAGATTATGCAATTTTACTTGGAAGTATTGTGGGAGCTTCTGTTATTGTGCCTTATATTGGAGAGGTTATAGCTGCAATTCCCGTTATTTTGGTTTCTTTCTTTCAATGGGGATTGAGTTATGAAGTAGTTTACTTCCTGGTTGTATATGCAGTGTTTATAGCAGTTGAGTCAAATGTAATTGCTCCTATGCTTTTTGCTGAAAGCATGAGCCTACATCCA